>CAZTDD010000016.1:0-75782 GCA_964612675.1 uncultured bacterium
GTTCGACTTACGGGAAGGGGAAACATCGCCCGGCAGTCCAACTGCCGGGCGAGCACAAAGGCAGGTAGTAGACGGAGAATCGGAGCATACAGATGACCCTTCATCCGCCGAAAGACAACATTCTCGACAAGATCCTCAAACGCCTTGGCAAAAGGAGATTAACACTCCCGCCCGACGGGATGGCCGAGATCTACAAGAGGCTGGGGCCGTATGTGACCGTGCTTGGGAAAAAAGAGAGTTTTTGGAAGGCCCTTTTTCGGAAGAAAAGGTCGGGCTGACAACGCTTTCAAACAGCGGGGGAAGCAGACCTACGATAGTACTGTTTCTTGAGAATTCCTCTTTCCTCAAGATGTGTTGAACCGGCAAAAAGTGAGCAAAAGAGACCTCAACCCCCTCCTAACCTCCCCCGATCTTCGGGGGAGGAAAAGGAGAAAACGCCTTGGTTCCGTTTTCTCCCCCAAAGTCTGATGGGACCGCAAAAAGTCGGGAGAGATCTTCTCCCTCTGGGAGAGGGAACTTCCGCCGCCAATTTCAGACTTTTTGCGACGGCATCAATCTTGAAGGATCGGCGCTGCAGGGACAGTCCATTCTTCGATACGGCTAATTGTCTCTTTTGTTGGATGTTCCTCTCTATTGGATGTTCGTCTCCAGCACACGGGTCAACAGATGTCGCGCAATACGGCCATCCCGCTCATCCGGTTAGTGGGAGATTACTTTTATAGCAGTTCTTGACTTTTGCCTGCACTTTGGTACACTCTGTAATGTGTTGTGTGTAATGTTCTATGTTATTGGCTACGCCTGAGTTGACCAAACAATAGGGCGGAAAGAGGAGTTTTTTCCGTCTATACGGTTAGTAGTTCGTTCGAAGGAGGGACTGTTTCTGTCTCCACGTTTCCTGTGTACGTGGGCTGCTCTTGGTCGTGAAACAACTGAAGGAAGAGCGGAGATGAACAGTTCCTTACAACCGAAGTATCGTACATCTGATTCGTCGAACCCGGGTGACGCCGGCAAGACCGAGAAGCCGAACGGAGCCTCTGCGAGTGAGAGCTGGGAGAGTCTGCTCGAGTCTCTCCACCTCTGTGAAGAGCGCTACCTTAGCATCGTTGAAGACGATCAGGATCTCATTTGCCGATACACACTCGACGGCACCCTCACGTTCGTAAACGATGCGTACTGTCACTATTTCTCAAAGCAGAAAGAAGAACTGATCGGACAGAGTTTTCTGCCGTTGGTCCCCGAACAAGATCGAGAAAAGGTCAAGACACATTGTTCGGTTTTGACGGAGCAGAATCCGGTCGGTGAAATCGAACACCGTGTTGTCGACGGGGTGGGACGGCTTCGTTGGCAAAAATGGATCGACCGTGCCTTATTCGATTCTAAGGGAGATCTTTGCGAGTACCAATCGGTTGGTTGGGAGATTCCTCACCCAAGACATGGGGTTCGAGACCGCTCCGATCCCGATCGTGAGCTTCGATGTTTCCTCCAAATGGAGGCCTTCGAACCGGTTCTGCGGGGGATCATTCACAGTGTTTACGACCTGTTTACCGGTCTATTGGGCAGTATCGGCCTGGCTGAGCTCGAGGCCCCCGACGGTATTCAAGAGTACCTCAGCGGAGCGGCTTTGGCGGTTCGGCGGTCCGAGAAACTGTTGCGTCAGCTCACCATTTTCAGCAGGCAACCGGTTACCGAACTTCGACCGGTCAACGTGAATCTTGCTGTCAAAGAAACTTGCTCGTTGCTCAGCCACAGAATCGAGCCCAATGTCGCTATTGACCTCGATCTCGCGGCGACGGTCCCCGATGTGATTGCCAATAACGCACGCCTGCAGTCGGTTCTGACCAATCTTTGCCTTCACTCAGCGAGGAGAATGGCGGAACGCGAGAAGGAGGAGAATCAGCCGAGCGATACACCGCGTATCCTTATCGCGACCCGCGTTTTGCAGGCGGGAACATTACCGTGGAATATAGCAAACAGCGGCGAATCCAAAGAGTATGTGCTTTTGTCGGTCTCCGATAACGCTCCGCCTCTCGATGTGGAAACACAGCGCTGGATTGTGGATCCCCTTTCGGCAATTGAGCACGCTCGGGAGGAGATTCCTGTCCTCTGGTTAAATGTTTATGGTCTTGTGAAGCAGTATCGCGGCTGGATTCACGTTGCGAATGGTTCGGACAACGGAAACACAATCGAGATTTATCTTCCCGCCACCGACCCCGACGGCGAATCAGTTTGTCCAAATAGCGGTGAAGAGAAATATTTCGACGGGACAGAGACGGTTCTCCTTGCGGATGATGAAGATGTCATTCGGTGTCTCGCGGAGACTGTTCTCACACGGCACGGTTACAAAGTGCTTGTTGCCGCCAACGGTAAAGAGGCCGTCAATGAGTTTCTTGAGCACCGAGATAACATCGATCTGATTCTATTGGACGTATCGATGCCGTATCTGACCGGAATCGAGGCATTGGAGCAAATCCGTGCGATTTCTCCGGACATGAATGTCGTACTGAGCAGCGGGTTCACCGATAATGGAAACGAGGATTTTCTGGCCCGCATCGGTGTGAGTCATTTCCTGCCGAAGCCCTATAGGCCGCATGAGCTGCTCAAAATAATTCGTTACGTGCTCGATCACAGCCGGAAAACGTAGAACGCGCTGTTGACATCTCCAGTAGAAGTCATCAGTGTGGGTACCCCGCGAACCTGCTGAATAGCTGTTTGAGCATGAACAGAGCAGTTCAAATTCCAACTTGAATTCTCTTAACGCCCGGCTGGGGTACGGCCGGGCGAGTTCTTGCACAGAGAGTGGATTTGGGAAGACCACGAGGTCTATATGTAGATTTAAGTCCTTTATTCACCTTTAGTTAAATGTCTCGGATGCCCAGACCGATCCTTCAGGGGGCTTGCTTCGAACCGATTGGTGGTCTGGCTGGTATACGTATTGCGTAAGAGTAGGGTACTTTTCCCAAGGCCTTGCGAGTTTCGACTTTCTCGACAGATTGAGCGATAATCGGCCAGATAGAAACGATTCACCACAGGGAAGGAGAGTGTCGAGTATGAGAACACGTATCGGATTGTTCGCAATTGTTTCGGTTCTAGCAGTTGGAGCGGTGTATGCACAGGGAGACGATGAGAGACGTCTCGGTGTCGATTTGGATGCGACGTTTGTGAGTAAATATATGTGGCGTGGGTACGATGTGTTGGAGGACGATCCCGCCTTTCAACCCAGTGTCAACTTCGATTTGTTCCAAACCGGTTTCAGTGTCAATGTCTGGGGTTCTTTTGCGTTGGAGTCGGGATGGGAAGACTTGGACGAATTGGATTATTCAATCGCGTATGAACGATCGTTCTTCGAAGAGGAGCGGTATGCGATTGATACATGGGTGAATTACATTTATTATGATTTCCCCAATGTTTCGTCCGAGGATTCCGATGTGCAGGAGCTGGGACTCGGGGTCGCTCTCCCGAGTTTGCTTCCCGTGGGAGACAGCGCTGTGGTGCCTTCCTATATCGCGGCGTATGATTGGCCGTTTGCGTCAGGCGGGCCGGAGAGAGGTTGGTTTCACATTCTTGGGTTGGGGTACGATCTACCGATTACGCCGCTGTTGCCGGATCAGGAAGAGCAGGCGATCAGCTTCGCTTCGGACATCACATATAACGATGGCGTGTACGGAGAGGACTCTTGCTGGAGTCACGCGACGGTGGGTGTATCGACCTGCTTTGAGTGGAAAGGGTTTGCGCTGACACCGAGTGTCAACTATCAGTGGTCGTTTGAGGACGCGATCAATGACGAAGATGATTTCTGGGCCACGATCAGCGTGGGCTATAGCTTTTAAACGATTATCGTCTTTCGTTCCCACTTCGTTTGGTTCGGGGGGAGGTTTTCTTTCCAAGTGGCCCCCTGCTGCCAGCCTCCCCCCGAACGTGGTCATGGAACGAGTTCATTCTATCGCAATTATCTCAGTCTCGTCTGGCATTCTGAACCCGACTTGAATACGCTACCCTAGAGTTGTCGCTGAGGGTCCGATCGATGCGACGGGCAGGATTTCCGGTTCCGACGGTTTTCGAATCGCCGGGACAAACGGACAATCGGCGACATTTTGAAACAGCAGGGGCTCAATAACGAAAAACCCATATCCCAGCAAGCGCAAAGGACCCCGTAGCTCATGGATTCCGACCCACGCTTTGAAGTACAGCGCCTCGGAGAGGCTCAGATTCCTTCCCCCCTCGATCTCTCGACGGAACACGGCGACATGATTGCCGATTATGCCGAGGATAACGAACGGGTCCTACTCCACACCTCTCTCCGATCCTGGCGGGAATACACAAAGAAAGGCGTTGAACCTCCTTCCATGGAAATCGCCGGACCGCGTCAGAAAGTCTATTTCGATCCGAAATCGACTTGCGCGGCGATTGTAACGTGTGGAGGACTGTGCCCGGGCTTGAATGATGTGATCCAAGGATTGGTCATGGCATTGTATTATCATTACGGAGTCCGGAGAATTCATGGCATTCGGTATGGTTATTACGGTCTGGTGGATTATTACGGCGAGGTCCCCCTCGCGCTGACGCCTCACGAAGTGGCGACTATCGATACGATGGGCGGCTCGATCCTCGGCACCTCACGCGGCAGTCAGAATGTCGTCGATATGGTGGATTTTCTTGGCCGGCGGGGGATCAACATTCTGTTCACCGTCGGCGGTGACGGTACGCAGCGCGGTGCGCTCGCTATCGCCGAAGAGGTCAAAAGACGGTCGCTCGACATCGCCGTGATCGGTGTTCCGAAGACCATCGACAATGATTTGAGTTATATCGAGCGGACATTCGGTTTTGAAACGGCGTTCTCGGTTGCTACGGAGGTATTGCACGGAGCCCATATGGAAGCGTACGGAGCGCTCAATGGGATTTGCATTGTGAAACTGATGGGGCGTCACTCCGGTTTTCTGGCGACCATGGCCACCATTGCCAGCGGGGAAGTCAACTTTCTTCTGGTTCCGGAGGTTCCGTTCCATCTGGAGGGAGAAAACGGATTCCTGGTCAGTCTCGAGCGCCGCATCCTCAAGCGAAAGCATGCTCTCGTCGTGGTCGCGGAAGGAGCCGGCCAAGACATCCTCGCCGATCAAGTGGAGAAACTAGGAAAAGACGCGAGTGGGAATATTCGCTTAGCCGATATCGGAGTTTATCTGAAAGAGAGAGTGAACGAGTATTTTCAGCAAAAGGATATTCCCGTCGTAACAAGATACATCGACCCGAGCTACTACGTCCGTTCGCTTCCGGCGGTACCCACCGACAAGGTTTTTTGTCAGCAGTTAGCGCGCAACGCCGTCCATGCGGCCATGAGCGGCCGTACAGGAATGCTGGTCGGGCTGTGGAACGATAAGTTCACGCACCTTCCGATCGAAGCAGCCGTATCGAAAAGTAAAGTGGTCGATACGGACGGTCCTCTCTGGTTGGCGGCAATCGAATCCACCGGTCAGCCGTTGCGAATGATCGGCTGATCTCCGAGGCTCATGCTAAGATTTCTTGGCGCAGCGAAGACAAATAGGCATGATCCGCTCTAGCACGCGGATGTGGATCGCCCTCGCCGCAATACTCAATACACACATCCCCGTCGTAATCGATCCGATGCAGTACACGGCAGAGTTTGTCGTGATTGATATCTCCGCTTTGCAGGTCCACTGTATACGAGAATGTTCCCGCCACAGCGATACAGTTCTTCAAATGGACGTACTTGAGCACGTCTTTCGCCGCGAGGATAGCCTCTTCACCTTTTTCAGCGTGGGCTATCGCATACATATTGCCGGCATCCAAGGTCGCTCCCAGGTTGGCTTTTCCGACCAGCTCATGCAGACGGAGATATGTCGCGACCGAGTCATGCAGGGTGTTCATGTGGATTTCGAGGACAACGTCGATGTCCACCTGCGCGGCTGTATCGCAGATCGCACGGAGTCCCTCCGCTGCGTTGGTGTACATTTCCGGCGTTGCGAGTACCGAGCCGTTGTTACTGAATTGGTTCGGGTCGGATGCGACGAGACTACCGACGTGGCCGTTGATTCGTTTCACTCCGGTCGAGTCGATCGCGTGCAGGAGTTGCTGGACAGCGCGGATCGAGGGTTCCTGTTTCTCCTTGGTTTCCAACAGGTCCACGGAGAAATCGACAGTCTCAACCGGCAGACCGGCGGCGACAGACAGATCGATTGCTTGTTTCAATCGATCCAGGTCGCCGGTGCCGAAATGAGACGGAAATAACTCGAGTGCGTCGTAACCAAATACTTTCCCCTTGGCGATGGCATGCTCAACGTCATAGTCTCGAAACGTGAAAGAATGCAGTAGAATTCTCATAAGTGATGCCTCCGTACCATATGTGGAGCTCCGCTCGTCATACTACCGAAGATCGTGTATCTTCTGGAGTGTGACGGTGGGGGTGGACGATGCCGGAACAGGCCCGCGAAAAACAGAAACGTTTCGAGCCACCTTCAAGCATCCGAGAGGACGATCTCTTCAGCCGAGGGTACCTGAGGGTTGCCGGATGCGATGAGGCCGGTCGAGGGCCGCTTGCCGGCCCCGTTGTGGCTGCCGCCGTGGTTTTGCCCCGAAATCTTGAACCTCACATCATTCACGGAATCCGCGACTCAAAACAACTCACCGAACATCAACGCGAACATTTCTACCGCATTCTGATCGAGCTGGCGGATGCCTATGGGATAGGGACGGCCACACCCAAAGAGATCGACGAAATCAACATTCTCCAGGCGTCGCTTTTGGCTATGAAACGCGCGGTGGAACGTCTCGCAAGCCCCCCGGATTACGTTCTTGTGGATGGGAACAAGACGCCGGATCTGAGCGGTATCCCTGCAGAGGGTATTGTGGCGGGCGATCGTTGCTCGGTTAGTATTGCTGCGGCGTCGATTATCGCGAAAGTGGTTCGAGATCGGATGATGGGCTCTTACCATCAGCAGTTTCCACAATACGACTTCGATAGTCACAAAGGATACCCAACTCCCTACCATCGAGCGGCGCTTGAGGTTTTTGGGGCCTCGCAAATTCATCGCCATACCTTCGCCGGGGTGTCCGAGCGGATTCTGACAGCTTCGCCATCGGTTCCGTTTGAGCGGCTCTACAAGCGCTTCTCCACCCGCCTGACTCGGGAACGAGTGGAAGCGATCATGGAGGAACTTGGAGCGGTGCGCGGGACGATGTCGGCCGCGGAACATTTTGTCATTCAGTATCGCTGCCGCAGATTGTTGGGAGAATTCAAGAGGCAGGCGATCGATGTTCGAAAAAGCACCTACGAAATCGGCCAGGCGAAGGAGGAATGCGCAGCCAACTACCTTATCCAGAAGGGATACAAAATCTGGGAACGAAACTTCCGCCTTCGCCGGGGAGAGATCGATATCATCGCCAACCACGGAGACCAGGTCATCTTTGTTGAAGTCAAGATGCGGACCAGCGAAGCCTTCGGTCAGCCCTTTGAGGCCGTTACGAAGAAGAAACAAAAGACCATCATTCGGCTGGCTGAAGCCTATCTGGTGGCGCGGGGTTTGCACACGGATTGGAATGTCCGCTTTGATGTTATATCGATTCTCGAAGAAGAAGGATGTCCACCCGAGATCCGGCACATCGAGGATGCATTCAGACCGGAATGATCTGAACCCGAAAAAAATGTCTCGAAAAAATGTCTTGACATATAAATGCTCTAAACTATACTTGTGTCGGGACATAGCGTAAGTGCGTTAAAAGGCGATCTTAAGTCACGGCGGGTCGAAGAGGAAAATCTTGCCGACCAGCCGTGGTTAAGTAACTAGATGTTGTATTCGAACGAGTGCGACTTCGTGCCCAGATTGACCTTTTTCGTAATCGAATACGATGTCAGTACAGGTATCCAACGTGGACGCTGACCGGCTTGTACGCGAAATGACAAATGCTCTCCAGCGCGAACTCGAGCTGTTCGAGGAGATGGAGCGTCTTTCCAGAGAACAACTGGAGATTCTGTCCAGCGAGAATCCCGACGCTGAACAAATCGCCCGTTTGATTGCTCAAAAGCAGGGGATTGTCAAACAGTTGGACGAGTTGGACGAGGAATCCGGAGAGGCAAAATCCGAGTGGGAGCGAGCGGCGCAACAGGTTCCCGAGGAGCAACGCGAGTCCGTTCGAAAGGCCGCCGGAAGAATCTCTGAGGTGCTTCAGGTTCTCATGGAACTTGAAAAGGAAATCGAGACACGACTCAAAGATCACGCCACCGAGATTAACCGGGAACTGACATCCATTCTGCGGGCACGAGGCGCTTTGAAGGCATACGGACATCAGTTCGGTCCGGAAGCGGCACGATTTCTCGACCGGAAACGCTGAAAGAGAACGAGATATAGGACGATTGGTCTACGATACATACTACATTGGGCAAAAGGAGTATCAACCATCCAGCAGCGAACGAAAACCGGACGGTTAAGTAAGTGAGTTTTTTTATTAAAATGATATAGGCTGTATCTGTTGCGTCCAAATGATTGTCGATTCAGGGACGCTTGAGGAGGTCGGGGCTTATGGCTGCCGAACCCCAGGGTTCTCCGATGAGGAGTATTGAAAAACTGACATCCAATCCTGAGGGTGCAGGTCCTCAGGATCTGGTCGCTTTGCAGGAAGCGATTGGAATTTTCAATCGCCACACTGAAAAGCTGCAGGCGGCCTATGATTCTCTCCAGCAGCGCATCGCTGAGATCAATCGGGAACTCGAATATAAAAACCAGGCGCTCGAGACGGCGAACAAGGATCTTCAATCGAAGATTGCCGAGGTCGAACGTTTACGAGCGGATCTGGATAATGTCATCGAGTCGATGAGCAGCGGCCTGTTGGCAGTTGATACCGAAGGTATTTGTTTCACCTTGAACACAGCGGCGGAACGGGCCTTGGGAAGGAATCGGGACGAGGTGCTCGGGCGGCATTGTTCCGTCATCCTGGGAAAAGCAGGCACGGAGCTGGTTCCTTTGTTGTTGGACGGCGAAGCGCACGATCAGATCGAGCGCTGTCTCCTGCATAGTTCGGGGAGAGATGTTTATGTGAAAGGGGGGATCTCCCCTTTGTTCGACAGGGCGAACCGACAAATCGGAGCGACTTTCATTTTTTCCGATCTGACCTCCCAACGTCTACTGGAGGAACGCGCGCGGCGGGCAGACCGGATGACCGCGCTCGGCGAGCTCGCGGCCGGAGTGGCTCACGAGATGAGGAATCCGCTGACCACCGTCCGGGGCTATTTGCAGATTCTTCCATCCATGAAGGAACAGCCGGAGTTTCTGGAGGAGTTCACGGCCAATGTCATTCGTGAAATCGATCGGCTCGCTAGTTTGACCGACGACATGCTCGACATGGCAAAACCGATCGCCAATGATTTGGAAACGCACGATCTGAGTGAATTGGCCGCCGATGTGACCAAATTTCTGGAGGACCGTTTCGACACCAACGGTATCACAGTCGAAATACAACGAGATCCGGCGGGATCTCCGGTACAGATCGACCGAGACCGGCTGAGACAGGTGTTTATCAACCTGCTGCTGAACGCAACAGACGCATTGCGTTCGTCGGGCGGTCGAATCGATGTTCGGTTGTATCGCTCTTCGGAACGGTTGGCTCGCGAGGAGGATGTCCGACCGTTTGCGGTATGCAGCATAAAGGACAGCGGTCCGGGTATCCCCGCAGACCGTTTGGACCGACTTTTCGATCCGTTCTTTACGACGAAATCGCATGGAACGGGCTTGGGACTGGCCGTGTCGAACCGAATTGTCGAGGAACACGGTGGTTTTCTGAGAGTCGAAAGCGAAGAGGGCCGTGGAGCTGAGTTCTCATTGTTTCTGCCGATGGCGGAAACGAAGGCGGGGTAAGGGACCGGGGGTTGTACTCCTGGAACCAGATAGAAGCGCAAGAAGAAGGGAACAAGGAATATGCCTTCACCCACCATTCTGGTCGTTGATGACGAGTTGGGAATTCGTAATCTGCTGACCACGGTGCTCAAGTCGGAGGGATACACTGTTCGACAGGCGGAGAATGGTCAGGAGGCCATCGATGCGGTCAAGGAATCGGTGCCGGATCTGGTGTTGTGCGACATCAAGATGCCGGTGAAAGACGGTATGGAAACGTTGCGCGAGCTGCGTGAAATCGCGCCGGAGCTACCGGTCATGATGTTGACCGCGCATGGAACCGTGGAAACCGCCGTCGAAGCGATGAAACTCGGAGCGTCCGATTATCTGCGCAAACCTTTCGACGTCGAGGAGCTGAAGGCGAAAATCCAGCGCGAACTCGATACCGCCGACGTACGCCGTGTCAATCGCCGTCTCCAGGAGGAGGTCGGACTGAAATACGGTTTGGACCGCATCATCGGAAGAGATCCCAAGATGATGGAGATCTATGATTTGATTCGTACCGTTGCTTCTACCCGAAGCACAGTTCTTATTCGAGGTGAGAGCGGCACCGGAAAAGAACTGATCGCAGGCGCGATTCACTATCTTTCTCCCCGCAAGAACAAGCCGTTTATCAAGGTGAACTGTGCCGCCATCTCGGAGGAGCTTCTCGAAAGCGAACTTTTTGGGCACGAAAAGGGAGCGTTCACCGGCGCGATCCGCTCCAACGAGGGGAAATTCGTGATGGCCGATGGGGGCTCGATTTTGCTCGACGAAGTCAGCGAAATGAGCGCCAAGTTGCAAGCGAAACTCCTACGCGTCCTGCAGGAACGCGAGGTGGACAAAGTCGGCGGACGCGATCCAGTGAAAGTGGACGTCCGTGTGATGGCGACCACCAACAGGGATTTGGAGAAGACCATCCAGGAAGGGCGGTTCCGTGAAGACCTCTATTATCGCCTTAACGTGGTCTCGATTGAATTTCCGCCCCTCCGAGAACGGAAGAGCGATATCCCTCTTTTGGTGAATCATTTTATTGAAAAGTACAACCAGGAGATGAACAAACGAATTCAAGGGATTACGAAAGACGCCGAATCCCTGTTATGGAAGAACGATTGGCCGGGGAATGTGCGTCAACTCGAGAATGTCATTGAGCGAGCGGTTGTTCTTGCCAAAGGACCGCAGCTGGACGCACCCAATCTCCCCCCCGAGCTGAGGAATTCCTCGCCGGATCAGATCAATCGGGACGGAGGGTCCCGAGTTGGCATGACTGTTGCTGAGATGGAGAGGGAACTGATTTTCAAGACGCTGGACAGTGTAGGCGATAATCGAACGCGTGCGGCCGAGATGCTCGGGATCAGCATCCGCACGTTACGCAACAAACTGAATGATTACCGCACGGCCGGCTTTGAATGGCCGCCGAAGAGTTCGGAATAGACGGAGCGTATCCTAGCCGGGAGGACGAACCTCCTGGTGAGCCGTTTGGACTGGAAGAGTGGCTCGGCGGGAGCCTCGCCCTCCCGGGAGCCTCGTCCTCCTGGGGGCCTTGCCCTCCCAGTCGAACGGAAGGATGGCTCAGCGGAACAAGAAACCACGTCGTTTTGACGCAGTACGAGCGACAGCATGGCGGAGTTAGCGGAAGAAACCAGAGGAGAGAGCACGGTCCTTGATTTGGCCACGCGGCTAGGTGTGCGCAGCCAGGTCGTCATGGACACTCTCAGCAGCCTCGGACTCGAGGTCGACGATCCGACGGCTCCACTCGACCCGCAGGTCGAGGAGCGGCTTGTCGATCAGATGGTCGAGTCCGGCCAGGTGGCTAGCCGCGCCCGCAAGAAGGCCAAGAAACGCCGGTCGTCACAGCAGCCTCTGGCCGACGATATGATCCTACAGGAAGCTCTGGGTGCTTCCGAATCGGGTTTTTCCCGGGGCTCGGTTCCGCAAGAAGTCGCTCATATGATGCCGGAGGAAAAACCATCGTTCCTTGAGCGTCTTGGTCTCCGGAAACCCAGACAGCGGGAGGAGCCCGATACGTTCCGAGGGGCTCTCGAGCCTGAAGGCGAAAAAGAAGACTATTCCGCCGCCGTCGCTACCGAACCGCCACCGGAGAGAGAGCCGATCTTTCAGCCCTCTCCTCCACCGTCGCAGGAGCCGGAATCGTTTCTTGATGACGAAGAAGACGATCTTGGCTTGAATTTGGAGGATGTATCGGCGGGGATGGAGGATCTGGATCTGACGGAGGACGAGGAGCCTGCCGAAGAACCGCAACCGGAACCCGCACCGAAACGAGGATCTCAATCCGCCGCTAAAACAGAACCCGTCCCCGACCAAGAGCAAGAGGAAGCCGACCTGGGTGAGGATTTCGATCTGGATGCACTGGATCTGGACGAAGAGGAATCCTCCGACGCCGGTACGGAAGAGGATCTAGGGGAAGATGTGGATCTCGATAGTCTGGATCTTGGCGAAGAAGAGGAAGCAGAGACTGAAAAAGAAGGAGAAACCGAGGCGGAATCCGCTGCTCAGGAAACCGCTGCCGATAGTGAAAAAGACATCGGTGAAGATATTGACCTGGAAGGGATCGATCTGGGTGAAGAAGAGCAAGGCGAAGGAGGAGAGGAAGAACAAGCCGAGCCCGAGGCGGAACCCTCGGGTGAAGGCGAGGCGGATCTTGGGGAAGATCTGGATCTAGAAGGTCTCGACCTCGGTGACGGAGATGACAGTGAATTGCAAGATCTGCTTGGAGACGGAAGCGAGGAAGACATTCTTCAGGGGTTGGAGGATCTCGATCTAGGCGATTTTGGAGAGGAGGAGGAAGAAGAAACTCCAGCGGAGGAAGAGGCGGAAGCCGAAGCTGAAGAAGGAGAAGAGGACGAAGAAGAGGGGGAGGAAGACGAAGAAGAAGAGGACGAGGATGAGGAGGAGGAGGATGAGGAAGAGGAACCGGGTTTCCTCGAACGCATTATCCTCAAGCTGAATCTTTCGCCGATTGAGATGATCGCCGCGGCGACGGGCTCCCTCCTCGTTATGGTAACCGCACTCGGTCTGACAGTCTATTACTACATGAATTACAGTCCGCGAAAAGCGGCGGATCTGTGGGAGACCGGTTATCGTGCCTATCAAAGCGAGGTTCTTGGGGATCGAAACCTGAATACAATTGTGGATTCATTTACCCGGCTGCTGGTCGATTTCCCGGAGGATCCACATCTCGAGGAGGCCGCCTACCTGCTCGCCCGGGCGCATTACCGACGCGCCGAAGAGGTCGCCAAAGAGAAGCCCGACGCGGCGAAATCGTATTACGCGGAAACCGTCGACTATTTTTACAAATTCCTGGAAGAACAACGGCGGATCGGAGATCGTCTCGCGCAAAAACAGGGCGAGGGGTACCGCCGTTATATGCGGACGGATTACCAGGAGGATGCTTATTATTACATTGCGCTTGCCTATGAGAAGCAGGATGAGTACGAACAGGCGTTGGAGGCCTACGAGAATTACCTCGAGCACTATCCAAACTCCGATCGTGCGCCACAGATCCGTGTCACGTTGGGCGACATTTACCGGAAATGGGCGGGTGTTGACGAAAACGCCCGAACGGAACGGCTATTGCAGGCGATCGAACAATATGAGTCCGCGCTGGAACATCCTTCGATCAAAGAAAAACAGCGAGTCGCTCTCCACAACGCTATGGGCGATATCTACCGTCTCCTTTATGACACCACCAAAGAAGAATACCGACGTGGATTTCTTGACAGGACGTTGAAGCAGTATCGCACCTCTGAAAAACTCCTGGCGCAGCGCGAACATGAGGACGCGGAGGAAGAGAACCTCGAACAAACGAAGCTGGAACAGAATTTGGCGGAAGGACTGGCCGATACCTTACTTGTACTCGGGACAAACTCCGCCAACCTGGTCGAGCAGATCACGCGGTCGGTCTCAGCATTCCAGCGCAGCGATCCGCTTCGCAAACGGCAGCTGGCTGAAGCCGAAAACCAACGGGCCACCGCAGAGAAACGCCTTTCGGAAGCCGCTATACTTTACAGCAGACTGTTGGGCCTCGAACCCGATGCTTCCTTGATTACCCAGAGTCCGACTGTGGAAATCCTCGCGAGCGAGAGCACAGAGCAAGAGGGCGGTATTCTAACAACCGACGAGGAAGACCGTATCAAGAAGAACCTTGCGGACGCGTATTTCCAGATGGGGAAATACAATAAAGCGATGGATGTGGCGATACCGTTGATCCAGGAACTCGAAGAACGCGATCCGGACAGCGAGTATCTGGCACCGTTGTGCTACCTTGTGGGGGATGCGGCGTGGGAAGTCGGGGACTACGAGCGGCGCGTGGTGGACTATTATCGCAAGGGACGCGAGCAGAATCCGCTGTATCCACCCGGCTCCGGGGAACGCAGTCACAAAGCGGCACTGCGGATGGCGAACACCTATTTCAGTCGAGGGTTGTCTCGCGGCGACGTCGGACAGTTGGAAAGCGCGATCTCGGAATACAATCGTATTCTCCGTGAATTTCCGGAAACCGATTGGACCTATTTCACACGCTATTGGCTTGCAAAGACCTACGAGAAGCACGCCGATGTTCTCTCGACACCGAACACCGAGCATTATGATCCCGAGGCCGCCCGGGAGAATTATCAATACGCTTACAACCAATATCAACTGGCGCTGGAGGCGAGAGACCGGTCCGGTCTTGTCGATAAGGACGATCGGGATGCTCAGAAGGACTGCTATTTCCGTTCCGGTCAATGCGCGTACAAGGCGAACGATCTCGGGCGTGCACGTGAAATGCTGAGTGAAGCCATTCTCTGGTCCGCCACAGGAGCGCCGGGCGATCCGCGTGCGATTCCATGTCGTGAGCTGCTCGGCGATATTTATCTCGAGCTCGGTCATCCCGACCACGCCATCCGGATCTACGAGCATTATCTCGACCAGAAGTATCACCAATTGGACGAACGCGGTGACAGTCTCTCCCGCGTATCGCTCAAACTCGCGAAATCTTATCTCCGACGATTCAGTTACGGACAGGCGCGGAAAGTGCTGGAACGAGTCGTGCGGGACAATCCTGTGGAGCGGAAGCCCGGAACCGGTGAGGTTGTCGAAGGGCCGAAACTGAAAGCGCAACGTCTTCTCGCTCAATCGTACCGTGACGAGGCGGATGTTTCGTTCGATGACGCGCGTCGAGAGGCGCTGCTCGCAGCCGATCAGGAATATGTCGATCTTCTTGAGATTAACCCCAAAGAGTATTCGGCGTTGCGTGCCATCGCTGAAATCAACTTCGAACTGGCGAATCCGCAGTCATCCGACTATTACGACCGTGCCGCGGAATTTTTCAGACGATATGTGGAGTCCGGTGCGGTGGACGCCGACGAGGATCGTGACGAAGTGCTCTACCGCTGGGGGGACTCGTACTACCATCTCGGTGAATACGAAAAAGCAGCGGACGCCCTGAAGAGAATTCACGGAACAACGATCTCGAACGCGATGTATGGGCGGGCGTTGCTTCTGCTCGGCGATTGTTACGAGCGGATCGCCGCCCAGCAGACCGGCGATTTCGAAAAGAAGCACTATTTGAATGAGGCACAACAGGCGTATCAGAACGTGACGCAGACACAGGATCCGTTTGCTACACAGGCGGCACGGAACCGGATGAACATGATGAATCTGCCGTAGCGGATGAGGATAGAATAGATGGACCGGATTCTACGCAGATTTCAACCCCCTGCTGCAGCTCCCGCAAACTTGACGGGGGGGCGAGAATTTGGCGAAACAAATTTCAACCCCCTCCTAACCTCCCCCGATCTTCGGGGGAGGAAAAAGAGAAAATGCCTCCATTTCCTCTTTTCCCCCAAAGTTTGGCGGGGTCGCAAAAAGTCGAAAGTTGGCATCGGAAGTTCCCTCTCCCCCCGGGAGAGGGTTAGGATGAGGGGCGATTCTGGGACTTTTTGCGATTGCATCAAAGTTTGGGGGAGATACAGAGGGGGTTGTTTTCACTACCGTAGCGAACTGGGGCGAAGAAAGGTGGGATTGGCCGCCCGAGTACGGAAGCATCGAAGAGGTAAAGTGACCCGGTCTTCATGGGCAGGAGTTTCCCCTGCGAGGCAAAAGAGTGGCTTTTTATCGAGTTCTTTTTTCTCACCTTGTTACGACTTTACCAGGAACCGCCTTGAAATACTTGACTTAGGTTCCTTTTTTGAGACGCGACGTACCGGCATATCTCTTGCTAGTATCGGTAAGCGAGGTGTGTCATGGCTTTAATTTCGAGATTGTTCGACGTTCAGACTACGGTAATGCTCAAGAAGGGCATCCGAGGGACAGATCGACGGCATACCGCCATCTCGAACAACATCGCCAATGTGGACACACCGAACTACCAACGCGCGACAGTCTCGTTCGAACGGGAGCTTCAGCGCGCTCGGACCGGTACCGGCTTTGTAGCTAAACGAACCGATCCCCGGCACTTCAAGATCGGGGGTGTGGGAATGGTGAAGGCAGTCCAGCCGAGGGTCATCATCGACAACGACACGCGATTTCGAGCGGATCGCAATAACATCAATGTCGACCAAGAGATGGCCAACCTGGCGGAGAACACACAAAAGAACCTGGCTTTCACCGAGCTGCTCAGCCGGCGATACACGGGATTGCGTGAAGTGATTCAACAGAGCGGGACAGTATAGGGGTGAGGAGATATGAGTGCTTTCGACATTAGTGCATCCGGACTGAGTGCACAACGCGTCCGAATGGACGTTGTCGCGAACAACATCGCCAATGCCCAAACTCTGGTTACTCGTGAGGGCGGGCCGTATCGTCGGCGGACTGTGGTTTTTCAGGCGACAGGCCGGCATTTCAACGAGGCGTTGACATCCGCGCGGCGGCGAATGTCGCGGATTATCGGAGAGGGCGTCCGAGTCAATCGTGTCATCGAGGATCGTACACCCAGCGCGTTTCAGAAGATCTACGACCCGAATCATCCATTTGCGGACAGTACGGGCGTGGTTCTTCGGCCGAATATTAACGTAGTTCAGGAAATGGTGGATATGATCGATTCATCCAGGGCGTACGAGGCGAACGTGACCGCCATGAATTCGACAAAACAGATTCTCTCGAAAGCGCTGCAGATCGGCGGTTAGATCCGGCGCCCGATAGAGCTCTGAAGCGGGAGATGAACAATTATGGCTGAACCGGTGGATCCCAGAATCATCGCGGCACGACTGAATCCGAATGTCGGGCCGGTTGAGCCTCAACAGCCAGGCGGAGCGAAGCCCCCGAGTCTCGAACCCGGGCAGCCAACGTTTGCGGAAACCCTGGAGGGCGCATCCGAACGGCTGAAGGACGCGGAGACGAAAATCCCCGATCCGTCGAGCGCGAAAGACGCCACGGACGTCGAGAGCCTGAACAAACAACTCGGTGCGCTTCACGAGATGACAATGGACGCACACCGGATTATCTCACAGTTAGGGCAGCAGCTGGTTAACCCGCAGCAGTCCGAATCCGGTGAGAACCCGGAAGAAGAAACCGAACGCTGACCTGTCGGGCCCATAAACCCCCGGCAGACAGCAAGTGAGAGTACAGGAAACAGACATGGATCCTCTTGACTGGAAGGCAGGACCGGTCGGTACGTCGCCCGTGGGAGGCTCCCCTGTCAAACCGCAGATTCGCCGTCCGGATCCCGAAATGGACGGCCCGGGGTTTCCGGACATGCTGAGACATGCTTTAGAGGAGGTCAATCAGTTGCAGAGCGATGCCGGTACAAAAATCCAGGATCTCGTGACCGGCCAAACGGATAATTACCACGAGGTGATGGTTGCGGTCGAAGAAGCCGGAATCGCGTTTCAGCTGACGATGCAGGTGCGAAACAAGATTATTCAAGCGTACGACGAAGTGATGAGAATGCAGATTTAGTGGGCCTTGTCCCGTTGACTGCAATTGTTTCTTTTGGGTGAGGAAAAACAGAATCGAGGGAGAACGAAAATGGAGAGAGTTCATGGCAAGAAACCGCGTCTATCAGCCGGTTTGGGTCCTGGCTCTGCTCGGGGTTCTCCTACTCGGGCTGTTCACAGGAATTCGGGTTTTCGGTCCCGATTATGTCGCTGTGCCGATCAATCGGGAATCGGAAGACTGGGTGAATTTGAAAGAGACGCTTCGCACACGCGGCGTCCCTTTCATCGCGACCGAGAGCGAATTATGGATTCCGCGCGAAGAGTATAAGCGTCTTTGTAAGGATCTATCGCTCGCGGTGTAACTACTTTTCAGGACATCGGCGTTCCGGAGAGATCGGAGTTCTTTTCGGGACGAGGATGTAAATAAAGCGTCATGCTGAGAACAGAAACGTCCTGTCACGACCGTTTAGTTGCTCACCGGCATCGGAGTGCGGTGCGGATTCTGTTCGTCCATTCTATTCAGGTTCCCAGGGAGACAAACCAATGGAGGAAAATCGTACTGAAGCAACGCGAGTAGGTCTCGACTTCGTCCCGCCGAATTTTCGGCTGAACCGCGCAATTCGGCGCATCCGGTTCCCACACAGGTGGTGGCATCCCCCGGCTGTGGAGCAGCAATCGTCACAGATTCTGTTCCGTGCGTTGCTGCCGCTACTTCTGTTTTATGGTGTCGGTCTGGCATTTCAGCCGGGCAGCATTTTGGAGCTCTCTTTTCCGGTGGCACCGCATTCCTATCAGCTTGCGGACGGTGTAGCGGATTTCGAGGAGACCACTACATTCCTGGAATCGGAATCCTCTGCCACGCAGGCCGTCTTGTGTACCGGCATCCAATTACGGATTCCCGACGAGGATGATTCGCAGGCTGTGCCGGATACGGTCGAATCGGCTCAGGCGGAGCCCGGTGTCGACACGCGGTATTCCGAAAACAACACAGCCCAAATCGAATCGTCCCCTAAAGTCAAGGATAAAGAAAAACCGGCGGGAACCGGTCGCGCCCCGCAGGTCCTTCCCGATTTCATCATCAAAACAGCAATTCCCGGCCTCGGACATCACTCCAAACACGCTCCACCGTCGATAAAAGTGGCTCAGGCTCCCGCTGTAAACTTGCCGGTGGACCATTCCCGGATGGACTGTGACAATGGTTCATCGCTTCAACTGAGGATTCGGAAAACAATCACGGACTACGAACGCTCCGCGCCGATTCCGCTGGAGTGTCTCGTCAGCGAGAAGACTTACACGGAAACGACTCGGTCGTCGGCTATTGCGGTGGAACCGGGTGTCGGCCAGGCGGTTCAGTGCACCGGAATTGGCGCGGTGGGCATTGAAGTCCAGGAGACTGTGACGGACTATGCATATCCCCGCAAGGAAACCGGGACGCTTTCGGAGCCTGTGGTGCCGCCAAAAGATCCATTTGTGTCGGTGATTGTCATTGCCGAGCGACCTCCGTCCGCGGATGAGACTGCTGCGATGAAACGAGATTTGGTTCGAAATCTCGGCGGTCTCAAACCGGAACAGATTCAGGTTCTCATACGCCACAGCGATCCTCTCATGGGTGTGGCTGGAAAGGCGGCGTTCTAGGACGTCGAACAACCCCTGAGAGGAGAGAGTCATGAACGAGTTTTTCGCTCAGCTACAGGAGCAGCTGTCGAGGGTGTGGGGGAATCTGAACACCCAACAGAAGCTTCTCTTTGTTCTTGCCCCTTCGGTATTGCTGATTGCGCTCGTGATTGCAGTGTATTTCGCGAGCCGCCCGGACTATGTGCAGCTCGTATCCACGCGCGATGAGGCGCGGCTGCAGGAAATTCGAGCGGCGTTGGACGCTCAGAACATCGACTACCAGTTGGACGCGAATACGATCCGCGTTCCGAGAGACGTCCGCTACAGTGTCCGGCTCGATTTGGCAGGGCAGGGACTGCTCGGTCCGACGGAGGGGCCCGGTTTTGAATTGTTCGATGTGACCCGGCTGGGGATGACCGAACGAATTTTCGATGCTCAATACGTACGTGCCCTCCAGAACGAACTGGCAAAGACTATCCGAGTAGGAACCCGTTACGAGGACGTCCAAGTCCATCTTTCCATCCCGGAACCCGAGCTGTTCAAAGAAGATCAAGACACGCCGAAAGCCTCCGTGAAAATCAACACGACAGGCGCGATTTCCCGGGATCAAGCCGTCGGGATCCAGAACCTTGTAGCTGGTGCAGTGCCGAAACTCTCGCCGGAGCGAGTCCGCATTCTGGATCGATACAATAAACCGGTCGCCGGGGTTACCGAGGAAGCCGAAACCGGTGCTGCGCTTGCCAGCAAGCACGATCAAGTTCGCAGACAGAAGGAAGCCGCTCTCTACGGAAAACTCTCGCCTGTCATCGAGAAACTGGTTGGCCCGGACGACTATATCCTGACAGTCGAATTGAAAATGGATTGGACGGAGAAGAGCGAAACCGAACGGGCACTCGATCTTGAATCGCAGGCTCCGATGAGTGAAAAGACTTACTCGGAGACCTCGCAGTCGCTCGAGATCGCGGGCGAGCCCGGTGTAGGGGGGAACGTTCAAGACACGGGGATCGGGGAAGCCGGCGGTGGAACTATCGGGACGGAAATCGAAGAGACGATTACCAATTACGATTACACCCGAAAAGAAATCACAACGGATTACGCACCCGGCGTAGTCAACTCCCATCATATCTCAGTGGCTCTCAACTACCGGGAAAACCAAGAGACCGGAGAAATGGAGCCGTACGATCAGGCTCTACAGGACGAGTTGCGAGACCACATCATCGCGGCGGCAGGAATCACCACGGAAGAGATCGAAGGTCCGGATACGCTGTCGATCAAGTCGTTTCCTTTCGACCGACGAGAGATCGCGGAGAAACGAAGAGAATACTGGTTGGAGCAGGCACAGCGCCTGATTCGCTCGGTGCTGCCGGTGATCGCCTTGGCGGTGATCGCTGTACTCGCCTGGCTGTTCTTCCAGAAGGCGTTCCAGCCGAAGCCCGTGGAAGAGGAAGAGGTCGAAGAGGTTCCGATCGAGCCTGTTACCGAGACACGCGAACTGACCCTGGCTCAGTTGGGACTTGCGCAATTCGGCGATATTGCGAGTTTGCCGGCTGAGGAACAGCGCCGGCTGAAGATGCAGGAACACGTAATCTCGTACGCACAGGAGAAACCTGAGGAAGTGGCTGCGATTATCAAAGCGTGGCTGAGCGGTTGATGAGTGAGAGAAATGCAAGGAGAGTATCAACCCCCTCCTAACCTCCCCCGATCTTCGGGGGAGGAAAAGGAAACGAGCGTGTCTGCAACGTATTCTCCCCCGAACTTGGGGGAGAAGGACAACCTGTTCCTCCCCCGAAGATCGGGGGAGGTTAGGAGGGGGTTGAAATTCGTATTCCAGACTTTTTGCGATTGCATCAAGTTTGGGGGAGATACAGAGGGGGTTGATTTACACGATTTGCGAGCCGAACGGACTGTAGGCGAAGCGGAGAAGGCTTACGGCAGCGTGCGATTGTTGCAGCAGGTTTCGGCGGAAATGAGGAAGAGGAGACTGTTATGGTCCGCAGTTCACAGGAGAAATCAAGACTGACCGGCCGTAAGAAAGCCGCGATACTGATGGTTTCTCTCGGGCCGGAGGTTGCGGCGGACGTGTATCGGAACCTGGCCGATGAGGATATCGAGCAGATCACACTCGAGGTCGCCAACCTCGGTACGGTGCCGTCCGAATTGACCGCACAGGTGATTGAAGAGTTTTACCACACGGCCATGGCGAAGCAGTATATCGGACACGGCGGTGTGGCGACTGCGCGGGAGATTCTGGAAAAAGCGCTTGGCCCCGGGAAATCCATCGAGATCATCGAACGACTCCAGGGGATGCTACAGGGCTCTCCGTTCGACTTCCTGAAGAAGGTCGATCCCTCGCATCTGCTCAGTTTTATTCAAAACGAACATCCGCAAACTGTGGCACTCATTCTGGCGTATTTGGATTACGATCAGTCCGCGAAGATCATGTCTTCCTTGTCACCGGAGATGCAGTCCGAGGTGGCTCACCGAATCGCGGTGATGGATCAGACGGCACCCGAGGTCATTTCCGAGATTGAACGGGTTCTCGAACGAAAGATCTCGACGGTGCTTTCGCAGGAATTCACGGTCGCAGGCGGCATCGAGTCGTTGGCGGAGCTGCTTAACCGGGTGGACCGCACGACGGAAAAGACGATTCTTGAGACTTTGGAAGATGAAAACCAGGAACTCGCGGTCGAGATCAAGAAACTGATGTTCACCTTCGACGATGTGACGATACTTGACGATCGGGCAATACAACAGGTGCTGAAAGAAATCGACATGAAAGAACTGGCGGTCGCTCTTAAAGGTGCGAACGAAGAAGTCAAGAACAAGATCTTCGAGAACATCTCTTCAAGGGCGGCGGACAACATTCGTGAAGATATGGAATTCATGGGTCCGGTCCGGGTGAAACAAGTTGAAGAGTCCCAGCAGAAGATTGTTTCCGTTATCCGGCGGCTCGAGGAGTCGGGTGAGATTCAAGTCGCACGAGGCGGCGAGGAAGATATGATGATTTAAGAGGAAGAAAGCCGTGAAGATCTTTGTCGCGTCGCCGTTGGGATTTGCCGAGAGTACGAAGTCGTTCATTGGGCGCATCGTTGAGGTTCTCGAAGAACTGGGGCATACCGTTCTCGATCCGTGGAGCCTGGCGGAACCGTTGGCTGTGGAACTCGAAAAAGCGGAAAAGATCGAGGATTCCGCTTTGCGCCGTAAGCAGCTGCATAGTCTCAGCATGCAGATCGCTCGGCAGAATCACGAGAATCTGATCAAGGCCGATGGCGTGTTGGCGGTTCTGGACGGATCCGACGTGGATTCCGGCACCGCGAGTGAGATCGGCTGCGCCTTTGCCCTGGGCGGCAAAGTGATTCACGGATACCGTGGAGATTTCCGTCGTACCGGAGAAAATGAAGCCTGTATAGTGAATCTACAGGTACAATATTGGATTGAAGCCTCGGGAGGATCGATCTGTACGAATCTCGAAACCTTGAGAGAATGCAAGTGGGATGGGAGCGGTTCGCCCATGTCGATGAGTTAGGGCGAGGCTCCTGAGGGTGTCTCAAAACAGACAAAGTGCACGAAAGAGCCCTTCGCCCCCAAGATTGGGGTAGATACAGAGGGGGTTGGAAACACTCAACGTATCAACCCCACCCGAACCCTCCCCAGTCATGGGGAGGGAAAGAAGAAGGAGTTTTGAGACAGCATTTCCTGCTGGGCCGTTTTTCATAAACAAGACGCAGAATTAGCAGGGAGGATGAACCGAGACCGATGTCGAGAGTGATCAAAGCGCCCCGAGTGAAGATGGAACGCCCCATGGCGATCATGGATCGCGAGAAAGCCCTCTATTATCTGGAGGATGAAATCGCGGCCATCCGCTCCCAAGCACAGACGGAAGCGGAAGAACTTTTGCAGCGGGCACAGGCGGACGCGGAACAGATTCTGTCCCAAGCGGAGGCCGAAAAGCAAGAGATTCTGAACCAGGCGAATGCCGAAGTGGAAGGTATTCGTCAGGAAGCCGCCCAGCAGGGGCAAGCACAAGGAAATTCGGCGGGCCGCCAGGAGGTCCGTAAAGAGGTCGCCGGCATGATGGGGCAGCTGGCCCAGATGAGCGCTGAAGCCAGAAGCGTCCTGGAAGACATGATTCTGTCCCAGGAACTTGAAATCCGTCGTCTTGTCGCACAAATCGCAACGAAAGTCGTTCAGAGGATTGTCCATGAGGATGAGGAGACTGTTGCTCGTGTCGCACGAGAATGTATACGCCGGGCGACCGACCGCCAATCGTTGACTCTGCTGATTCACCCGGATGACCGTGAAATCATAGAAGGCCATTGTGAAGAATATCGGGTAGCGTTCGACGATCTCGACCGGATCGAGTTGCGAGAAGACGCCCGGGTTCCGCGAGGCGGAGTGATTGTCGAGACCGGGAGCGGCGGTGTTGACGGGAGGATCGAACGGCAACTCTCGATTATCGGCGAAACCCTCGTACCCGAAGATAAGGGCGTATCGGACGAAACTGCCAGCGAAGACATGATGAGTGTTCAGGACCCACCTGCGACCGAGGACACTCCTGCAGCGACGGAACAAGAACCCGGCCCGTCGCCACAGCAGGCGATACCCGAAGAATCCCAGATCCAGGAGGAACCTGTACAAGACCAGGAGCTACAAGACCAGGAGCTACAAGACCAGGAGCGGCCGGACGCCGAATTCGCGAGTCCGCCACCGGAGCCTCTCCGACCCGCTGAGGACCCCCTACAGTCGTCTGACCAAGAGACCCCGGTTCAGCAGGAAGAACCCGCGATGGATGATGAGCCGGTTTCCGAAGATTTCGAGCAGCCACCTTCGGCCGACGAACAGTTTGCTCCTGACTCGGAAGAACCCTCAGCGGAATATGAGCAGATGATGCAGTCTCTCGAACAGCCTGAGGAGGATTACCCTCCTGCATCCGAGGAAGAGGCCGTTGGGGAGGAAGAATCGATCTCGTCTGAAGGCGAGATACCGCAACAACAGGACGAATATCCGGAGATGGAACCGACGGAACCGCCTTCCGAAGACGAGCAATACGAGGAAGAACAGTGGGAGGAGCCGGAAGGTGGAATGGACCTTCCGTTGGGATTCGACGAGATGAGCGACGAAGAGAAAGAGATGTACCTAGCCATTCAACGAATGACCGCAAACTCTTCGTCTGACGAGTCGGGGGAAGCCGACGCGGCTACCGAGGAATCGAGCGAGGAACCGAGAGAGTCTTCATGAGTATGTTCCAGCCGGCGCCGGTTGCGTGGCAGAGTTTTGAACGAAGCGTGGAGCAAGTCCACACGGTTCGTCATCGCGGACGTATTGAAGAAGTTGTGGGGCTCCTTACATTGTCCCGCGGGCCGGGCGGGTCCATCGGCGATCTCGTTTACATCTATCCGAATGCGCAGAGCGATCCGATCCCCGCTGAGATTGTCGGATTTCGTTCGGGTCGAGTAATTCTGATGCCGTTACGGCCGGCGTTCGGGGTTTATCCCGGGGCGGAAGTCGTGTCGACGGGCGGGCCGATGCATGTACGGTGCGGTGCCCGTCTTTTGGGGAGAATTATCGACGGTTTGGGCAATCCAGTTGACGGACATGGCCCGCTGACGACGGACGAATGGCGTCCTATTGTGGCTGAACCCCCCAGCGCGATTACCCGGCAGCGGATTGCCAACCCGCTTGCAACAGGTATCAAAGCCATCGATGGGTGCATTACCTGGGGTAGGGGACAGCGGATTGGTGTGTTCTCGGGCAGCGGTGTCGGAAAAAGTACGTTGATGGGGATGATCGCGCGGAACACGGATGCGGAAGTGAATGTTATTGCGTTGATCGGAGAACGAGGTCGCGAGGTGCGGGAGTTTATCGAGAAGGATTTGGGAGAAGACGGCCTGGCGCGCAGCGTCCTGGTTGTGGTTACCTCGGACAACCCCGCATTGCTTCGGGTGAAAGGTGCGCTGGCTGCCATGTCGATTGCGGAGTATTTCCGCGATCAGGGCAAGGACGTGATGTTCATGATGGACTCGGTGACTCGAATGGCGATGGCTCAGCGCGAAGTGGGGCTTGCCGCAGGCGAGCCGCCAACGACGAGAGGATACACGCCGTCCGTTTTTGCCATGCTTCCAGGATTTTTGGAACGGGCGGGTACCTCGCACGGCGACGGTTCGATCACGGGGCTATTCACGGTATTGGTAGAAGGTGACGATATGAACGAGCCGGTGGCCGATGCTGTTCGAGGTATTTTGGACGGCCATGTGGTTCTCACGAGGCAGTTGGCGATGCGAAACCACTATCCGGCGATCGATGTTCAACAGAGTATCAGCAGGCTGATGATCGACATTGTGTCGGAAGGTCACCACCGCTCGGCACGGCGCTTAGTCGAGATTTTGTCGGTGTACCGTGAAGCGGAGGATCTCATTAACATCGGTGCGTATCAAAAAGGATCGAATCCGCGGATCGATCTTTCGATAGACATGATTGGACCGATAGAACAGTTTTTGAAACAGGGAATCCGCGAGTCGTCGACGTTGAGTCAGACAATCGCCCAGCTTCAGGCGCTGGCCAAGTCAGCTTCGTGAGGTTGCTGGGCGGTTTTGGTGGGTTACGCTTCTCTGAGGTGCGCACATAAAGTATCTGCGAGGCAGGTCATCGCTAACCCACACTCTTCGTGAGAAAGGTTCTCAGCCCGATAGTACAGAGCACCAGGTGAACTATGCGCGCATTTCGATTCCGTCTCGCTCCACTCCAACGTGTGAAACGGTACAATATTGAAGAGAAGGAACGAGAAATTGCGCGTCTTCAGGATCAGATCGACCTGAAGAAAGCCGAGATCGAGGAAGGTCGGAACCGTCTTGATGCGTTCCGGCGATTCTTCCTGGAGGAGATGCCGGAAGTCCACTCAACGGAGATGGAGCAAACGGAGGCGGCGTTCAGGTCGTATACTTTTCTTGTCGAGTATAGAACCGAACAAGAGATCGAACAGATTCGGGCGGAACAGGAAAAGCGAAGGGGAGAACTGATCAAGCTGTATCAGGAGGAGAAAATGTTAGAACGTCTCAAAGAACGACAACTCAAGAACTGGGAAAAGGCGGCCCAGCGAGAAGAAATGTACCTCCTCGATGAGATCGGCAGTCAATCGTATCAGCGCCGAAAACAAGCCGGGGGTGCGATGCTTGTCCTCCTCGGTATGGTCGCCTTATTGGGGGCCGCCGGTGCTACTCTGGTCCTGCTGGGGAAACATGAGCCGATTCTGGAACGTTTCGGTTTGCTCAAACCGAAAGTCCAGGAAGAGGAAGTTGCGTCGGCTACCGAGACGGAGCGAATTCCCGGCGAGTTGACGATACGCGACTTGTACGGCGACCCGGATCGGCCCGCGAACGAAGTCCTTAACGAACTCCTGGAAATGCGGCAAACGATCCGTGAGAAGCGACAGCAGCAGCAGGAACGCGAAAACCGTCTGGTCGCCGAAAAGCAGGCCCTCGAAGAGAATGAAAAACAGCTCGAAGAGAAGCTGCAGAACGTGCAGGATCAACTCGATGAGCTGAAGCAGAAGCAACAGGAAGAACTCGCACGGGCCAAGAGCATGCATATGCAGCGTGTTACGGAGATCTCCAGCGCCATCCAACGGATGAAACCGAATGGTGCCGCCGAGCTGTTTACCGAAATGTGGCAAACCGATCCGGCGGAAGACCCGGATGCGCAAGAGGTGGTACTGGATGTGTTTCGGTCGATTCCCTCGACCAAGCGTAACAAGATCCTCGATGCGTTAGTGAAAGCCAGCAAAAAGGATACAGCGGATATGATCCTGGAATTCATCAAAACCGACCCCGGTACACAAACAGCCTCAACCGAGCCCGGAGCCGAGGGGACCACACAGTAGTAGCGTTTGGGCAACCGGCCGTTCTATGTATTTGGTTTCGGTATCAGCCCTGTGTACCGAGGACTCTATTCGAAGAGCTGGGGCCCGATGTAGTAGTAAACCGCGGCCGCCACGACGATCACAATAGCGATCCATACCCATATCCCAAGACTTTTTTCCGCTTTTGTCCCTTTGGATTCGAGCATGGTATCGGGGAAGGCTTCCGACCATGTGTTTAGTTCCGAGGGTTCCCGGCCGTATGAGGAGAGCAGCTCGTCCGCGTCTTGAGGAGACGGCGAGCTTTGTTGCGGGGGATGTGCCTTGGAGGGTTTGGCTCCTGCAGGCGGACGTGCCTCAACACCATCAAGCCCTTTCCAAACCATTCTTGTCCGGCTGTGATTTGGGTCTATATCGAGAGCCTCCTCGTAGTAATACTTGGCGGTCGGAAAATCGCCCATCGAGCTGTGACAGGTGCCCACGAAAAAGAGAATGTCCGGATCCTTAGGCTGTTCTTCCAGGGCCTGTTTGAAGATCTTCAGCGCCTCGTCGTACTGTCCCTGTTGTGCGAGTTCTTTTCCTTGTTCAACGAGATCCATAATTCTGCAACCTTATATATTTGTGGTTTTTGAGTAGTGTACTCCATGATGGGGTGTTCTGTCAGAGGGAGGGCGGGGAAGCCGAGAGACTCCGCTTGCTCGGATGCTGATCCGTTAAAATCCTGACCCAACGCTGCTACGCATCGCTCAGAGTGATACAGCCACCGGACGGCCCTAGGAAAGCCCGTGGTTGTCTACGATTCGGCTGTGCCCACGAGAAGACACCGGTCGATACTACGATCTCAGATCCTCAGGCGGAATTGGCGACACGGTTGGTTAGATCAGGGAAGTATGTTTTCTGCCGTATGGTATAAATGAGATCGATGTATTTCTGCTTGATTTCCTGGGATCCCTGTAAGCTGAGTATCCGGTTCATTTCCTTCTCAGCCAGTTCATCGAAAACACGCAGGGAATACAGGACTTCGACCGGCTCGCTCATGGCATGCCGTTTGACGATGGCGATCAGCGCATTGCCTTCCGACTCTTCGAGGGAGAGTTGATTCAATTCCTCAACGAAGCGGCGGTGCTTCTTCCAACGCCGATAATACCAAGTCCCGACGATGATGCAGGTACACAGCAGAGCTATCGCTCCGAGGATGCCAAAAACCAATTTCGGGTCGCCCTGGGTTGAGATCCACTCGATACCCATGATGAGACCTCCTATCGGAGAGGAGTCCAAAACACCTCCCTGTCCTCCTCAACCCGGCGGGGGCGGCACCACCCGCACATGCAAATAATAGGCCAAAATTCGCCTTATGCGTTCCCTTCAACCTATTGCATGTAACATATTTAGATTGTTGAATTTAAGTACAAAGCGGTTTTTCGAAGTGTCGTCACTTTGAGGATTCGATCCGGCAAATCGTGACAGATAACACCGAATCTTCTGAGAAATGACCTCTTTCTATGCCTCCCTTTTAGCCATAGTGTATTACCGATCAATAAGATTATAACACAATTTTTACAGTTTGCCACGGATCGCATCGATCAATTTTTGGTTTCTAGTTTCTAGTTCCTGGTTAACTGACGGACTACTTTCGGCTTGCTATTCAGTATTCGTCACTCATCGCTCTCTTTCTTCTCTCCTCCCGGCTACTGTAGACTTCTCAGCGCGGTACCGCCAAACTACCTTCTTCACGCAACTGCGTAACTCCATCTGTGTTTAGGTTTTAAGGAGTAGAACCATGGGCATGACCGTCACGGAGAAGATCCTCGCCGCACATTGCGGCCGAGATCGCGTTACTCCCGGTGAGAACATCTGGGTGGACGTCGATGTATTGATGACGCACGATGTCTGCGGCCCCGGAACAATTGGTGTGCTGAAGAAGAGATTCGGCCCCACGGCTCGCGTGTGGGATCCACAGAAAATCGTGCTGATTCCCGATCACTATATCTTTACGGCAGATAAACACGCCAATCGAAATCTGGAGATCCTTCGAGAATTCGCCAAAGAGCAGGGATTGCCTCATTTCTACGACGCAGGTACGCCTGACTATAAAGGAGTCTGCCATGTCGGGCTTCCGGAAGAGGGACATACTCGCCCGGGAGAGATCCTGATCGGTACAGATTCCCATACCTGCACCGCCGGGGCCTTTGGGGAATTCGCGACCGGTGTCGGCAACACCGATGCGGGTTTTGTCGCGGGAACCGGAAAGATCTGGCTCAAGGTCCCTCCAACGATGCGATTCGTTTTCGAGGGGACGCCGCCTCCCTACATCATGGCGAAAGACATGATCCTCCATATTATCGGCGATATCGGCGTAGACGGAGCGACGTATCGATCGATGGAATTCGCAGGAGACGGCGTTCGTGCGCTGAACATGGAAGAACGGATGACGCTATGCAATATGGTGATCGAAGGGGGCGGCAAAAACGGTGTGATCGAGCCGGACGATGTGACGGTGGACTACGTCAAGGAACGAACCGATAAACCGTTCAACGTGGTATTGAACGATCCCGATGCGCGCTTTCATTCGGAGCGTGTGTATCAAACCGGCTCGCTTGAACCGACCGTTGCAAAGCCGCATTCGCCTGGAAATCGCTCGACCGCGAAAGAACTCGGCGGTACGAAGATCGATCGAGCCTACGTTGGGTCCTGCACCGGGGGGAAGATTACGGACATGCGTGCGGCCGCTCAGATCCTGGACGGCAAGGAGACGCGTGTCGATACTTACGTGGTGCCTGCGACGGTGGAGGTAGAGAAGGCACTGACGACAGAAACGATTAACGGGAAGACGCTGAAGGAAATCTTCGAGTCGGCGGGGGCGAAAATCGGCCCGCCCTCCTGTGCCGCATGTCTGGGCGGTCCCGAAGACACATTCGGCCGACTCAACAATGCGGAGACCTGCATATCGACGACGAACCGGAACTTCCCCGGACGGATGGGGTCGAAGAAGTCGGAAGTGTACCTGGCTTCTCCATACACAGTCGCTGCCAGCGCGATAAAGGGCGTAATCACCGACCCGAGGGACTATCTCTGAACATCAGACAAAGCGAGGACCGACCATGGAAGACATTATTGAAGGAAAAGCGTTTGTCCTGGGAGATAATATCGATACGGATCAGATTATACCGGCCGAGCATTTAGTGTACGACCTGGACGATCCGGAGGAACGAAAAAACTACGGCCGGTACTGTTTGTCCAGCGTGCCGATGCAGCTCTCGGGTCTCCCGAAGGGGAATATTCGATTCATGTTGGAAGACCAATATGAGTCGGAGTACCCGATCATCATTGGCGGTGGGAATTTCGGCTGCGGTTCCAGCCGGGAGCATGCCCCGGTAGCGCTCAACATTGCGGGCGTTAAGGCGGTCGTCGCGGAATCGTACGCCCGAATCTTCTTTCGAAATTCGGTCAACGGCGGCTATTTGGTACCGTTTGAGTCGGAGGGACGGCTGTGCGACAAGATCGAGACCGGCGATATTGTGCGCATCGATGTGCCTGCGAAGACGTTGACCGATGTTACGCAGAATACGACCTATCCGCTCAAACCTCTTGGGGACGTCGAAGACATCCTGCGGGCGGGCGATGTGTTCGAGTACGCCCGGCTGGCAGGGATGATTTGAATGAGTCTGACGGGCGGCAGCTCAACACTGGTGCACCCCCATGCCGGACTTGAGAGGCTAGACGAGACGAAGTATCAACCCCCTCCTGAGCGACTGGGCACATGAGTAACACTTTTTGTCCAAGGAATTCGGATTTCCATTATTTGCTTGTCTTCCCCTTCTGGATGATCCGAGTATACCGGCAACCGCTAGCCCGGAGGGGAGGGCTCCGCTGGAGAGCGAGCCGAGCGCCGTGGAGAGTGGCTATATTGAAGAAACATGGGCGAGAAACGCCCGGATATTCCTTGTGATGTTTTTCTCCGTGAGGAGGAACGGAAGGCGTTATGTATGTATAGAAAGAAAGATCTGCTTCCGTCCCGTCCTCCTTCTCTGCGAGAAGCGATTCGGATGATTGCGTCTCTGCGCGGATTTCTGGAGCGCAAGGGAGATCGGGAACCCGAAACCACAACCCTGTGGCGGGGACTCCAACATGTGGAAGCCATCACCGACGCTTATATTATCTTCAAGTCGGTACACGGGGCACGCGCCAGTCCGTAACCCACGGTCTTACGTGTGAGTAAAAGTTCGCTCAGAGGGAGAATCGAACAATGATTCCATAGAACCCAGGCCTGCAGCCAGAGTTCCGGTTTCGGGATACGAGCTACTATGGAAAGAGACAAAGCGTCTTGAGACGATACGATGGATGTTCGAGCACGGTCAAAATATGAAGAATCAGCGTTTGCCTGCCGGGGAAGATACGACATGTGCAAAGGTATGGGCGGTCGCGGCTTTTGATCATCGTGGGTTAGGGGGTTACGAAAGCGAGCAGCAAGACGTAGGTTCAGAAACCAAAGGCGAAGAACAGGCTTGTCAAACGTGAAGAAAAACTACAGAACGCTATCAATCTAAAAAAGTCCGAAATGAAGACGCAGTCCGAAATGAAGACGCTTGACACGAAGGCGGGATAGGTAGTATTGTCCTGTGTTTGTCGTTGGAAATGCAGAGTTTACCGTCAAGCGAAGGTCTTGGGGGACTCGAAAGAGCAGAGTTTCTAGCTGCAACGGTAGTCTTCGCAGTGACTTAGGTTTGACTCTCTCTATTTGGCACGTCTCTTGATGACTTGTTAGGTGCATCAGGGTCGGGGTATGAGGTAATTTGCTGCCGAGAGGGCGGATGGCAGACATGGCCCAACACAAAAATGGCCCGCCAAAGAAACGCAGAATAGACTCCTCCGGTCAGAGGTTTCTCTCCGAACTGACCCTTCGGGATATTCTCCACGTTCAACGCGACGAGTTTAAGCGCAAACCGTTTTTGAAGTGGCTCCGACAGTTTATTCAGGTTCTTTCGAGCTATCTGTTACTGGTTGCTCATGGAACCCTCAGCGACTGGCTTCACAGGCTTTCGCTTACCCCCGTAGCCAAACCAGCGGCGAACGCGGCACGAACCGCGAGTCTTTTCACGTCCCGCCTGAGCGCAGTGACCCTCAGTACCGGCCTTATATTTGTATTATGTATCGGTCTCGGCGTACTCTCTCCAATTGTCTCCCGATCCGGCAGCGATAATACCGACAATCAAAATGAAGTGAGCCTCGGTTCTCTGCTGCTGCCCCCCGGCCAGGAAGACACCATCAGCGATGACGATGGGTATGAAATCCCGGATCCCAGCCGGTACCCGGAACCTCCACCCAGCGATTTCAGCGAGATCCCCCTTCCTGATGCCGAAAGCTATTCGTACGAATCGTCACAGGACCTTTTGGGGGGCGAACCGGAAGAAAGCCTGGAGTATATCGCTGAAAACCCCGGTCAGATGGACCAGCTCTCCGAAGGCGCCGATTTTCCCCTGATACCCAGTCCGGCAGCTGTCGCCGATAACCAGGTGGGGCAACCGCGTACAGAAGCCGATACAGAACCGCAGAGTGAATCGAGTGAACCGAAAGTGATGCGTCATATCGTCTCACCGGGCGAGAATCTCTGGAACATCTGCCGGAAGTATAATCTCAAAATGAACGACGTGATCGCTTATAACAGTATTCGTAATCCTTCCGAGCTGCGGCCCGGGCTCGAGATTCTTCTGCCGGGAGCTCGAAGCGACGCATCCCTTCAATTCCCACTGGCCAGTATTTCCGTTTCTTCTGGGTATGGATGGCGAATCCACCCGATTAAACGAAGAAGAATGTTTCACCGCGGTGTCGATCTGCGAGCGAAAAAAGGAACGCCGGTGTATGCAGCCGCTCCCGGCAAAGTCATGTTCGCACGTCGTAGTCGATATAAGGGCAACACGATCCTGATCGACCACGGGGACGGTACGAAAACCGTTTACATGCATTTGCAGAGCATGTTGGTGAAACCCGGTACCCGTGTCGGGGCCGGTCAGTTGATTGCCAAGTCGGGGGCAACGGGAAGGGTGACCGGAGCGCACCTTCATTTCGAGGTCTGGAAAGAAGGCCGCCATATGAACCCGCTCAACGCTCTTCCGGCCATCCCGCGCTCGCGCACTTACGTCAGGCGATAACGTTCGAGTTTTCTGCTGTTTTCTCTATCCCAACTTCCACGGCTCACGGTACCGGTAATGGAGTAAATCATTGGCAGACCGGTGGTTTGTGATTCGCTCGTTCACCGGATCCCATTCGATCCTTGATTCGGTGCTCAACGCGATATTACCGAGATGAGAAAATGTTGTGGAGCGGTGACCGATCTCGATATCGGCGTTCGGCTTTTTGCGCGATTTGACACAATCCAGGAAATTACGGATATGCCTTCGCGTCAGGTCGCCGTCGGTGGACTTCACCTTCATCGGTTCCATCCGAGGTTCCGGCTTCTCGAACTGTCCTCCGCGCTCGGGGATGATTTCATACCCATTGGCCTCGGTACCGACATACACGGTGCCGATTGTGCCGCGGAGTTCCGCTTCTCCCGTGCGAAGCGCCGGATTGCTGCTTGTTTCGTATTGTCCAAATACCATGAGTCGGCCGGACTTGAACTCGAAGATCGCTTCCATTGTATCGGGGATATCGCGCGCGTCGTCGACAGCGAACCGACCTCCGTGAGCGGAGATCGACAAAGGCGCTTCTTCGTCCAGCAGCCAACGAATCTCGTCGAAATAATGGACGCCCCAGTTTCCGATCTGCGAGGAATACGCACTCCACCAGCGGAATTTGTACGGTGCGATGTTTTTGTTGAACGGACGCTCGGGTCGCGGTCCCAACCACAGATCCCAATCGAGTCCTTTCGGCGGAGGCGAATCGGGGGCCTGCCCGATACCGTCGGGAGCCATGTTGCTGATCCGATAACAGCGAGCGACCGTGACTTTTCCGACCGTTCCGTCTGAGATCAAGCCGACGAGTTTCGGCAGCATGGTTGATGAGCGCCGATGGGTTCCGACCTGCGCGATTCGTTTGTTGCGCCGGGCGGCCTCGACCATGCGGCGTCCTTCATAGATCGTAATGCTGAGAGGCTTCTCGACGTAAACATCTTTGCCCGCATCGCATGCTTGAACTGTCTGGATCGCGTGCCAATGGTCCGGCGTGGCGATAAAGAGCGCGTCAATGTCGTCACGCTCGATCAGACGCCGGAAATCCTTGGTTTGGAGAACATCCCCGCCGACTCGTTCGGCGGCCCTCTCCAAATATCGATCGTATACATCGCATACGGCCACGACCTCCGCGTCCTTCTCTTTGAGTGTCGGGCGAAGAAGTTGATCGCCCCGATTACCGGTTCCGATGAATCCGACGCGAATACGTTCGTTGGCTCCAACCACTTTGGCGGCCGACGCTGCAACGACCGCTGCCGTTCCCGTTTGAACAAAAGATCTCCGGCTCAGTTTGTCTGACATAGTGGGTCCCTCTTGTTGAGATTGATGTAGGTCTGTATTTACATACTGCGGTAGCCCAACAATGTCAATATAGTTGCAGAATGCAGAACAATGGCATCCTCGAACTGCGACATTCGATGTTTTGCGAGAAGATCTTCAGAAAGGTACCGGAGAGCGTGACGCTATAGACTTGGTCTAGACAGTCTATTCACACGAGTGAACACTCTGCTCGGGCTTCCGACACCCGCGCTCGTAACACCGCTGCAATTGATTGGAGGAGACATCGTATCATGAGCGACGTAGACACGATTATCGAAGAGATCCGTCGCAGTCGCATGTCCGAGGAGTGCGGCCATAACGTGAACGAGTATTTCGAGTATCTCAGGGAATTCAATGAACGATACAGTAAGCAGGTAAAGAAATATCGTGAATTGTCACGCAGCCCCGGTCAGGTCCAGTCCCTGCCTGAGTGATGTTCGAACGATACCACGCTCGTCGCTTGATTGACGGGTCATATCGCCTACCCTCGCCAAGGATAATTCTTATTTTGAAGGATATCCGTCAGCGGCGTCCTCCCACGCCGCCCCGGTCGCGCGATTCGAGCAATCGGGGCAAGTCGTAGCAAAGACAGGCAAAACAACTACCTCTTCCGCACCTGAATCTGTCCGTTCGAACTTCGCAGTTTCACCAGCGGTCCCTCGCCCGAACCGATCGAGCCGGAGATCTTGTGCTTGTCGGGTTCTGTCATCGTGGAGGTAACGGGAAACTCCGTCCGGATCTTCCCGTACCGGCTCTCGGCGTCCAACGATCCCGAGAACTCCGAGGGTAATGTTACATCGAGGGCGGCATTGGAACTTGTCACAGTGATCGGCGCAGCGCCCTCCTCGATCCTCACGGTGATCGATCCGTTGCTGCTGGAGAAATCTCCACTCTTTTCCAGCCGGGCGATTCCTGCATGAATGCTTCCGTTCGTTGTCTTCGCGTGTACGCGACCCGCCACGCGATCCAAATCGATCTTCCCGTTCGTTGTGATCGCTTCGACATTCCCCTTCCCGCCTCGAACATCAATCGAACCATTGGTGGTCTTCGCTGTAACCGAGGCGTCGGCTCCATCGACGAAGATTGCGCCGTTTGTGGTTTGTAGGTCGTTCTGACGGGTCCGACCGCGGACCTCAATCGAACCATTTGTGGTCACGGCGTGAACCCGCCCGTCGGTATCGTCCACACGGATGCGGCCGTTTGTCGATTTCAGAACAACGTCCACCCCTCGGGGCGCTTGAATATCGAAACTGACCGACACCTGGACTCCGCGCGGCGGTTTTGGATGCTGTTTGTAAATCCTGACCTCGTTCCCGGACCGCTCGACTACAATCTCAACTTTTCGAGCGAATTCCTGCGCTTCCTCATCGGAGTATGCCTGAATCTCTTTCCGTGCATCGACGATCAACTCGTCGATCTCAGTGCCGGCAATTGCTATCGACCCGTTCGTTGTCTCGGCGTCGACATTCTCGACCCCGGCGGCGTCAACCGAGTGATGAGATTCTTCGACATACTTCACCTTGGGCATATTGAGGCAGCCAGTGAGGGCAACAGCAAGAACGCCGAAAAGGATGAATACCGGAAGGCGGTTTGGGAACATGGACGATCTCCTCAGGGCAAAGTGATTTCCTGTGGCACAGTGTGCGTCTATCCAGTTATACGAAACGAGAGACCGATACTTTCATTCTCCACTCGATTATTATTGACTTCGCAATGAGGGCTTCGTAACATCTTCAAATAAAATGACTTATAAACGGAACGCGCAAAAAAGAACTTGACAACGGGATAGCTCCGTTTATGGTGAATTTGAGTTCACAATTCTGTTTTTAAATGGTTATTGCGCGAGTATTGGTGCCGTAACAGAATCTATTGAATAGAGGAGCAAAAAATGATCGATGCGGTTCTCACAGGATACATCGACGCCGCATTATCCCGCGCCGAATACGACAAACTGGAAGATTGTACTTTCTCGGGACGAATCCCAGCCTGCAAAGGGGTAATCGCCTTCGCACCTACACTGCGTGAATGTGAAAAGGAATTACAATCCACGCTTGAGGACTGGATTCTTCTCGGTTTGAAGTTGGGGCATCAACTGCCTGTTATAGATGGATTTGACCTGAATAAGGCACCGACTCATGAGTCAATGGCAGCCATGTAAGCGTAGGCTTGCAGGAACAGCCTCTTGCTCCTTCGTCGCCTCGATTGCTTTCGTGCGGACAAATTCGAGCAATCGGGGCTACCCCACGGACGAATTCGGCCAATCGAAGTCAAGTAGACAAGATCTACTCTCCCACCTGCCCCGTTGCAGCCCACTCACACGAACGGCGCAATAGTTCTTGAACCTGCGGAGGCGAGAACGCCTTCACATCATGCCCCAACGGTGTGTGAAATACCCGCCCTTTCCCGTACTGCAGCGTAAACCCCATCGGCTCGTCCTGCTTCGTGATCTTCGAGCGGGCGGTGAGCAGGACATGAATATCCGGCTTCCCTTTCAGACAGAAGTAGAGTTCATCGGTCGTGTCGAATTTCTGCATCCCTTGGGTGATTGGATGGTTCTTGTCGGCGATGTCGACGGTGAATGGGCCAAGCGGATCATGGGTCTTCTCCTGGTCCCAAACCCGCCCGATGATCTTTTCGTACTCGGGCCACTCCAGAAACGCCCCGCAGGCGAAATGAAGCGCCACCAATCCCATTCCGCTCTTGACCGACTTCGCCAGGCCGTCCAGAACCTCTTGCGGTGGCATGGGCTGCTCCCAGTTGCAGTAATGAAGGATCGTGACGTCATATCGCTCGTGAACGCCTGTAGCCAGGATCGCGGGATCTTCGGAAACAAATACCTCGAAGCGCTCATCCTGTTCGAGTGCGGACCGGACTACGGGCGTGGTCTCGCGCCATTTATGGCCCGGGTAATCGCAGCCGGTGACGATCAATGTCCGTATCGTGTCCTCAGCGGGGACTTGTACCGCGAGAAGTGCTGTGAGTGCGACCATGAGCGGAAGGCGAATCATGATTTCAGCCCTTTCTGTCGGATGCTTGCCTGCCTCTTGCCGAGGGGCTCGGTTGCGAGTAATATGCTGACCTTGGTTCGGATAGAGATCAATGGAGGTGCAAATATGGCTGAGGAGATCGAACGCCACGACCGTGGGGATGTGTCGGTTTTGTCCGTACCCGCAAGGCTGGACACAATTATGAGCGAAGGTCTCGAAGAAATTTGTAATGAAATCGTTGATGAAGGTCGTTACAAGGTTGTCGTCGATTGCGCGAACTTGGAGTTTCTCAACAGTAATGTCATCCGCATACTGGTCAGTTTCCATCAGAAGGCAAAGAAGAACGGAGGCGATCTCAAGTTGGCGAACGTCACGCTGCCTGTGGAAGATGTTCTCCGTCTGACCAAGCTGGATCAGGTGTTTCGTTGGTATCCAAGTGTCGACGAGGCCGTAGCGGCGTTTTGACCTCGTTTCAATTCCCTCCTAACCTCCCCCGATCTTCGGGGGAGGAACACTGCTTTCGTTTTACAGGCTTCGTCATTTACATACACCACGGATTGCGATCAAGTACACACCCGATGGCGGCACGGTTGAAGTTCGTCTGGAGAGGCAAGATAATCGCCTGAGTCTCTCCGTGCAGGATTCGGGGATCGGCATGTCGCCGGAGGAATGACGAGAAGAGAAAGAAGATTCAACCCCCTCCTACACCTCCCCCGATCTCGGGGGAGGAACGGAGACTAATACGAATCGCTTCGGCTCTGTTCAGGTCAGTTCGATTCGGTGTTCATTCTAGTTTCCCTCCCCAAGAGGGACACGCTTGCGTGGCCGCAGTTAGGGGAGGGTTCGGGTCAATGTCATTAAGTTAGGAAAGGGCGAAGCCGTTTACTGGGAGGGCGAGGCTCCCGCCGAGCCGAAATGAAGAAAAATGCGGCTCACCAGGAGGTTCGCCCTCCCCTCGCTCCTTCTCTCAAACTTAACTTAATGACATTGGGGTTCGGGTGGGGTTGATTTCGAAGAACGACTTTTTATCGGACCATCAAGTTAGGGCCGGGTTGATTCTTTTGCAGGCGTTTCAACAGACAAGGAGCGAACGATGCCGGATAAGACGATATTGATTGTCGACGACGAGGAGGAGTTGGCCGAGAATCTCGGCGACCTACTCGAATTTGAAGGCTATAAGGTCATCCTCACATCAACCGGTGAAGAGGCCCTGGAAAAACTCGTCGAACCGGTGCCGGACATCGTCCTTTTGGATATCCAATTGCCGGGGATCAGCGGGATTGATGTCTTACGCGAGGCAAAAAGCAAGTATCCTGAGCTGCCGGTTGTCATGGTTAGCGCATCGTCACAAAAAGGCACCAGCGAGCAAGTCGAACAACTCGGTGCGGAAGCGATGGTGCTTAAACCGTACGATCAGGACGAATTGCTTGAATTGGTGACGAAATTGACAAGACGGAGTGAGAGGTAATGCCGAAACCTGCAACAACGAAAGATATTCTCCTTATCGTGGACGACGAGGAAGATATTCGACTGAACCTATGCGACTTTATGGAGCTTGAAGGGTTTGAAATCCTCGAAGCTGAAAACGGCATAAAAGCGCTGGAAATTCTCGAAAGCAATACACCGAGCGCGGTGATCTCGGATCTCATGATGCCTGAGATGGGCGGCATGGAGTTGCTCGAAGAAATCGGCAAACGGGAGCTCGCAATCCCGGCGGTGATCATGACCGCGTTCGGCACGATCGATTACGCAGTCAAAGCGATGAAAGTCGGTGCCGCCGATTTCATCACGAAACCGATCGACTACGATTACATGCTGCGTGTGGTGAGACGTGTTCTAAAAGCCGCGGAGCTCGAACGGAAAGTCAAAGAACAACAGCAGCAAATGGATGCCGATCTACGTCTCGCGGGAAAAATCCAAAAAGCCATCCTGCCGAAACCGATACAGACTCCCGAACTCTGTTTCGACTACCGTTTCGAACCATTGATCGAAATCGGCGGCGACCATCTCATCGCCCACCAATACGAGGAAGACCATATTGCCGTCGCCCTGTTCGATGTCAGCGGACACGGTGTATCCGCCGCGATGGTTGCAAACATGGTCCATAACGAGCTGATGGCACGTCTCAAGGAAGAACGCCCGCCGTTCAATATCGTGGAGCGGCTCAATCGGTTCATGCAGCGTACAATCGGTGAGACCGGCATGTTTTTGACCATGGTCATGGCCGATGTCGATCTAGGGCTTGGGAACTTAGTGGTCAGCAACGCGGCTCACCCGGATGTGTTTATCTGGAAGAAGGAAACCAATTCTCTCGAAGCGATCACGTCTCATGTTCCGGCAGTCGGATTCGGGATGAAGATGGTCGGCGACCCCGGAGAGACAAAAACTTCGATAGCGACCGGCGACCGGATCGTCATGTTTACAGACGGATTCCCTGAGACACAGAATCAGGAAGGGCAGATGCTGAAACTCAAAGGTCTGCGGGAGATCGTACAAAAGCATGTTCATCTGCCGACCGGCGAGTTCATCGATGCGGTGTTCAGTTCGGCGGATGAATTTCGTGCCGGCGTGGAACCGGATGACGATCAGACCCTCGCCGTCGTCGAGATCAAATAGAGCAAAGGTAGACTACTGAACCGAGTCACGTCCAATGGGCTTACTCTGAGCATGCATACCGACGATCAAGCGCATCGCAACAGCCACAATGCCGTCTTTGATTATGAAAGAAATCATTCCATGCAGGCCGACGCCACGCCGCCACAATATTGCCTGACAGATCCTCCACATTCCCGTACGACAACTGCCGCAGGCTGCAGCAAGGCGTGATCTCTCCTTCTGCAGTAACATAAAGCGAATCGTCGGTTTTCAGACAATACCCCTCTCCCCCGCGAATGATTCTGAGCCAGAGCGGTTGACGATTGATAGAGCGAACACGAACCCCTTTCTGCCTTCCGCGACGCATCAACTGTCGCAACAGAAGTTGTTCTTCTTTCCATGCCGGCCGGATGTCTTCGTGAGACGAATCGGGAAGGAGACGCACAAGATTGACCTCATCGAGTTGCTCTTCGGTCGCCAAATCGATAATCGCCTGGGTGTGATCCACAATCGCCGGTAAGGCCAATGACTGGAGTCGAACGGACGGTCGTCCCTTCGCGCGGCGGACTTTTCCCAACGCCCGAATGTTCTCGACAACCTGTTTCGAGGCGGGATGGCAGTAGCGTCTGTAAAAAGGATCCGTATCGTCGAATTCGGGCCATAAGTCCATCGACACTGTGACACCCGCAACCCCTTTCTCAGCGATCGTACGCGATAATTCCGAATCGAGAAGGATACCGTTCGTAGTAAAGCGGACTTTTGATGAGGGCCAGTCGGTGTGCAAACGGTCGACGAAACGAAGAAATTCAGGATGGAGCAGCGGTTCCCCCCATCCTGTGAGAACGACGTGCGGAATCTCGGACGTGGCCGAGAGGATTGATTCAAGATACTTGTAGGGGAAATCAATGGCCGGAATTTCTCCTGTGGTATGGGGACACATTTCACAGGCGGAATTGCAGCGATTGGTCAGTTCGATCTGAATTTCTCGGGGGTACTGGGACCGTCTCCGGTACGCAAGGCGGAACGCCTTGTGAATCTTGCTCATTAAGTCGATCAATTCATCCCTCCGCTTACCGCCGCACCATGAGCCGTAGCGCGAGCCAGGCGTCCGTCAACAGCGATTTCAGCGACCGGGTATTGCGCAGTCTTCGCCAAATCTGAGACGGACGAAGGTAGAATCGGCGGTACGCTTCGTTTGTCAATTGGTTGAGCCGCTCCCGCGATAAATGAGGATACGAAACCATGCTCTTGGAGAATGGATTGATTTCGTCGCTATCGTCGACGAGATACCCGTCGCGCTCCGATTGTTCATAAAATGGTGTCCCTTTGAAAGGGGTCGCAATAGAAAACATCACATGATGTAGATCCAGCCGTCGCAGCTCATCCACCGTGTGATGGATGTCTTCCTCCCGCTCAATCGCACAGGTTCCGAACATGATGTTGACTTTCGGCTCCACACGATACCGCTGCATGAGCGGCACACATTTGTAGACAGTCTCCAACTTGAGATCCTTCTGAATGGTATCCAAAACCGGTTGACAGAAACTTTCTACACCGATGTCCACAGAAACACAGCCGGAGTCGGCCAATGCGGATACAACCTCCTCGTTCGTCAAATAGTCCGGTCTCGACAAACATCCCCACTCCAGTCCCAATGGTGCGATTCCTTCGCAGATTTCGAGTGTGCGCGACCGCTGCGCCAGAAACTGATCGTCCATTACCATAACCGCCTTGAAACCGGCGGAAGAGATTTCTCTGAATTCCTCAATCACGTGCCCGGCCGAGGCATACAGCGCCGGCGGTTTCTCGCCGGGGTGGCATTTTCTGTATTCCAATTCTCTCGCAAAACTGACCGAATTCGGCACACAATAAGCGCAACGCCACCGACATCCACGCGAGGCCAGCATCGTCGCGACAGGACGTCCTGAGAATTTCGGATTGAAATACGCTGTCTTGTAACGCTCCATCGATGGGTGACCATGATGGGTGAAAGGAAGGTCGTCCAAATCGAGGAACTCCTCGCTATGTTGGGTGTGAACAATTTCCCCATCTCGCACAAACGAAGCGCCGGTGCGCTCACCATTCGCTAGATAATCCCGAATATGTATCTCCGGTTCGCCGCGAAAAACGATCACACGCTCCCGCGCTTCTTTGTCCTGGACTGCGTTGAGGTATTCTTCGGGCACACGGGTCGGCTCAGGGCCGTGGACAAGGATTTGCGCGTTCGGTGCGGCCTGCGCCAGTTTCGGCAGGATCGCCGTATCCGTCCTTTTCGCCAAAATGACCGAGTGCAGAATCAATACATCCGGCGACCATGCGGTGACCTTCTCTAAAAATCGCTCAGTGGAGAGACGATCCAAAACTGCGTTCATGATATCGACGGTATGTCCTTCCCGCTCCAGAAAGGACATCAAATAGAGCTGTCCCAGATCCGGAAGTGGATACAGCATGTAGGTGCAGCCCGCGAACCGTTCGGGGATTCTTGACGGGTCGCGGGGAGGCGGTTCGATGAAGAGAACGCGTTTCTTTGTTTCAGACATCGTTATCCTTGATGGGGCGATCTATTCCGTCGATCTCCCGGAGCGGATCAGAGCCATGGCCGAGCGGGCGGCGCCCCAAAGGTACTTTGGTGAGGGATGACTCACAATACGTCCCACATAATCCGCCCACACTCGCGGCCTCAAATAAAACTCTCGCATCAGCCGCGATTGCCAAGTCCGGAGTTCCTGTTCACTCAAGCCGTGCGGCACAAAAACCGGCTGCAGGAGATTCATAGTAGACCAGTCCCCTGCCAAAACACCATATTCCTCGGCATTCCTGGAGAGCGGCGATCCCGGAAAAGGGGTCATACACATCACACTCACATCCGACAGCGGGAGTTTTAGCATAAAGCGGCGAGTCTCCTCGAGAGTCTCACCGGTTTCGCCAGGATGTCCCACGATAAAGAATCCTTTCGACCGAATACCCACCCGGTACGATTCTCGAACCGCCTCCTCGACCTGCTGTATTGTCACTCGTTTACCCACACCGTCCAGAATCCGCTGCGCCCCGCTTTCAATTCCGAATGAAATATACCAACATCCCGCCCTCTGCATCAGTTTCAGAAGATCCGGTTTTGCGAGATCGACACGACTGTTACACGCCCAGGAGAGTCTCAAATCCGACTGGATCAACGCCTCGCAAACCGCCCGCAGTCGCTGAGGCAGGAACATGAATGTATCGTCTTCAAATGTGATATCGCGGATTCCGTAATCGGTTACCAGACGTCGAAGCATGTCGACCAGGTATTCCGCCGAATACCCCCGCACCTTCGAACCGAACACGCTGGTATCGCAGAACGTACATTGATAGGGACACCCTCGTGAAGTAACAATGGAGGTGGACGGCAGCCTTTGTACTTTGAAATAAGGTGGGTTATATCGTTCGGGAAATCCCGGCAGTAAATCCCACGCCGGATGTGGGAGTGCGTTCATGTCGGTGACACCATCGCGACGCTGCGTTTGCACGATATTGCCATCGCTGTCGCGATAGGCGACCCCTTCTACGTTTGAGACATCGACCCCTGCAGCCAAGGCATTCAAGAGATCGAGGATTGTGTCTTCCGCTTCTCCCAACACGGCAATGTCCAGATGAGAACAGCGCTTGAGTGTGTCACTCGGCACGGCAGTGACGTGCGGTCCCCCGACGATCGTGCGCGTCTGCGGCCGCCGCTGCTTCAGCGTTTCAGCAAATCGTTCTGCCCCGAGTATCGACAGAGTGGTCGCGCTGAAACCGACGACGTTCGGCTGGATCGCTCCAACTCGTTCCAATGCCTGTTCAAACGAGAGATTTTCCGCGGCCGCATCCAGCAGCGCGACACGGTATCCTTTCTCACGCACGACGGCGGCGAGAATCAGGAGGCCGAGGCTGGGCGTCAGGTTGCCCGCGTCGGATAGATCACCGTACCGATCCTCCAGAGGACACGGCGGCGTCATGAACAGGATATCGATTTCACTCGGAACTGTCATTTTGTCATACAACACAGGTCTTAGCTTCGAAGATAGGTTACCTGAAAGGGTGTGGGATGAAGAAGGCTGTGGGGTGAGAGTGCTACCGACGGCTCGGCGGGAGCCTCGCCCTCCCGAGCTCTGTATTGCATGACTAAATGCCCACTATCGAAAGACTCTCGGCTCAACTCTCAGCTCAATCCCTTGACCCCAATAGAGGACTGCTGCTATTCCTTTCGAGCCCCAGACCGTCGATGCCCGTGATTGGAGAAAGAAAACGAGGCTGTTCGCGGCTGGTTACTTCACCGTCATCGCGAGCAAAGCGTGGCGATCTCTTTTCTTACGTGTCCTAGCAGCGAGATTCCCACGTCGCTTCGCTCCTCGGAATGACGGTCATGGTGCGCTCTTCCGAAAAGAAATGGTGAGGCCCGTACATGAACGACGAAATCCGAAACGCGCTGCGGGGGAACCCCATCGACAGCGTCCACTGTACGATCCATTCAAGTATTCTCCATTCCATGACCGGCGAGGCCGAACGGCATCTCCGCAATCAAGGATTCACCATCGCCGAAAAAGGTGTTTCCGCATACATTCCGGTGACGGAAGATATGACAATTGAAACGCAACAGCATTGGCTCGACTACGGGATCGGCACCGAAACTCTCTACAAGACGCCCGTAGGCGTATTGACCGAAAAGAAAGAAACCGGGTCGGACGGCAGCGAATGGATCAGAGAATATGCGGTAAAAACCGTTGAGGATCTTTCTGCGCTCAAATGGATACTCGCCCACACAAAGTACTATCCAAATGATCAAGCGATCATGAATGCGGAGAATCGACTCGGCAATGACGGCGTCGTCGTCTGCCGTCTGATGCGCTCGCCGCTGCAAACTCTATTTGTCGATTGGATCGGCGCACAACAGACGATCCTGTTGCTCTACGATTATCCCGATGAGATGGCTGATTTAATGAAAGAAATGCAGAAGAATTTCTTTCGCGCGATCGAGTTGACCGCAAAATCGCCCGCGCGGATTGTGTGGTCGGCGGAAAATGTAACCTCGATTCTGACAAGCCCGCCACTGTTCGAGAAATACTGTCTTCCTTTCTATAACGAAGTCGCCGATCTGATGCATGAGAATGGGAAACTGTACGGCGTCCACATGGACGGGAACCTAGCCGCACTCAAGGAACTCATCGGAGAAACAAGACTGGATTTCATCGAGGGGTTTACGCCGCCGCCCATGTGCGATCTGGACGTAAAAGAGGCGTTGGACGCCTGGCCGGGGAAAGTATTGTGGGTCAATTTTCCCGGAAGTATTTTGATGCAGTCCGAGCAAACGATAATTGACTACACGGTGGAACTTCTGAATATCGGCATGAAGACGGGGCGTTTCTTACTTACAATATCGGAGGATCTACCCAATTGGCGAGAGAATCTCAAAGTTCTGAAAAAAGGGATTGACGCCTATGAGATGCGAGGCACGTAGCCGATATATACGGCACTGTTCGCCGGTGGGATTTACCGCGATGAACGTTCCATCGCCTCCCATCCCCCGCCGAGGGCCTTGTAAAGACGGACGAGATTCGTCGAAATCGTGCCTTCGCTGACAGCCAGCTGGTCTTGGAGAGAGAGCAGGGAGCGCTGCCCATCCAATACGTTATTAAAATCGACCAGCCCGTTTTTGTATTTATCCTGAGAAACCTCTACTGCGGCTTGCGCCGCTTCCACGGCCGCCAACAGTGCCTCACGGCGTTTCTGCTCTTCCGCATACGCCACAAGGGCATCCCGAACTTCTTTTATCGCCGTGAGAACCGCTTTCTCATATCGAGCCAGAGATTGTTCCTGCCGCGCAGTTTGTACCTGAATATTGTTTCGAATAGAACCCGCATGAAAAATAGGCCATGAAATGCTGGGGCCGATATTCCATGCCCTGCTGTCTGTTGAAAAGAACGAAGAGGAATCCAACGATTCGAGACCGATAGAACCGAAGAGATAAAACTTCGGATACAGGTCCGATTCGGCCACACCGATTCGCTCGGTTTGCGCCGCCAAGCGCCGTTCCGCTGCACGGATATCGGGACGTTGACGAAGGACGTTCGCCGGTATTCCTGTAACCGTCTTGAGAGAAGAGACAGGAATTGGTTTTGAATCGCGCAGGAGTCTATGAAGGCTTCCAGGCGTTTCGCCGACCAGCACAGCGAGAGCGTTTTGGGCGGCTTCGCGACCGCTCTGGATCGTTGGGATTGTGGATCGTGTTCTCTCGAGGTTATATCGAGCCTGTTGGACCGCCAATTCGTCGCTGAGCCCTACTTCATAGCTCGATTCAAGAATCTCCAGAGTTTCCGCCTGCGCTTCCAGGTTGGATTGCGCGACACGCAAGCGTTGCTGCAACGTTCTCAACTCGATATAGTTTCTGGCGATTTCTCCGGCCAGAGAAACCCAAACCGCTTTGAGGTTGTCCTGTTCGGCCTGTAGGTCCGCACGTGCGGCCGCAATGTTTTTTCGTGTCCCCCCGAAAACATCCAGCTCCCAATTCGCATCGAAACCGGCTTGATAAAAATCGAGTTCTCCTAGGTCCACAGCCAGATTTTCACTCGATTCGCTCTTTTCATAAACACCTTGAGCATCCAGAAACGGAAATAATCGCGACTCGCCGATCCCAAGGAGCCCCCGCGCTTCGCGTACACTCGCCTCCGCTTCACGGAGATCGAGACTCCCCGTCAGCCCCCGGTGTATCAACTCAGTGAGAACGGGATCGTCCAGCGTATTCCACCATTCCGCCAGCATCTCCGGCGTAATCTCCCCTTGTCCCCGTGAGACACCTTCCGATTCGGGCTGAAGCACGTCGGAATAGTCCGAGTCGCGCAGCGCAGGTTTTTTGTAATCCGGACCGACAGTGCTGCAACCAAAAAGAATTGCAAATACCGCCGGAATCATCGGAAGAGTTCTTTTCATCGGAATTACTCCTCAAACGTTTTAGCCGAATGCTGCGGCGTTCTTTGGAATCTCTCACGAAATGCCTGGAAGAGAACGTAAAGGGCGGGAATCAGCAGTATCCCAAAAACGGTCGCCACGGTCATTCCCGAACAGACAGTCGTCCCGATAGCTCGTCGGCTTGCCGCTCCGGCTCCGGCCGCGAAGACCATAGGGAGCGTTCCGAGAACGAATGTAAATGCTGTCATTAATACAGCCCGAAATCGTTCGCTTGCGCCGGTCGCCGCAGCCTCGACAATCGGCACTCCGCTCTCCCGTTGCTCTTTCGCAAATTCCACGATCAGAATCGCATTTTTGCTCGCGATGCCGACCAGCATAATCAGCCCCAGCTGCGCGTAAATACTCAACGACAATCCTGCATACTGCAGACCGAGAAGCGCTCCGAGGATCGCCACCGGCAAGGACAGAATCACGGTTATGGGGATTGTCCAACTCTCGTATTGGGCAACAAGAAAAAGATAGGCGAATACGAGCGCCATCACAACAAGGGCCATGCCCTCTTGTTCGGTCTTCTTTTCCTGGTAGCTCATACCGGACCATGCGACGTCATAGTCTTGAGACAGATTCTCCTCAGCAATACTCTCAATGGCGGAAATCGCCTGACCGGAGCTGACATGCGGCAACGCAACAGCTGTGACGGACGCGGTTGGAAACAAATTGAAACGTTCAACCTGACGAGGGGAGGTAACGGTTCGCAGAGTGCCAAGGGTATTCATCGGAACCATAGCCCCTGTTGAACTCTTTACATAAATCTGTTTGACGTCTTGTTCGTTTTTCCTGTACGGCCAATCGGATTGAACATAGACCTGGTATACCTGGCTGCCAAGGTTGATATCGTTGACATACCGCGAGCCCAGGTAGGTTTGAAGCGTACCGAAGATGTTTGCAACAGGCACATTCATGGATTCCGCTTTTGTCCGATCCAGATCGAGGAACAAATGTGGGGTGTTGGCCGCGTAGGCACTGAACGCAAACATAATTTCCGGTGCCTGATTTATCTGTGCAAGGAAATTCCTTAATGTAGCATCCAATTCTTGCGGATCGCTCTCCCCGATAGACTGAAGTCGAATTTCGAGCCCACCGGAAGTGCCGAGTCCCCGAATCGCGGGAGGGGTAAACATATTGATCTCCGCCTCGGAAACCGACGCCATTTTGGGCCGAAGGCGATCCATGATCGCGGAAATATGCAGATCCGGATCGTCTCGTTTACTCCAATGCTCCAAGACAACAGCCATAAAGCCCATGTTTTCGCCGCGACCGCCGATCAGACTAAAACCGGCAACGCCCACGATTGGACCGACACCCGGTGTTTCCATAACCCATGGAGTGATCTTGTTCAACACCTCTCGTGTTCGTGACAAATTCGCCCCTTCGGGAAGCTGCAGCGCGAAATAAATAACACCTTGATCTTCATCCGGGATAAACGAGGCCGGTGTCGTTATCAACAGCATGGCTGTGGCAGCAATAACGATCAGAAGGCAGACAACCGTCACCGCAAGTCGCAGCGACAGCCAGGTGGAGAGAGAAACATACCCTTTCTTGCATCCGGTCAGGATACCGTTGAACCAGGCCAGCGGACCGTGCCGTTTGGGTTTGGGAATCCGGAGCATCGTTGCGCATAGCGCCGGACTGAGAGTCAACGCCGTGACCATGGAAAACAGAACGGCGGAGGAAATCGCGATGGCAAATTGCCGATAGATGCCGCCGGTAATACCGGCAACAAAACCGACCGGAACGAATATCGCCAGCAGTACCAACGTGGCCGCCACAATCGCACCGGTCACCTGTTTCATTGTTTTAACGGTTGCGGCTCTCTGATCGAGACCTTCTTCCTGCATCAAATGGATTACGCGTTCAACGACAATAATCGCATTATCGACGACGACGCCGATCGCGAGAATCAAACCAAAGAGCGTAAGAAGGTTGATACTGTAACCCAGCCCCATCAACACAGCGAACGTTGCAAGCAGCGAAACCGGAATCGCAAGGGTTGGTACAAGCGTGGCGCGCCAATCCTGAAGAAATACATAACAGACTAGGACCACCAGACTGAACGTTAGAAACAACGTTGTAATAATTTCTTGAATACTGATGCGAACAAATTCGGTCGCATCGTACATCATTGTATAATCGAGATCTTCCGGGAATTGTTCTTTGAGGCGGTCAAGTTCTTTATACACCTGATCCATTGCTTCCAGTGCGTTGGTTCCCGGGTTTTGATTCAGTAAAATACCGGCTCCCGGAGCTCCGTTCTGGAATGCTTCGTCACCGTACTGGTCGCCGCCCATTTCAACTCGCCCGATGTCTTTCAGACGAACGACAGCCCCATTCGAGGCGGTGCGGACAACAATTTCCTCAAAATCATCCGGGTCGTTCAGACGGCCTCTCGCCTGCAGCGAAAGCGCCAGTTCAGAATCTTCATTCCCGGGCGCTGTACCGACCGCACCAACCGCCGCCTGCAGGTTTTGTTTTCGAATCGCATCGACTACATCGTTCGGTCCAAGTCCAAGTGCGGCGAGACGATCGGAGTCGAGCCATACGCGCATACTGTATTCCGGACCGAATACCATTACGCCGCCAACGCCTGGAATCCGTTTCAACACATTTTTGATATAATTATGCACATAATTACTGATATAAAATCGATCGTACGTTCCTTTTGGAGATTGGAAGAATACGATCCCGAGCATACTGGAAGACATCGTACTGATTTCGATGCCCTGTTGGGTTACTTCGGGGGGGAGTTTCGGCGTCGCCCGCTGGATACGGTTTTGGACCCGCACCTGCGCAATATCCAATTCCGTTCCGACCGCAAAAGTCACTGTAAGCTCGTAATTGCCCGCATCATCGCTTTTTGAAGACATGTAAATCATGTCCTCGACACCGTTCATCTCTTCTTCAAGCGGCGCAGCAATGGTATTCGCAATAACTTCTGAACTGCCGCCCGGATACCGTGCTCGTACCCGCACCTCCGGTGGCGTAATTTCGGGATATTGGGTTATTGGCAGCGATAGCATCGCCAGCCCGCCGGACAACGCCAACACAATCGAGATCACAATCGCGAACCGGGGACGTTCGATAAAAACACTCGATATCATGACTGTCCTCCGGTCTCTCCTTCTGAGACACGTACTTCGACCTTGTCACCGGGCTGGACTTTCTGAATTCCCTCGACCACAATCCGTTCTCCCATCGAGAGCCCGGAGGTCACACGTTGTTCGCCTCGGTAGGATTCGCCAAGAGTGACGGGACGTTGCTCGACTTGATTGTCCGGATCTACCACATAAACGAAATGTCCCTGTTGATCGGTCATGACCGCTTCCTCGGGGATAATCGGGACCTTGTCGCTCTCGATAGGTTCCATGATCACGGTCACATAACTGCCCGGAACCAGAAACCGGTCGTCGTTAGAAAAGCGAGCATAAACAGCGATGGTCCCGGTTTGCGGATTCATTTCGTTGTCTTCAAAATCCCAACGTCCGATTCCTTCAAAAAGGCTTCCGTTGGGCAACCGCAGGCGTGTATGTACAGCCGGTCCACGGGTTGTCTGGATTTCTTCGACGACGGACAAATACTCGCGATCGCTCATGGAAAAGACCACGCGAATCGGATCGACCTGCACGATGCGCGCCAAGGGACCGGTTGACGGCCCAACATAATTGCCCTTCGTAAAGACCGCCTCCCCGATGCGGCCGGTAATCGGCGAGCGGATTTCGGTATATCCCAAATCGATACGGGCCAGGTCCAACTCGGCTTCCGCCTTGTGAAGAAGGGCCTCCATCTGCTGAACTGTCGCCTGACCTTGGTCGACTCTGGCCTTCGTCTGTTGGACTTTTGATTTCGCGCGCTTCTGATCGCTGATCGCGGTATCCATGTTCGTCTGGGCGACGCTCCGCTTATCCGCGTTCTGAAGCCGTTGGAGATATTTCTCAGCCCTCACCAGATCGGCCTCAGCGGCCTCCAGATCCGCCTTGGCTGCATCCAGATCGGCTCTCGCTCCGGAGAGATTGGCCTTGGCCTGTTCGAGGGCGGCCTCGGATAAGGTAACACGGGCGTTGTATTGATCCTGCTCAATGGTGAACAGAAGATCGCCCTGTTCAACCAGGCTGCCTTCCACGAAATGGACAGTGTCGATGTAGCCAACCACCTGCGCACTGATATCGACTGCCTGAATCGCATCCACGTTGCCGATGTATTCCTTGGGTATTTCGTTGGGGCCCTCACGAACGGCTTCTATGACGACTGCCGGCGGTCCGGCCGGTCCCTGTCCCGCACCCGGCGGCGGACCGCCCGGTCCCCCGCCGGGCATCATTCCTCGGAGAAACCATCCGACGGCGATCAGGCACAGCAGGAGAATCGCCTGGAAGAAGCCCTTCAGTGGACTGATTCTTCGATTTGTTTTGGTGTTCGGGGGCTGACTCTGAATGTCACTCACTATTCGTCTCCTCACTTGCACGGTTCGGGGGCTCGGATACTTTGCAGTATTGTGTCGACGGCAACCTCAACACATACAGGCAAATCGCTGGCGGCAAACCCACTCAGATGATGCATAACCAATCCTTTGAAGACGCCGAGCAGAATGTCTTCCACCTGCCTGATGTCGGCACTTTCCCTCAATACCCCCTCCTGACGAGCCTTCGTTAAGACTTTTTCGATCTCTCCAAACGGTGCGTTCTGCAACTGTTCCAGTTTCTGCCGGGTAAACGCCAACGTTTCAGTGGTCCATTCCATTTGCAGAGCGAGAAAGAAGATGAACTTGCGACAATCATCGTTCTCCAGAATCACCTGTGCTCGTGCAACCAGGTAGTCCTTGAGATCGTCAAGTGTGGATACATGAGGAACCTTCTCGGTGACCAGTTCCTGCTCTTTGGCGAACATCGCGTCCATGATCTCCATAAGGAGTTCTTGCCGGTCCTTGAAATGCCAATAGACGGCACCTCGGGTCATGCCGATTCGTTTCGCGATGTCAGTGAGCGTCGTGCGGGAGTATCCTTTCTCGGAGAAGACATCGAGCGCCGCATTGAGCAGCTTCGCCCGGGTCTCCATGGCCTCTTCCTTGGTTTTCCTCGGCATCGAACGACTCCTTGCCTGTTCGTTCTTCTCCGCAAAGCATCAATCGCCTCTGCGGAGAAGATACATACATGCATGTATGTATAGAAGTGCTCTGGGGGAAAAGGCGGTGTTAACGGTTCTTACGCGGGGGTAACTTGTGAATAACCGCAGAGATAGGGTTTGAACTGAGTGTCGTGAGTCTCGATATGCGCGACATACGCCTCGAACAGTTCGAGAACCATCGCCTGCATATCCCGCGGATTCAGTTCTCCAGAGAGCCATTGTTTGACTTCGAAGAGTCTTGCTCTGGTTGCACAGTGCAGCTCCGTGTGTTTCTGGAGGCCGGGATATTGAATATCGATCATCAAAACCTCTTCATCCGTGAAATGAGTGAACATGAATCCATGGATGAAGTCGAGCAATGAGTGGAATTCGGCCCTGGAAAGCGACTTGGCGTTCTTCAAATACTCCGTCCATTTCACAAGGCTCCGGTGTTGCTCGTCGATTTCATCAACACCCAGCAGAAGATCGGGTTTCCAGAATTCTGACGTTTCAGGACTCCACGCGTAATCGACATCGATGGTCAATTTGCTTTCCTTTTTGCCTTTGATGTATTGAATAAACTGAATGTCCTGGTTCAAAATGTGATCTCTGACCCAAATGCCGAGCATGCTGTACGCGACAGCAATCACTTTATTGCGATCCGACTCGGTCGTAATGAACTCTTTGAACTTAAAAATCCTGTCTTTGCATTGATCGTGTTGATCCGCATGATGAGCGCTTCCCGGATACTTGCCGGCCAGCATCACCTGTTCTTCCGTGTTGAAATGGGTAAGGACATATCGCTGCAGAAAAGCGAGAAGCGGCTTGATCTCCTTGAAGCCTTGGCCCGCGTTGACGGCGTCTTCGAGCGCCTCGAACCGACGCAGAAGTTCGCGGTGCTGGTCGTCGATGATCTGGTGTCCCGAGACCAGTTCCTCGGTCCAATTTCGCGGATCGTTTGTGGACGGTGGATTCGTCGTCATCTAGGTTCCCTCTCCCGGTGCGAAACACGGAATTACCCGTTTCGACAGCGCTATTGGCTCTCAGAACCCGGGTCCAGTCTCTCGGTCCCCGAACCTTCCCCCACCTGCAAGTCGATGTAGATTACTCTGCATATCCCTCGGTGTCAATTAGTTTTTGAGAATCTTGTTTTTGAGAATCTCTTTTAAACGATTATTGAGATTTCGTCACAGCTCCGTCGATGACCGGAGACAAACACCCTCCCGGTCCGGCTTCTCTCACTGATTCCCGCGGTTTCAGCAGCAAAGCCCTGCCGCCTACGACTCCTCCGTTTCCCGTTCCACCAGTTCAACAAAGCGATGACCGATCGCCAGTGCCGGATCGAGCGGAACATCGACCGGTTTCACATCGGACGGGATGCTAATCGTCGGGACTTTACGCAGGGTCTTCCCTTCAAACTGAGGCAGCCACTGCTTCTCCGCTTCGAGGAGTTCTGCGGTCATCTCGCGCGCCTCCGCGAGTGTGCATACAGCGGATGTTAATGGATCCATCGCAACCGCCGCCATCGCCAGTTCAGGATCGCCTTCGATTCCCGCACGGACGGTCAATCCCTGCACACGGATATTACTCAAATTCGCCGCCGCACATTGTGGCGGCAAATGCCCAACATAGGTCGGATGCAAACCGGAACGATCGGCATAGATGGCGACTTCCGAACAACACTCGTCGGGGAAATCGGCGATAAGGCCGTTATTGCGAATATTCCCATTAAATCGAAACACTTTGTCCGCCTCCAGTGCCTCGATAATATACGAACAGTATTCCGCACTTCGCGGTTCCAGTTTCGGCGATTCATAACTAAGAAAATCCACGTCCCTGTACTTTTCGGCAATCATTTTTCCCCATTTGTAGTACGCACCGGATTCGCCGCCAAAGCCCGGTTCGTCGCAATAGAGATCCAGCGCCTTCTTATTTTTTCGGAACCACGGAAGATACTCCGACAAGTGACCGGTGCTCTCGGTCATAAAATAGCCGAAATGACGCATCACCTCGCAACGGACTTTTTCATTGACATAATACTCCGGTTTTTCAATGTTCTCGCGCAGGATCGGATAAAGATCTTTTCCGTCTTTCTCAATTTCCAAAAACCATCCCATGTGGTTGATCCCGGCACAAACATAATCGATCTCTTCTTTCGGAACACCCACATATCCGGAAATCAAATCCAATGTGGTTTGGACACCGTGACAAAGTCCGACGAATTTTACTTTCTCTGTCTGGCCCAGTGTCCAACAGCAGGTCGCCATCGGATTGACATAATTGAGGATCAAAGCATTCGGACACAACTCCGCTACATCGTCGACAATTCCCTGCAAGACAGGAATGGAACGAAGGGTGCGGAAAATGCCGCCGGGGTTCATCGTATCGCCGATGCACTGATCCACACCGTATTTGAGTGGGATTTCGTAATCCATCCCGAACGCCTCGAATCCGCCGATTTGAAATATGAGAATCACATAATCCGCGTCCCGCAACGCCTCTCGACGGTCGGTTGTGGCGTGGACCTGGGCAGGCAGACCATTTTCCTGGATCACACGCTTTGCGTAATTCTCGATGCGCGACAGCTTTTCTTTTCCGGGGCTCATCAATACAAACGTACTGTCGGCTGTCGCCTCGGTGGCCATAATGTCCATCATAAGCGTCTTGCAGAATACAATACTTCCTGCGCCAATAATTGCGATTTTCGGCATGATTGAATCCTCCCGTCCCGATGGAACTACTGAATCTCCTGTTTCGTTTCGACAATCAAAGTGGGATCGACCGGATAACGGCCTTCTCGCTCTCCGTAGATTGAGATTCCCCCCTTGTGCGCGGCGTTTTCTTTTACCTGATAGGCTACAACGATCTCCCCGTTCTCGTTGGCTTTGCTCATCACTTCCGAGAGCTGATCTGCTGTAAGATCGATCTCCTCAAGGAAGCCATAGGCGCTGGGATGACGCCCCGAGAGATTCGACAACAGTCCGCGAATATCCGCAGGATCGTCCGGTATCATATACGTCCCGATCGTCACGCCGTTCATTGTGACGGTCACATCGGTTGGGAATTTCTTGTCCGGTTCCGTTTGCGGGTAATCCCCCGGTTTGATTCGATCTTTCCAGTCGATCTTGGCCGTTCCGGCGCGAGCACCAATTTCCGTCAGTAAAGTCATTGTCTCCGGTTCGGCATCCAGAACATTCTTCGGAATCCGCACCCTGTATTCCACGCGGCCGGCGCCTTCCGCGAACAGTTTTTCGGCATCGTCAAATTTTTCGACTTTATTGTCCCATATTTCGCGGTGCGTATCGCCCGGTTTCCAGCGGAGAACACATTGCGTGCCTTCGATTTCTTCGCGGTGAGCGGGTTCAGTCAATGTGTGAAATGTGGCGAAATTTCGTGCAAGCAAATTCCGCTCGCTGTCTTCCGCGATCGCACAAAGGACATAGAGCATTGGTTTTTCGGGGAGTGGCCCGATGGTGAGTTTCGCCAATGGAGATACCGCGGTGTGCGGCGCCGAGGCGCGGGTCCGAAGACCGGCGGTCGACCAGCTTTTGCCGAATTCGTCCACACCGGTCAGACGCCAGCTGACTAGGACTGTCTCGTCCCCCTTTCCGGAAAATCGGCTGATCCAGGTAGTCACATCCATGGTTTCACCGGGCTGCCGCGCTTCCAGCGGAACCAGGTCGATCCCGACCATATCGAGGTTGTTAATGTCCCGGTAGCTGAACGGCGGCTGACCGCTGGGAACGGGAATCAACTCTTCATAACCAAACTCTTTTGGACTGCGATCATAATCCATCATCCCGTTGTGTTCCCACTCGATGTCCTGGAGTTCGGTATAAATATAACCGCAGACTTTTTCGTGACGGCGTAATTCCGTGGTGAGATAATGCAGACACCAGGATATATCCCGGTCGCCCATGCCTGCGCTGACTCCACCGTATTCACTGTTCATCAACGGTTCCGTCCCCTGCACGTTGCCGCCGATATAATTGAAGCTCGATCCGGGATACGTTTTATCGACGACCTCCTGTATGTGGTTCCTCGCTTTCTCAAAATCGTAAATGTAGAAATGCCATGAATTGATATCGGTCAACACATGGTCGTATCGACAGGGGGAATTATCTTCGACAAGGCGAGTCGGATCGAGTTCTTTCGTATGGCGAACCAGGCCTTTTACCCACTGTTGTCCCTCTTCTGTTTTGTGTTTTTCCAGGCCCCAGGTCTCGTTAAACAGTACCCAAGAAAAAATGCACGGATGGTTTTTGTCTCGTGCTACAGAGGCTTCCAGCATATCCGTAAAATACTCTTTCGCTGTCCGATCGTAGCGTCTGAAATTCGGCATGTCCTGCTGGATCAGAAGCCCGAGTCGATCCGCCCAGTAGTAGAAGCGAGGTTCTTCCACTTTGATATGGATACGCAGGAAATTGAATCCGAATTCCAATGCTTTTTCCACGTCGAGTTTTGTCGCGTCGTCATCGGGAAAAGTATAAACCCCGTCGGGATGAAATGATTGATCGAGCGCCCCGATCAGGTAAATCGGCTGTCCGTTGAGACAAATATATTCGTAGGTCTTGTCTTTCAGCGGTTTTCGGCTGATCGAACGTATACCGAAATAGGTGTGAATCGTGTCGAAAACCTGGGCGTTGGATTTCAAGGTAAATCGGCAAAAATACAAGTTCGGATTCTCGGGTGTCCAGAGGCGGGGCGAGACCACCCGGAACGTAAGGTTCATTCTGTTATCTTCCACTTGAAAAGTCAGTGGACTGCCAAATCTCTGCGTATGCAGCGCCCCCTCTGGGTCGTCCTCGGGAGCCATTTCGAGAAAGAGACGGTCTTTCAGGTCGCCGGCGATTTCGAGTTTCCAGGAAACCGATCCTGTCTCCGGGTTGGTGGTGACCGTCGCGTCCTTGATCCAATACTTGTCGCGCGCTTCCAGGTACACGGTTTGCCAGATGCCACTTGTGGGTGTGTACCAGCCGGTCTGTTTCCCGGAAGGTTGGCTGGGATCGAGGGGATCGAATGCACGGATCACGAGGTGGTTCTCTTCTCCGCGTCGGCAGAGGTCGGTGACATCGAATTCGAACGGTGTATAGCCGCCGATATGTTGTCCAACCTCGTGCCCGTTGACCCAGACAGTCGTTTTGAAATCAACCGCACCGAACACAATCCAGACACGTTTTTCAGCCCAATCTTCGGGAACGTCAAACGAGCGGAAATACCACCCCGTACCCCGCCTATCCGGTTCGTGAATTCCCGACAGTTTGCTCTCCCAAGGGAACGGCACAAGGATGTCGCGCGTTTCGACATCGGTTTTGGGCCATTGGTGCCACCCGGCGTCTTCGCCATCTTGATTCTCTTCAAAGGTGAACTGCCAGGTCCCGTTCAGGTTGGTCCATTGATCGCGGCGCCAGTCGGGACGGGGATGCTCCGGCTTGGGGATGGCTGCAAATGCGCTCATAGCAAGGACTCCGGTGAGAAGTACCAGCGGAAAGAAAAACCGTCTCATGATCTGCCTCCGGACAATACCAGGTTGAATGCATGAGAGTACCACCGGTCGAAAGGAAGGTGAATGTCTGGAGAGGGAGTATTACGACTGTGTTTGCGTAGTATCTCAGGCAGCTACTGCCAACGACAAATGGATCAACGATACGATTCTCTGCGGTGCTGAATGTGAATCACAACAACTTTGTTAATATCGTCATAAACATCATAAATTACGCGGTATGTACCGATACGAAGGCGATAGCGTTGTCGAAATCCGTGCAATTTGATCGCACTCCGAGGTCTGGGCGTCCCCTGAAGGCTTAAAACAACTCTATCTACACGCTCGAGTATTTCACTTGGAAGTGCCCTCAAGTCGCGACAAGCGGTTTTCGTCACGACCACCTGATATTCATCCATTCAATCAAGCCCCAGCTCTTTTCGGACTTCCTCATACGGTATCCATTCGCCCGGTTCGCGCAGAGCCGCCTCAATTTCAGGTATGTCGAGGCGATCCCAGATCTTATCCCACACCTCGTTAAGCCGCGGCCCCGCCTCCTCATCCCCACGCGCTAATGCCTTCAGCTCCCGTATGACAGCTTGTTGCTCGTCTTCAGTCAGGCAAGGAATATCTTGGAGAGGGAGTTCCACTCGATCCGGTAGCCCGTGGTCGGCAATGTACTGTTCAAGAAGGTTTCTCGTTTTCGTAGACGGTGAATTCGTTTTCATGGGCCTTTTCCTTCAGAAACACGAGCATTCGTGAGTCGGTAGGTGGGGTAGCAACGCGACCAATGTCAGTCCGACGCCCCACTTCTCCGGGGCAGCCCCCACCAGGAACCTCAATCTAATATATCACCGCATTCAATCCGTTCAACAATCGATGTAGGGCTGTGTCTACGTGGACGAGCCTAGTTCCTCTTGTAAGCCACGCTGAATCCATTTCGTAACCCATGAGTTGATACTCTCAGCGCTCGCTTTTGAAGCGATAGAGATGTTGCGATGCGTCTCCGGTGACAAACGCAATTGGAACCGGCCCGAGAACGGCTTCTCCGGCTTCTCTCCCAACTCTCTACACCATTCCAGGTAATCATCAACCGAATCTCGAAAAGCCCTCTTGACTTCGTCGACTGTTTCGGCTTGGAACGTGATCACGTCACGTAGTCCCAACACCTCCCCGTGAAGCAAGCCGGATTCAGTGTCCACTTCGACAAACCCTGCATAGTCCTTGTATCTCATTATAGAACTGTTCATGGCTTCACTCCCGCTGTCTTTCGTGTTTTCGTGATGCCTTCGTGTCTTCGTGTTTCAAGATTACACTGAGCTTCGGTCCCCCTCAAATCACCAGTCTGTTCAGTTCACCATTCTGTTCAGTAGATATTTTCTCTATATCCACTAATGTTACCATGATTGAAAGAACAAGGCGGCATCAATGTCCGGCAGCAGAATCTCACGTCTATACTTCCTCCTCTCCGTTCTGGTCGCAGTTCTCTTTGCGGTCTACACGCTGGCGTACACAAACGGGATTTCTTGCCCGCCGCTCGATGACTCCTTCATTCATTACCAATACGCCAGAATGATCGCCGAAGGGCATCCGTTCTCTTACAACTCGGTGGATGGATACACGAAGGGTGCGACGAGTTTCCTCTATCCCATCCTCCTTGCACCGTTTTTTCGGATCGGACTCGAAGGACTCTGGATCTTTCTGCCTGCGTTTCTGATCGGGTTGGTTTCGCTCTATGTGAGTGCAGTATATATCCGCCGTTTGCTTCTTTCCATAACCGAAAACGAGGAGGCGTCGGCGGTTGCCGGCTTTCTTGTGATTCTCAACGGTCCTCTGCTGTGGGGATTTTTGAGCGGTATGGAGATCGGCCTGTTTTGCGCTTTGCTGACGGCATTTCTCTATTATGCAGTAGAAGAAAAACCGGGACGAACCGGCCTTGCGGGTGTATTTCTCTGCCTCACGCGTCCGGAAGGGGCGGTTGCGGTTGCCGTTGTGTGGCTGATCAAAGCGATCGGCAAACGACGTTTTCCCGGCTTTGCACTGACTATTCCCCTGCTGGCGGCCCTCGTGCCCTCTGCAATCCACCTCTATATGACCGGCGACCCTCGCCAGAACGGTCTTGTCGCAAAGTCATACCTCTGGAAAAGCGAAGCCTACTCTCTGCCCTGGGTGGAGATTCTTGCGACGTCCTCCTCACGATTTGTACGAGCGATCTACGGTGGTCTATCCAGCCAATTCTGCGGATACTTGCCTGTGTTCCCCGTGGGATTGGCCGTTTTGGGGATCTCGTGGAGTGTCCAAAACAGTCAGCGATGGTTCAACATACAGCTGGCATTCGTCTTTCTCGCCCTCATCGGCGTTCCCTCGATAGTCTTTCAGGGCTGGTGGCATCATTCGCGATACCTAATGCCCGCCGCTACACTCCTGGTGCTCTTCATTGGCCTCGGAATCCACGTGCTGCGAACAGCTGTCTCCGGAAACCTGGCGAGGGGCTGTGCGGGTGTCCTGCTCGCCGCGAGTGCTCTCCACGTGCCCTACTGGGCCTACACGTACGGAAAGAACGCGCGCGAAATCCAGGCACAGGATATCGCGGCCGCCAACTGGCTTCTGAGCGAAGGCAAACAGTACCGATATCCGGCGGTTTTCGACGCCGGAGCAATTCCCTATTTGTCCGGACGGCACTGTTTCGACCTTTTTGGATTGACAACGGAGGGCGTCGTCCAGTGGGCCCGTGAGGGTGAGGGGAGCATGTTTGAAAAACTGGAGCGATTGCAGGAGAAACCGGACCTGCTCATTGTTCACGATCATTGGTTTCCGAATCTGTGGCGAATTGTTGCCGGAGAGGAGCTGGAGCGGTTCGTGGTTCCTCAGCCCGAAATTGTGACCACCGGAATTGTCCGCGTGAGACGATTCGACGGTTCGCTTCTGAACACAGGCGAGATACCCGTACATCTGCAATCCGGCCGCGAGCTTGTCGACGAGTTGGACGTTGCCGATTTGGAGAGTGAGAAAGCGCATAGTTATCGAATCGATCTGATTTATCCGGACCACCCCCCCAGCTCGCTGGTTCGAGAATCCAAACATGGAGATCGGACGATTGCCGATGGGGGACGAGGTATTCTCGGCTCTGAATCGTTTGACATTGAATTGCAGACCTCGGGCGAATTCCTACTGATTGTCCGTTGCCGCACTGCGACGGGACGTGTTGTCGAGCTGGAATGTGACGGTGTCCCGCTGGCAGCGGTGGAAGCGCCTCCCTCGGATGGGTTGCTGGAGATCTCATGCGCCGTTTCTCCTCCCAATAGCGGCTTGACAAGAACCCTTCTCGTCCGTTCGTGGAACGAAGAGGAACCGTTTCAGCCGTTCGAGTCATATCATTATTGGGTCTATCAATAGACACTTCCCCCGCCGGACTCATCTCGCGAGGGTTTGCTTCGGTCGAGGCGAATGTCAGAATAGAGACAGGCAAAGTCTCTGCGCGTTCGTAGAGCAGGGTTTTCGACCGCTTCTGAGTCTCCCCGGTCTTCTCAGCTTCACCCGGAAGTCTGAGGATCAGTAGCGGGGCGTTTGTAGGAGCGCTGGGTGGTGTACAGAATGGTCAACCCCCTCCTACACCCAATGTCATTGAGTTAAGGAGATGACGGGCCTTTCGCGGGAGGGCGAACCAACCGTAGTGTAAGCGGCAGCGATTCGAGTTGGTTATCGTCTCAATTTCCCTCCCCAAGACTGGGGAGGGTTCGGGTGGGGTTGACAGATAATCCAAGGGCCTTTTTCAGGACCACCGCACAATGAAGAAGCCAAACCGACGTTCGTTCCTACAAAACCTGGCGTCCGCGAGTTTGATCGCGCCCGCCGCGTTCTCCGGCTGCGCAGACTCGGCGCCGGCGGTTCAATCCGTGAAAGGCAAATCCCGGGTGGCCGTCGCACGGCGGCCCGGTACGTTGCTGCTTGACGGCACGGCACAACCCAACGAAATCACAGGGCTTCTGGAAAAAAGCATGTGCGCCTTGTTCAACGAAAAGAAAGCCGTGAACGCCTGGAAGAAGATCTTCTCTTCCGACGATGTAGTCGGGATCAAAGTGAATGCTTTGGGAGGAAAAGGGATTTCACCGAGACCGGAAGTCGTTACAGCGATCTGTACCGCTCTTCAGGCGGCCGGGGTCCGTCCGGAGCGAATCATTGTATGGGACCGATTTTCCCGCGAGCTGCAGCGTGCGGGGTACACCATCGTTACGGAGGGTTCCCGCCCGCGGTGTTTCGGAACGGATGCATTGGAGGACGGGGGATACGAAAGACAGATCGAAATGTCCGGTACCATTGGGTCCTGTTTTTCGAGAATCCAAAGCGGGATCTGTACCGCCACGATCAACCTCGGCGTGCTGAAAGATCATGACTTGTCGGGGATTTCCGTAGCGATGAAGAATCTGTTCGGTTTGATTCATAACCCAAACCGTTATCACTTTGATGTTCATAAGGATCCGTACTTACCCGATCTTGCCGCGCATCCCTACGTGCGCGACAAATCGCGCCTTGTCGTGATCGATGCAATAACCGCCCAATACAACGGCGGCCCTGCGTATAAGCCGGAATTCTGCTGGCCTTATGAAGGTTTATTGGTCGGAACGGATGCAGTGGCTATCGATCGCATCGGCTACTCGATTCTCAAAGAGAAAAAGCAAGAGGCGGGTGTCCCGTCTCTCGCGGAAATCGGTCGGGAACCGAAATACATCGAAATCGCCGAAGAAAAAGGCCTCGGCAATAGCGATCTCTCCAAAATCGATGTTGTGGAAGTGAGTTGAAGGGAGGTTGAGATTTGACAATGAACGATCTCTCCAGACGAGAATTTATTTGTCGCACTACGTGCGCCGGTTGCATGCTCGGGATACCGGCTGTTATCCCGTCTCAAGCACGGGGACAGGAAATTGTCTATCCGGGCGATCCGGACGATATGTTTGTTCGGGAGGCGCGGTATTATAGGAAACTCGATAATAAGAAAATCGAATGCGAACTATGCCCGAAAAAGTGCGGAGTGGCAGACCAAGAACGCGGCTATTGCGGTGTACGGGAGAATCGTGACGGTACCTATTACACCCTGGTGTATGGACGTCTCTGCTCATTCAACCGCCGCGATCCCATTGAGAAAAAACCTCTCTTCCATTACAGGCCGGGGACATTGACCTGTTCGGTCGCCACCGCCGGTTGCAACATGGAATGTAAATTCTGCCAGAATTACGAGATTTCCCAGTTTCGGCCCGAGCAAATCCCGGCGTATCATGTCACTCCCAAAGAAACGGCGGAATTTGCGAAGAGGGCCGGTGTTCCGACAATCGCTCACACCTACTCAGAACCGGTTGTATTTTACGAATATATGTACGACACAGCAGTCGAGGCACGAAAACTCGGTGTAGGAACAGTCATGATCTCGAACGGCTACATCGAAGAGAAACCGTTACGCGATCTATGCAAGGTTCTCACCGGCGTGAAAATCGATTTCAAAGCATTTACTGAGAAATTCTATAAAGAAACTTGCAGCGGAGAGCTCAAACCGGTCCTCCGTGGCCTGGAGATCCTGGCGGAAGAAAAAATGTGGTTCGAGCTCGTTGTATTGATCGTGCCCACCCTGAACGACAGCGATGAAGAAAACCGGGAAATGGCACGCTGGATCAAGAAAAACCTTGGCGACTCCGTCCCCGTTCATTTCAGTCGCTACCATCCCACGTACAAAATCAAAAACATCCCGGCAACGCCGATCTCTACGATGGAGCGGCTCCGCAATATCGCACGCGACGAGGGCCTCAAGTTTGCCTATGTCGGAAACGTCCCCGGACACCCCGCCGAGGATACTTATTGCCCGAGTTGTGAGGAACTCCTGATCGACAGAACACAGTATCATATCGGCAAAAACGCAATCAAAGACGGCAAATGCGCCAAATGCGGAACCGACATTCCAGGAGTCTGGAAAGATCCTCTTGGCACCGGGTAGCCTGAAGAGACTCCCAAAAGTCTCCGTTCTTTTTTCGTGTTTTCCTGTCTCTTTCGTTCCTTCGTGTTTCAGCCACCCAATGAATGTTCCCTTCTACTACGGCATCACCGATTTCAAAGGTCCTGCGAAAACGACCCCTCAACTGCGCTCCGCTTTACAGGGGTTCTCTTCAGAAGGTCTTCCAGCGCAGATGTAATTTCGTCGTGGTTTGTTGTTTCGAAAAACCCGATCGAAAAGCTGCGCGGTACATCGGTCAGATATTTATTTAAATCTTGACGACCGAATCCAAACACCGTCATCTTTTTCTGCATCTGGTAAAACCGGTCCGTCTTGTCGTCGTCTTGGTGATGCAGCAAGAAAAGGCTTCTATTGAAATCCCGATCTCCGAAGACTATCCATTCCGGTCCCGGAATGTCGCCCTCGTGAGTTTTCGTCAGAGGCTGCTTCTCGGAGACTGCTGACGTCATCCACCAATCGGTATCATCGTATTCTCCGCCCGGTGTCCCCTCGTACAAAATCCAATACCTGCGTCGTTCAGGCATTCGAAGCATGGTGAACGTGCAATGTGTCGGATAAAAATCCCAGCGGGCCTGCCAGGTTTCCGTAGTTGTCGTTGCGATGAATGTCACGCGCTTGGGACCTTCGTGAATAACTTCAATAGAGGACGGATCCGTGCCACTGTTTTTCGGATGAAAAAAGCTGCCGTCCTGCTGATGTACCGCATTCGGAAATCCACGATATTCGCCACCGGCACCGCTGCCGCTCTGTTTGTGGAAACCGAGCCAGTCAACGCCGTCCGGGTCGAGCATACTCGACAGCCCTGCACCGACTTTTTCCAGATAATACGTGGCCGCAGGCGTTTCAATTTTGAAGCACGGCACATCCCCGGCCGATTCGTCTACCGCGTCGCGAGTTAGCTTCACCTTCACATCCGGGTTCTGAGCCAGTAACCGAGCCGGGTCGTCGGCACAAGCGGAGACAGAAAACAGCGCAACGCAAAACGAGAGAAGGAACGAAGCGATGATAGTCCGATACATGATATTTCTCCTCTCCTGGTGAGGTCGTTTCAGAGAAAAAAGTCCCAATTATTCAATCGCCTTGTTTTCGAATACCCATACCTTTGGGTTATACCAACCAATCGAAATTATGTCCAAATCTTCATCGTTGTCTAAATCGACGGCCACTGTACCATCGTGGTGGTCGATATTATCTTTCGAATCCGAGTCCAGGACGTGTTCGATCCATTTCTTTCCGTTGTTCTGGTTTTCAAACAGAACGACCCGGTTCCGTTTCTCGCCGCGATGCTCGCCAATCACCACATCGGGATCGCCGTCGTAATCGAAGTCGGCCGTATCCATACTGAATCCTTGTCCCGCGATCGTTCCCAGCTGGTGTCGTTTCCATTCCTGTCTTGGATCCTCGGGAGCTTCGAACCAATAAACATCGGTAAACAGCTCCAGTGCGATGATCGCATCCAGACGACCATCTCCGTTCACATCCGCGAGGTCGTTCCGGTCAGCTTCGCCTTCACGGATATGTCCCAGGCGGTGGGCAGAGAATGAGCCATCCCTATTCTCAAGCCAATGCTCGCCGGTCAACACATCAAGGTCGCCGTCTCTGTCGATATCGCCGACACTCAAATCTTCTTTTTCCGTGAATTCGGTAACTGTTGAGAAATCCCACGCGTTCTCGCTAGGGTTTTCAGGGACGGTTAACGCTTGTATACCTCCACCATCGTTGTGCCATGAAAGCAGTACTTGCCGTGTTCCGCTAAAATTCGCCAAAACACAACCTTGAAGGAAATCACCGTCGCCGCCCGTCTTGATATTTTGAAGAAGACTGAAGTTTCCTTTCCCGTCGTTCCGTGCCCAAAGATGTTGGTGGTTTTTCTCGCTCCCAACTCCCTGCGTGCCGACAATGTCGAAGTCTCCGTCCTTATCGGCATCAAAAACAACGGACATATTTCGTAACGGTTCCCCGATTGTGTGTCGTGTCCAATTCCCGTCGATGTTGCCGGGGTTCTTCCACCACCAGCCACCGGCGACAAGATCTTTGAGTCGATCGCCGTCAAGGTCAACCGCATCGATAAACATAGATCGCTTCGGCAGCCGGTCGATCAGATGTCGCTTCCAGGTGTCCAGTCCGAGTTGTTGATTGCCGCGATTGAACAGAATATCGATGCGTGGACTATTGTGGTGGTACGGTTTGACCAGGATATCCAGATCGTCGTCGCCGTCGAAATCGCCAAATAACCCTTCGTGAATTCCCTGCCCATCGAGCGCGATAGTCTCTTTTAGATTTCCTTTTCCGTCGCCGTACCAAATATAGATCTTGGCGTCATCGCCCGCGCCGGGATCGCCCATTTCACCGATCATCAGGTCATCATGGCCGTCCCCGTCTACGTCGCGGATTTCGCAGGTGTGGCCGTGGGTCACATAACGCAGTTTGTGTGCGACCCACTCACCGTTCTTCCATTGAAACCATTTCGCGTCGCCGTTCATATCGCCGGGTGAAAAAACAATCTCCGGCCGTCCGCCTTCCACCAGCTGCCCAGCCGCGCATTGCGTGAACCGCAGCGCGTCATCGAGAATGTGCGCCTCGAATTTGCTGTTTCCCTTGTGTTTAAACCAGCGCCCGCCGCCGACAATATCGACGGTACCGTCCAAATCGACGTCGACCGGAATGGAGGGAAAACCTTCGAGTTGCCGACCTTCTTCCCACGTGTGGATGACTTCCGGCTTCCACACGTTATTCGTTTTTGGATTTTGCGGAATTTCAAAAAGAAGTAGTTTCTTGCCGCCCTGGTTCCAGCTGAGGAATTCGACCTCGCCGTCGCCATCGTAATCGGCGAAACTCTGGTCATGGTGCTTATTAGCGCCGTCTTTTTTGATATACCGCCGTTTCCACGGGCTTTCAAAATTGGGATAGGGATTCTCCCACCACCACATATCGTTGCCGCTGGCGTCCTGGCCGAAGACAATGTCGATATCTCCGTCCTTGTCGATATCGCATGCCGCACCGCCTGCCTCGGGATTCAGCTCACCGGCCTCGATCACAAAACGCTGGAACTTCTTTCCGTTGAATCGATACCAGACGACCGCCGGTTTCTGCGTCCGTTCGCCTACAACGAAATCATCTTTCCCGTCCTTGTCGATATCGCAAACCACGCAACAGGTCTGTTGATCGCCTTCGTTCGGTATCGGGATATCCCCCGTAACCGAGCTCATCCGATCCCACTGAACCTCGGCGGCTGCGAAAGGTACGCTTGAAACAAGACAAAGCAAAATAGTGACGAGAGATATCTGGTTCTTCATTGACTATCCTCCTGCTCAAGTTAGTGCACGAAGTCAGCATAGGACGAAGTGTCGAAGGTCGGCAACGGATACTATCCTCTACTGAGCGCCATTTGGCACGGGGGAATTTGAAAGACAATGTCAACTGCGCAATACCCATCAGAAGCGCTGGTCCAGGAGTCGAACGCCTGGACCAGCACTCCTCGTTCTCTGTTCACTTATCGTTTCGTGCAAACGGGAGGACGAACATCCTGGGACCTCGCCCTCGACACACATCGTGCACTTTAACGCAACGACCAATTCTCGACGCCGACCGCCCCGAGCGGATTGGCTGAGTCGAATTCAATCCTTCCCCAGTTCGGAGCGTAAAAAATATCGGTTACTGTCTCATCTTCGGTCGTGCAACCGCCCGCCGTTGTGCTTTGTGCCCAATCGATAAACTGGCCCGTCGAACCGTTAAAATCATCCCAATCCCGCCAGAACACCGTAAAACCCATGTCGTGATCCGGGGTGAAACCGTCGACAACGCCGAACGGAAGTCGTAATTCGATCGTGTACCCAGAGAACGTGAGATCCGGGTTCTCGGCAATCGCTGGATTTGGTGCACTGACAGCACGCAGATCGTCATACAGCATTGCGGCGATGGTCGGCCCGTCAGCGGCCTCCAGAGCCTCTTGAAAGGTCCCGTCAGAGAAGTCTCCCGAGCCCAGGAGATTCCGGTCGCCCGAACGGATGATTCCCTGGATTGCGCCGATTCCACCCGGCAGAACGGGATCGACAAATTCATTGATTCCGGTACCAACCTGAAAATCATCTAAGTTGGGTTCTTCGTCATCGATGGAGGGAAATGAAAGATCGGAAATGCAGTCCTCTATGCTGTCATTCTTCGCATCGAAGAAGAACTCAAGCCCGTCGTTTTGATATGGCTGGCTCCCGTACCAGCTTTCGTCTCTGTATGGTGTCAACTCGTAGTCGATAAAAACAGACAGTACATACAGAAACTCCGAATCATAGGCGAAATAAGTATTGACCTCGAAATCCAGATTCTCGTCGTCTTCCGCTGCCCCTCGGTCATAGTTGAAAAAACCAACACGGTCGGGATCGTAAATCAGGTAATCTCCACGTGCATCGGTGCTTTCAGCTTCCTGCCCTTCCGGGAACAGCGGTTGTACGGCAGGTTCCTCAAAATCCTCCAGAGGCCAATCATCAAACTGTCCGTCAATGGTAACCGAAATATTCTCCGCCAAGGGACGCACTACGATAACTCCCTTTGGCCCCGCGTAAACACCAACACACAATACACCCATCGCCACCGCAACCGCCGATAGAACAACATACCGTCGAGACATGACCATCGTCCTCCTCTCCGTTATTGCAGCCAACTCGGGCTGCATGTTGTCCTCCACGTACACCGGAGGTCTACACCTCGTTCGCCGAAAGGTACTCCCCCGCTTCCGGTACGTCAATCCCCTGCGAAATCCCTTGCAAAACTCCGAAGAACGCATGACAAATCGGCCCGCTGGCGATATATCAATTGGAAAGGAGCGGGATCTATATGCGCATGTTCTGTCCGAATCATGCTCTTTCTTCTGTGCGAATCAGTCTGGCCGGGCTCATTCTGGCCGGACTTACTGTGTCCGGCCTGCTCGCCATACCGACAACGGTTAGCGCCCAGGGCCGGCCCGAGCTGAAAGAGATCGAGATCCCCGGGCAGCGCGAAGCACGTCTTGTTGTAGAAAACATTCCGGCCCATGACCTGACGTTCGGTTACAAGGGGGTACTATACGTCGCTGGTGCGACCAACGTGTATAGGGTCAACCCGGATTCGTCCGCGACCCTGTTCAGCCGGGACCCGGTACTCTTCTCATCATCGACACCTGCGTTGGTGTTCGATAGAGACAGCGTTGTAGGCACCGAACCCTACCTGTACCGCGTTGATCCGGGCGACAATGAAATCCCCAGCCGCCTGACGCGAATCCATCCGGACGGAAGCGTAGAACGAATTCTCGATGCGACCTCGCCGCGCCTTTTGCCGTTCGGCATCGCTATAGGACCGCCGGGCGCCCCGTGGAACGGAGGGCTCTATTTGGCTGTCAGGGACGAAGACGCTCCGTCGGACAAAATCATCCGTCTCGATCTCCGTACTCAACCTTACAGCATCGATGATTTCGCTTCGGGCTTCAATCTCGGTACCACAGGGGCAGGATGCGTTTTTACCCGGGGAAGATTTGGAGACTACCTGTACGTAGCGAGAACCGAGAAAAACAGAAACTCAAGTATCTTGCGGATTGATTCCGATGGGGGAGTAGCGACGACGACGCCAAGCAAGGAGAACCTCTTCACCGGCGATCTGGAGTTCCTGCCGAAGGGCATTTTGTACGATAACGACTCTATGTTTTTGACGAGTCCTGCAATAAAAGGACTCGATCCAGAAAACTCGGTCAATAGAATAATCGACATTGGGGAAGATCCCACGTCCCCCGGCTCGATCAACGCGTCCGCTGAACGAATTCAATTCGGAGAGATCTCTCCAATCGGATTAGCCTACACACAAGGGAATTCATTCCCACCCGGACTTTACCTCGCTGCAGGCGATAGTGTTATCTGTATCAAGCAGATCAATGTCCCAACTCCGACTCCCACACCCACTCCGGCACCGCCGCAACTCCACCACATACCGGACTTACGTCTGCTACCAGGTCGAGACTATCCCGCCATTCTCGACCTGCGCGACTACGTCCATGACGAGGATACACCGATACGCGATTTCAGATGGATCATTCCTCCCGAATTCGACAATCCCATAGTCGGCTTCGACACCCCACCGGCACCGATAGGCGAAACAACCGATCTCTATATGGTTATCGATGACGGAGAACACAATCTGACCAGACGAAGCACGATCAAAACCTCCAGCTTCATCCTCACCCCCTTCCAGCTGCCGCAAATCATCCTGCACGGAACACAACCGTATCGCAGCTTCTACCGATTGAACGATCTCATTTATCCCGATGATTTTGATGCAAACCGGTTGACGTGGTCCGTAACAGGAACCTCTGTGCCGGGAATCAGCGATGTAATCATCTCGGACGACAGCTCGTTTGAGATCGTTCCGGATGGAACCCCGATCCGCGAACCGCTTCGACTGACATTTTATGCAGTGGCAGGGCAGGCACCCACACCGCCGCTGGAAACTCCCACACCGACCGAGACACCGTCACGCACCCCAACGCCGCGACCGACATCCACACCGACAAGCACGTTCACCAAAACACCAACAGCAACCGGCACACCGACACGGACATTCACACAAACGCCGACGTTCACGCCAACGCCGACAGTCACACCGGAGCCCACGGCGACGTTCACACCGTCCAAAACCCCAACGCCGACACAACCGCCATCCACCCCGACAGTCGGTCCATCGCCGACACCGACCGCCACACCGATTCAGGTCGTGACCTGCGACGAGGAATTCAGCCTCCTTTATCGTGGACCGTTTGAGACGGGAACCATGCCCTACGATCTGGCGGTGGCCGATTTCAATGAAGATGGTGCGCCGGATCTGGTCACAGCCGACCTGCTCGGAAACTCACTGTCGCTGTTCCTCGGAACGGGGGACGGGACCTTTCAGGCAAGCAACCCGATCGAAGCGGAGGAAGGACCTGCGGGGGTCGCTGTTGCAGACATGAACCGGGACGGACACGACGATCTGGTGGTTGTCCATGTGTATGAGCAGACTCTCAGCGTTCTCCTTGGAACGGGTCGTGGAACGTTTTCGGAAGGGTCGGTTCTGGCGATTCCCTTGCCTCCGCAACCCGACCTGGTCGCAGGAGGCATTCGCATTCGCGTTCTGGGCCTGTCCGACATGACAGGCGACGGTTCGCCGGACGCCGTTGTACCCGCAATGGGATTGGACGCAGACGAGCTCTATTTCTACCGCTCGGACGGCACAGGCGGACTGGCAACTGCGGCCGTCCTCCCACTAAACGGCCTCTTTCTTTCGCTCGCGACGGCCGATTTCAATGAAGACGGTCTCTCCGATATCGCAGTGGCAACGCGGAATCCATTCAGGCTCGTGATTTATCTGAACCGGCTCGGCGAGTTCGAGGAAAGCGCAATGTTCGCCACAGACGACCGGGTTGCCGGCTCGGAGGCGCAGAGTCTTTCGGCAATGGATATCGACCGGGACGGCCATATCGATCTTGCCGCGTCGTTGTTCGACGGTACCCGGCGGCTCTATTACGGACGCGGGGACGGGACTTTCCAGCAGGTTGTACTTGAAGGAATCGTGACAAATGTCCTCACCGAATCGATTCATGCGGCGGATCTGGATCTCAACGGAATTTCCGATTTGATTCTCTTGAACAGGGAAATCGGTGCAAAGGGGAAAGAGTCGATCAGCATCGTGTGCGGTAGCGCGCCGAGGGTATATGAATCGGCGGCCACGTTCCGAACCGAAAGGCCCAGCCTGCCCATGTCGAGGCTTCCGATGATCGTGGCCGATTTCGATTCCGACGGACGGCCCGACATCGCCGCGTGCGATACGGCCACGGACGATGTGTTTGTGTTCGTCAATCGGTCGGGGGACGAGTAAAGGCGCCATGAGAAAGACGTTCGCGACATATTCTTCCTTTCGGCACAGGGTGTGGTTGAGTCTGTTGCTGTGTGTATTTGTCGGCGATGTCTCAACTACAGAGACAGTGAGATCAACCCCTTCCTACACCTCCTCCTTCGGCAAACTCGGGACAGCGCCCGATCTTCGAGGGAGGCAAGGGGAAGAGACTGGATCACGTTTAATCTGTGCCCGTTTTCGGTTCTCTCCCCCACAAATTGACGAACCGGTAGAAGGTCGGTGGGACGGACCCAAGAATTCTCAACCCCCTCCTAACCTCCCCCGATCTTCGGGGGAGGAACAGGTTCTTTTTCTCCCCCAAAGTCTGACGGGGTCGCAAAAAGTCTGGGATACGGATTTCTACCCCCTCCTAACCTCCCCCGATCTTCGGGGGAGGAAAAAGAAACGAGCGAGTCTGCAGCGGTATCTCCCCCAAAGATTGGGGGAGATACAGAGGGGGTTGAAGACTTCGCTTCTTCTACCCAGCCGAATTCTTACCGCCCCGTCAAGATTCGGGCGGCATAGGGCGCGGTTGAAAGTATCCTCTGTCCCCGACCCCGGCCAGGACTGGGACTCCGCTGTCGTAGAAGTGATTTCCTCCGTCAATCCTGAAGGCGGCGATTGGGATGCAAATACTCTTGAGAGTAAAGGACTCAAGAGCGGAGAGGTCGAAGGATTTCCACCGGCCGAAGTGAACGTCCAGGGCTCCTCGGTCGTCGTTAACGCAAACCAACAGACCGGCATTCGCCTGTACTCTTCCACAATTCCGCTCGATGCCGGTCCGGCCACAGTCAACTTGAAAGTGAAGGTAGAGGGAGAGCGCCCCGAACAACTCGGTGTTGCTTTAATCAACAGCGAAGACAACCATGCACAGTTCTCCTCCATGCTCTATAACCTTCTGGCCGACGATGAAATCTCGACCGGAGAACGGCAGGTATCGGTTACCTACACGCTGCCGACCCCCGGTGCGGTGCTGCTGTTCCAGATCATCGGTCCCGACCAAGGACGATCAACCGTTACTGTTCGTACAATTCGTGTCTATCCGGGTACGTGGCCGGTAGATCGGGCGCTCGGGCCGACCAGGGTATCGCTCGTGGAAGATTTCGAACAGGACGACGTTCTGGCGGAAGGCCTTGAGATTGTTTCGACGGAAACGCGAAGAATCATCCCCGGCGGTCTTGGTCGTTGCGGTCTATTGGAAACACAGGCCGGAGCGGAGGTAGTTCAGTCCTATCTGTCGACGAGCGATCCGTTCGCTATCGCGAAACCGCCGACAAATATCGAGGCGAGAGTTTGGGTACGAAGACCGAGAGGGAGCGAAGGGAGCTTCGCTCTGGGGCTTTTGAATGTCCATCAGAATGAAGAACCCAGCGTTCCTCAGACTGCGGTAACCGTCATACCGGTCCGGGATTTGCCGAAAGACCATTGGCGAATGATCCGTACCGGGGGGATGTTCACTACGGAAGATACCCCGCTTGTCGTCCTGCAGTTGACCGGTGGACCGGCGGAGATCCTGGTGGACGATATTGAACTCCATGCGCCTCATGACAGTATATGGTTCTGGGACGCTTCCTACGATCCGACACCGACCCCGACCCCGGTCAAAGCCCGAATTACACCGTCTCCAACGCCTACAGCCGCGCCGACACCGCCACCCACGGCGACACCGACAGCAACGCCAACGACGAGTCCGACTCCGATTGTTGTGATCAGCGCTCCAGAGGCCGCCGCACCTGGCGTGACGAACGCCTCAGTGGAACTGGTCGGAATCGACGGTCCCGTCCTTCCGCGTCCGGCGGTCGTGACCCTTTCGGTCCCTTCACTCGATCCGGTCCCCGGAACGGCGTTCATCAGCAGCTCACCCCGTGCAGGGATTGAACGATCCGACGACAACCCAGCGCGCATCAATCTCGCGATCCCATTCGAATTACCTGCAGGATACCGAGATGCCCATCTCCAATTCTGGGCGTCAGTCGAAGGCAAGAACGCGGAGATTCGCCTCAATAGTAATCCAATGAGTGTTGTTCTAATGAACCGAGGCAGTTTCACAGCACCTCAAACGTTTTCGGGACCTTTCAAAGCAGGGCGCAACGAACTGAACATCAAACTTGAGGCCGATAAACCCAAACCAATCGCGATCAGTTTTAGGATGGTTGTCACATTCCGCGACTAAGTCCGCTATGTAACAAAATAAAACTAGCTGATATCCTAGATCAAAACACACGAACTCCACAGACGGTGACTGCTATGAACCGAAAAACGTGGGTCCATATGGGTACAGTACTCATCCTCTGTATGGCTGCGGTCCGATACGTTTCGGGGGCACTTCCCGCACCTCTTCCAATTGTACCGGAAGACGGGGAATTCGTTTCCCCTGCGGAGGCGTATAGCGGCGTCCTCTTCTCCTGGGCGCCGGTTTCCGGTGCCGATCTCTACGAGATCCGCTGGCAGATTGGTGAGACAACCATAGAAAAAGAAGTCGTCCAGTCCAGCGTGCTCAAACCGTTCATGTATCCCATGGGAACGGAAGTGGCATGGGAGGTAACCGCAATCGACGTAAACGGGCTCCCCGGGACACCAAGTAAATCGCGTTCGTTCACAATCGGTACCGAGGGCCCCGCACCCGAGCCGACTCCTACACCGTCATCGTTCCTGTCCGCACCAACACTGGTTTCCCCGGAGAGCGGCGAGCGATTCTCCACGACCGCCGCCGCGGAAGGGATCACACTCCGTTGGTTGGCCGTGGCCGGGTCATTCGGCTATCAGCTGCATGTCAGCGTCAATGGGGTGCCTCACTCGCCGGAATATGTGAACGGAACGACATACGAGTTCGTCCCCGCAGAACCCACACCGAGCGTCATTCGATGGGCGGTCCAGGCGCTGGGGGGTACCGGACAAGCCGGGCCGGTCAGCGAAACGCGCTCCTTCGAAATCGTGGCAGCAGGACCGACACCCACACCTACAGCCACTCCCACACCCGGCTTGTTGCAGCCTCCGACTCTTCTCTCGCCCGGCCCGAGCGAATGGATCACACTCGATCACGCGTTTTCGGGCGTCGATTTCGAGTGGGAGCGAGTATCCGGTGCGGCAACCTATGAGTTTCATGTTCGACGAGACGAGACCACGCAAGTTTTCCGAGAAATCGACACGAACTCCACCAACGTGATCTTCGCGTTTACCGAGGAGGTCGATCTGTTCTGGTCGGTCGCAGCTGTCAACTCGGTCGGGGTTGCGGGCGCGTACGCCCCGTACCGTAAAATCCGTGTACGGCTCGGCATGCCTGGGGATATGGATTTGAACAACCGAATCGAGGCGAAGGATCTTTCGTTGTTTTCTTTTGTCTGGAAGACGGAGGAAGGAACGGCGCTACGCTCACGGGCCGACCTGAACGATGACGGGGCGATAACCCAAATGGATCTCGTCAGGCTTTTGATGTATTTCCGGGAATCGCAATAGCGAACAGAGAAGTCTACTCATGTCGACAAAGATTAAGATTTGCGGTGTGACAACGGTCGAGGACGCGGCCTTCTGCGTTGAGGCGGGAGCGGATGCGCTCGGTCTTAATTTCTATCCCCCCAGCCCTCGGTCGATTGCGCCGGGCAAAGCGCGCGAGATCGCTCTGAACGTGCCACCGTTTGTGATGCTGATCGGTGTCTTCGTCGAATCGTCCGCCGAGGATGTTCGTCGAATCGCGGATGAAGTGGGTCTGCACATGGTCCAACTTCATGGAGTGGACTCTTCAGCCACAACGCAGGTCTATGGTCGACCCGTAATCCCCGTGGTGAAAGCCCGCGCGGAGCAAGACATCCACGAGTTGGAGCAGCGTCCGGAAACAACGTTCCTCATCGATGCCTACAGCAAGAAATTGCACGGAGGAACGGGGGAGACGTTCGATTGGAACTGGCTACGTGGGATCACAGAGAAAAAGCGTGTCATTCTGGCGGGCGGCCTGAATCCGGACAATGTCGCCCAGGCGATCCGCACAGCTCGTCCCTACGCCGTAGATGTCGCAAGCGGCGTCGAATCCGCACCAGGCAAGAAAGATCC
>CAZTDD010000017.1:0-73040 GCA_964612675.1 uncultured bacterium
CTTTTTGCTCACGCTCGGGCCAGTCCTGGACCGCCGTGTTCAGATCGCTCACGTCCCAGATGGTGACTGTCCCATTCCTGGTGTCCTCAATCGCCACCTTGTTTCCATCGGGGGAATAGGCGACCTCACTGTCATAAGGATCGGTGGGAAACTCGCGAAGAAGCTCGCCGGTCCGCGCATCGTGCAACGCTGGACCGTGAAGCAGCTTCGTCCCGTCCGGTGAAAAGGCGAGTCCCGTCCCCATGCTCTGTGCCGGAATGTCGCACACAAACGAAAAGTCCTCCGCATCATAGACATGAACATCTCCGGGAATGACAGCGTAATGCGATCCGTCCGGCGAATAGTCAATCTGACTATCGTTGTTATCCCTGGACGACGCCAAAACCTCGTTGTCAGGCAGAGACATTAAGGCGGAGTGATAGACCGTGTAGGACATCGTCATACCCCCTTCAGGACCGCCGAAATTCAGGATTGAATAGTAAGATACGAGAATCCGGCCTCCGTGAGGTGCAAACGCCAAGCGAAGTATCCCGTGGCCGTCATCAACATGAAAAGAATCCAGTTTCTCACCTGTCTCAATGTCCAGGAACTCGACCGTCGCTCCATCTTCTACCGCAAGTGTTGTGCCGTCCGGTGAAAAAGCCAGCGCGAGTGGGAGGGTGTCCGACACGGATATGTCCCGAAGATGATCGCCTGATCCCACATCGTACAGACTCACAGTATACTCTTTGCCCACTGCGAGAATTTCTCGATCGGCGGACAGCGCTACACGATGACGATAGGCAGATATTGGTTCCAAGTCCCTTGACTGGACGACCTCCCCAGTTTCTACATTCCAGATTTTTATCACATTCATGTGTGCAGTTTCTGCTACCGCCCCGACAACATGCCTGCCGTCTCCGGAGAACTCTAGGAAATAAACATCGCCTCCAGCTTTCATCGCTATCATCGGAGCATTATCCTGACAGTTTCCAACGGGGCAGACCACATAGGAAAGGACGACACAAGCAGCAAGTGAAAGATATGTCCGAGTCATCGTGCCACCTCCCTTCACTCGTAAATTCGCAACATTCGTCTCTTCAGGACATGATGGCCGGGAATGCCGTCCGGCGTATGCGAGAAGTAGAAACGGTTGTATTCATTCGTTTCTTTATCTGTCTCGTCCGGCATGGTGCCAATAAGGGTTGGGTAGTAGTAGCCATTTCTCAACATGATTCTCCTCCGTCAGTTGAGCCCATACTGGGGGCTCATCTCGATTACCCTCCGGCCTCTCCCCGTGGGAACATGGCCGACCCAGCTATCGAAACAAAAACAACGCAACTTCCGGTCTCCCCTGCAGCAAGACAAAAGAATACTGGTACTTACGGACCTCTGTCTGTCACAACTGATCGCGACGGATAACGGAAGATTTCGCCGAACAGCAACATACAACAACACAATTAACCCCAATATAACGCATTTCCAATGCTTGTCAACAATTATTTTAAAGGCAATTATATAGCGCTCTACATTCCTCTATATCTACGCTGACGAATGACCGCTCTATGGCGTTTCATCATACCGAATATCATATAAATTACTGATATAAAATGATATATGTTATCCCCCCCCCTCGGATATGTTACACCATGGATAATATGCATGAAGCAATGATGCATTAATAATTGTGCTTTCATGCGTTTGTACGTTTTTCGAGCAAAACGGTTTTCTATAGATCGGGTATGAATTAAAATCGAAGTCAATACAGTGGATTGAGCGAATGAGCGGACGTGGAAGACACAGATACTAGACTGTTGCATTATCATTTCAGGTCTTCTCTGGAGAACTCGGTGTTGTTGACCGTTTTCCCGAAACCTTCACATCCCTCAACCCTATATGCTACCGTCCGGCAATTCATTGCGTGTGCCCGGTTAGCGGGACGTTAGAACTCTTATTGCACCACTGACTTTTTCTTTTCTTTGTTCGTATTACAAGTCGTGGATACGGTTTTCCATTTCTCTGCAAGAAGGAAGATTGATGATGAAAACACATCTTCTCGTCGCGTTGTGCCTCGTTGTTTTTCTCGTCTCCGGGTGCGGAGACGAGACATCGGTACTGGAGAGTGCATCTCTGACACAGGTTGCGGAGGCGGTGCCGGATTTGCGGGTCGGGCATGTCGGTCACGATCATCAGCTGGCGCTTTACGTGGCGGCTCTTGCCGACGCAGACATGCTGGAGTCCCGTTGCGGTGCGCATCTCAGGAAGGTGAAGGAACGGGAAGTTTACGATCTCGTAACAGGCGCTCAACCGGTTGCCCGGCTGCATTTCGTGAAGGTCGGCGGCGGTTCGCGTATGCCCGCGGCGATGGAGCGCGGGGAAATCGATATTGGGTTGGGCGGTGTCGCGCCGGTGGTATTCTTTGTCGATAACGGTAACGATTTCAAGATCGTTTTTCCGCTCCAGACTGACGGCGACATGTTGGTGGTCCGGCCGGACTTCCCGGCGGAGGACTGGGAATCGTTTGTCAATCACGTCAAAGCGAATGACTCAGTCATCAAGATTGGCTACAAAGCCCCCGTTGCCGTCGCCAAACTGATTTTCGAACGGGCGCTCAAGGCGGAAGGGATTTCCATTGCCCGCGAGCCCGGCGGTTCCGGCGGCACGATCGAACTGGTGAATCTCCAGGGCGGGCCGAATATGGTGCCGTCGCTCGCCAACGGGGCGGTCGATGGATTTGTCATGAACCAGCCCCAGGTCAGCGTCGCGGTTCATAAAGGCGTGGGCAAAGTTGTTTGCGATCTCTCAACACTGCCTCCGGAGGGAAAATGGAACCGGCACCCGTGTTGTTGCGTTGCCTGTCCCCAGAAGGTAATCGATAATCATCGAGAGGTTCTCAAAACCTTCCTCAAAGTTCTGCACGCTTCCACGGACATTATCAACGCGCATCAGGATCTCGCGGCCCGGTACGCCGCCGAGTGGACGAAACTGCCGCAAGAGGTCGAACGCAGCAGTGTGCCGACAGTGAACTACATGAATGTCGCAACGCCCGAATGGATCGCCGGGATGAGAACCTGGGCGCAGATGATGACGGAGATCGACAAATTCACCGGGACGTTGAAAGGCAAGACACCGGAGGAAGTTGTCGAGTTGAGCTGCGATTTGTCGCTTCTTGAGGAAATCTAATGTTGTCTCTCAGGCACATCGTAATTCATCGTCATCGCGAGCGAAGCGTGGCGATCTCTTGGTTGGATGTCTCAACAGCGAGATTCCCACGTCGCTCCGCTCCTCGGAATGACGGTTTGATCTGTCGATGTTGAGGTATCAATGCGGTGAGACAGTAGATTAGTGAATGGCCGGTGATTGATGGGACACGACCGGAAGCGGTTCACCAGAGTTTTGAGCAGCGTGGCCTTGGGCGGTATCCTGCCCATACTGCTTGTGATTGGTTGGCAACTCTGGGCCGATCAGCGCTCGCGGATTGTCCCGCATCCGGTTGATGTTCTCGAAGTTCTCGCCCATCCATTCCAGACCCCACCGAATCTGGATTCGCTGCCCCTCGCTCACAGTACAGGTATCAGCGTTCTTCGTGTTTTGATCGGTTTCGGTCTCGCGGTTGTGACCGGCATTCCTCTCGGCCTGTTGGCGGGTCGTGTTCGTGCGATTCGACGACTGATTAACCCGATTATTGAATTGGGGCGGCCGATTTGTCCTATCGCGTGGTTGCCGGTGGCAATTCTTGTTTTCGGTTTCGCGTCGGTTGGCAGCCTCTTCTATGGCGGTGAATCCTGGCGGCATTCCATCCTGGATCAGCTCCAGTTTGCGATGATCGCGATTATCTGGTGGGGCGGTTTCTTCCCGATCTTTGTGAGTACCGTTCACGGTGTGGAACAGGTCAAATCGATCTATCTTGAGGCGGCGAGTGTTTTGCGCGCTTCCAGTCGGCGTGTGTTCTTCGAGATTGTCTGGCCTGCGGCGCTGCCGTCGATCATGACCGGCATGCGGGTCGGGCTGGGCATTTCGTGGATGGTGATTATTGCGGCGGAGGTGTTCCCGGGAACGCGGGCCGGGCTTGGGTACATCATCGCAACGAGCCACCAGGTTGCTCAGTATGAGTATACATTTGCGTCGATCATTGTGATTGCCGTGATCGGGTTGTTGTCGAGCAAATTATTGTACGCGGTTTCGGTTCGGGTGAGCAGATGGCAGGTAATGGAACGGTGATTCACGTTCGGCATGTTTCAAAATCCTACGGCGATTCGATGGGCGGCCGTGTGGAAGCCCTTCGGGATGTCAGCCTGGACGTTCAATCCGGCGAGTTTCTTTCCATTCTCGGGCCGACCGGCTGCGGGAAAACGACACTGCTACGGATTATCGCTGAACTGGAGACTCCGGATCGAGGCGAGGTTCGAATTGAGCCGCGTATCGACGGTTCATCGAATGCGCTCGGGTTTCTGTTTCAGCAGCATGCGCTGTTTCCGTGGATGACTGTGGAGAAGAATGTTTTGTTCGGTCTCCGTGCGGCGGGTGTGAGTCGATCCGACGCCCGGTGGCGATGTGCCGAATGTCTGCGAATGGTGGGGCTAGGAGAATCCGTTCACGCTTACCCATACGAACTCTCCGGGGGCATGCAGCGTCGAGCCTCCCTGGCACGAACCATCGCTCCAAAGCCGGACATTGTGCTGATGGACGAACCATTTTCGGCGCTCGATGTTTCCACAGCGCGCGCCCTGTATGACGAGATCCTTGCCATGCGCGAACAGCTTTCGATGACTGTCGTTTTTGTGACTCACAATATCGAAGAAGCCGTGTATTTGGCGTCCCGTGTCATCGTAATGGCGACGTCGCCCGGTAGGATCTCGGCGGAGGCAACCATCGACCTTCCAAGACCTCGCGACCGGCTTAGCAAGGACTTTGTCCAGAAGATGCTGGAGGTTCGCGAGATCTTCGAGAGGGGAAATCCTCTATAGAGAAAGGAGTTTTGGATGAAGTGTGTGTGGAGTGGTATGTGTATTGTTCTGTTGGGGGTAAAGGTCTTGTGCGCTGGGGTGGTGGCACAGGACGGGGAAGAAGGCAGGGAACCCATGTGGAGCGACAGCTTGAAGAACATCGACGCGGGTCCCGGAACATTGGACATCGGCGGCAGCCTCCGTCTTCGAACGGAGCTGTTCGAGAATTTCAAGATCAAGGGATATAGTCCCGACGATTCGGACCAAATGTTTCTCGAAAGGCTGCGACTCGATTTCGACTATCAGTTACAGGATAACCTGAGAGCGTTCATCCAATTACAGGACGCGCACTTCTGGTTGTCCGATCTGCATCCACGGGATTTCGGTCCGACGTGTCCGTACGAGAACCCGCTCGATCTGAAAAAGGGGTATGTGGAGTGGACCCACATCAACGATACGCCTTTTGGATTTCGCGTCGGAAGACAGGCGATCTCGTACCGGGACAATCGAGTTTGGGGGCCCGGCGATTGGGACAACACGGGGCGCTATACCTGGGATGCCCTCAAATTCCTCATCGATACCGAGACAGTATCGACGGACCTGATTGGCGCCCAGCGGGTCATCAGCGACAAACACACCTTTGACGATACCCACTTCGATTTCGATGCCTATGGGGTGTACTCCAAGATCCATAAGCTGCCGTTCGATTTGGATCTGCTGTACATCTTCAAGTACGACGATCATGGGACCACCGTCGGGGAATCCGGTATTGGCGATCTCGAGTCGCATTCAGTCGGTGCGTATGTCGACGGCACGTTGCGGGAGAACTGGGATTGGGGCGGACTTGCTGTGTACCAGTTCGGCGATTGGGGAGACGACGATATTAAGGCATTCGGCAGCAACGCACGCCTCGGGTATACGTTTGACACCGCGTGGACGCCGCGTGTCGGAGCGGAGTATTCCTACGCCTCAGGAGACGACGATCCGAACGACGGAGACCATGAGCAGTTTGATGGTTTGTTCGGGGCAGTGGACAAGTTTTACGGCCGGATGAACATGTTCGCCTGGATGAATCTTCACGATTACCAGACGAGTTTCAGTGTGAAGCCGAAGAAGAACTTGAACGTTTCGCTGGATTACCATTACTTCCAACTCGCGGAAGAGGAGGACGGATGGTATTACTGTCACGGAAGACCCATTCGCCAAGACCCGGCCGGGAATTCGAATAACGATCTCGGGCACGAGGTCGATTTATTGGCGAAGTGGAGAATCAACGAACAGTTCGAATTGTTTTCGGGGTACTCCCATTTTTGGCCGGAGAGTTTTGTGCGGCATACGGGAGACGCCGACGATGCCGATTGGTTCTTCTTCCAAGTAACCTACTTCTTCTGAATGCGCAATGAACAAGAGCGATGGTCCGGCGGACTCAAGGCGGGTTCACGGGTGGTCTGATCAAGGGCCGGTCTCAGGAAAAGACGCGGCCCTTTTTCATTTGACTATTGTTTGGCGTAACGGCAAGAAGTCAAGAATACGGATTTCAACCCCCTCTGCATCTCAATGTCATTAAGTTAGGAAAGGGCGAAGCCGTTTACTGGGAGGGCGAGGCTCCCGCCGAGCCGAAATGAAGAAAAATGCGGCTCACCAGGAGGTTCGCCCTCCCCTCGCTCCTTCTCTCAAACTTAACTTAATGACATTGCTCTGTATCTCCCCCAATCTTTAACGAATCGACAAAAAGTGAGCAAACAGATCTCAACCCCCTCCTAACCTCCCCCGATCTTCGGGGGAGGGACAGAAGCGGGCGCAGCTCGCTCTTCTTCTCCCGCAAAGGGGCCACGCTTGCGTGGCTGCCGCAAAGGGAGATACAGAGGGGGTTGAGATCTGTTTTGTTAACTTGTCTCCGCGTCGCCGCTGCTTGGCGGTGGCTATTGGGGTCCGTCGAAGAATCCCAGCGACTCGAGAATCTCACGAAGCACCTCGATCTCGCCTTGATTCAAATCCCGGTTCGGAGAACGAACATACCCCGCCGGCAGGCCTCTCAAATTCAAACCGGCTTTCAGGACGGCGATTTGGTTACAGGTCAGGCCCGGCCCCACCATGCGGATGATGCGATACTGCATGGCCTGGGCGGTTTCCCAGTCGCCACTGTCCGCCGCCTCCACGAATTTCCGAAATGTGCCGGGGAGCCAGTTTCCGAAGGAGGCGACAATCGCCTGACATCCAAGTCGGAACGAATCGTATTCGTACTCGTCAATTCCGCAGAAGACTCGGAACGTGTCATCTTGCAGAATCAGCCACTGTTTGATCTTGTCGAAGCTCCCGCTTTCTTTGATACCGGCGAGATTCTTGTGTTTGGCCTTCAGTCGCTCCATAAGCGCTAATGACAAATTGACACCCGTTCTTTGCGGAAGATTGTAGAGCAAGACCGGGAAATCCGGAGCCGAATCGAGGATCGCGCTGTAATACTTGAACAACGCTCCCTCATCGTAGGCAAAATAGTACGGCGCAATGATGCCCGCCGCCTTCGCACCGACTTTCTGGGCATGCTTTGTTAATTCGATGGTGGGTTGGAGCGCATTGTGTCCGACCTGAACTAATACATCGACTCGTTCTCTAACTGTCGCGATGGCGACCTCGAGGAGTTTCTTCCGTTCTTCCACTGTCAAAAACGGGAATTCGCCCGTCGTTCCACAAACATAGATTCCGTGCACGCCGCCGTCGGCAAGATAACCGCACAACGTTTCGTAGGAGGAGTAATTGACGGAACCGTCTTCATCGAACGGGGTTACAATCGCGGGATGAATACCATAAAACATTATCTACTCCTTGAATGAACTTGCATTCGCAAACGAATTGCAGAAATTCTCTCCTATTCAAGATTGCGGAGCTTCTCGCATAAGTCCAGGGTGGTTTTCCAAGCGATTTGCCGATTCGGAGGCGGACGTTTTCCGAGAAGTATTCGGCGTTCCCCCGTTGGGAATCGATGGAACGATGCCCGAGCAACCTCTCTCTGCTAAGATACGTGGTATACTGGGAGCGCCGTTCAGCCGGAGCTGGGTGATTCCAGGCTCGCGATTATTCGCCACAGGAGGAATACTCATGTCATTCGATCAATCCACATTAAAACGTCGTGAATTCATTGGCGCTGCGGCAACAAGCGTCGCGGCCCTTAGCGCGTTTTCTCGCCCTGTCGGAGCGAAGGAAGCGAATACAAAGATGTTCAAGAATCTCGGTTGCGGCCACATCGGGGTGGAGGCGAATCTGCGCGAGGCTATCGACTACGCAGCGGAGTATGGTTTCGGCGGTGTGAGTCCGAATGTATTCGAGCTGGAGAAAATGTCTCGTCAAGAACGCTCGGAGATTGTCGGACAGTTGAAAGAAAAGGGCCTGCGCTGGGGCGCGAACGGACTGCCCGTCGAATTTCGAAAGAGCGAGGCGCAGTATGACGACAATATTGCGAAACTGCCGGATCGTGCGCGAATCCTGAATGAGGTGGGCGTTACGCGGGTGTCGACTTGGATTCTCCCCGGCAGCAATGAGTTGACGTACCTGGAGAACTTCGAGCAGCATCGCCGACGGCTCAAGAAAGCCGCCGAGATCCTTAAAGATCAAGGAATGCGGTTGGGCCTCGAATTTGTCGGGCCTCGTACATCGCGAAGTCGATTTCGTTTTCCGTTCGTCTCGACACAAAAAGGGATGCTGGAATTGTGTGACGCGATTGGTACCGGGAATGTCGGTCTGCTTCTGGACTCGTGGCATTGGCATACCTCCCACGGCACACCCGAGGAGATCGCTGAACTGACCAACGAGATGATTGTGAATGTTCATGTCAATGACGCACCGAAGGGCGTCCCAACGGATGAGTTGCCGGACACAAAGCGTAAACTGCCGTGTACGACTGATGTGATCGATCTGAAAACATTTATCAACACGTTGGAACGGATCGGTTACGACGGGCCGGTTGCCTGCGAGCCGTTCGATGACGAACTGCGTCAGATGGACAACGAACTGGCTTTGCGGGAGACGATCGGTGCGCTGAATAGATTGTTTGATTTGATTGAGGCGTGAGTGGTATCAGCTTTCTTCCGAGTGGGAGACAGGGATGGACGGCTCTTGTCGTTTCGGTTTGTAGGATTCTGCTTCACGCACCCAATCATGGATATGTTTGCCGCCGGTTCTAGCTGACTCATGTAATTCTTGTTTGATACTGCTCCAGGGAAACGCTCGTTCTTCACGGAGTCTTCGCAGAACCCGCACAATCGGCGTCGGCTCGCCCAGCCTCTCTTCGAGTCCAATCGCCTGAAATACAGGATCCACGTCCCATCCCTGTCGATGTTTCTTGGACCAGAGCTGATATAAGTATTCTTCCACACGGATATGTGTTGGATCGATCTCCATTAACATATCAAAAGCAGCGGCGGCAGAGTGTTCCTGCTCGATCAAGCGAAGGACGAGCGGCAAATCTGCCTCAGTACGGGGATATGCACGCCACGAGGAGAGAATCTCATAAGTCACCTCCGGATCGATGTGTGGATTCGCCAGAGCTGCAGACAGCAAGGTTTCGATACAACCCCTCAATGAATCGGGACGTGCAATCTCAACCAGACGACATAACCTGCTGAGAACCTCTCGGTTCTCGGTGCCAGATGTATTGGATGCAACCTCTTGCGAGGCAACCCATCGGAGAATGGAAGGATAAAGATTACGCCACGCCTGTATAACGGCCTCTCGTGTTTCCGCATGGACGTCCTCGGTTAGAATTGGCACCAAAACATCGACAGGATCTTCGTCCAACCACGGGCTACCGACAGAACGCACATCTTCACCCTCCAACCGACGCAACGCGATATCTCGTATCTCTTGCGGGTTGTCGGTTCCCATAAAGCCCAGCGCTTGCTGTAACGTAATCACGATAGCTCTCCCACCTCAAATTGAGTCACTTTGACCGTTGTGTGCCGATGGACCGCCTCCGGCAGCCCATCCTCGTTGTTCCCGTCAAGCGGGCGGGTGATTCCGTGCGGACTATGACAATTCACCGTCGGTCCAAACTGCGGATTGTCAATGCCGTCGAGCGCACGCGGTACGTGTATAGATTCTACCATCTCCGACCGTCTGTATACAACCACCAGGCATCGATCCTCTTTCTCCATGCCGGTGATGCCCAGGCGTTCGATCAATCGACGCGGCACACGCCGCATCTCGGAAATGAGATCCCTCACAGCTTCGTTGTCGTAATCGGTTACCCAGACTATCCTGGTTGGATTGTGTGCTCTACCCAGTCTGACCCGATCAATTGAACTGGCAACCATCCGGATTTGTCCTGGACTCAACCGATCTAGTGGGGTATTCGTGGGTAAGCCAAACCTTGTCTGAAGGACTTTCCAGTCTTTCTCCTCGATCCTGTACTTCAAAGCACCGGTTCGGTCCAGCCTCAGCATTACATTGAAGTGGTCGGAGGGTACAGAGATACTCGGACGGCTTACTTTGTACTACCTCGTAGGTGAATTTGGATGCCTCTTCCACTGTAGCCGGGCGGCCCTTTTTCGCGAGATCCTCGAAGAAGGCTCTTTCCGTGTCAGGTCTGACACATGGATCATCCTCGATAGTCACAAGGATTCTAGGTTGATTTCCCGAGCATTGGCTGATTGTATCGTACCAATCGACACATGTTTCCGGTATGTTCAATTCCGCTTCCCTCCAAAGACCACTTACAGATTGTCTGCATTATACAACAATAGTCTGTCCATTGCACCCGGTTCAGAATGTCTGCAGAACTCCTGGTTCAGGATTCCACGATAGCGTTATAATCGAAAAATGATTACAGACACGATCAAGCATCCGTACGTCGGCCTTCTGCTTCGAACCAGTTTGTTGCTGTTCGTCTGCTCAGTGATTACCACCGCCCAACCTGACCATGACGTTGCCGATCAGCTGCGGGCGCTGGGATACATAGGCGGTGGATTTCAAGAACGCACGCGTCCCGAGGAGATCCTTTCGGGGATTTTTAGGCCTCAGATTGAACCGGCCGCCAATGTCGTCGAAATCGGGCCTGGGGATCGCTCTGTCACGAGTCTTCTGGACGTTCCGGGGTCCTCCCTCTCCACTTCTCTGGTCACTATCCACGGCGAAACACGACACACAACCCGGCTTCGACCCGGGGATCGTTTTTCCTGGCGGCTGCGTCCTGCTGAAGGCCACCAGCTTCTCATCGGCATTGGGCGGCAGTACGAACAGGTTCCTCCGACATCGGTGATCGTCCAGTGGGATTTTGTTGTCGACGGAGAACCGGTCGCACAACGTCTCTGTTTTCCGACACCGGGTACGTGGATCGATCAGAAGTTGCCGTTGGACGAGTGGGCCGGCCAAAAGGTCCTGCTGAATCTTTCAATCAAGTCGATCGACCCGGAAGATGCAAACCCGGACATCATGCTCGCTCCGCTGCTTCTTGCGAATCCCGGGTCCGAATCGAAGCGGCCGAACGTCGTTCTGATGATCATCGACACGCTCCGCGCAGATGCGTTGTCTTGTTATGGGCAAGAAGAACGTACTTCGCCCTATATCGACATTCTCGCGTCTCAAGGGGTCTTGTTCGATAATGTTGTTGCCCAAGCTCCTCATACTGAGCCCTCGATTCCATCTATCCTCACCGGCCTATATCCACACGAACATGGGCGGATGTTGCGGGAGGGCCGTCATAACGCCGATCAACCGAAATACATGGGTTCGGAGAACCTTCCAGACAATCACCAGACGCTCTCTGAGTATCTGCAGAACGAGGGATACTACACAGCGGGTGTATACAACAACATCGTGCTGTCCGAGCGGTATGGTTTTGCTCGCGGTTTGTACCGTTATATCGATCACGCTGAGAGCGCGGGAATCAACGATCCGTGGAAGCGCATCGCGGTGCCGACCGCCGGTTTCGGCATAGATGAAACGATTCGAATTCTTGAAAGGATCCCGGAAAACGTGCCGTTTCATCTTTTTGTTCATCTTCTCGATCCGCACTATCCCTACACGCCGCCGGACGAATGGAACGCTCGCATTCGGCGATCCGAGAAAACGATCGATCATGATGCTTATCTTTCTGAAGTCGCATATGTGGATGCGCAGATCGGGCGGTTGTGCCGCGCGCTTCGCGACAGGAATGTATGGGACGATACGCTTATCGTGATTGCGAGTGATCACGGAGAGGAATTTGTGAACCCCTACGATCGTCCTGTCGGCCACGGACGGACATTGTTTCAGACGCAGCTTCGTGTTCCGCTGATTTTCTTTTGGCCGGACCGCATCAAGGGTGACCGACGTGTGCTTCAAATGGTTGAAGCGGTCGATATTCTGCCCACGATTCTCGATCTGGTTGATATCGAATTGACCAGAGACATTTCAGGTGAAAGCCTTGCAGGGCTGATCGACGGCGAGCCGAAAACTCACAAAAAGCAATATGTTTTCGCCGAAGCAATTCGACGCGGTGAAGAACGGAAAGCGATTCTGTCTGGCGAATATAAACTCGTCTATTTTACCGATTCCGATAGACGGATGCTGTATCATCTCAACCTGGATCCAAACGAAGAAAAGGACATCGCAGCCGAAAACCCCGAGAAGGTGAAAGAACTCTGGGAGAGACTCGACGACCGCTTTGATTTGCCGCCGTTTCCCGAATTGATCGATATCTCAGTGCTCGGCCAGGACGGAAAAGATATTGTCCATTCCTTTTCGGTCGACAACCCCTATCAGCCGGGGATTGAGGATGTCCACCTGCGTGTGGAGGGCGTTCCCACGACGGTGAAAACGGTCAAGATTTGGGCTGACGATCATCTTGAGGGGAATAGTGTTCATCGTTTGGGTTGGCGATTTCCTCCACAGGGGGAAATGCCTGCGTATTTTGAAAGTGTATCCGGTGGAGTAGACATCTATTTTGATCCCGACGCTGAACTGAGTTGTCGACAGGTTTTTGTCCGTTTGGAGCGCGAAAATGAAAAGGCTTATGTCGGCCGGTTTCGTTGTCCTTCATTAAGTCTGAAAACCAAGACGGATCTTGAGACGCGCGACCGAATCGTGGCGAATTGGACATTCGATTCGGAAGAAGAGATACAGCAGTGGACCATGGGACAAGGCGGACGCGTCGACTTGCTGAAGAACGAGACAGGCGGCGCGATGCGTATTCAGACCTCGCTACCTTCCGGTCGGTTCCGAATGCTTCGGCCTGTTCGGAATTTGCCTGCCCAGGCAAGAATCCTGATCGATTGTGAAATGCGGATCGATTCGGGTGGTTTACGGATGGACGTAATCGACCCGAAACGAAGTGCGTTGCTATGTCGGCGGGATTTTCTTCTGGAAGAATCGGACGGCGAGAATGCAACGTTACTGCGGCGCGGAGTGAAACATCTCGCCGGTTTGACATTTCGCGTAGACGATCAGCGCGAGGTATTAGTTATCCTTTCCAATCGCGGGGCGAAAAACACTGCGGTTGAGCTCGACCGTTTGCGCGTTTTAGAAAGTCGATCTCCCGAGTAGCGGGTTCTCCCTTTACTTATGACGGGGTGGCAAAAAGTCGACGGAGTGGAACAAGAGGAGTGTTCAACCCCCTCTGAATCTCCCCTTCCTTTGGCCACGCAAGCGTGTCCCTCTTGGGGGAGAAGAGAAGCGTTTGCGTGTCTATTTTCGGGCTCATGCGAACGCCAGCTTTCGCGGATCTCCCTCACCAAGATTGATGGGGCTGCAAAAAGTTTGGGATACGGATCTCAACCCCCTCCTGAGCGACCGGGCACATGGGTAACCTCCTAACCTCCCCCGATCTTCGGGGGAGGAATAGAAACGAGCATGTCCGCAGCATCTTCTCCCCCAAGCCTGGGGGAGATACAGAGGGGGTTGACACCTCACTTCCCGCATCCCGACGACTTTTTGCAACAGCACCAAGATTGGGGAGGGTTCGGGTGGGGTTGACATCGAAGACGTACTTTTTGCGACGCCGTCATTTATCCCCATTTACGCGTGGTCGCAACGAATTTGTCACTCGAACCGCAACGCGTTTGACATACTCGTACGGATCCTTGCGCGCAGCCTGCAACGCGTCATACGCGGGCATCGCATCTTTGCCGAGATCTTCAAGCCCCAAGGCTGCGTAATGACGAACCGCCTCGTTGTCGGCATGGCGCAACTCATGCGCCAATACCGGCAACCCGTCTTCCACCATCCCAAACGCACACACTGCACGCGCCGCCGCAACCCGCACCGACTCCGACGGATCGTTGTTCATGACATTCAGCAGCGATTCCTTCGCGGGCATGGCTTCTTCGCCAAGTTTCCGGAGCTCCATGGCCGCCTGGTAACGAATTGGCGACCGATCCTCGTGCAGGTATCCCCTCAATTCGGCCCAACCGATTTGACACAGGTCTCCCCGCCGGTCGATTTTCCGTAACCGACGAGCTGTTTTTCTATTCTTTGGGTCGAGGAGGATTTCATACGCGCTGTCGTACTGTTTCATCAATTCAACAAGTTCCGGCTCGGGAAACGTGCCGAGGTCGCGTGTATCCTCCATCCAGATCGCCAATTGATTTCTCATCTCCTGCAAAATGTTCTGCCGATCCGACCGAGCCGCGAGGTTATTCGTTTCATGTGGATCGCTTTTCAGATCGTAAAGCTCTTCAGGAGGGCGTGTGGATAAAAACGGTCTGGCTTGGATATTGTTCAGTTTGCCCTCGGCGTAGAGTTCACGCATTGTTTGCATGATCTGTTTGCCGTCTTTGTACCGATTCGGCTGAGCGTGAGGGCGATCGGGGTGGAAGTTACGAATATACTTGTAACGCTTGCCGCGGACACACCGCAATCGCTCCACTGTTTCATCACAGCGGTCGCGCGCGGAGAAGATATACGGACGCGGCGCGGAGTTCAGGAGGCTGCGGCTCTGGAAATAGTGAGGAACGGGGATGCCGGCCAGTTCAAGCGATGTGTACGCGATATCGATATGTTCGACTAAATCGTCTATTTCGCATCCTGGAACGATCCCGGGGCCGCGAAGGATCAAGGGTACGTGGATACCACCCTCATAGAGAAATTGTTTATCGCGTACGTGACTGATTCCGTGGTCGGTCCAGAAGAAAATGACTGTATTTTCCAGTTCGCCTTCATCGCGAAGTCGTTCGATAACGCGGCCAACTTCGATATCCGTTTGAATAACCGAATTGAGATACCGTGCCCAGTCCTCGCGCAGAACCGGATGATCGGGATAATACGGAGGAAGCTCGACTTCCTTCGGATCGACCGGATTCGGCACTTTTGCGTTTCGGTTTTTCCCACCTCGAAGCTGCAACTGAGCGAAGAACGGCTGGCCCGGCTTTCGGCCGCTCCAATCGAGTCCTTGATAAATGTTGGGATCGTAGACGAAGTTGTAATCGGTTTTCGCACGCTTCACATTGTCCGGAAAGATGCCGCCATTCGAGGTGTAGTATCCCGCCTCTTGAAAATACTCGGGGACCAGACGCATCCACTCGGGTAGATGGATTTTCGCTTCATGGCGGGAGGAGCGGTGGTTATGGGCGCCGATTGTGGTTTGATACATTCCGGTAATGAGTGACGACCGGCTGGGGGAACACACAGGGCAGGTCACGAAGGCCTGCGAGAATTTTGTGCCGTCCTCGGCAAGGCGGTCGATGTTCGGTGTTTGGATAGTTGTCTCGCCATAGCAGCTCATATTTGCCGACATATCTTCGACACAGATCCAGAGAATATTTGGGCGGGTTGCGGAACGCGCCGCTGCGAAACGCGGGGAAAGCGTACCGCTCAATCCGATAGCACCGGCCCCGAGACTCGCGCGCTTAAGAAAATGACGCCGATTGGTCTGTGGATTCATTTTGTGTCCCTCTCGTATAGGAAGAATCGAGGAGTACTGTCATTCATTTGACCATACCACGACTCGATTCGGTCAGGATACGTTGCTGGTCCAGGAGTTTAACTCCCGGACCAGTGTATCTTCTTTGAACCCGCAAGTGGTATCGAGAGGCGCCGGTATGCTTAACGCTGGTGTCCCTTGGGACGTTTCTACGTGACGCCACGACGGGAACCGTCCAGCAATTGAATTGACAGCGTGGCTGGAAATGGCGAAGATTAGGCTCGGGAGGGATCAGCCCACGTAGAAAGGATCGAAGATCATGGCTGAGTGCTCTCTGGAACAGTGTTCATGTGGAAAGTGCCGTCTCCTGGTAGGAGAGAGTTTTACCGCCGTTTTGGATGCGGTGGAGAAGAATCTGCAAGAGTTCGACTTCAACATTGCTGCGATGGCCGGCACGCGATATGAAATCATCCGAGAGTACGTGACCTGGAAACCTCATGTGATTCTTCTAGATCCCGATCTTCCCGGAGGTGCCGCCTTTGACGCTCTGAAACAGCTGAGAAAGGTGAACCCCAACGTGCAGGTGCTACTGTTGACCGATAAACCGACGCGGGAATCGGTGTTGCTCGCCAAGAAGTTCGGAGCCCGAGACTTCATTCTGAAAAACGCTTCTCCGGAGCGCTTACGCGCCACGATCCGCACTGTCTGTCCAATTCGTCAGGCCCGCATCGAAACGGAGGAGAATGTTGACCAAGTCATCGACCGATTTGTCGCCGACTTAGACAAGAAACTGTTTCCGAATGTCCCTGACGAAGTGCCCCCCGAATAACAATCCCGCCTATGGATAGCCCCGTTTCCTGCCATCCCCCTCAGCCTTGACGTTACGCATCAGACGTTGATCATGGGTTGAACGATAGGCGAAACCAGTATGCTTTGGAGGAACGAGCAGAATGAATGACGGACCTCTCTTGGTCGGAATCGATATCGGAGCTACAGGGATCAAAGCGGGATTCTTTCGCACGGATGGAACGCTGGTCGCGAAAGCCCAGCGGCCGAACGGTCCAAGACCCCAGGAGAACGGGGACTCGGGCTGGTGGATTTGGGACGCAGAAGAGATTTGGTCGAAAGTCTCCGCTTGCCTGAAGGAATGTATGGCCCACGCGGACCGGGGCACGCCGGCGGCAGTCGCGGTCACAGGGTTCGGAACCGACGGTCTTCCCGTCGACCAGAACGGGCATGCACTTTACCCGATTATCAGCTGGCATTGTACGCGGACGGTCCCGGAACGAAACGAACTGCTCAAGAAAGTATCGGCCGAGGAACTGTTCGATATCACCGGCTATCATCCGTATCCCATCAACACGATTCACCGTTGGATGTGGCTCCGCAAACATGCCCCCGAGGCGCTTGATAACGCACACCGCTGGCTTCAGGTCCAGGACTACGTCGCCTACCGTCTTTCGAACGTGTGCGCAACCGACGCAACAATCGCTTCCACGACAATGGCGCTCGACATTCGGAAGCGGGAATGGTCGGATCGTTTGCTCGGGCTTTCGGGAATGCCGCCGGATTGTCTTTCGCCCATTAAGGAATCCGGCACAGTGATCGGAGAGGTTACGGCTCAAGCCGCCGAAAGCACGGGCCTTCCCAAGGGAATCCCGGTGGTGACCGGGGGACATGATTGCGAACTCGGCGCACTCGGTGCCGGTGTACGCGATCCGGAGACGTTTATCGATATTACAGGGACATGGGAAATCATTATTGCGATTGTAAACAACTGCAAGCCGACGCAGGGCATGTATAAAGGTGGCCTCGATTATGAATGCCACTGTTTTGCGGGACAGTGGATTCTCCAGGGGCTCATGATCGCAGGCGGCGTTATTGAGTGGCTGGGCGGACAGTTTTACCGCGACATATCGGATTCGGTCGAGTTTTACAAGACCATGATCAAAGAGGCGGAGCAGGTCGACCCCGGTAGTGACGGTGTGGGTGTTTTCCCCTGTTGGGTCGGCGGTATGGGACCGTATTTCTCGTACGGTTCGCTGGGGGCCATTACGGGGCTTTCGACTACAACAGATCGTCCGCAGATTGCCCGGGCGACATGGGAGGCGCTCTGTTTCCAACTCCGTCGTCAGTTCGACAATATCGAAAAAGAAGCCGGCGTCTCCGCAAAGAAATTCCGTGTAGTTGGAGGCGGCCAGAAAAATCCGTTCTGGAATCAATTGAAGGCCGATATCACCGGCCGAGTGGCGGAGGTGGCTCGGTTTGAGGAGCCCACTATTCTAGGGGCGGCGGTCAACGCAGGAATCGGCGCGGGTGTTTATGCGTCGGTCGACGAGGCATTGAATACGATTTCATTTCCTGTGGAAGAAATCGAACCCCGTCCGGAAATCCAGAGAGCCTACGAGGGGATTTACGAAAACCGCACGCAACAGCTTCCCGAGGGGCTCGCTGTCGCCGCGGGGGCAACGTGATTATTGGTTCAACCCCCTCCTAACCTCCCCCGATCTTCGGGGGAGGAAAAGAAACGGACGCAGCTGAGTTGTTTTCTCCCCCAAAGATTGACGCCGCCGCAAAAAGTCCGGCGGAGTTCTTCCCCCTCTCCCTCTGGGAGAGGGCGGGGTGAGGGATCTTTGCATTTTGCGTCACCTCTCCCTCTGTATTTAATGAATCCCTGTCATCACAAAAACCTTTTGCCTCTGCTTGATTTGCTGTCTCTGGCGAATACACAAGCGAATATTAATACCCGAATCCAGTGCAATGATAGCCCCTCACCCTAACCCTCTCCCGGGGGGAGAGGGGACTTCCGCCGCCAATTTCGGATTTTTTGCGACCTCATCAAAACTGGAGGTTGAAACGTCACAACAACTTTTACCGGCGAATGTGTTTTATGAAGGTCAGCACATTCCATCCTTCAACTCTTTCATAGAACAAATTATCCAAACACTGACGCATCAAAAACCGTCCGTAACCGCCGATATGCCTGTCTTCCAACGGACCTTCCACGACGGCTTCCGTGCGGTCAGTCTGATCGAAGGGTAAGCCGTCGTCCCTTAGTACGACCGCGAATCCTTCACTGTCGAGTCGACACTCGATTTCGATTTTGCCCTCTATTTCTTCCGGGTATGCATGTTCAACGATGTTCGTACTTGCTTCATCGACCGCCAATTCCAGTTCCCGAACGCATTCCTCGGTCATCCCGATTTCGCGGGCGAAGTCTGTTACCAACTCGGCGATGTCGGGCAGAGAGATGCGAACGGCGGGGAAGATCGCTTGTCTTCTCATTGGCTATGCTCCCTGAGTCTCCGTGTTCTCATTATAGCCGTTTCGCTTTACTCTGTTTTGCTTTTGGACTTTTTCGAAGATGGTGGACAGCATATGACCGATAACCCCAGTGATCCAGAACAGAAAAAACGGTTCCAATGGGACACGAAAGCGCGAGCGGGCAAAAAAACAAATCGTCACGAAAATGTGACAGAGCGCTAGAATCACCAAGGGGCGGCTCCCGGGAAGAACTATCCATGACCACACCATGCCAATCGGTAATACAGCGAGAAAGATCCAGTTCCATCGAATGAGTAGGAAATAAAAAAAAGAGAAATAGGGAAGTACCAAATCGTACCCACGATCTCTCATAGGCCACGGAGGAATGCCGGGGCGAAATAAATAAACAAATTTCTTCCCGGTATCGATGACTGTCTGAAAAGGATGTTGAAAGATATATGTCAGACCGATCCGGAAGAAAAGTCGGTTTTCCTCGACTTCGTTTAGGTCGGTTACTGCACGGATTTTCTCTTTTTGGCCTGTCGACCAGTAGGAATATCCGGGGTGGTGGCCTATATAGAAATTCACACCGGCGTTTGTTGAAAGAGGAACGAAAGCGTTCAGCACGACCGCATTTCGCACGATCCACGGAACAATCGGCAGCAAAAACAGCGCGATTGTCAGGATGAAACTTCGAAGTAAGACAGAAGGCGACCGAGAGGGTGCAGCGCGAAAATCCGCGTACATGAGAGCCGGTAGATACGCTGCGCCGACAGGGCGTATGAGTGCGAGCACCCCCAGGCACATCGGACGTATCAAATACGCCCACCGACTTCGGCTGAAGCGGCTGCATGATAAATAGGAAAACAGCAGTAGAAGGAAAACATAGAAAGTTTCCGTCAGCAGAATGGACGACAAAAAGATATGGGTTTCGTATAAGGCAAGTCCGATACCTAAAACCAGGGGCACCCACACCCGGACTCCTCGCAATTTCGACGATGAGAGAAGATCACGGGCCAATAAGTAGAGCAATACGCACGATCCCGATGACAGCAGCGACTGAATCAAACGGACGAGTGTCAGGCTGTGTCCGAACAACGTGTACATCCCCGCGAGAAATAGGGGATACCCGGGCGGTCGATACGCCACATATTCCGTCGACATGGCGAGTCCCCTGCCAATGAGGTAATTCACCGCCGCGCGGTCGTAATCCTCCATATCGGAAAACGGCGTCGGGTGAGGTGCGAAGGCAAACAGAACGCGAGGAACAAGCGCTAAGAAGAAAATACCCACCGCTATCCAAAGATTGCCGCGTTTCATCATGGTATAGTGTCACAAATGCATTGTATTTGCCGTCATGGCGAGGCTTCTGAGAAAGGGGCAACGGGGACCGCGGTTTCTTCCTCAAATCACCCGCTCCGACGGTCCGGGGCTCGGCATGACGGTTTCTCGATAGTTCTCATAGGAGCGTACACGATCGGTGTCCTGTCAGTCCACTCCTGGCAGGGGTGCTGTAGAGCCCTGGTTCATCCTGGGCGACCGTTCGATGTGAGATAGATTTGTGCGAGTCGACCCACGGGGGGGCCGGTTTGTTGGCCAGGCGGGAAAAATGAATGATTTTCGCTACAATCTCGTATTCAATAAGAGAACATATTTCATAACTTCAGGCTGTAATCGGAAATGAAAGCAATCGTTATCTCCATCATTGTCCTTATTGTAATCGGGCTGCTTGCCATGGTCATCATACGCACAAACGGTCTCGCCAAAGAGACCGCACGCGAACCGAATGTTTTTGATGACCTATTCTTTGCGGTTCTGGGGGTTTCTTTGTCGGAGCCGCCTATCGATCACGGTCCCCATCAAGAGCTGCAATCCCGTTGGGCTGAGACGCCCCCAGAGATTGACGGAGTTCTCTCGGCGGGAGAATGGACGGGGGCGGCCACGGTCGCAATCGATGCGACCGACAGAAAACGTCCAGGCGTCGCCAGCCGCGATTCGGATACCTACAAGTACAGACAGACCGGCGGCATGATCCCATACGAATCGAATCACGCGACCGTCTATGTTATGAATGACGCGGACTCACTCTATGTGGCCGTCGATGTGACCGACGATGTGCTGGATTTTGCCGAAATTCACGGTCAAGTGTGGCGCTGTGACAGTGCGGAGGTACGGTTGGATGGCAATCTGAGCCGTAAAAGGCATAAAGAACGAAATCGCTTTGGCCGCTCGATCATCGTCCGCGGATTTGGAGACAAAGCCACCGACGATCTGAATCTCGAATTCGTTGACTGGGCGGCGAGCGTGAAAGAGGATCAAAGCGGGTACGTGATCGAGCTGCGATTCGATGCGGAAGAATTCAACAAAGACATCGGTTTCGACGTGGCAATCAACGACAGTGACGATCCGAACATTCATCGACGCCACGCGCAGTATTACTGGAATGGTACCCGTGACAGCGGATATCAAGACGAGCGTGAATGGGGAGTCGTTCATCTGGCGTCCGAAGAAGAGGCTTGAGCGACCGGACACATGGGTGTTCCTAGCCCGAAGACCGGGGGAGATTAGGAGCAATGTCATTACGTTAGGAAAGGGCGAAGCCGTCTACTGGGAGGGCTACTGGGAGGGCGAGGCTCCCGCCGAGCCGAAATGAAGAAAAATGCGGCTCACCAGGAGGTTCGCCCTCCCCTCTGAAACCTAACTTAATGACATTGAGCTTAGGAGGGGTTGAAATCCGTCCCGCTCACTTTTTGCCGCATTGTCGAGGCCAGGGGCCAGGGTGGGGCGACGTCGATGAACCGCCTCCTACCAAGTTGTGTAGACCCGTCCATTCCTAGACATACAACCTCCACGATAACCGTGCTAGCATGCTGTTTTGATGGTACTCCGTCACATATTTGACACGAGGGACCCGTATCGATGAAGCTTCATACCAAGATACTCATCGGCTTAGTGGTTGCCATAATCGTTGGCGGCCTAATTCAGCTACTCGGTCTTCGGGAACCGGCGCAGATCTATGCTGTGCCCGTTCTCGATCTCGTCGCACAGATCTTCCTACGGCTTCTGTCGATGATTGTGATCCCCGTGGTGGTCTGTTCGCTGATCTGTGGAATTGTCGGGGAAGGCAAACTCGGCACACTCGGCAGGTTGGGGCTGCGGACGGTGGCGTTCTATTTCTGCAGCACCTTGTTTGCGATTCTGACCGGCTTTGTTTTGGTGAATCTTATCCAACCCGGTGTTGGGGCCGACATCCCGCTTGGGGAACCCGAAGAGCAGACAATCGGTCCGCCGGATAGTTGGCAGGAACTAATCACACGAATCGTACCGAAGAACATCTTTCAGGCGCTTGCCGGGATGGATATGATCGCGATCATTTTCTTCACGGTTTTCTTCGCGGTCTTTTGTTTCAAAGTATCTGAGGATTCGAGGAATCGAATTGTCGACTTTTTTCGAGCTCTCCTGGACATTGTCATGTCGATGACTTTGTTCATTATCAGCCTCGCGCCGTACGGTGTTTTTTGTCTTGTGACGAATCTCATTGTCGAGACCGGATTCGGGGCCTTCGTCCCGTTGGCATGGTATTGTGTGACTGTGTTCCTTGCGCTGGCGATTCATTTCCTTGTGGTGTTGCCGCTGATACTGAAACTTCTGACACCGCTTGCGCCATACAGAATGATGGCGGCAATGTCGCCTGCGCTGCTAACCGCGTTTTCAACCGCATCCAGCAACGCCACGCTTCCGTTGACGATGGCCTGTGCCGAGCGCCGTGCGGGTGTCGGTAAACGTGTGAGTAGTTTTGTTCTGCCGCTGGGCGCCACGGTCAACATGGACGGGACCGCTCTATACGAATGTGTTGCGGTGCTCTTTATTGCCCAGGTTTTGGGGGTCGACATGAATGCTGTCCAGCAGATTACGGTGATTTTTACGGCGCTTCTGGTGTCGGTCGGTGCCGCCGGGATACCGCATGCCGGACTGGTCATGATGGTGATCATTTTTAAAGCCGTCGGGCTGCCGCTTGAAGCGACCGGTATGATATGGGCGGTCGACCGTGTGCTCGACATGGCCCGGACCATGACCAATGTGTGGAGCGATTCGACATGCACCGCCGTTACGGCATACTATGAGAATGATGTCAATCTGGATGTGTTTCATGGAGAGAATGTGGAGGTGGCACTGGGAGATAGCAGGTAGACTGCCCACCCGCCGAGGCGACGGCGGACTGGTGCTGAGTGAGGTGGTATCATGAGTCAGCCTCCCGATCAGCCGCGCAAAAAGCGACCAGCATCGCAGAAAACCGTTCAACCGAAGAAATCCGCTCAAACGAAGAAGACGACGACTCAACGCAAGGAGGCCGCTGGTACACCGTCTTCCGCCAAAAAGACCACAAAACCGAAATCCGACGCAACGAAAACAACAGCCGCCACGAAGAAGACTCCTTCGGCGAAGAAAACGTCTTCCTCGAAATCGGCCGCAAAGGCCAAAGCGGCGAAAGCCAACCAAACCCAACGCAAAGAACAACGTCCGACAGCCGACCGACCCGCAACGGCGAAAGAGACTATGTCGCAGGGGAGCGGTCCGTCAAAACGTCCGGTTCGGCCGAGACCTGTAGTACTGCCGGAGCGGACGCGGTGGTTTCACGAGCGGCGGAGGCGGTCGTATTTCCCGATTTGGGTAGCGGTGTTGCTTTGGGTGGTGTTGATCTTGGTTTGGGTGTATGTCAGTCCGAGACTTCCGCCGATTGCGCCGCCGGGGCAACCGATACCGGTTAAAGACACTCGTCCGACTCCCACACCGCACCCGGGTTTGCTCTTTCCGGATTTCCGGGAGTGAGGGGCGGAATGATCCTGTGTTCCAGCGGGCAGTATCCGCCTGCTGAAATTGGGCTTAGAAACTGTATACCACCTCGATGAATTGACGGTCTCCCCGTAGGGTTTTTGACAGGCTCACTCGAAAACCGATACGTCCCTGGACAAAAAGTTAGGTATTCCTTACTATGTTGGACCATTCTTATAAAGATAGCCATTCTGACCTTGTGTAAGAGCATGATGTTCAATCTCGTCGAGGGGGTGTGCACAGTCCTGTAATGAACACTTAGCCTTTAGTTCGGGATATCGGAACGGGAAATGGTAGAACATTATTAGCGAGCCATCAGGCAATAGGCATGACTATGAAAGGAGAAAGCTGAATGAATTGTCGAGTCTTTAGCAATCTTGGGGTGCGGTTGGTAATAGGCATGTTCTCTGTTGCAATTCTTCAAAATGCCCATGCTCAAACGTGGACGGTCACCCGCCCTCTTGACGATACGTCGCAAAGTATCGGCCATCCCGATGTGATGGCGTTCAAGGATCAGTTTCTACTCGCGTATCCGTGCGGTTCGGCGGGTAGCAGTATTGTGGATTATCGCATTTACGCAGTGAGAAGTGCCGACGGGATCGAGTGGGGGATACCTCAACTCGTCCGGGATGTACCGGGAAATACCCCGTTCTGCGATGTGGCGATAGCTTCGGACAATCGCTCTTTTGTGTCATGGCACCGAATGCGCCCCGATGGAAGTGCGTTTGATATTTGGCTTGCACGGGAGATGTCGACGGACTATTGGGAAACCGAACAGGTTACCGACGACAAGAATGATGACAAGCGGTCGCAGATCGCTCTCTTTTCCGACGATTCGGTCGCGATTGTATTCCCTCGTCACATGCCTGCAGGTAAGCAGGGCGACAAAGATATAGCGGTGGCATCATTCAACGGTTCGTCGTGGGATATTGAGATGTTGACCGAAAATGGAAAAGGGGATCATCGCCCGGTAGTTGCGGTGGATTCCTCCGACGCAATGCACATCCTTTACGCGGGATACGTTGGAGAGGGAAAAGGCGAGCCCACCATGGCCGATTGGAACTTGTTCTATACAAACAACGTAAACGGTTCCTGGTCGCCCCGGCTCAATCTGACGCATGAACTCGGTCTTCCGGCGAAGTCGGATTGGCCGGCGGTCGTTATCGATTCCGAAGATGTTCTCCATTGCCTGTGTGCCGCGGGGGCGAGTGAGATAGGAGAAGACCGGGAAATGTATTATCTTTCCAGCGCAAACGGGGTGTGGTCCAAACAGAAGATCAGTGATCATAATCGTCCTTGCGAATGGTGTTCGTTGACGATTGATTCGGAGGGAGTGTTGTATGGAGTCTATCAAGCCGGTCGCGTGTTTAAACAAACGGGGAAAATTCCAACCGATATTTATTACGTCGAACGCGGCACTGACGGTGATTGGAGCGCGCCGCTGCAAATCGACGATTCGTGGACTGACAGCGAGCGGCCGTCAATCGCCGTCAATGACAACAAGATTGTCACGATTGCCTATTGGGCAAAGATTCAAGGCGCCAATCAGCTGGTTGTTGCAAGCTCAAACCGTGGTGATGTCAATGCTTCAATCGATCACTGGAGGATTCTCAAATGAGATTCTTTTGGGGGAGAAATCCGGCGAAACCCGAGTCTCGCCTGTCATCGCTTTTGGGCTTTACGTTGATCGAACTGCTTATCGTCGTCGCCATTATCGGAATTCTCGCTGCCATCGCCGTACCGAACTTCCTCGCGGCGCAAATACGGGCCAAAGTGAGCCGCACGGAGGCCGACATGTATGCCTTGTCGGTTTCATTACGAATGTACAAATTGGACAACAATACGTTTCCCCCCGAGGATGCACCGTATCAGCTCTTCCGGACTCCCGATCATTTGACAACACCCGTTGCTTATCTATCCACTCTGCCGTTGGATTCGTTCAGCTCGATCGAGCCCGAGAACCCCGATTATTCTCCGAGTGTCTGGAGAAGATTCTATTATCAGAATTTCGTTCAGGAACTCGGGAAATTCGGGGGATGCGGGCTCGACAACAGCGATTCCGGGAACCGGCAATATGGAGCGTGGGTCTTGAACGGGATCGGACCGGACACGGAGTACAGCGGAGTGCTTGAATACAACCCAAGTAATGGATTGACAAGCAGGGGCGATATCATTCGATCGGCTCGCAGCGCAAAACATCAACGAAGACTCGAGTAGTTTTCAGCAGCCTCTCTGGAGGAACGAACACAACGGTGACCAAAGCATATCTATCAAAGCTTTCTTCAAGACAACGTATCCTGTTCATTGCGACAATAATGGCTGGAATCCTGATTGTGGCACTCGGAGCCGTTCAGACACCGGCTGGAGAGGACCGGGCGGAGTATCGTTTTACGGTCGAGATGAGTATCAAGGATGTTGCACCGAAACTCGGCGTCACCGGCAAAGCCCTGGCGCGCGAGCTGGATATCCCAATTGATGTTTCCAAGAAAAAACCACTCAACCACTTTGGCGTATCTCAAGAAAGACTCGATCATGCGACGAAACACTTGTTGTCTCATCGCCCTGCGTTCCTGAAATACTATGCCTTTGCAGCGTTGGTTTTATTTGGATTGGTCTACTTGACACGTCTCGGTCGTCCGGACCGGGCGGACATTTCCGAACGGAATATTTGGTACCCCAGACTCCCATATTATGTTGCGCTTGTTGTGTCGGTCGCAGTATGCGGTTTCGCGCTTGGGAAATCGCCCAATCCGATGGAGGGCATCGTCAAGGTGTTCAAGTCGATGGTGGGGTTGTATCCGTCTCTCTCCGCCAAGGTACTCGCGTTTATTTTCTTCATGGCTCTGGCCCTTGTGGGCAATAAGCTTATCTGTGGCTGGGCTTGCCCTTTCGGTTCATTGCAAGAACTTCTCTACAGCCTTCCTGTTTTCCGGAAATCAAAACAACGAAAACCGGCCTTCTGGTTTACGAATATCATACGAGGCGGCTTATTAGCGGTTATGTTATTATACCTCTTCGGCGTCATTGGAAATAAAAAAGGCTTTGTGATTCACCATTCTCTAAATCCGTTTAACTTGTTTGATTTTGATATTGAAGGATCGGTTATTCTCGCTACGATTGCTGTCTCGTTGCTTTTGTCGTTTGTCACATACAGACCGTTTTGTTATTTGATTTGTCCGTTCGGATTTGTCTCGTGGCTTGTTGAGCGATTCAGTTTCGCAAGAGTCCGGATTGATCGACAAAAGTGCGTATACTGTGGTACGTGTGCAGACGCATGCCCTTCGCAGGCCGCGCGAGGAAACTTGCAAGGATGGTTTCTCGGTGCGGATTGTTTCAGTTGCGGCCGATGTCTCAACGTGTGTCCTTTCGACGCGATTCATTACGGGCCTATCAGATTGTCCGGGTCTTCAGATCGTTCCGGATTCAACGAGCGAGACGTTCCCTCTTTATCGGCGTCTCTTGGCGTAGGCGGTCCCCCAAAAGATCCGCAACTGAATGAGTATAACACTCTCCGATCCTGTTCTTCCGATCTGAAATCTATCTGGATGCGTCGGCGTGATAACCAGAGCGCCGTCGCGGGTGACGATATCCACCTCATCGCCGACGTCGCTTTTTGATACTCGATGACAGATCTTTGTTCAGACGAAGCCCTTGACTGTTACTCCATTTGTGGTTGAAGAGGATTTTTCCATTTGACGCCTGGGAACCGTGCGAAATCAGCGTCAGAGGAAATCAACTCGCAACCGTGCTCAACGGCCAGAGCGGCCAGGTGGGCATCGGTGACCAGGTTTGCAGTCGCTTGCCCCTCAACAAGCAGTTCTCTAAAGACTTCCCAATGTCGATTGGTCGGTTGAATGAGACGGACGCACGGCTGGTTGAACCAGCTCTGCACGCACGAGAGCGCCTGGTCGAGCGACAACGGCTGGTCGAAGACACGGGGATTTGTCGCGATGCGAATGAACGCGCCGAGTACCGTCCAGCAAAGACACACTGGCGAAGCGCCCGACAACTGCGAATCCCACCATTTACGCGCCTCTGCGTGACGAGGGCTTGATTTGTCCAGCGCGTACAGGAGGATATTGGCATCCACAAGGATCACCGGCGATCCTCCCCTTCAATTTGTGCCAGAATCTCCTGGATGTTATCCAGATCTCTGCCGGGTTTGAGTCCCATGTCGTAAGGCCGGGTGCGGTAAGGGCGACTCTCAGGTTCCTTCTCCACGGTTTGCAGTCCGACACGCAGAGCCTCGTTTACCACTCGACGGAAAGGTATATTTCGTCTTCCCGCGACCGCCTTTGCCCTGTCGAGAACGTCATCGTCTATGGTGAGTGTTGTCCGCATAGTTGCATCATAGCATCATATATTATGATGTCAAAGCATCAGAGGCTATTGGTGAGGTATTACTCAGCCCTTTACCAGGCTTCCTTGCCGGATGGAGGCCCCCAGTCCAGTTCCTCCGGTTTGTAGTCTTTGATGAGACCGCAAAAAGTCGCAGGTGGGCATCGGAAGTTCCCTCTCCCAGTGGGAGAGGGAGTCCACTCTTGGGCTCAGGACCTGCATTCGTTGCTTCAACATCCTGCCCGACACGGAAGAGCTCCCCGCGTCACCTTTCGCCCGATCCGGTGTATAAGAGAGTGAAAGGTGAGTTTCAGCGATGAAGCGCGCATCATCAGATCTCATCGAACGGGTGCTCGCGGGGGATCCGGCGAGCTTCCAGACCATTCTCGACTGGTACTCGGACGATGTTCTGCGTTTGGCTTACGCGCTGTTGCGCGATGAGGAAGAGGCAAAAGATGTCCTTCAGGAAGCGATGTTCAGCCTTGTGAAAGTGCTTGAGCGGCAACGGTTTCGGGAATCGGACGGCTCAATCAAGGGATTTCTGCTCACTTCCACACGGAATCTCTGTCTCAACCGGCTGAGAAGACGCCCCGAATTTCGGTCCGTCGACGAGTCGAATTCGCCGGTTCCCGTGCGACTTCAGGAACAGCATACGCCGGACGTTGCGGCGGACGAGAACCGGCTGCGTTCGGCGTTCGATAACGCCCTTGCGCAGCTGACCGAACTTCAGCGTGCGGCGCTGGTATTGCGCGAGCTAAACGGAGAAAGCCATCAGGAGATCGCCGAGGCGCTGGGCACGTCGCCGGAATGTATCAAGGCGCTTCTCTACCGTGCGCGGAAGAAGATGCGCGTACTCCTCAAACCGTATGTGAGAGAACCATGAACGAAGAACGATTTGACCAACAAGAGAAGGAATGGTCGGAACGATTCGACCTTGGGTTCCGGTCCGGACGCGATGAGCAGGAAAAGGAGGCGTTCCGGGCGTACGCCCTGATCCACGAGCAACTCGAGTCGGCACCGGTACCGAGTGTGGACCGGCAGGTTCTTGCTCGACGATTGGCGAGCGAAATGGCGAGCCGGGCGGGACGGATCGCTTTTCGACGCGCTGTGGAACGGTTCGTCTTCCGGCCTGCGTTTGCGGCGATGTGCTTCGCTGTGTTGGTGGTTTCAACGTTTGTCTATCTTGCCGTTGTTTCCGGGCCGGTGACTCAGATCGAGTTTCTCACCGAATCGGGTTCGCACATCGGCGGACCGTCCTGGTACTGGGAGCGGCGGCTTCAATGGGGAGGCAGGGTCGATGTGCCCGACGGAGTGATCGCGAACCTCAAGCTTGCGGACAGCTCGATCCTGACCTGTTCGCCGGAGGCCAGGATCGCCGTGAACGTCGCCGAGACACGCGACGTCGAACTTCAGAGCGGCGGCGTGACTGTCGAAGCGTCACACGTGGACAACTCGACATTCACGGTCCATACACCGGTCGTTGACGTGGCGGTGCTCGGGACGGTTTTCGATGTTGATGTTAGTTCAACTCCACCGACCACGGCGAAGATCAACGTGAAGGCCGGGAAAGTCCTGCTGATCAAAGGCGATGAAAGCAAGACACTGGCGGCGGGCCGGCGGGCGGTTGTGGACGGCAAACAGATCGCGATCATCGAGCCGGAGACCGCGCCCAAAGCACGACAGACCGCCGCGATAGCGGTCGCTTCTCCTCCGGCGGAACCGACTCCGGTCGTCGCTTCCAGTAAAGAGACCCCAAAACCGGCCGACGAAACCTGGACGTCCGTACCGGATGAGACATGGATAGTGGCACCCAAGGTGAAACTCGACGGAAAAGTTGTCGACGCGGAGACCGGCGCTCCGATTGCGAATGCCAAGGCTAATGTACGGCTGTTCTCGCTTACCCTGGGTGTGCCTTCTGTTAAGAAGGAGGTCCGAACAGCAAACGACGGAAGCTTCGAATTGGAGGGATATGCGCAGGATGAAATACGGCGTATTCACGGACACTTTGGTGTCAACGCAGAGGGGTATGTGAGTTACAGGTGCAGTGTTCGTGTCAATAGAACAGGCTGGATTATTCCGTCAGACCGCGTACACGATTTTTCTTCGGATCTAACGCCGGATGACGAAACGCCGCAAGGGCAAGTCACCATCGGGCTGAACCCAGCGCGATCGGCGATCATACGAGTCGTTGATTCGAGTCAGTCGCCAGTCTTTTGTGCAAACGTATTCATAAACGTGCGTCATCGACAAGAGGGAAAAACACTGTATCTAAATCGCACAGGCGAAACGAATGAGAAGGGTGAATGTCGGTTCGACGATTTGGCGGACGGTTTGGCATGTGCGAGAGCGATCGCCGATTCTCTTGGAGAGGCATTCAGCGAGGAGTTTGAGACCGGCAGATCCGAGAATCCGGCAGTTGTTGAGGTAGTTTTACTCCCGGCGTCTTCTGTGTCGGGGCAGGTGAATGACAGTCAAGGCAAACCAGTCGAGGGCGCATACGTTACCGCTTTGAACATGCAGATTCTGACCTGGCCTTCCGATGCAATGTTGAACACGATTCCCTCTCTGCGACTGGCGGCCGTGACGGATGAAAACGGCAACTACCGGATCACGGGTCTCGGAGAAGGTGCCTACACGATCACCGTGCATGAACGAAGAAGCGAGATCGGACCGGCCTCCTTTTCCTACTTGGGGTGGGAAGATGTCCCGCCGGAACGAGTGGATGTGAAGCCCGGCGAAAACATCACTGACGTGGATTTTGTGGTCGGGGGCGATATCAAAGCTCCGCGGAACGCGGAAATCCGGGGAAAGGTGGTCAACGAAGCCGGAGAATCGATTCCGAACGCTGAGGTACTTGTCGACGTGTACGAGGAAAAAGGTGGGGTTCATGTAGGAATCCTAGGATCCTCAGCACGCGTACGAACAAATGATGAAGGTGAATTCCATGCGACGGATTTGCCTTCGGGCGAGAGATTCAGTTTGCATGTTTCTGCATCGGGTTATGCGTATTCCTCTGGAACCTACGAAATGAACGGGGAATACGTGACGGTTACGCTCAAGCCCTCCGGTTCGGTCCGAGGCGTCGTTTTGAACAGCGAAACAGGGCTTCCGGTGGGGCAGGTGAACGTGACGTTGATTCAAGGGACCAGCTACGACGGGAAGACTATCACGACCTCTGACGATGGGATTTTTCTTTTTGAAGACGTACAACCTGGAACGTATAGACTCATGGCGGAAGGGGATGGATTCGCCAGAACATACAGCGAACCGATCGAGATTCAAGGCGGCGAGCTGACCGACGGCATTCAGGTCAGGATTGAGCCCGGCATGTCATTTGAAGGAATCCTCATGGATTCAGAAAGGAATCCGGTCTCGGGCGCGATTATCAAAGTCCAATCGAAACTGGAAGGGATAGAAACCACGGGCCGGATTCACTGGGGAAAGAACGTTCAGGCCGTTTCTGGAGCCGACGGTTCTTTCGAACTCGAGGGACTCTCGCCCAGCGGTGATGCTTTGTACATCTGTCACAACGATTTTGTCCGTCTGAAGTTCATTATCAGCCCGGACATGTATGGCAACGGTGCGACGGAGATTGTGCTGGAAAAGGGAGGAGCGATTGAAGGGACGGTTGTCGACTCGGACGGCAGCCCGATCAGTGGAGCTGTCATGGATGCACGCGGCCTGACCGATCCGGAAGGTCTGCACCTTGAATACAAAACCACGACGGACAAGGATGGGGTCTATCGATTTGAGAATCTTCCGCCCATGCGATTTAGGATAACAGCAAAGGGAATGCGGAGAATCGTTACGGTCAAAGAAGGAGAGACCGTTTGTGCGGATTTCGGGACGGGCGATGGGGCTCTCGTTCATGGCACAGTCTATCGTGAAGGCCGGCCGGTCTCGAATGCGTTTGTCCAACTGGAACTCTATAAGCCGCAAGTGTCACGGAGTTCACAATTCACTACTTTCACGGACGGGAACGGACACTACATCTTCAAAGGCATCCCAGAGGGGGAAGCGGTCATCACGTACATATCAAAATCTGCGTCTTCATATACACGTCGACAGAGCATCCCTCCGGAAACCACACGCAGAGTCACGGTTACTGACGATCAAAAGGAGTACGAAATCGATCTGTACCCGACAGCGCGTACGATCGAGGGCGTCGTGAAAGATGCGGCATCCGGCGAGCCTATCCCGGATGTCGACATCAGAATTGTCCAAAGGGATTTCTACCCCTACGGCGCTCCGAAAATAGGAACCGTCTACACTAATGCAGACGGAACGTTCTCGCTGCGTCTCACAGAGCCCGTCGAACACGAGTTGATCGCGAGGCATGAAAAGTATGCCGATCAGATCTTCCGTGTCGATCCCTCAACAGATGCAGACTCGCCGGTCCAAGTCCTCTTGCAGAATACGGAGACTGCGATCGAAGCGCATGTCTCATACAACGGTCAGCCGATAGTCTCAGACCAACTGAGTTTTCGAGTGGCGACGGATACGGTCTGGCAAAGGGTCTCGTACGAGCCGGTCGGGGAAGAACCGGGAGTGTACCGGGTCACCGGATTCAATCCGGGGAACGTGGAGATCAGGGCGAGAATCGACAATACAAACCGGAGACTGACTCATTACAGCCAGAGTCTCCATGTGGAGCCTGGAGCCACAGCGGTCGTCTTTTTGAGTATTCAAGAGATGACCTGGTACGAGATCCTTCTCGAAACCAATGACGGCGGCGTTATCGACGGTCCAGTTACCGTGGAAATCCCCGACTACCCGGAAGCCCATCTGCTGCACCGGAGTCCCCTCGCTCAGAATAATATCGTCACTCTCAGCCTTCCTACGGGTCGGCATTTGGTTCGTTTGAAAGCCCCCGGTTATTATCCCGTCGAATTCATTCCGGCGGATCGCGCGGAAAACCGACTTGGACACCACGACTTCCTGACGGTGGAACCGATGAAAGAGTAGCGAGAGGACACCAGGTTGGCATGTCGGCGGCCGCGTTTTGATGCACGAGTTGAAGCAGAAACAGATTTGACGCGCTGGGGTTTTGGGAATATGCTTTGTTTGTGGAAATGATTGACGACATCAAAGTGAAAATCTTGCGGCGGCAATATGAACTCTCTAAGCACGCCGTAGACCAGAGTATTCTGAGGAACATCAGTGTCGCTGAGATCGAAGAGGCCGCGTCACAACATATTGAGGTGATAGAGAATTATCCGGACGATAAGTACGGGCCGAGCTGTCTAATTCTCGGAGTGACGAATAACGGACGGCCGTTGCACATTCAATGCAGCTATCCCAGCCGCCCGACACTCAAGATTATTACGCTTTACGAACCCGATCCCGATCTTTGGCTCGACCTGAGGAACCGTAAGAGGTAGGCAGAAATGAAAGAAACGATGGTTGAAACGGAAGTCACTTACACGCTTGAGCGCGATGGGAAGTTCTTTTTGATTGAACATGTTCCCGCACGGGTCTGCAAAGAGACCGGCGAGCAGTTTTTCTCCCCTGAAACCGTGGAGCGTATCCATTCGATTCTCGGCAGCCAGCGAGAACCGGATCGCTTCGTCGAAACGCCGGTCTATGAGTTTGCGTAGAAGATTGATAAGCGAACCCCCCTCATCGCTGACGGAAGCCTATCCGCCGCACCGGAGTCCCCTCGCTCAGAATAATATCGTCACTCTCAGCCTTCCTACGGGTCGGCACTTGGTGCGTCTGAAAGCCCCCGGTTATCACCCGGCCGAATTCATTCCGGCGGATCGGGCGGAAAACCGACTTGGACACCACGATTTCCTGACGGTGGAACTGATGGAAGGTATCTGATGAAAATCTGTCTGAATCAGGATGGTCAGGATGGAAGGATATTCAGGATAAGTAAAATGTCTCTTTCATCCTGGTTATCCTTATCATCCTGGCTATCCAGATTCTAGCAGTCTTTCCGCTCAGCACCCACTCTCGACTTCTGCGCGAAGCTCGGCAAGATTGATCATGATAGGATATGAAGGTGAGGGCCTCGCGAAACCGGGGACAGGAGCCATGAAAGGCCTATATCCAAAAGACCACGTCGACGATATGCCCGACGAGATGCCTCCGCGGAGACCGTCTTGGCGCGGCTATCTTGTTCTTTTCGTTATTGTCGTCTTCATCGTCGTCATGGCGTTCATCTGGCTGTTCGGCGAGCCCGAACCGTCGCCGCCGACTACGTTTCAAGAGGTTGCCCCGAGCCCGACACTGACGCCGTACCCAACTCCGACACCCCATTCCAGCTATATTTATCCCGATCTCTAACCAATCGGAGGTATCTCCATGTTTCTCATTTGCCGTCGCATTCAGGTTGTTGTTCTCCTCGCTGTGTGTCTTCTCTTACCCTCGCTTTGTTGGTCCGAGGACACCAGCGAAACCGAACCGTTCTGCTATCCGAGCCATCCCACCGATGTCCTCGGCTGGGCGGGACACCCGGAAGGGACGCTTGTGACGCCGGAAGGGTTTCTCTACACCGGCGATGCGGAAATCATGTTTTACTTGGGCGATCCTCCCGAGCCGATCCATCAACGAGTACGCGTGCTGGAAGACGGTTGGTACCCAATTTTGCATCACCAAGTCGAACGGGATTCCGTCCTCTATCAATTCACACTTCTCGGCATGGTTCTTCCGCGAGGCGAGGATGAGGACATCCTGCTCAATTTTGTCAAAGTCACAGCAACCAATGTCGGCGATGAACCCCGCCGGGCGGCATTGACCTGTGGATATCGATACGCGCCCGAAGAAGAGAAGCGGACGCACCGTTTCCGTCGCCCTGCAGAGCCGGATCAACTTGGACAATATCGACAAGCGGGTTCGCCGTTCGACGACCACTGGGGCTATCGTTTCGGTGAGGATTATCTCGCTCGGGAACACCAGATTCTCTATTTGATTCGCGATCCACAGAAGGAATTTGCCCTAGAACGATTCGCGATTTCGTCGGATCTCGAATCGAACGAGACAATTGGTGCAGGCGATTTTCGTGTGCCGGCTCAACAGGAAACCACGATTATCGGGCTGTCCCGTCTTGCGACGATGCTCGAGCCGGGACAGTGCGAAGAGATCGAGATTATCGTGCCCTATCAGCCACTCCCCATCAGCTTTGGTCACACTCTGGAAACGATCCGCGAGATTCCTTTTGAATCGGTTCGAGATCGAGTGCGCGACACATGGTGTGAGATTATCAAGAGAGGGATGACCATCGATCTTCTGGAGCCGAAAGTGGTCAACACATGGTATGCCAACTTGATCTACGATCTGATTGCCGTCGATGAATTGAACGAACCGGACAAAGAATATGTTCAGAAGGTGAACGAGTTTCAGTACGATGCGTTCTGGCTGCGGGACAGTGCCTACATCATCCGGTCCTACGATTTGACCGATTACCACTGGCTTGCCGAACAGTGTCTCGAACATTTTCTGCATTATCAGCGGCCGGACGGGAATTTTGTCTCGCAAAAAGGTCAGTTTGACGGCTGGGGGCAAACGCTTTGGGCGTTCGGTCAACACGTGGAATTGACCAAAGATAAACAGTTCGCCCGGCGGTTCTTCCCGTATGTCGAGGCCGCGGTTACCTGGCTGAAAGAGGCCCGAAAAGAAGATTCGTTGCATCTCATGCCCGTAACCACCCCCGGCGACGCGGAGCTGATTTCCGGCCACGTGACGGGCCAGAATTTCTGGGCCCTGCTTGGTCTCCGATCGGCGATTTCCCTGGCGGAGTTGGCTGGAGAGACGCAGGCCGCCGAGGATTACCGCAAGGAATACGACGATTTTCATGCGGCTCTTTACGACAGGCTTGAGAAGGTTACCGCCGAGACCGATGGCGTGATTCCACCGGGCCTCGATGGGGGTATGGAGGGTGAGTTCTGGGGCAACTTGATCGGAGTGGCTCCGTCAGGTGTGCTCGATCCGTTCGATCCCATGGTGACCGCTACGCAGAAAGCGGCGAAAGAGAAGTTCAAAGAAGGTTTGATGACCTATAAGACGGATTTTCTCCACCACTACCTGACAACGTATGTTACCGAGACCGACTTGGCGCGGGGCGACCAGGAAGCCGTATTGGAGCAGTTTTATTCCATTCTGGCCCATACGACCTCGACGCACGCGGGCTGGGAATGGTCGGTACGTGCGTGGGCCGACCGGGACTTCGGGAGGAATCTCTCTCCACACGGCTGGTTTGCGGCGCGGTTTCGGATTCTTTTAAGAAAAATGCTCGTTCGGGAGGATGGAGGGGCTCTTCACCTGTTCTCGGTGCTCTCTCCCGAGTGGCTGGAAAAGCCGAACGCGCGCGTATGTTTCTCCGAAGCGCCGACGATATTCGGAAAGGTCGATGCCCGTCTGACTCGTGTGGAGCCGGACCGCGTCCTTATCCGAATTCTTCCGAAATGGACCGAGCCACCCGAGGAGATTCTTATTCATATCCCCTGGTACCGCGAAGTGGTTGGTACCTCCGCGGGCGAGCTGCGTCAGGGACCCGGGGATACGGTTCTGGTTTTGCCGCCCGACGAGGGATCGGTTCTGATTGAATGGCGCAAAAAGTCCGAACCCGTCGAGTACTCTTATGACAAGGCGGTGGGAGATCTGATGAGTGAATATGAGATGCGCGCGACGATAACCGAGGAGTAGAATGATCGATTTGACAAACCGTGAACAGGTTTTTCCGGTGCTGCAGGAGGGTGTCCTTTTTTTGAATCATGCAGGGACGTCGCCGATTCCACGGCCTACTGCGGATCTCATGCAGCAGCAAATCGAAGAACACGCGAGCCAGTTCACAACATCGCGAGCGGTTTGGTCCCGACGGATGAGCGACGCGGTTTCCGCAATGGCCGAGTTGATCGGTGCACCCAATGACTCGATTGCGCTTATGCCGAACACGACGACAGCAGTGGCGACTGTCGCCAACGGACTCTCACTCCAGGAAGGCGACCGTGTTGTCGGACTGGAAGGCGAGTATCCGGCCAATGTGTATCCATGGAGGCGTCTCGAACAAAGCGGTGTGAGCTACATCCAGATTCCAGCCCGGGATGATCGGTTTGATTACGAGGAGATCGAGTCGGCACTCTCGCCGCCCACAAAAGTACTCGCCGTCAGCTCGGTTATGTTTGCCTCCGGTCTGCGACTCGATTTGAGCCGTCTGGGCGAGATGTGTCGAAAGCAGGATGTGTTTCTCTTTGTCGATGCCATTCAGAGTCTCGGGGCGTTCGAAATGAACGTTGTTGAGAGCAAGATCGATTTCCTGGCGACCGGTTCGCAGAAATGGATGTTGGGACCGATGGGCGCGGGATTCCTCTATGTACGACCGGAGGTTTTGGACCGGGTGAAAGTCACGGTGCAAGGTGCGGACAGTATGATCCCTGAGACCCCGTACCTTGATTACGAAAGCAAACGGTTGAAGCCCGGCGCGCGGAGGTTTCAAGGCGGAACAATTGCGCTGGTCACGGCTCTCGGTCTCGGACGCAGCGTTCGTCTTTTATTGGACTACGGGATCGCGGATATACAGCAGCGCATTCAGGTTCTAACGGACATCCTTGTCGAAGGGTTGACTGCCAAAGGATATGCGTGTCACAGCCCGCGCGGTGAGGGCGAAGGGTCGGGGATTGTCATGTTTACGCATCCCCGTTTGTCTCCGGGGGAGGTCGCTCAACGGTTGCAGGATCGGAACATTGTGGCTATCGAGCGCGAAGGCCGTCTTCGACTTTCTCCTCACTTTTATTTAGTGGAGGAGGAGATGGAGAGGGTTGTCGATGCTGCGCCGTGAGCATTTGGCCAATGTCGCTTCTATGAAGGGGATTCTACTCCCTCTCCCGCTGGGAGAGGGCTGGGGTGAGGGCGTTTCTACTTCTCCGCCAGCATCTCTTTCGCTGCCCGTTGTCCGTACGCGATTGCGTAATTGGTTCCCCGGTCTTCCGGATACACCTGCGCCATGCAGGATAGCCAGAGGTTCTCAATCGGTGTTTTGAATGGTGGCTTGATTTCGGAATAGCGCAGGCCGATCACGGGTTGTGTGTAGCGTTCCCGCCATGCCCAAAGTCCCTTCACCCAGTCGCGGCTGAACCCGTTGAACATCTTCTGCAGATGAGGCAGATACGCTTCAAACAGCTCTTCCGCGGACATTTTGTAATACGGATCGTCATGATCGAGATACCGCGAGAGATACGCGAGATGCGCGCCACCGTAATCTTCCGGTCGCTGCATGTTGGTGTGCTCGATCACGCCGGTGAAAGGAATTGAAGGATCGCCGACATTCAGCCAATAGGCGTCGGAAAGAGAGCGATCCAGTTTCATCACGAGGCACACATTTGCAAGATAGTTGATTTTCGAAAGCCGGTTACGGTAATCGTCCGGCAGGTCCGGCGCGATTTTCATGAGGATCTCGGGGGCGGTTGTCACAAGGACCCGATCGAATTCCTGGGATTGCCCGTTCGATACGAGGCCCACCGCGCGTCCATCCTCGACACGGATTTCCTCGACGGGTGAACTCAGATTGATCCGTACGCCGCGTCTGCGCAGGAGTTCCTCCCACGCGTTAATCGCCTGGGCGAATCCGCCGCGCAGGTAGCCGAGGCGTTCTTCCTGTTTCTTACCGCGTGAGCTGCCACGCAACTTGAGTTTGTTCCAGATCCACACCGCGGCGATCTGGTCGGCGTATTTTCCGAACTTGCCGCGCAGAAGCGGTTTCCAGACACCCTCATACACACCCGGTCCCGCCATGTCGATGAGCCATTCCCGGGCGGTGATTCTTTCCAAGGGTTTCCAATCTTTGACCGACATGGCCCTGAAATACAGCAGGCCGAGACGCACACGGTCCATGAAAGGGATTGCGGTGAACTTCAAAAGGTCAAAGGGACTGCTCAGTCGATAGATCCGGTTGACATAGTAACAGTTCGAGGTTGGGAGCCATTCCATTTTGTCACCGAGACCGACCTTCTCTATGATCCGAACGGCGTCTCGGTCGCTCGTGAAGAGGTGGTGGTAGAACTTCTCGATGTAGACGTCGTTGATTTTGAACGAGCCCGCCAATCCGCCGAGCACCTCGTCCTTCTCGAAAACCGTGCACTCCATTCCGTGCTCGGAGAGTTCGTCCGCCGCACTCAGCCCGGTCATTCCACCGCCGACGATTGCAACACGCATGTCATGCTCCCTGTTATCGTTCTCTGACATACCCTTCGATAGGATCCAGGGAGGGCGAACCTCCTGGTGAGCCGTGTTCTACTATCGGCTCGGCGGGAGCCTCGCCCGGTCTCTTGCGAAGGGGTCAATCTGTTTCAATTCAGTATGCTCTCGTGTTCGACCCAATAGAAGCGAACCCGCTGCGCACTATCCAGCACGGAGCCGCCTCATTCCAGGATATCTTGTGAGGCGATCGAAAGAAGGCAGAGCTGACAGAATGCCGAAGGGCTGTTATCCTTTTTATGGCTTTATCCATAAACATCATCCGTATCATTAACGAATTCAGTGGAGAAGATCTATGTTTCACCGTACACGCCGTGGTTTTACCCTTATCGAACTTCTTATTGTTGTTGCCATTATCGGGATTCTGGCGGCCATCGCCGTGCCGAATTTCCTGCAAGCCCAACTTCGGGCAAAGATCAGCCGTACGCAGGCCGACATGCGGGCGGTTTCTCAGGCCATTATGCAATTTCAGATGGATAAGAACACGATGCTTCTCGATTATTGGGACGACGATACCCAGTGGGCTCAGAAACGTTGGGATGAAGTCTTCGGAAGAGTGGGTCCTCCACCTCCTTACAAGCGATTTGAGGAGCCTTACTACCCGCTTACAAGTCCTGTCTCTTATCTCAGCTCGGTTCCACGCGATCCTTTCGCAGAGCTCGAACACTCTGTCGGATTCGGAGCAGATGAGAAAGGTCACTCGTACATTTACTGCGACCAGGATCCAGAAGGTGTCGCAACCGGGTCCGGCGGTGGATACGGTATCCCCATTGCACCCCCTCTGAAAGTCTGGGAGCACGCGCTGGTCAGCATCGGTCCCGACGGTTGGATCGGAGTCAATTCGAGTGGAGCTCAGCGCGGTACTCCTTACGATCCATCGAACGGTGTCGGCAGCAGCGGTGACTTGATCCGTCTGGGACACGGAGGTACTGTCGAGGATCCTCACAACTAAGAAAACAGGAATAAAACTGGCATTGCTTCTTGCTGGATAGCAGATCGTCCCTCTGCCGGCGGACGAGAAAGGTAAGTATGCGTCGATACCGAGAAGGTTTCACTCTTATCGAATTGCTCATCGTTGTCGCGATTATTGGAATTCTAGCCGCCATCGCCGTCCCGAATTTCCTGAACGCTCAGCTGCGTGCGAAGATCGCACGAACCCAGGCGGATATGCGGGCTGTTTCTCAATCCATTCTCCAATTCCAGATGGATCGGAACGCGATGCTGATTGACTTCTGGGATGACGCAACCCCCTGGGCTCACGAACGGTGGGAAACCGCGTTGAACAAGGTCGGCCGTGACCCCGCGTCAGAGTACCAATGGTTCGAGGAACCGTATTACCCGTTGACGAGTCCTGTGGCGTACCTTTCTTCCGTACCACACGACCCCTTTGCACACACGGTTCATTCCGTCGGGTTTGGGTCGGACGAGAAGGGACATTCTTATATTTATTGCGACAGCGATCCTGGGGGCGGAGGATACGGCATTCCTGTCCGGCCACCGCTGGAGTTGCGTGAGCATTTCCTGGTGAGCATCGGGCCGGATGGCTGGATTGGAGTCGACTCAAGCGGTCAGCAGCGCGGAACGCCTTACGAGCCTTCCAACGGCGTTGCGAGTCAGGGGGACCTGGTGAGACGGGGCGATGGAGGTGCAACCCTCGATCCGTACGGGGCTCCGTAAAGCCATACGAGCTGGTGGGTGTTCGCCGCTCTTTTATTCGTCTTCCTGGCGCACCTTGTTCTTTTTGTGGTTTTTTTCTTCTTCGAGGTTGCGGATATCGTTGCCCAGTTCTTCTTCCGCCTTCTGGGCTTCGTCGAATTGGCCCTGCATGCGGAGTTCCTGGATGTTTCTCTGGGCGAGAATACGCCGTTCGGCAAGTTTCGCCTGATATTCGTCTTCAATCTCGCCAAGACGCTTCTTCTGCTCCTCGGTGAGTTTCTTCTGAGAGCTGGGGACTTCTTTTTCCAGCCGTTCCATGGCCAACTCATACGCGGTTTTCATCATTCTCCTCCGCCGGGCGGACCGGCCGAACTGAGCGGGTTCCCGCCGAATCGTTTCTCTCGTTATTCTTGTTTATCGTTTGAGTCCGGTTCTTTTTCCAGCGTTGATTGGTCTCTCGGCGATTCCGAATCGGTAGACTCTTTGTCCTTGGGTTGCTTCTTCAAGCGGTCGATGACCTCATGGATCGAAACCTGGCCCCATTCGAGAAGACCCAGCTCCCGTCGCTTCTCACTGATTGCGGCAACGAGCTCCGAGATCTTCGGGTTTTCTCCGTCGGATCGTTTGTCTTTCATTGTCTGTGCTCCTATGAAATGCTACTTCGCCGATTGGTCATCGTCAACAGAAAAACGATTTTTCTGAGCCCTTTTCGCGGCTTCCAACAACGTGTCAGGCAGCGAATCATTTGCGCCTTTCTTGACAGAGATACGCGGAAACGGTAAAAGATGTAATCCTCAGGCCGGGTAGCTCAGTTGGTAGAGCAGAGGACTGAAAATCCTTGTGTCCCCAGTTCAATTCTGGGCCTGGCCATTTTTCTAAGGGAAATCGTACGGCTCCCCGAGGGAGCCGTTTCGTTTTATTCCCTGGAATCGATTTGGTTTGTCCGGGGATCGATTCCAGTAGGCTAACGAGCGAACATCGTCCCTTGGCGCAAAGAACTACCTGGACTACGATGGCTTTCTTGCTGCGAAAGAAAACGTACATTTCTAATAGAGACACAATTCACCTTACATTTGGAGGAAAATCACCGTGAGCTCACTTCTCGCATCCGCCGATCCCGAAGTTTTCAAAGCCGTTCAAGGAGAGGTCGACCGCCAGCGATACACTCTGGAAATGATCGCATCGGAGAATTTTTGTTCACCGGCGGTTCTTGCGGCGATGGGGACACCTCTGACGAATAAGTATGCGGAAGGATATCCGGGCCGGCGGTATTACGGCGGATGTGCCTCGGTGGACATCGCCGAGAGCTTAGCGATCGAACGTGCCAAAGAACTCTTCGGCGCCGACCACGCAAATGTCCAACCCCATTCCGGTTCGCAGGCCAATATGGCGGCCTACCTGGCGCTGGCCAAACCGGGAGCCACCGTGATGGGGTTGAAACTGCCGCACGGAGGACATCTGACCCACGGCAGTTCGGTGAATTTCTCGGGCCAGCTGTTCAACGTTGTTTCATACGGTTTGCATCCCGAAACGGAGCGAATTGAACTTGACGATTTTATCGCTTCGGTCAACGAGCACCGCCCGGACATCGTTGTCCTCGGAAGCAGCGCCTATCCACGGATCACCGACTTCGCGAAATTCGCCGAAGCCGCGAAAGATGCGGGAGCCAAGGTTGTAGCGGACATCGCTCATACCGCGGGGCTTGTTGCGGCGGGAGTCCATCCCACGCCGGTCGGGAATTGCGATGTCGTGACTACCACCACCCACAAGACACTGCGCGGTCCACGCGGGGGGATGATCCTTTGTAACGAGGAATGGCGAAAAGAAATCAACAAGAAAGTTTTCCCGTTCTCTCAGGGGGGACCGCTGATGCACGTGATCGCCGCCAAGGCGGTCGCATTCAAGGAAGCACTCGAACCGCAGTTCAAAACCTACCAGCAGCAAATCGTCGAGAATGCCAAAGCTTTGGCGAAACGCCTCACAGATCGTGGTCTCACACTGGTCACCGGCGGAACGGACACACACCTGATGCTGCTGAATCTCACTCCGCAAGGTCTCACCGGGAAAGAAACCGAGGATGCTCTCGAACGGGCAGGAATCACCACGAACAAGAATACTGTCCCCAACGAAACGCAGAAACCTACAGTGACCAGCGGCGTTCGTATCGGTACGCCCGCGCTCACCACAAGGGGGATGGGTATCAAGGAAATGGAACAGGTCGGGGACTGGATCGCAGATGTGATCGATTCAAAGTTCGACGAAGAGGTCATCAAACGGACCCGGGAGCAGATTCGAGAACTCTGCGAAGCGTTCCCCCTTTATGAAGGCTGGTCTGTTGCGTAGTAGCGCCGATACGGTGGTTTGCCCGTAAAGAAAGAAGCACCAAGACCGTCATTGCGAGCCTCGGACCGGCGGTGTCGGCGATTCGGGGAGGAATCGTTCGCAGATAGGACAAGTGACAAGTAGCGGGTGGCCCCGATTGCTTGTCAATCGGGCTGGCGAAGCCACAAGAGGCCGGTTGGCTGTTTGTCCGTTTTCTTTCGTGCTTTCGTGGCTCTTTCGTGCCTTCGTGTTTCATTGCCTTACCAGCCTGCGTTGTTCTACTCCGGTTTCTTGCCCAGCAGCCCCTTTCTTCACCAAATAATTGGCGCCGCCGGTCCGGGGCTTGCGATGATTGTTCCATATACGGGATGAGGGGATACACTGGACGCGATAACACGGTAGAATAGGTCTCACTCGGTAGTGGATAAAGGAGCTGAGTGTTATGAGACCAAGAACCGGATTTACTCTGATCGAACTCCTGATTGTGGTCGCGATCATCGGCATTCTTGCGGCCATCGCCGTCCCGAACTTTCTGAACGCCCAAATCCGCGCCAAACTCGCTAGAACGGAAGCGGACATGAAGGCGCTCGAAACCGCTATCGAATCCTACAAAATCGACACCAACAAATACGTTGGCAATTTCAAACTAGCACGGCTGAGCAGTCCGGTATCGTATATTGGCGTAATCCCCGAGGACCCTTTCGGGCCAATCGCGGAATCGGACTTTGGGTATGGGACGGTGCTGAACGCATACGGCAGTCCGATCAAGAAATACTACATTTATCACGGGCCTCCTACGTTGGATTTCAATGAACGGATGATCCGGCATAATATCCGCTGGGTACTTACCGGACTCGGTCCGGATCACGGCTGGTTCGACAGTTCCTCGGGTGGTGAGCCTTCTTACCCGCGCTACAGCGCGACGAACGGTCTGGTCAGCCGGGGAAACATCGAACGTGTCGGTCCCGGCAACATTCCGCAGAAAACCTATCGAGACAACTGGGACTCGAGCCAATAGGGTCAAAGCCGACATGAGTTCGAGCCTGTCGGTTGCAGATTCAGGTTGATCCCGCCTTTCGTATGCGAGACGATAACGATGAAGATCGTGATTCGTTTCTTTGAAAGAAGGCGGAGCTTTTTCGGAAGCTTTATGTTACACTACCTATAATTTCCGGCCGGTTTCTGGTGAGAGTGATGAATGGGAGAAGCCATAGTCGTGTGCAAATCAGCCTGATGGGCCTGACAGTGCTCGTTGCGATCTCGTTGTGCGGAGCGGGCCGGGTTCACGGGGCTGATTGGAAAAAACCGCTGGACTGGATCCCGGACCGTTTCAAACCGGCTGCGATGGGCGGTGGACCGTCCTGGGAGCCTGTGGTGATGTGGGACGAGCAGTTGGGTGAGAAACGTGGGCTTCGTGTGGCGCTGATGCCCGTGGTGGAGAATGAGCAGAATCTCCCCATCGACCGGCGGATGACGGTTGATATGCAGACCTACATGCGTCAATTCTGTGCGGAGGTAATTACCGTTCTGGACGTGCAGGATCCCGAGTTACGGGACCGCTTGGACTCCGCGCTCAACCGATGCATTAACCAATGGAAGCAGCGGGGACGAATCGATCCTCAAATCCTTGCTCCGATTTTGCCGGATATCGCGCTTGATGCGGTGTTTCTGTTCGAAAGGAATGTGTACGAACAGGCATGGCGGGGGAATAGGAAACTGTTCCGTGTCGGCCTGGAGGGAGCGGCGTTCGCCGTCGACACGGGAGACATGATATTCGAGGCGGAGGCCCTGGAGAACTCCCCGTGGTCGGGGATGCAGAATACGATCTATCGGGTGGAACGCCTGGCGATTCGCTCGTTGCTGGATCAGTTCCATACCCGATTGAAAGAAATCGCGGCCATCGTGGATCAGCAGCACCAGGCGCAGATCGAGGCCGCCGTTCGAGAGGAAGAAGAACGAAAGCGTAAACTGGCCGAAGCGATCCGGCAGGAAGAAGCGGAACTCAAAGAATTGACCCAGAAGGCCGGTGCAGTTTTGATGTCGGCCACCCAACCGGCGGATCGGATTGCCGAAATTCGGGATAAGCGTCAGGCGATTTTGAGCAGTCTGGAAGCGCCCGGGATGGAGCAACCCGAGGAACAGCTGGAACAGCGCCGTCAGATCGCCGCGGAACTGGAGACTCTGTTGGCACAACAACGGAAATATCAAGCCGAACAGGACCGGCTTGCCCGTCAACCTCCCCCGGACGAACCGGTGGAGGCCCCGGAGGATCTGCCCGGCTCGGAAGAACCGACGGCCGGAGATCTTCTGATCGATTTCTCGGGGATTCTTACGGCTACGCCTACCTGGACGCCGACGCCGCGCAGCTATGTGCCACCGGGAGCTTTCGAACTGCCTGGAAGGCGGCGCCCCACGCCGTTGCCGCCGCTCAGGCGTCCGACTCCGACGGCCACGCCGACACCGGATTATATCCCACGAGCCAAGCGCCTTATGCCGCTGGACGATTACGTTCCGCCCGAGGAAGCGGGATTGCCGGAAACTGCGACTTCCGGGATCCCTCTCTCGGCGACGGCGGGAATACCTTCTCCGGCAACCGCCTCGATTCCGGAGACCGCCACGGCGGCCGTTCCATTTCCTGCAACCGGTTCGCTCATGGGAGCCACGGACGCGGTGACCGATGCCACCGGATCTCTTACGGAGCCCTCGGGCGCAGTGGCACCCGCGACGATTCCGTTCACTTCGCCTCCCAGCGAGCAACTCCTTGACGAAGTCGATAGACTGCGTCGCCGCAGCCAAGGAGCGGGACAGGAACCGGGATCATCTATGCAACTTGGTCCTTCCGGCGATCTCGGACTTCCCGAGATGCAGTCGATCCAACGCTGACGCGACTGAACCGCCCCACCCTCGACGTTCGTTCGGAAGACAGTACCATGTTTCCTGAACGTCTCCTTGGTAACCTCCTCTTATGATAGAACTTTCTGAACTCCAGGATATCGCCTGTACGGCAAACGACGGTGTGGTGGTTGCTCTCGGTGTTTTTGACGGCGTTCATCGGGCACACCAGGCGATTCTAGCTGAATGTGTGGAACGGGCGCGCAAAAACAACGGGACGGCGGCTGTTTTTACCTTCCGAAACCATCCTACAGAGGTTTTTGCACCAAAACACCCGGCTTTGCTGCTGACCCCCCACCCGATCAAAAGGGCGATCCTGGCGGAGTCGGGAATCGATCTTCTCGTCGCTCCCGAGTTCGATCAAGCGCTCGCGGACATGGCTCCCGAAGCGTTTATTGAGGACATACTGGGCGGGCGGTTGTCTGCACGGGGTATTTGTGTAGGATTCAATTTCCGGTTTGGACGGCGGCGGCGAGGGGATGCGGCAATGCTTTCTTCGTATGAGGGGAGGCTTTTCAAGAAGGTTACCGTCATGCCCCGCCACGAACTGGACGGCGTACCGATCAGCAGTACCCGCATTCGGGAAGATATTATCTGCGGCGATCTGACCGCCGCAGAAGCGATGCTGGGGCGTCCGCACCGCCTGGCGGGCCTTGTCGTTCATGGAGAAAAACGCGGCCGGATCCTCGGATTCCCAACGGCAAATTTGGAGATTTCGAATCAGCCCATGCCGCCGGTCGGTATCTACGGAGCCCGGGTCTGTTTCGAGCCGGACTTCAAAGAGGGTATAGATAGCCTGATGTATATCGGCTCGGCCCCTACATTCCATCCGAATGGCTCGAACGCGCCGGTGCGCGTCGAAGTCTTTCTGATGAATTGGGAAGGAGATTTGTACGGGCATGACCTGTATGTCGAGATTTTGTGCCATATACGAGACGATCGTGTTTTCGACGATCCGGCACAACTGGCGGCACAGATTGAGCAGGACCGCCAGTTTTTTGTAAACTGGTTAGCAGCGCATCGTTGAAACCAGTGTTGACCGATCTGTAAACTAGCCTGAAAATAGAAGTTCCCCCGGGCGCAACGTTGTCGGCTTCGCCCGTATGCCATATCTCAACCTTTGGCTGAATCACTAGGGCGGTTGTCAAAAGCAGGGGCGTTTTTGTGGAAGGTATCGGGTTCCGGAATCCTGTCTTCTGGAATCTTCCAAATCGCCCGCCAAAGTGGACTTTTGACGGCAATCCTAAGAAACATTTGATGGAGTCTATTTATTATGGATCGTTTCATTTTGCCCATCCACTGCGTGGACCGGACCTCCCCCAAAACGCATATCGAGGTCGCTCGCCGAGAGCCCGGCGTCGAACTCAGCCGAACGCGTTGTCGGCTGCCGAGCCGCCTCGCCACTTTGGAGATTGAGAATGAGGAATCCGAAAGCGACGCGACGTTGCTCCCAAAAGTCATTCTCGAGGATGCAGCCCGTGAAGTTCTCCGGCGGGGAACCGCGAGGCGGCTGAACAAGCTGATCGAGAAGATCCCGAACGGAACCGTCGAGTTCTGCTGGCGGAAACAGCATGACGTGCTCGCCGATGTTCAACCCGGGCAGACTCCCACCATCAATGTCGCAGCCGACCTTTTCAGCGAAATCGGCCTCTCGCTAACGGAGCAGGACGATGAGGGACAACCCCGCGATGAGGAGACTGTCCAAGGAGGACAACTGCTTGCCGGCGCGATCCTGGTTTTCGGAGTTTCCGTTGCGGCGGGAGATGGGCAGCGCGAATCGCTGCACCGGGTACTTGATTTCTACCTGTCTTTGGATGCCGACCGGCGCAGCGCCTTTCTCAATATACTTTCAAAGCGAGTTATCGATCGGGGCAACGTGTTCCGGATCTTCCTCCGCAGCGCGTCCAGCGCAGAGCTCGCCATGCAGATGGAGGGCGTGCGAAGCGGCCGCTTCGAGCATATCTCCTATGAAGATCTGACCGACCTGGGCAATGAACTTCTGGCGATATACCGTTCCATCCCAGCCTCCGCCGAGAAGATCGGCAAAAGCGCTTTCCAGAAAGTTGTCAAAGCGCTCAAACAAACCGGCGAAGAAGGCGAAGATACGGCCAAGACACTTGAACAACTTGGCCCCGAGAGACCGCGCGAGTTTTTGCGTCTTTGCCAGACAAATGTTCGAGAAATCGAGGGCGCTCTGAAATGGCGCGATCTGTGGGTGACCTGGGTGATCGGTCAGTCACGCTTCGATCTGCCGTACGATCACGAAAGAGTGCTCGGCATCCTCGAACAACCCGAAGAGGATGTCGACCTTCATCGAGCCCTGATCAATGAAGCCGTTGTCAATACATTCGATCCGGAGGTCGAGGGCCACAATATACGGAGAATCGCCGATTGGTCGCTCGAGAATAACGTTCGTCTCGTGGGCGGCCGCCTGTCACGAGCATTCGGAAACCAGGCCCATCTCCTTTCGGTAAGCCGGTTGATTACGGAGAAAACCGATCTTCTCAGCGTTGCTGAATCGATCCACAGTCAATGCCGCTTGGTTCGCGATCTGGAGACTTTTTCGACTCGGCTTGTCAGTTTGATGGGACGGCCGGGCGAGATTCCTTATGCGATGGCGGTCGGTGCGATCGATCATCTGGAGGAAGCGCTGATTAAGTATCAGTCCTCCTGTCTTGAGGCGATCATGCAGGAGCGGGAAGAGGCGGAACGCCGGCTGCTTCACGGAGGGATCGAGGAACGATCCGAGCGCGAAAGGGAGGACCTGTTCACCGATGTCAAGCACATCTTCGATTTGGTCGCCGACCTTCGCGACACCCTCTCCAAAGCGCAGCAACGGGATGCGGCCTACGTGATTCTTCTGCAGCGGATGCATCCCGCGGAAACGGTGAATCTGGCAAACGCGAACGCATTTCGCGAGGTCCACCCCGGAAAAGAAGAAGACCTGAAAGACCTGCCGCGCCGCGGTGGGCATAACACATACGCTTCCTCGGGTCCCGGGCGCATTGTTCTTCCCGACGGAGATATCGACGACTCTCACTGGATTATCAAGGTCCAGGATTGGATCGAGGCGATCCCGCTGTTCATTCATGAGCGCGTAATCCGCAAGACAGTGGAAATCGGAGGCGAAGAACGCGTCGTCGAGTTGGTCGAGACGGAGGTCGATCAGGAGGCCATGGAGGCGTTCTTCCGGCTGCACGCCGAGTATTGGGCACGGAATATCGAAGAGGTCATGGATTCGGAGCATATCGCTTTGGCTCGCGATCTTTTGGCCCGCAAAGAGCCCAAGCTCCGCCGGGAAGCGGATCGTCTGTTGGAAGACGATCCCGCGCTGGGCGACGCGGAGGCCGTTCGGCAGGTGCTCAAATCGCGGCCTGGAATCGCGGAACTGGTTGGTCCTGTGGCAGCCGTGGTCGCCGTGTCCGCCGGGGAATCGGTTGGAGAAATTAACCGCACCATCGAAGAAACCGGCCTTCTGCGCCGCGAGGTGCTGGACCGCGTGCTCATCGGTGGCGAGAACGGCCCGTCGCAAATCGGGCTCGTATTCAATGAGTCCGACTCCCCGGCCAAACTGGCCGAACGCTGTAGAGCCCTGTCAGAGGACGAGGAAAGCAGGCGCCTTGGGCTTCGCGGGATGGAACGCCTTCGTCCGGTCCCCACATTGCACATTCTCACAACGGAATCCGCCGGGATGACGGAGGGGTATGTGCAAACCTGGATTGAAGAAGAAATATCACTCAGCAACGCTGTTCGGGGAGAAGGGCTTCGGGAGGAAGTCAAGAAACGCCTGGATCGCTACCGGAACCGGATGATCCATATCGGCGAAAAAGTCATCCACGAATTCGGTATGGAAGTCGTAATCGATGAAGCCATGGCGGAGCAGCGGATCGACCGGAACCGCGCTATCCAAACCGTCGTGATGTCATTCAAACCCGTAGCCGATGAGTTCGCAAAACTTGCGGTTCTTCTGGACGAGGAACCGGACGGCGATCCCGATGCGGAATCGGTTACCGATCCACCGTCGGTCGACAAACTGATCGAAAAACGCCGTGGTGAGCTCGAGGCGTTATGTGTACCTCGCGTGATTGCGAACAACGGTCGAGCGATTCAAGACAAAGTAGATGCGTTCATGCACGAAACACCGGGCATCGATCTGCCGACCGCTCAGCGCTCGGTGATCGACGCGGACAAAGACTACGCGGAGGAATTGGAGAATCTCGTTCGCTTCCAGGCGCGTCAGGAGGTATTGGAATCGCTGGATGCGGAGAATCCCGAAAAAGGTATTCTCTCGCGTGTCGGAGGCTATTTGCGGCGGTACACAAGTCTTGGGCTTTCTACGGCACGCAAGGAAGTTCTCGCCGAACGGAATCTGCAACATCTCACGCTCGATCCCCGGTACTACTACCAGGCTGTGGGCGGAAACAAACGATACAACCTGCTGTATACCCCGAGCCGGGTGAACCTTGGAGAGCGCGAGCGCGACTCTGTAGTGAAATGGCGCCAGTGGGTCGGCGGGGGCGATAAGGCTGCGGCTCGCGCCGGATTCGAGTTTTACAGTCTGGTCAATGAAGGCGGCGTTGAGGAACGTCCCGCCTTGGCACATGCCGAGATCCAGAAAACATCGGAGAACGCACTCTGTGTGACCCACTTCGCGGGCTCCAACGCCCTCGCACTTCTTATCATGGCGGTCACCGAAGGCGATGCAGAAGACATGGCCGACCAGATGAACCTGCGCGAGGATCGTTTGGTATTGCCCGCGGGCGAGGGATATGGAGGCTATTGCGTACCCAAGGACGGCCTTTTCCTCGCATTTGTGCTTTCACTGACGAACGAAGTCAAACTGCGCCAGATCGGCGTCCCGGATCATCTGCATGCGGGTGTCATGGAACTGGCGAAGAAGACCCTTCTTCACAAAAACGATTTTGAGACGGAACTCGATTGGCAGCTCTGGGCTGCAGAGAAACTGCTCGAGTATGACGAGTTGAAGGAGTATTTCGAGATTCGGGATAACATCCTCATATTCCAGATCACCAAGATCGCGAAAGCCATCGATCGTCTCGGCCGGCCGTGGCCGGAAGTGGCGGACGGCGCGACTCTGGTGGCGAATCTCGCTGCCCGGTGGGGCGTCGAGAAGATGATTATCTGCGCAGAGCAAGTCAACCGGTTCATGGTGTTCTACAAAGCGTGGATGATCTACGAATGTATCCGGGAAGCCCGCGAGCACAATCCGCATTGTCCGCTTGAGCAGGACGCTCGCGTTGCCCTGACGGCTGAATACAAGCCCGTTCAGGACGTCAGGTATTCGACGGGTTTGCGGCTGTTCGAGATTTTCGCGCGAACCGGCGAACACCTTACTTACAGTCTCGATGAAGAAGGACAGAATCTTGCCTACCTGATGTCTCACGGATTCGATCCCGACGATGAGAACCCCGTCGCGCAGCGTTTGCACGAGCAGCTGGCGACGTCGTTCGACCTGCGGCTCAGCGATCCGACGACGGTTGGCATGCTCAAGACGGCCTTTCCGGCTCACAAGCCCCCTGCGGATATTGTTATGACATCCGTCACAATGTCATCCACGCAGGATATGTTGTTCTACACAAGCGATACTCGCTTGGATTCGATCGCGGAGTCGGTGAAAACTCAGCTCATCGACGTGGGACTCACGGAGGAACAGATCACCGCGAATGCGAAGGTGTACGGCGGCAACCTGCGGGCGTGGGCCGGTGTAAAGAACCTGTCCGAGGAACGCCGCGAACAGTTGATCCGCGACGTCGGCGGAAGCATTCATGCGCTGGTTCTGAAATACAGAGGACCGGGACGGGATTACGAGAAAGACGTGCAGGGAATCGATGTCCTCAATACCGGCATCCCGTTCCCCGAGCTGCTCGAGCTCATCGACAACCCCCCGAAGCTGGTTGCGTTGATGCTTCATGGGAACCCCAACAGCTCCCTTGGCATTGCCGACGGTGGCGCAGGGAAGAAACGGCGCGCGCTGACCTATCGCGATGTCATGAGCTTCTTCGCGGCTTGTGAGAAATTCGATCGCTGTGGTGTATATCGTGCGATCGGACTGGGGGCGTCCAATGTCGAACGTCTTCGCAGCGAGATGCACGAGAAACGGGAACGAGCGGACCGACTCTACACACTCCTGGCGGACGTGGCGGAAGCAAGCGACAAAAAATCCCGCTCGGACGCGATCCAGAAAGCCGAAACCTTCTATGCCGATCTGCTCCGGCGCATTCAGGAGGAGGATGAAGCCTCCAAGGCGCTGCGCGAAGAGGAGCGCCTCAAGCGCTACGAGACGTGGCGCGAAGGCGACGCCTATGGCAGCCAGGCATTGGCGAAACTCTCAAGCGGTCTACCGCTTCACCATCTGGATATCGGGACGTGGCTGGCAGGAATCGGTGGCGTCTTTGTGGTCAACGGAGAGCTTAAGGAAGACGTCGATCAAATTCGCGAGACCTTCGAGAAAGCGGTCGACGCTGTCCGTCGGCACAACCGGCAGCAACCGGTTGAATTCAAAGAGTCGCGCTCTTCGCTCCTGGAACCGTTCACGGATCGTGAGATCGACTTTTTGATGGAGGCCCTGGTCCGATTCAAATATGTGCCGGAAACGCAACACTTCGAACAGCAGCAATTGGTCGAGTCTTCCAGTAAGGCGGTGGAAGTGGCTGCCTCGGAAGCCCTCGAACGTCGGCGGGCGCTTCAGCAACGAGCCATGAAAGCACAGGCGTTCTCGGCGCGCGAGCAGGGTTTCGAATCGGCATTCGATGAATCGCAGGGCGATACATTCGATGAGTATGCAGCAAAGGCTCATCAAGTGATGGATTCGCTCAAAGCCGACATTGAAGATGTACTTGCCAGCGATTCCGCCGAAAAGAATGCGGAAGCGTTGACCAATTTGAATCATCAATTCGGCGTCTTGATCGCAAGTACCCGTAATGCCTTAATCGCCCTTGCCGATGAGATTGTCCCCGCCCAGAACCGACAGTTGAGAAAACGGATGGGTGACGATCTGGCGGTTATTTATTCGGGACGGGAGATGGTTCTAGAAGATTGGAAGCGGATTGCGGGCGGATACGAGAATATCGGCGATTTGGCGCGGGTCGCTGAAGCCGCCGAGGGCGATAAAGCCAAGCTGGCGAAAATCGCGGAAGGAATCGAATTCTTCTATGTCACGTTCGGCCTGGCACAGACACTTGAATTTGTCTACCAGCCCATCAGCGAGTTCGACGTTCGGCTCTTCTGGAAAAACCTGACCGATTTCTTCGCCGAGACAGTGAATGACCACCGATGCGAATACTGGCCGTGGGCGTACTCGCGCGGCTCGGGGTTCCTTTGCCTGAGCCCGGAAGAACGGTACGAACTAGCGGTGAAACACCATACGTGGTTGTATGATGTGATCCGAAGCCTGTTAATCCATCGCACCGAGTTAGTTGAATTCAGCCCGACAGAACAGGATCATTTGCTGGGCAATTTCAGCGGCTCGGGAGACGTCGTCGGAATCGGCGCGGATGCTCCCACACCGGACGAACGATGGTGGCGTGCCTATAACCAGCTGCGGGAAATCAGCTTCATGCGGAGCGACGGATTCCCGTTGCCGCTGGTCTTCGATCAATTCGATCCGGATATTATCGACGCGAACGACCGCATCAACATCGCCTTCCTGTTCCCCGTCGGCCGGACACACGTTTCACGAGCGCTTCGTGAAGGTCCCACGCTGAACCGTGAGCTGTTGGCCGAAGGACGGCGAGGCGCAAACATCCTGATCACTCGATTCGGACGATTTGCTCAGGCGCCTAACGCGCAGAAGCCGGTCCTCCAGATCGACAGCGCGCATCTCTATGTCACACGCGATGAGTTCGCCGAGACGTTGCGAAGGCATCGTGGATTGTCGGACGAGGAGATCGAGACAGTCCTCGATAACGAAGAGAAATCGGGACGGCTGCAGATCAAGGGGATTCGGCTCGCGGTTCGATTTGCCCAACCGATTACTATCGGCAGTGCGATTCCGTATCACGGACTGACGATTTACGAGTCGGGCGAACTGGAAGACATCGGTATTCCGGCTACGGTCCAATCGCTGATCTTTTCCGATATTACGTATGACAAGTCTCTCTATCCTGAGATCTATGACAACAAAAGCGGCGTGGATCTTCCACCGGAGATCGATTGGAAGCAGGCCTACAATGAAGGCATTTCTTCCAAAGATATTCTCAAACGAATCGAGAATGGAATCCCCGACAACGGGTTCATTGGTCTCAAGGCCTTTGCGCGGGAACATCCGATCCTGTTGATCAAGGGTGCGGCGGAATCGGGAGCCCGTAACCTCAAGGTGTTTGAGGTTCAGGACAGCAAAGCCCGAATCAATCCGGAGGCCGTTCGAGAAGCGTCCGAGTTTGTGTACGACGTTTCAAGGTCGCAGAACGTGGTCATCCAAGCTGCGGTTTTGACATCACCGGAATTCTGGGCGAGCAACAAACTCATGCGGAATTTCATCGATCGTCAGATCCTGGAATGGAACATGCCGGTCAGCCGGGATATCTATCCTCGCTCGCAGATCTATTGTTCGCTGCGAGCGGTCGCGTGCGCTTCGGGGCCGGATGCCCAGATCGACGTTGCATTTCCGATCATCCTGGTCAGCCTCCAGGTGGCCACAAATGTCGGCCGGGGCGGTACTCTTGAGCCGTTGCGCGATGAATATGTTCACGAACGGTATCGAGATGCTATCCGGACGGGTCTCGAACAGCAGGCTCCTAAGGTGATTAAAGCGCTCGCCCGCTACGCGAAGAAATACGTGAAAACGTACAAGCAGAATCGCGGACGTGATGTAGGGGAAGACCTGCGCGGTGTCTCTTACGCGTGGCCGCCGTATCTCATGGTCGATTACCTGGTGACACCGATCTTCAAACGGACCGGACGGCTTGTCGATATTGCGCCCGAGTATGACGAAAACGGCGATCGCGTTGGTTCCACGGTGATTCTAGAAGACGAAGAGGGCCGCTTCGAAGGCGAAATCGTCGATTGGAAGTTCATTCACCTTGAACCCAACGTGGGGATCGGCCTGTGGGATCGCTACACACTGCGAGAAGAGGAAATCGAGACCCAGCAGGCGAAGGAAGAGGATCGCGAGATCAATTGGAACATTGTCGGTACGAGCGATCGAACGGTCCTTAGGAACTTTGCTATCGCGGGGGAAGAATACCTGGAAGCAAATTTCGGAAAGAAATAAGGCGATCGTTCTCAAGAAGAGAACGGTCCGCTGGAAGTCAACAAACAGAGCTCAGACCCCTCCCAGCCTCCCCCGCTCATCCGGGAGGCTGGGAGAGTTTTTGCACCGGGAAGGATTCGGACGAGCATGCGAGTATCAACCGGAATCCGGCAGCGACGCTCGGGGTTCTGTTGCCGGATTTAGGGGTAAGGCCCTTTCTCTACTTCGAACCCCCGGTTTCAGGATGAAGCGGATTTCCTTGTTGACGTGTCTTGATAGCAGGAGTATCGTCCCTACCAACGGATTCCGGATACAGTCTATGAGCCGCGATCAGGCTCTACGTCAGAGGAGGAGCCAAATGAGAAAGGCGTTTACTCTGATTGAACTATTGATCGTCGTTGCGATCATTGGGATTCTGGCCGCAATCGCCGTCCCCAATTTTCTGAATGCTCAAACTCGCGCGAAGATCGCCAAGGTAGAAGCCGACTTTCGTAATCTCGCCACGGCTATCGAACAGTACCGGATGGACAACAACGACTACATGCCCTATCCGGAATGGGGAGGTCATACCCACCTGGCCTATCTGGATGCGTTGACGTCACCTGTCTCCTATTTGTCGTCCGCGGACAGTGTGTGGGATCCTTTCCATCCCAAGGGTAAAGAAGACGCGGACGGAATTCGGAAGAGACGATATGGGTATTTCGATCCGCACGCCGACGCTGTCGCGTGGTTCATTGTCGGTTCAAACCATCACGGCACGATTCTCCCCGGTCCCTACAAGTATTGTTTGGATTCGCCCGGCCCCGATCTCCTTCAAGGCGTAGAGGGAAGCTACGTCACTTCGATTGGCTTTCCGGATGCCGCAGGATACAAGGAGTATGCTGCGAGTAACGGTCTTAACAGCTACGGGGATATTTATCGTTTCGGGCCGTAGCGTTCGTTCATTTACATTGGCTCAGGTTCTTCGTTGTGGCAGGATTCTGGGGAAATAAAGCCAAAGATGACCGAGATCGTCATTCTCGCCGAAATAGACTTCCCCGTCCTTGCCGGTAACCGCGTCGCCGAAAACGTACCCGTGTCGCCGCCGTTCAATAGTAGATAAGGCGATACCCAGGTCTCTTATGTTTCCTTCAACGGGACTGTATACGAAGAGATGCTGCATTTCCTCGCCGCAGGCCCCATATACGCGTCCATCCGGGATCACAGTCAACGCGGTAACGGGTGCGAGAGGGGTTTGTCCCAAGCACGACGAAAATCCCTCGGTCTCGTCCAGAACAAACAGGCGACCTTCGTCATCGGTTACGTAACAAACTCTCTTCTGTGTATCGCATGCGGAGTTCATAAAGGATCGGTCCCACGAACCCGCCGGAAGACCTGCGGCACGGCGCTCCATCAGCCCTGCGGGAAGATGATACTGCCACAACGTATTCCCTTCATCCAAGCCCCAGAAATAATCCGATCCGGAAATAATTCTTCCTCTGGAATTCATCTCTCTTACGTCGGAGAGTTCCTTCGTGTCCAAGTCGAGAACAAAAAGGCGATTCTCCGTTGTGCCCAGGATATGGCCTCGTTTTGGATCGGGAGCTGCGTGTACAAAACGCTCTCCGTCGCCGATCCCCTCGATTCTCTCGAACGGCGACCTGGAGAAGCCCCATTCCTGGATGAGATCGAATGGCAGCCCCTGCAGATTCTTGCAGACAGCCTGTCCGCCATCGTTACCATTGGCAAAAGCGAAGAATTCTTTTTGTCCGCAGCACACCGCGATACACGTGTCGGCCTTGTCCAGCGCTCCCAAATCGAAAATCGCCCCCGTAACCCCTCGGAACATTGCGGCGAAAAGATGAGTCTTCTTGCCGCTGGTTCCACCATACACATCGCTCTCGGGCGACACATCCAATGCGGCGATATGGCTTTCGTCTGCAACAATCGGAACGCTTGCTCCAGGAAAACATGTTGGAAATGCAACCATACGTCCTTCGGAGACAAAGGCTCCGTGATGAATTTCCTGCGGCGATAATTTCTGTTCTTTTTCTGTCATTATTCAGCCCCATATTCGGATCGGTAGATGTGCGTTTTTCTTTTTTCGGTGGTCCGGCATTGTTACTTTGAAAATCCCCACAGGATGCGGCCGTCCCACGTTCCCGAAAAACAAGTCGCCGTTGCGATCGACGGCGCCGCGCGAGACGTATTGCGCGAAACCGTCCGGCCGTTCGAGCAGGCCGACCTCCTGTTTCTCGTCGGTTCTGGGATCGAGACGCCAAATCACCCCTTCCCAGTCTTTTCGTTCGGGGGGCATCGGATTGTACACGGGATCTCTCCATCGCGAGGCTACGAAATACAGTTGACCGTCTCCCGCAAAAGTCAATCCGCCGCAGTGATCGAGAAATGTGCTGACAGGCACGGTTGGATCGCGCGGCTGCGTGGTCGGCCCTAGATCGTCTACGCGTCCCCACTCGCCTTCACATGGCCAGATCCGCATGAGGTGCGGCCGTGCGATCCACGTCACCGCGTAGAACGATTCCCCGTCCGGACACGCGACAACGTCATAGAAGACACTGTGCCAGCCTGTCTGGAAATCCGGGTCGTGCGGCAGCACGTAAGGCGAAGTCTCCAGGCGATCCTTCTCGGGATCGTAACGCATCAGGCGTCCGTAATCGCTCGTAGTCCACACGCGGTGTTTTTTGTCGAGAAAAAGCGTTTGCGCATTGACCGAGCCGATGCGGCCTATGGTTCGGCGCTTTCGCGTCACAAGGTCGTAGATAATGAAATGGTCACGAGGATAGCTGAGGGCGTAGAGCAAGCCGCGCTCTTCATCGTGAAGCAGACAGCGGCATCCTTCTTTCGGGATCAGTGTATCCCACCAGAGAACCTTGTCCTTCTGTGTATCATACGCCAGCAACGCGCTGCCGCGAAAACACCGCTTCGGATCGTGCCAGGAGCGCCATGGAGAGTAAAATGGTTGATCGATGGGCGGACCGGACAAGTGTGTCGCCATGTACATGATTTTGTCGTGCATGGAGGGGACGAAGCTATAGTGGATTTTGCACTGGGTCGCCCGGCCGGAGTCTCGTGGATCGTCCACCGCCTTGTCCAAATCGAAGAGATAATCCAGTTTGTCCGATTCCTCGTTGTAGCGAACGACCTTGACTGTCTGACCGGGAGGTCCTTCACAGCATGCGGCGGCGTAGATCCGGCCGTCCGGCCCGACAGACAGCGACCAGCAGGAATCGGATTTCGGATGCTCGCTGAATGGGTACCAGGTGCAGGAATACTCCTCGTTCCCCTTGCGGGCCATCTGTTGATGCGCACACCCGGAAGACAGCATACCTGTCGCCGTTGCTCCCGCAGCAACGCATCGTACGAAATCGCGACGCTTGATTGAGTTCTTTGGCTTCTCTTTATACATAGGTCTCTTTTCTTTCCGTTGATTCACTGGACTTCGCGTGATGGAGCGAAACTCTTTCCCAGGATTCTAATGGGATTGACCCCCGTCGTCGACTGGGTTACGCTCCTCAAATATACAAATAACAAATCCCGCGTATAATCGCATTTACCATACAATGAATGGAGGACATGCCCGATGATTGCACGAATTTCTATGGTCGTTGGTATGTCTGTGCTCGTCTTTATGGTGCCCGACGCAACAGCAGGATCGAAGCTGCTGTGGAATGGTTTCGAAGGATTGAGCCAGGCGGATATCTCGGACACAGGTGTTGGTGGAGACCCGAACGGGGATGGGATCCCCGACGGATATGCGATCAATGCGGATGACAGCGTCGTCGCTGACCCACTGCTGACCGGAAGCATGGCGATTCAGGACCCTGCCGAACGAACACGGGAACGAACCATTTTTGTTCAACCGGTCAATGCATACTCCGGAATGCTGCTGGCCAATGACGAACGCCTTGCCGATGAATACATGCCGAGTAATCAGGGGTTGATCTCTCCTCCGCCACCGGGAGCGGAGGGGTCGGAAAACTTCGTTGTCTATTTTGATGGAGGCTATGGGAACGGGATGATCACGGTAATTGAGAACCTGATCACCGAGCCGGGGGAGCATACTCTTTCACTCTATGCAAAGGTCTTCGACGAGGACGCGGACGGGGACGGTGTGAACGCAGAAATCAAAGACGTTGATGGAGACGTGAACGAAGATATCACGGACTTGTTTGTCCAATTCGGGCCGTTTTACTTCGATTTGGACTCGGCGATACGGGAAGACCTGAAAGAAACATTCGATATCGCGGTCTCTGTTGCGGGGGAGCCGGAAACGGCGGAGGAGATGGATTTCAGCGCACCTGCCGTCGGCGATGTGAATCCCGCCGATCAACCTTTCGATGAAGACTGGGTGAAGATTTCAACCACGCATACGTTCTTCGGGCCAAGTCATGTGGCGATTACCATTCATGCAGCATTTCCATTCCCGGGCCTCGATGGAGCGTTGGATATTACCGCGATGGCCCTCGATCATTTTGTGATCGAGGGACCGTCTTTCCCCGAAACCGGTGTCGAGGATTGGGCACTACATTGATCCTAAAATCGGCAGTTGAAACCCGACCGCGGTTCCTGAGCCCGTCGAAAGGCCGCACGGGTATTGGTGATCTGCCGTTGGAGAAGTTCAAAAACCGATCACCAAATGGGTAACAGATAAGGATGATCACTTCTTGTGAAACATGAACGGTTTGCAGCCGCCATACTGTTTTCAACTGCCGAATTTAGGTTGATGAACACGGCGCAACAAAAGGGCCGGGGACCCTCGAGTCCCCGGCCCCTTCTGTGTCCATGTATTCTGTTGTCAGTGGAGACACCAGTCCTCGATAGCAACCTCGCCGACGGGCCGCGCCACGCGCAGGTTGTCCACGAACATCCAGGTCCCGTCGTGGATGCCGGGATCTGCGTGAGTCACCAGTGTGAGATCGATTCGACCGTTTGGATCGTTGTAGTTGTCCTCGAAATCGGCCGGATCATAGTCCCACAACATCGTGATCCAGCGATTCATTCCTCCGGTCACTCGTTTGGTCTGCGGTCCAATCCAGTTGAAGTCGAATCCGTCCCCTTCGTCGGGTTCATCATCGCCGCCCCAGACTTTGAGGCCCAACGTCATTTGCCCCCAGCTCGGCTGAGTGCCCTGCATTTGCAGATCCAGGACAATTTGCTGATACTCAGTAAGATTGACCTCGTTGATTCCATTTGCTGCATCAAAAATCGTCTTTGACGTATGTCGTCGGTAATCGCCGATGTAGTTCATTCCTAAGCAGCCATCCCCCTCCGAAGCGACAGGGTCCGCTTGTTCGAACCAGATATCGCCTTCTCCTTCATTGAATTCGGTGTCGACCGCCCAGCCTTGTAGGCCGTCGTTCCACCCGTAGATAAGAGTCTCTTCCCATTCGCCTGTTGCGCTCGGTCGAGCGGTGAAATCATCGAGATACAGGAGCCCCGCGCTGGCCTCCTGAGGGTCGAAGAACCAACCGAAACTCGTTACCTCGTCCATAATTGGCGTGGTATATCGATCTGCCGTCCAGACCAGTTCCACCCACTCGTTCGCCACAGGAACCGTTTGGTGCCCGAGAATTGCCGGCCCCACATCGAGGCGAATATCCGCCGCGTCCTCTTCCCAGCCTTCTTCCCAGTAGACCCACAAGATGAAATCCATGGTTGGTGAAAGCGTGAAATCGAGCGGCTCAGGGATACTCGATTGACAGTACTGCCACGCTCCGCTCTGGTCATACCATACATACATCGACCATTCGCCCGTGTGTTTCTGTTCGTCCGTATAGTCGATTTCTTGCCCGTTCACATTCCAAGTCATCCATTCGCCTTCGAAGTCATCAATCAAAATGACCTCATCGTCCTGAGCCAATGCTCCTCCTGTACTCATGAGGAATACTCCAATACACAACGGCAAAACCCGTGTCCGCATCATGTGTGCACCTCCTGATCTCTCTCCACGGTATTCGAGTCTGCGCATCGCGCCGAACTCGATAGTAATGATACCTGAAACTCATTCTTTTGCCTATTCGTATCAGAAGCGGTTCGTATCAGAAGCGGTCCAATCCAACCGGTTCGACTGATCCTTCCCCTGTAGATGCTCCGCATGACGGTTTATTCTTGATTGATCACCCTATCGGAGGAATCTGCAAATGATGAACAGTGTTCGGCGTATCGTAAAACCGCCTATCCATTGTGGGCTGGCGAGTGTCCTCTTTTTGGCATGTTTCACGATCTCTTGTCAAACAGTGACGGAGACGAAATCGGTTGCAGATACCGGCCCGTTGGTGGATGTCGCGGGTCTCCGTTGTGAATATCTTGAAAACCCGGCAGGGATTGATGTTTTCCGTCCGCGACTCGGCTGGAGACTGGAGGCGAAAGATCCATCTGTTCGCGGAATCCGTCAAACCGCGTACCAGATCCTTGTCGCCGGGAGCCAAGAGATTCTCGCCCAGAATCAAGGCGATCTTTGGGACTCGGGGGTGGTCGAGTCCGATCGATCTACGCAGGTTGTTTATGAAGGCGTTCCGTTGAGATCTCGGATGCGGTGCTTCTGGAAAGTCCGCGTGCGGGACAATGACGGTGAGTTCTCGGGGTGGAGCGAACCTGCCTCGTGGAGCATGGGGCTCCTCAAACGTTCCGACTGGTCTGGGTTCTGGATCGGGATTGATGACGTTTTTGAGAAGAAGGAGGGTTGGCCGCCCCCCGACAACACAATCCCGGATCCGTGGTTCCGCAAGACGTTTGAAATCGAGCATAAACCGGAGCGGGCAACGCTGTATCTCGCGTCAATCGGTTATCACGAAGTCTACGTGAACGGCGAGCGTATCGGTGACGCAATTCTATCTCCCAACGTGGTCAATCACAGGAAACGAGCGCGGTACGTCACATATGACATCACCGAACAGCTCCAATCCGGGCGGAACGTGCTCGCTGTTTGGATGGGGCTCTCCTGGTCGATCTATCCGGAGTATGCCCGGGAAGACCGTCCTTTCACGCCGATGTTTATTGCCCAGGCCGAGATCGAATTGCCCGATGAGGAAACCGTACGCATTGTGACGGATGAAACCTGGAAGACTCACCCGAGCCCCAACACGCTGATTGGTATTTGGAATTTCATGCACTTCGGCGGCGAACTGTATGACGCAAACAAGGAACAACCGAACTGGAACAAAGTCGGTTATGATGATTCGGACTGGGATCCTGTTACAAGGTACGCACCGAACGTGACATTGTCCGCCGAGATGGTTGAACCGAACCGAATTAGCAAAGAAATCCCCGCCGTTTCCATAAAGGACGTGGGGCCGGACGAATATCGTGTGGATATGGGTGTGAATTTCACGGGTTGGGTCGAGATTGACTTGTCCGGAGACCAGTACGACCGGATCGAGTTTCAATTCTCCGAGCGGGAAGATGAGGCGATGACCCATCGTCTTCGCAGTGCTTACATCATTGGCCCTTCCGGGAAAGGTACGTTCCACAATCGATTCAACTACAGCACCGGCCGCTGGATTCAGATCAAAGGACTGGATGAAGCACCGGCCCTTGAAGATATTCGAGGATATCTTGTGCGAACGGATTACCGTCGAGCGGGACGGTTTCGTTGTTCAAACGAACTGCTCAATCGAATCTATGACACGACTCTATGGACATACGAAAACCTGAGTCTCGGCGGGTATGTCGTCGATTGTCCTCACCGCGAGCGTATGGGGTACGGAGGCGATGCGCATGCGACCACCGAGATGGGGATGAACAACTATCGCCTTGGAGCGTTCTACACAAAATGGAGCCAGGATTGGCGCGATGTGCAGGAGCCGACCGGGGATCTCCCCTACACAGCGCCCACCTACTGGGGCGGCGGCGGGCCCGCCTGGAGTGGATATTGTATTACTCTCCCGTGGGACATGTACCAACGGTACGGAGACGTGCGCATCCTCGACCAGAACTTCGCCACCATGCAGCGCTGGCTGGCTTTCCTCGAAACCAAAGCGGAGGACAACATGCTCCGACGGTGGGGCGGAAAATGGGATTTCCTCGGCGATTGGCTTTGGCCGGGAGCGGAAGGGGTCAATGGAGATACGCCCGAAACGCTTTTCTTCAATAATTGTTATTGGATCTACAATCTCCAAACCGCTGCGAAAATCGCGTCCATTCTAGGCAGAGAGGGTTTAGCCGAAGCGTACCTGGAACGCGCGGATGAGATCTCCCAAAAGGTCCACAGTGAATTCTTCAATCCGGAAGACAACAGCTATGCAAACGGATTCCAGGGTTATTTAGCGATTGCGTTGTTTGTCGATCTGCCGCCCGAGGATCTTCGTTCGGCAGTGTGGAAACGTTTGGAGGACGAAATCCTGATTCACCGTAACGGTCACATCCACGCAGGAATTACCGCGGGCGCGTTTCTGTACAAAACGCTCTTGGCGAACAACAGAGACGACCTGATGTTTGAAATGGCGAACAAAACCGATTATCCCGGCTGGGGCCATATGTTGCAGGAGGGTGCAACGACAATCTGGGAGGACTGGGAACGCCGAGAGGGGCATTCACTCTTACACAGCTCCTATTTGTACATAGGCACTTGGTATATCTGGGGTCTTGGCGGAATTCAGACAAAACCCGGCCATCCCGGATTTCAGGAATTCGTCATTCATCCGGGGGTGGTTGATGATCCGTCGCTGACGGAAGTTCATGCATCCTATGATTCATTGTATGGTCCGATCAGCAGCGATTGGCAGCGGGACGGAAATGCGTTCAGTCTCCGAATTTCTGTTCCACCGAACACAACGGCCGAGGTTCATATCCCCTCCCGCAGCAAGAGTGTTGTTCGAGAGGGTGGACAATCGCTCCGAAGCGCAGAGGGCATACGCTCGATCCGCCGAAGCGATGGGAGGACAGTAGTCGAAGTCGGCTCGGGCATTTACTCTTTCTCTGCGGAGATGTAGAAAGATAAGGTACATCTCAGCTGACCCTTATACCTGATGCCGTCGCAAAAACTCGTCCGCTGACATTAGAAGTTCCCCTCTCCCGCCGGGAGAGGGTTAGGGTGAGGGGCGATTCTTGGACTTTTTGCGGTGCCATCATACCTGACGGGGCGGCAAGATTGGGGGAGAAGAAATGGGTATGCGCGCTCGTTTCGGTGTTCGTTTTCGGGCTTATTCGAGCACGCGCTCGATACGAGGAGGTGCAATCAAGCCGAGCCTCCCTCCCCAAGACTGGGGAGGGTTCGGGTGGGGTTGACGTAGAAGAATCATTTTTCACCGGACCGTTAAACCTGACAGGTTCGCAAAAAGTCGACGGGATGCGGGAAGTGAGGTGTCAACCCCCTCTGAATCTCCCCCAATCTTTGGGGGAGAAACCGCTGCAGACACGCTCGTTTCTTTTTCCTCCCCCGAAGATCGGGGGAGGAATCTCATGGCTTGCCGAAGGCAAACATGAGAGCCGTAGAGGAGGGGGTTGAAATCCGTATCCCAGACTTTTTGCAACAGCGTCAAACCTAAAGGAGAACATCCAATGAAACGACGAACTTTCCTGCGAACCACTTCAACAATTGCCGCCGGCATTTCAATGCCGCATCTCATCCCGAAACCCGTATTCGGGGCCAACGACAAAGTTATTACCGGATTTATCGGCATCGGCGGTCGCGCACGTTGGCTGATGACGAAAGAAAGTATGCCGGAAGCGAAGATCGTCGCCGTGGCGGATTGTTTCCCGGCTCGCTTCGGTAAGATGGTCGAGGTCTGCCCCGAGTCGGAAAAATGGAACAAATACGATGACTATTTCAAGATGTTCGACAAAGAGAATCTTGACGCAGTCTTTGTCGAAACGACCACGCACGCGCGCGTCCTCACGATGATCCACGCCGCGCAGGCGGGTCTCGATGTGTACGGTGAGAAACCGTTGACGTTGACGATCGGCGAAGGACGTACTCTCGTGAAGGCGATTCAGAAAACCAACTGCGTTTTGCAAACCGGCTCACAACAGCGCTCGATCCCGATCAACCGATGGGCGAGCAAACGCATTCGAGACGGCGCGATCGGGAAGGTAAAAGAGATCATTGTGTGTAATTTCGAGGGACCGGCACGCTGGACACCGAAACCGGCGGAACCGCAGCCGGAGGGACTCGATTGGGACAGATGGTGTAACCAAACCGAACTGCGTCCCTATCATCCCGATCTCCATTACAAATGGGCTTTGTGGCGGGCGTATGACGGCGGCGGTCAGTCGTGGGGTGTTACCGGCTGGGGAACTCATTCGCTTGACCAGGCCCAGTGTGGTCTGGGCACCGATGATACGGGGCCGGTCGAGATCTGGCCGGACAGCCCCAAGCCGGATGCGATCGTTACGATGCGATTCGCCAACGGGACATTGTTGAAGATGAACGGAGAGCGACGGGGACACGAGGACCTGGGCGCAATTTTCGTCGGCGAAAAAGGCACCATCGAGATTATGCGAGGACGCTGTGCCGCCGAGCCGAAAGAACTGCTGGACGGCGCTCCGCCCGATACGCCGGAAGGACCGGAGGAATGCCGGGAGCATCTCCATAATTTCTTCGAATGCGTTCGGAGCCGGGAGAAAACTACCGCCGATGTCGAAACCGGCCATCGCGCCACGACCCTCTGTCACTTGGTGAATATTTGTCGCGAGCTCGGAAGGAAAGTGAAATGGGATCCACAGGCGGAGAAGTTCATCGGTGACGATGAGGCGAACCGTCTGCTTTCACGCCCGAGGCGCAAGGGGTATGAGTTGCCGGATTTGACGTGAGCAATTCTTGGTGGGTTACATGTTGACAAGCGTGACCCATGCAAGAACTCTATGATATCACTGTTCAAGCCATTCCTCTCTGCTAATGCCGGCTTGGTTCAGTACCCTTCGCAGTAAACGACACTGATAATATCTTTATAAGGATTCGGAAGGATTAAAGGCGTCGTTCCCTTTATCATGTAAGCGTGCTTACCGCCGCTGAACGGTCCCCTGAAACCATGGATTCTTAACCTTATTATCAACTCTCTGCGTGTCACGGGAAACAGTCTTGACACCAGACACTCAGTTCCCGAACGTCTTTGATTTCGCAGCTGCCTACTTTTGGAATTGGCAAGCCGGTCTTGATACTCACAAGAATCCATCCCTCGACTGCTTCCCGTAAGTTCCGCCTGCATTCCTCGATGTTTTTGCCCACGGCCCATATCTCCTGCAATTCAGCGATTTCGCCGTAATACGGATCCTCGTCCTCAATGATCTCGTAGTGCGCTCGATTCAGATATTCTTGAACGTACTGAGTGATCATGGGTTTCTTATCTCGTCGGAGTATTAATCCTATCACCCTGCAGAACGACTATATCAATGATATCGATATAGTCCAAATCTAGTAAATTGTGCCCTCGCGGTATGTTTCTTTTGACGCACTATCTGCGATCACTACTACACATCATCTACGGCTGCGGAATACGGCATCCTCTGAGTAATGTACACCCCCGGGTAAGTTTGCATCCCTCTGAGAAAATCCAGAAGACAAAAAAAGAAAAAAAACTGAAAGAAAAAAACTGGTTGACACCATCCAACTGTCAGATTATAGTACAAATTAGCGGGTTGACTCTGCAATGACCGGACAGATTCAAAGCCAATCCAGATAGAATTAGGAGACCCTCGTATCGGAAGGAGCCATGTTTGGTTTAGGGTGACATGGGTGGGACAGAGACTATGCCTGTGTGGACTGCCGACAACCTTGTTATGGTGAGACAAACTCTGAAATCAGATTGTTTGTTTCTTGGTTTTTGGGTGCTCTTTATTTCAATCTCATTTCAATGGGCTTTCGCAGCCGATAGCCCGCTCGTTGTTGCCGACGGCGGTTATACCATAGTGGAGCCTGGCAACCCGAATGCATACTCCCGTTTGGCACTTTCTGTCCGTGTTGAAAACGCACAAGGAGTGTCGAGTATCTGCGGGCAGGTGAAACATCCGTACGGTGCCGGTCTCTTCGATGTTGCCGTGTCTCCCGACTCAGTTGTTGATGCGTCGGTAACGACATTCCCCGACGAAATTCATTTCACAATTCGACTCGATCCTGATATCTCGAGCGAGCCGACGGAGCTGTTTCTCGCAAAGCCCCGTATGGAAATCGCTCGGCCCGGCAATCACGTGAGGCTGGTGGGATATGAAAGTTATCCCAACGAGATTCGGTGGCTCTCTGTGGAAGTGTGGGATGCGGCCGGGGCACGACTCGATGTGGCAACGAAGACTTCTCCCGTCCTTAGATATGATGATGTGTATCGCAGTTTAACGGTGAGAACGGATGGATTCGATGATCGCGTAGTTCGCATGTATCTCGTGGCCATGAACGGCGTCATTCTTTATCCACCCCTCCGATTGGCAGGAGGAACGAGAGATGTCTTCAAGCTAATTCCGAGCCCATTGGACGGGCTGACATCCCTCCCTCTGACGTTCTCTCTGGAGACACTGAATGGCGGGCGTTATGTCATCGATATACCGCGAGCAAGTCACGAGACGATTCTGCGACCGCCGTCTGCGATTTCGCGCTGGTGGACAGGGTATCGTTAAGGCCAGATGCTGTGAGAGGACCGAGACAGATGAAGTACGATAACAGGAGTTTCCTATATTGCATGTTCTTTTTGATGTCCGCGTCGGCAAATGCCGACGCGGACACGACGGAGCCCGTGACTGTTCTCGCAGATGGAGGACTCTATTTTGCGGACAATTACGCTCCTTATCGCGCTCTTGAACTCAAGATATTCTGCATCAGACCGGCTGACACCTCAATCTCCGTCATTCGCGGCGAGGTGACTCATCCTTACGGTGAAGGGCCGTTTGAGGTCGCCCCGACAGGAGTGATCGAGGATTTCGTTTTTTCCGCCGAGGGGTCAACAGTTGCTTTCGAACTGCACTTCGGCATGCAGCCGCCGCCGGACGAACTGACCACCCTGCTCGTCGCAAAGCCGGTGATGCCCAAGGAGCGACCAAACAGGCCTGTGGGAGTTTATCCGCGTCCCGTCCAGTGGGAGACGCTGGAGGTTCTCGATACAAATTCGGAAGCCCTCCCGTTCCGTGGCCATGTCGACCCGGTTTTCACCTGGGGTGATGTGGGTTGGTTTAAGTATGTACTCCCAACGGGGTTTCCTGACAAGCCCGTTTCCGTTGCAATTCACGCTGTCAATGGCGTGGAAGTGTACAAACCTTCTTGGACGCTCAAGAGGAGCAGCACTGACCCCGAATCGTTCTACGTTGACTCATTTGAGGAAACCAAACTCTGGCCTTTCACAATCACGTTCGAAGTCGTTCTCGCGGACGGTTCGGTTTATCTTATTGACGTTGCAGAGTTTAAATATCATACGTATCTCTCGCCGCCCTCTGCGATTCCGGATTGGTGGACAGAGTATCGTTGAGGGAAGCGGCTGTAAAAAGGAGGCGTGATCGCGCCGTGGAGTTGAGGAGACTCTGTGTTTTTATCGTGTTTTCTGGTGCTCTTGTTTTGCAGGTCCGTCCGTGCGTGGCGCAACGTTATGACGTCAGAGTCCTTGCGGATGGGGGCCGGGTTATCGAGCAGTTCTCCGGGTGGAATCGTTACGCCGACTTTCAGCTCACGGTTACATGCGAGAACCGCACCGGCGCGTCTGTTTCGCTCGTGCGAGGCGAGATCCTCCACCCGTATGGCACGGGACCGTTTGAGATAACGTTGGGCGAGAAGGTTCTCGACTCGGACTTTTTCACGAATTGGGAGCGTATCCGGTTCGAACTTCGGTTGGATGCCAGTGCGACCGAAACCGAACCGTTTCTGCTTTTTGTCGCGAGACCCGTGACGGATAGTCTGTCGGACCTGGGACGGCCGGCGCACAAAATCGGATGGCTCGGTGGAGCGTACCAGGCGGAGAAGAGATATCCCGCACCGCTAACCTGGGAGTCTCTCGAGATTCTCGATGCATATGGTAACAATGTCGCCGTGCGGGGGGTAACCGACCCGGTGATTGAAATAGGCCCCATATTGCGATTGTTCTACGTGACCCCGCAGGGATTCCCGGACAAGGTCGCCTCCGTCGCGATTTTTTCGATCAACGGCGTGGAGCTCCATCCGCCCTGGGGGTTGGAAGAAAGAGAGGGCTATTTCGCCTTGCCCACATTCGCCTACCAATGCGGTTCCTCGCATTCAGTCACCTTCGCCGTACGGCTGGAAAACGGGACGCAGTATCGCTTTGAGTGTTCAGGCTCTCTCGCGGATGTAGAAAAGGGTTTTGTGCTTCAGCCGCGCTCGGGAATCGAAGGCTGGCGAGGGATGTACCGATGAGGGATGTGAATCGCAAGTTGCTGGGGACGCTCGCCGTGACCGCTGTCCTTGTCGCGGCCGCGCTGATATGGCTGTATCCTACTGATATGATGCGCGGTCTGGATATTTCGTGCGGCTGTTTCGGCTCGTACAGCATAAACACGGGCTTCAGATTAGTCACCATGGACCTTGTGATTCTCGGAAGCTTATGCCTTGTTGCGTGTCAAAGCAAAGCCCCGTAAGGAAACATCTTGGCCAGACGCTGGACTGGATTCAACTCCAAATACAGTGACACCACAGCCCGAGTCACCCGTACGAAAGAGACACCCGGAGACAATCGGTCCTCCAGGCAACTTTTCTCGAAGCTGACCGCTCACTCGACCGCTCCAACATTGACATTCGGCACATCCACCTGACAATATCCGTACTATGTTCGAAACGGATTCTTCTATGAACGCATATACTCTTCAATCCAAGGCGCGTTCCCGGCGGTGCGCCGGGCGTATCCTCGCATTTCTTCTGACGGCGGTTCTTTTTTCGACCGCCGATTCATCGGCTCAATTCCGTAACGACCCCGAGGCGCTCAGCCGGCGTTTGACCGATATTAACGAACGCCTGCGAATCGCGGGCGAAAGGGACGATCACCCCGAAGTGGAATCGTGCATGGATACGATGATCGATCTGATGCAGCAGCTGGAAGTCGACCATCAAATCGTCCAAGAACGCGCTCAGTTACGAATCCAGTACAGCATCTCGGTCAACCGTCTGCGGTCTGCTCGCGATGCGGCGCTCGAATGGCTTGAGACCTATCCGGACGATTTCGCCGTGCGCGAGATGCTCGGCACGATTTACGAGAACATGGGGCTGGACGCGAAAGCGGAAGAGCAGATCAAAGCTGTTTATGAAGCGGACCCGACCGATGCAGAGAAACAGCGCGAGTATCTACAAAAACTGATGCTCGGCACCGACCGCGAAAAAGTGTTCAAACTCTGCGAAAGGATTCTGCAAACCAACGGAAAGAATGTGAAATGCCTCATCAATGTGGCGGAGGCGTATCTGCATTTCCGAGATTTGGAGCAGGCGGCAAAAACCGTGGACCGGATCCAGCAAGTCGAGCCGGACCGTCCATACATCGAATACGCACGGGGGAAGATCCATCAGGAGTCCGGTGAATTTGAACAAGCGGCGGCCGTGTTCAAGAGAATTGAGAAGGGGCATCCGGATTGGTTTAATTCTCACTATCGTCTGGGCACGTGCCTGTTTCGGATGCGACAATACGAGGATGCCGCTTATGTGCTGGTCGAGGTGCTGACCGCCGATCCGTATCACACCGGTGCGAACGCACGCCTCGAACAGGTCCTCCGGCGCTTGCGAAAACGGGAAGGCGCAAGGGTGCTCTACGACCTGCGTACCGGCCTGCTCGAAAATATAGAGCTGATCGAACTCGAAGCGCTGGGCTACAAGCGGCGGGGGATGCTCGCCGAACAAGCGCGCTTGGAAGCGATTATCCTGGACGACAAACGGCAGTATCGCTCAGCGGAAAGCCTTCTGGAGTCGGCATGCAAAAGTCTACCCGATTCCATTGAGGCGCAAGAAAACCTCGCTGAACATCACATGAGAACCGTACAGGCCTGCAGGGCGGAAGAGATCTATCGAAAACTGGAGAGGAAATTTCCTCCCGCCGCACGAGGCAGAATTACAATTGAACTCGCCAAATCGATGCTTCGACAAGGGAAAGCGGGCGAAACAGCCGCTATTCTTTCGGAAGCCTCTTCGGACAGCGAATTCGCCGAGTCGTTGCGAACCTTGCTCGGAACGTATTACCTGGAAATCGAGGGCAGTCCTGCGAAGGCGCTGTCCTATCTTGAGAAAGTCGATAGCGTTTCCCCGGAGGTGAAAGCCGCCCACGCACGTTCCCTGATGGGTGTCGCGGAGTTCGACCGCGCGTGGGAGATTTTCGAGAAGATTCCATCCGCTTACGATGACCCGGTGTGCGAGATGGCAAAAGTCGAATGTCTGGCGCATCTAAATCGTGTCGAAGATGCTAAGTCTCAGTATCAGAACACGCTCGATAAACACCCGGATCTCTCGCCGTTTATTCGTGTACCCGTTGAGGCGGCTCTCGCCGAACTCGAAGGCGCGAGCAATACGGCTGAACTCAACGAGCGAGCGGCGAAACTGGATGCGTCGCTTCGAACCGTCCGCGAACTCGTAGTCGAGGCAAATCGTGAAGGCTGGCCGGATTCAGTACCGACTCTCTGTCAATTATCCCATGCGTATCTTGAACTTGGGCTCAGCGAGGAATCGCTCAAATATGCACAGCTTGCCTGGCAGGGGGATTTTTCTCGCACAGAGAACTTCCGGAAGGTAATCGAACGCATGACCCAGCCGGAACACGTGTTTGAACGTCTACACGATATCGCACTATTGAAGAGCAGAATCCCGGATTCCCCCCCGTTCAAGGAGGAGACCGCAGAGGCGTTGGCCCATCTTGAATTGAGCTCTGCCGGCTTCTAATGGCCGTATTCTACCGGCCACCGAGCGGATTCACGCGTATCGGTCCTCCACCCGAGCGCATCATAATGTCGCCGATGCTGACAATCCCGTTGGATGAGTCGTACGGCACGCCGTAACGGATGCCGTTACTGCCGCCATACATTTCTTCTGCCGCCGGAGCGAAAGCCATCAGGACGTAATCGCCTTCTTCCAGAGTGGGTTCGTACCGGGTCGCCCCATAATCGGGTCCGACAGTCTTCGGATCGTTGTCGGCATAATAGTACACGTCGTTTCCGCTCAGGCCGAACCGTTCAGAGTGACCGCCGGAGGTATCCTGCAAAGCTCTGGGAGCAAACGGATCTCTTGGAACCGATGACATATACGCAATCGGGCTTGTGAGCGGGGCCAACACATCGATCTGGCGGCGGTTGGACTCCGGCCGATCTCCGACCCCGTTGAAAATGTCGCGAATGCGCTCATATCCCCACGCGCTGCCGCTGTCATCCCAGAAATCCACCAACAAGACGCCTCGTTCAAGCCGCAGCTGCTCGATTGCGGTTAGGGTTGACCGCATGTCCGCGTACGAGCGGGACACTTTCGCTCGAATCTGCGCGTTCAGGAAATTGGGCACGGCGATAGCCGCGAGAATTCCAATAATGGCGACAACGATCAACAATTCAATCAGGGTGAATCCGCGCTTCTTCATGGCCTTTCTGCCTCCACGTTACGTTCAACATGACCCATCATACAACGTACAGTTCCTTTGGTTCTATACATAACGTCATAAGTAATTGCGCATATTGTCTCTTTTTGCTAAGATGT
>CAZTDD010000018.1:0-20685 GCA_964612675.1 uncultured bacterium
GAGATTCAGAGGGGGTTGACACCTCACTTCTCGCATCCCGCTGACTTTTTGCAGCCCCGTAGTCACTCGCTAACGGGTTCCCGCCGCCGCACGAACCCAATGTTCGGTCTTTATAGCGATTTATGAATCCTCAAGCGTAATCCCAATCGTCTGAATCTTCTTCTTCGAAACGGAAATGGACAATGCGCCGTCTTCAACCTGCAGGTTCCTTTCGGGCTCTTCGTTGAGATTAAGCAAGCGAGCTGACTGAATTGGCTTGAAACAGCGTACCGTACCACGCACTCTCTTTGTCCCCGGATTGAAAAGCCGGATCACCAACTCTTCGGAATGTTCTCCGCGTTTGAGTGCGGAAAGAAGCAGCGAGGACGGTTCAATCTGCAGAAATGAAAGGCTCTTTGGCAGGTGGCCCGGGTGCGGACCGACCTCCGCGATCTCCATCGGAACGGTCCACCGTTCCGCTTGCTCCATAACCTCTCCCTCTTGCCAATCCCCCACGTGAGGATAGATCGCGTAACGGAATTCGTGTTCACCGGGTGACTGTGAAAGACGCATCTCTGGATGACGTTCCCATCGCCAGCTGACTGTAGACAGTGCCACTTCAAACGCTCGCATCAACGTTACCGCGATCATACGTTCATCATTGTCGGTCACCTCATACTCGCGCAAACCGTCATTGAGGACGGCCAACCCGACTTTGCCGTCGCTGACATCCACAAATCGATGCTGCGGATGAGTAGGATTTGTCTGGCCGTGCCACGGGCTGGATGGCGGCCTGTCGATTTCGCGTTCCACTACATCAAACCCCATTTCCGCCGCCGAATGCGTCGCTTCGAGCCATGTTGGGAAAAGCGCACGGAACCGGTGATTATCGGCCCTGTTGTCAAAACGGGTGGTAATTTCGACGATTTTCGACCCCCGCCGTAAGGTCACAAAAGAGGTAACCGGAAATTCGACCGTCTCCTCCGATCGTTTCGCGTCATCGCCGTTGGCGTCCAGTCGCCGCACTTCATCCGCTCTCCCTTCAACAAGACATCGTGGAATCTGCATCCGCTTGTCAACCCGATATGCGGTCAGTAGAGGTCCTTGCTCCACTAGTGAAATCTCCGCAGGAAACCCCGACCCGGCAACAACACGGTCGAACGCCGGACGCACGTGCTGCCACGCAACGCCCGCCTCCGCGTTATCCTGGAAATCGTTGAGCCCCGAGAAGATGTGTCCACTCTCATGATGCGTTATGGTCAGGGTCCCGTCGCTCTCGATTTGGACGGAGAGATACTCGTTCGTCATTCGGTTATGGCCCTGAACAAGGGAACCATGCAGGCGGCTCGCCTTGGGCTGCGGCACAACTCGCAGAGTCTTGTAACCCAGGGCAGGCACGTCTCCTGCCGCTATCTCCAGCTTCGTGCGGATGCAGGGCATTCCCATGGTGGCGTCGCCCAGATGCCTCACCACGGGCTCCATCTCGTAACGTGCTGCCTCCCAGTGGTCGACTCGTTCGCCGGTCTCAGCGTCCTGAAGGCTGAATTGATCCACGCCAACCTCTGTGGGAATGTCGAGGTACGCGGTCACGATTTCTGAACGATCCCACGGCGAAGGATTAAATACGGTCAGAAGGAGTGCGGTTTTGTCTTCGTCGGAATTGTCGACTTGGAGCGTGATGGTCTGGAGGGCTCTCCGCTGAATCCCCTCAGCGATTCCAATCGTCTGCTCAAGACGGTTGTGGACGTCTCGTTCGATTTGGTCGACTCCGGATCCCGCGATGCTGTCGTGGGGGTGACAGGACAGCAGATGTTTCCAGGCAAGATCGAGCAACGAACGCGGATATTCGCAATCAAGCAGTGACGCTAGCGCCGCAAACGGTTCCGCACCGCGCTGGAGGAGCATTTCAGCGAGGGCGTTTTTCCGTTTCATTCGAGTCCGTGCGGAAGTCACGTCGCTGTATAGATGAACGCGGGTGCCAAGAAGGCGGGGTGTGCGTCGTTCGCCTTTCAGGACGGTCAAATCTTCCGCCGCGCTTTTCGCCTTCTCGATCCACTCCTCAAGGCTGCTATGGAGAACCTTGTCTTTGACCCCTGCTTTGGGAGCCTCATCGATAATCTTGAGCTCCAGCAGATCCGGCTCGGTACTGTCCATGCCCATCATGTAGGCAAGATATTTGGAGGTGCAATGTTCCTCCTCGAGAGACCGGAGATGCTCGAAACATTCCTTGACCTTCCTTCGATTGAACCGCCGGACCGGATCAGCCAGAAAGAAATGGCCTTCGTGGCGTCCTTCCCGGCAGAGATGAAACGGCATTCCGCCCTTTTTCCAGTAGTAATCCCGCTCGTCGATTTTCGTTCCGTATACGACCGGACGAAATACGTGATAAAAGAAGTTGTATCGGGCGAATGATCCCATCCGGGAAGCGAACAGCCGAGAACCATCCGGCCCCTCGAACCAGAACTCCGAGCGCGATTCGTATTTCTGAATTCCGTGATAAAAGAGAATCGTATCGATTCCGAATCCCTGATAGATTTGGGGCATTTGGGAGGTTTGACCGTAAGAAAACGGACTGTAGCCGACTTTGTTGACCCGTCCGAAGCGTCCCGCGACACGGTGTCCCACAAGTAGATTCCGTACAAGAGACTCCCCATTCACAAGAAACTCTTCTGGACACACATACCAGGGGCCGACCTGCAGACGGCCACTAGAAACGTGTTTTGTCACAACGTCGGTTTGTTCCGGGCGCACTTCGAGATAATCCTCGAGTGGGATCGTCTGTGAATCGAGTAGATACGCGTGGTAACGCGGTTCGGTCTCCAGGATATGCAGAAGCTTATCCATAAACTCGACAAGCATCATTCGCGTTTCTTGGAAGTTATAAAGCCATTCACGGTCCCAATGCGTATTCGACATAACATGGCATTCGTATTTCTTCGGACGTCCCATCAATCGATGTCTTCCTTTCTTATCGGAAATTCAGCTTCAGCGGATGGTAGTGAAAAGACGGGAGAGTTTTAACCTTGGTCCGGGATCACTTCCGACAGTATTCTCTCCAGATCGTGGCTGGAAGGCTCGCGCGGATTCGCTTTCAGTGATCCGGACGGAAGGCTTTCTTCCGCAATGGTGGGAATATCGGCCGCTTGCGCTCCATATTCGGTGAAATCGGCCGGGAGTCCGATCCGTTTGAAGAGGCCTTCGACCCAAGGAATGACGGGCTCGCCGATGACAGCCGAGAGCCTCAGATATTTGTCAGCGACAACCGGTTCATTGAACCGCATCACCCCCGGCAGCAGGACAGCGCAACAAATTCCGTGCGGGATCTTGTATCGTACGCCCAGAGGGTGCGCCATGCCGTGAACCGCCCCCAGCCGAGCGTTCGAAAACGCCATCCCGGCCATCATGCTCCCATACGCCATGTCGCAGTGCGCCTCCAGATTGTCCTTGTCTTTTACCGCTTCAGCGAGGCCGCGTGCGATCAGGGCAAATGACCGCAGTGCCAAAGCGTCGGTTAGATCATTCGCTCCGCGCGAAACGAAGGTCTCGATGGTTTGGACCAGGGCATCGGCTCCACTGGCGGCTTTTACCCACGGAGGAGATCCCATTGTCAGTTCAGGATCGTTGATGACAACCCGCGGACGAAGAGCCTCTCCGCGAATGCTCTGCTTTACGGCGTTAGAAGGCTCACTCAATACAGAATTCGGCGTCACCTCCGAACCGGTCCCTGCGGTAGTCGGGACAGCGATACAGGGGATACCCGGCGTGGTCGGCTTGCCGTTATAGAACACCTCCGCAAAGTCGATAGATTCGTTGTATGTCCCCGCCACGGCTTTGGCTGCGTCGAGTACGCTTCCCCCGCCAATGCCGACGACCAGATCGCATGCAGCCAACCGACAGCGTTCCAGCTGTTCTTTCACATAGTCGACAGTTGGCTCCGCCGCGGGACTCCCTGTTATCTCGACTCTTTCAAAATCATCCTTTGCCTGCTCCACAATCGACCGCAGGTCCCCCCGCTCCAACATCGTCCGGCTTACAATCAGGAGAGGGCGCCGTCCGAGTTTGCGGGCCTCTTCCACGATCCGGTCCTGGGCACCCGGTCCAAAAATGATATGTAAGACGCTTGTAAAGGAGTGAACCTGACTGCGCACCGATCTTCTCCCGATAATCCGTTACTTGGTTGATTTGGGATGAGCACTCTTTCGACCGTCCATGCCGAATCGTGCAGTTGACCGTCTCGGCATCTCCCCTCGTGCGAAAAAACTCAGGTTCATTTCCTCTTGCCGGTGAGGACACCGCAGGTCTGGTCGAAGAGCCCCCCAGGTTCCAACCCTAAAGTGAGCACATTCTGCATCTTCTTGATGAGCACGACAATTTCCGCCCGTTTCCCGTACTTCCAGCCGACCAGTCCGTGCTTGGTCAACCGAACAATGCAATCCTCCCAAAACTGCTCTCGTTGCTGTTCGGGATAATTGAGCCACAGGTCAGTCGAAAGCACCGCATCCCGTAGCTCCGGGGTTGCCATAACAGCCTGATTCTCGGGTATATTGCCGAATTTACGTTCAATCACCCCAAGGATGTGTCGCGAGACATCTAGATCGGAAAGAGACAATTTGTTTTGCGATTTCTGCTCGACATGGAGGAGCTCGTGGGCTTCCAAGAATTGATCGAGACGCTCAGGCTGTACTGTTAATCCGGTGGCTTCCGAAGGGTCGCTCAAGATTTTGGCGGCAATCATTCGATTGATCACGGACTGAACCTCTTCCTCGGCCACTGCGAATATGATGCTCAGTTTCTTCTTCATATTCTCGAGGTTCTGCTCCGACTTTTTATTCTCGGTGGCGTCAAACCACAACCGAGTCGCTTCCAGAACACGCCGCCAGAAACCGATCTCCTCGGGAGAAAATCCTTGCAGAAGTTTTTCGTTGGCTACCCGGAGTTTATTTGCCATCGCTCGAAAAACAACAATCGCAGTCTCCGGATGTTCCCGCATCACTTCCGATAGATTGGTCAGATTGAGCATCAACGTGTCGGTTTCAACGATCGCCGTGACTGTGGCCAGTCGCGGCTTCCCGTCGATTACGCTGATTTCACCAAACAGATCGTTCGGCCCGAGTTCGGCTAGGTTTTGCTCATTTCCACGGACGCGCTTGGTAACCCGCACGCGTCCCCCAAGGATCAAATGCGCCCATCCGCTGATCTCGCCCTCTTTGACGATGACCTGACCTGGCAGGTATTTTTTTCGGATTCGTGACTTTTTCGGATTCGGCATCAGATTCTAGACCGCAGCCGCCTGATGCGTTGAAGTGAGCGGTCTTCCCCTAATCAGAGCGTACAGAGCTCTGGAATTGTAATCAACGGCCAGAATAGGCGATATTTATCCCCAAGTCCATATCGGTCTGACAAATCCTCAGGTCACAGGAAACCAAGATCGCAAAAAAAGGTATCTTTCCTTTCGTTGGAACCGCCGCCGCCAACTAGATATTCTACCTTTTGAATCGGTATGATAATCGGGAGGACACCGGCAAGATGTCGGCACCGAGCTGACCCCAGGTCTTTGGTGGACGGCACAGTCCTACAGCCCGTACGAATCGAGTGCGGTCGAATCGAAGTTATGAATTGTTACCTGTTAGTCCTTGCCATATTCCTGCAGTCAGGGGCACTGTCTCCACCGTCCGTCGAAAGACGTGCGGACGGTGAAGCTGCAATGGCGGAATTATGGGACAATGTTCCTGTTTTGCAGATGGTCGACGTTCGGGAATCGAACGCTCCTCCTCTCCCTGCACTCAGAGAAACGATACCGCTGCCGTTCCCGAAGAACACCGAAGTCCGGATCGTCGACTCTTCCGAACCCGCCGTTCAGCGGGCCTTCGCACCCCAGTTGCAGCGGACGGGCGAGCTGCGACGTATCGACGGATTCACACAGGGCCGGATTATTGCCATCGGTTCGACTCCTCATGTCGGTTCTCGATTCGACGAAGTTCTGCGCCATGAACTTGTCCATGCCTATCTGAACGTTGTCGCCCCCGAGCGCCAACTCCCCGACTGGTTGGAGGAGGGACTCGCCTGCTATTTCTCAAAGAGCCCCAGTCATCTAAATCATGAAACCTATCAACGTTACGAGAGAGACATTCATTATCTCTTCTCCCTCTATCCGGAACGCGTTCCCAACTTCCTTGTCGAAGCAATTCTGACCTCGAATCCGGACGAGGAACTATTCGAACATTTTCAGATCCAGGGATCGGGAGAACTGCATGCACGACAGAAAGCATGGCAGAACGCATTTTGGCTTGCCATTTTTTCCATTCCTGTGGCGGCGTTCCTTCTCGGCCGATTGTTGGCCGAGTTTTTCCATCCATGGTACGTGTCGATGCGCAGAAACGTACTCAGCAGAGTCTATCCGCAGAAACTGAAAGCGGTTCGAGCCTCGGTTCACGAGAAGTTCTCGCCATCCGAACGCGAATTCATAACCGGTGCGAGAGAAGCCGTGGAAGCGGTCCGGAATACCCCCCGTGGAGTCGATCGGTTTCTTCATTTCCTCAGGCCTCAGATCGATCGACTGTGGGTCTCGGCAAAGCGACTTCTCACGGCATTCGACGGTGCCGATACTGAAACAACCGAGAAGTACCATTCCTGCGTCGATACGTTATCTTTCTCCCGGCGTGCGTTACTGAGGCAGGGGAACCGGTTTCTCTATGGGGTCACCCAATCCTGCAATACTATATCCAGCCTGCTCTCCACTTTGCCGGATTCCGGGTTTCTCAGCGAAAGGCACGGATGGAACGAGGCCGTCCGAAACTGGAAACAAACGATGGCGACTCCGAGCAGAAAGAACTCCCAATATATCCTCAGTATCGAGCAGCTCGGAGCATGGATTCGCACAGTAGTCGATTCGCGGCCGGAGACTCCCTCGCGGTCGGAGCCGTTCCTGGATTACGCGTTTGCGGTCGCCGATAGGCTTTCCACCTTCGAGGAAGGAAACGGAACGTTGGCGTCACTGCGTTCCGAATTGCAGAACCTCGAAAGACGGTTACAGAGACAACTTCGCGGCTCTGAAGCCTACGAGTTAACCAGAAGCAGTTCCGATGCTTCCGAACGTCTCGACGACTTGATTGCGATCTGTTTCGATTCGCGCGATCAGTCGATGCGAGACTACGAAAAGAATTCTGCTGAGTGGGCCAGAGAGGATTCACGCCGTGAATCCCGTCCTGTGTACACGCACCTGGATTTGTCGTGTTTCATCCTTATGAGCGGTTGTTTGCTGTTGGTCTGGCCGCATCTGAGGTCGTTTTATCAGTTCTTTCTGCTTGGATTACACTGGTTCTTCACCGCGTAAGAAGACCGAGCGCAGAAAGTTGTTGCCATTCTTGTATGGACCAAGACGCTAACTTGTGTCATTATATGGTGTTATGGGTTGTGGCGGCTTCCCTTGTGAGGGTGAAGGACGCCCTGGGACGGTGGAGGCGGCGAAAATACAGAGACGCGCTCGTCGGTTTCGTCTCCGCTCGAGCCTGAAGGATGTCCTAACGTTTCTTCCAGAGACATAGAACATCAGCCAGCGGGCGCGTTCGCTTCTTGCACACGAGCAGTCGCATGGCGTTACCGTCGGATTTTCTGTACCACTATCGGCACGGACTGAACCTTTTCAATAGCGGCCACTATGAAGAGGCGCTTGAAGCATTGAAACAGGCTTTGCTTCTCGAGCCCAACTTCCCGGACGCTTACGTCGCCATCGCAAAGATCCACGACGAACTCGGGAACTACCAGGACAGCATTTCCCTCTACAAAAAACTCCAGAAGATGCTGCCGAACGATCAAGAGATCCCCAAGCGGCTGGCGATCGCTTACGAAAAAACCGGGGATCGGAGACGAGCGCGTGGAACCCTCAAGAAGGTCGTCAGGGCCAATCCAAACGATACGGAGGCCCGCTGTCGGCTGGCGCGCTGGCTGATCGCCGACAAGAAATACCGCCGGGCGGATTCGCTCTTGCGAAAAGGAATCAGCCGGGTCGGCACCTGCGCAGAGTTTTACTGTCTCTTAGGGGATATCCGCCGTCAGCAGGGCAAACTCGAGATGGCCCAGGAATTCTACGAGCAGTGTCTCGAACTCGACCCGAATCACTCCGGAGCCAAACGAGGAATCAGTCAACTTATTCGTGCGATGGACGTCGGAGACGCCAGCGTGGCCGCCGACCACGAATCCGAAGAGACAGCGTCGCAGGAGGAATTGATCGAGGCCGCGCAAATCTTCACTGACGGGAAATACGATTTGGCGATCGTCCGGCTCCAGGACCTTCGAGAAAAGAAATCGGTCCGAAGACAGGCTTCGATCCTGCTCGGACTCGCCTACGTGCGAAAGAGTTTGTTCAAACGTGCGAGGGACATCTTCTACGACCTCGCCAATACAATGCGACCCGAAACGCAGGTTCTCTTCAATCTCGGGCTGGCGTGCAATCGCATCGGGGAATACGACGTAGCAATCCGTTCGCTCAGCGAAGCGCTGGAAAACGATCCGGAATACTACGAAGCCCTTCTGGAACTCGGTTACGCGTACCAGCAAACGCAGAAAACGAAACTCGCACGAGAGACCTACTTGAGAGCGATTCGCATTACGATCAACGATCCCCGCGCCTACGCATTGATCGCCCGGCTCGAATACGATTTAGGCCGCAAACAGCAAGCGTCTCAGATCCTCGCACGCGGTGCGAAAGTAGATCCTCATTCGCCGCAACTCCTCATGACACAGGGATATATCTGGCTCCACGAAGATGAAACAAAGAAAGCGCTGGCACCTCTCCAGCGGTGTGTCAAACTCGCCCCGAACTTCTTCGAGGCGCATAAGTATCTGGGGGAGGCCCTGGAGGCACTGGGAAACTCGGGCGGTGCCGCGGAGAGCTTCCGCAAGGCCTACCAGCTCAACCCTAACGATGAAGAGTGTCGCGAGCGGCTCGAACGAATCGGCCAGCAAGTCTAACCGGCTACCCCACCGGATCGAGTATACACAGCGTTTCCACATGCAGTGTGTGCGGGAACATGTCGTACGCCGTCATGGAACTGACGCGATAAGGACTCCCCCGGTGGAACCGCTGTACGTTGTCCTTCAAAGACTGAGGATTACAGGACACATAAGCGATGCGGCGCGGCGCTATGTCGTACAAGAATCTCATGATCTTCTTATTGAGTCCCGCACGCGGCGGATCGACAATAACCAAATCGGCGTTCTGCAATTCTTCGGATCGATCGCGCAGGTCTGCAACATCGATGGGTTCAATTCGCATATTCTCGATACGGTTTCGCCGAATCATCTCATTCGCCATCTTGACGTTATTGAAGTCTTTCTCGACACCAACGACGCGCTCCGCCTTCCTCGCAGCGGCCGCCCCGATCGTGCCAATACCGCAATACAAGTCGAGAACACGTCCCTCAGCGTACGCCCCGGCTTTCTCCAGAAGATCGCCGTACAGGATCTCCGCCATGGCGAGGTTCGGCTGAAGAAACGTCCGCGTCTCGAAAGGAACTTGAAGATCGAAAACGCTTTCTGTAAGAATCGGGTCGCCGAATACACACTCTGTACGCTCGGCATTCGACACGTCCGACACACCCGATACAAGACTCCACAGAAGACCTTTCAGTTCCGGGCACGTTTCACGCAAGTGTTCAGCCAACCCCTGAACCGCAGCGGCCTCTTCGGCGGAAGTCATGATCTCGGCAAGGACCTGCCCCGAGGTATGGGTTCCGCGGACAAGCAGATACCGCCAGAAGCCGGAATGGGTGGTTTTATCGTAGCCGTCCAAACCCGACTCACAGGCAAAACGCCTCGTCTCCTCCAGTATGTGAGAGAACGAAGGTGGACAAATGTGACATTCTTTCACATCAATTAAGTCCCAGTATTTGCCACGTCGATGAAGACCGAGAGCAGGTTTTCCATCTTTCGAAGAGAAACTGAACTCCATCCGATTCCGGTAGTGCCATATCGCAGGGGAAGGTTTCACAAAGAGGGAATCCAGGATCTTCATTTTCGTAATCGGACCGAAAAGCTTCCGTAGATCTCGTTGTTTCCTTTCAACCTGATGATCGTAGGGGAGATCCTGAATCCTGCAGCCGCCACAGTCACCGAAATGTGGACATGGAGAGGAGATAGAATCGAGATTCGTTTGTTCAAATGAAGTCATGACACCTCGTTTTTTAAGGGGCGATTTACCCCAATGTCATTCAGTTAGGAAAGGGCGAAGCCGTTTACTGGGAGGGCGAGGCTCCCGCCGAGCCGAAATGAAGAAAAATGCGGCTCACCGGGAGGTTCGCCCTCCCCTCGCTCCTTCTCTGAAACTTACCTTAATGACATTGCGATTCACCCTCCGTCATCGTTTATCCTAGATTCGGCAGTTGAAGATACCGTTGCGAGAGTAATCCACTCATTCTTAACGGTATCGTCCATTGCCAGCTTTCACCCAAATGGTGATCGGTTCTTGAGCGTGTCGAAAGGCCGATCACCAACGCCCGCGCGCCCCTTTGACGAGCTCAGGAACTGCGCTCGACTTTCAACTGCCGAATCGAGGTTTATTGAAAACCGCGCCCAGGACATGGGACTCCCATCGCTTCCTCCTTGAGTCTGCAGCACACTCTAGTACCCTAGATTCGGTAATGGAGAAAAGGCTTGCCTAATACTTCGCAGCATGCGGTCGGGCTGCACATCTTTATGGTATAGCGAGGGGTATCGCCATGAAACGGATCTTTTTACCGGCAGTAATAGCATCGATAGTCTTTCTCGCCGTCCCGATAAATACCCAGGCTGCAGAGGTTGTCGTCTACACCGCTCTCGACCAAATCTATTCGGAACCATTGTTGAACCAATTCGAAAAGACGACGGGCATTCGAGTACTCCCAGTGTATGACACGGAAGCCAACAAAACGGTGGGTCTGGTGAATCGCTTGATGGCGGAGAAGGCCAGACCCCGTTGCGATGTTTTCTGGAACAATGAAATCGCCAGAACTCTCGTCCTGAAGAAAGAAAATGTTCTCGCCCCCTACAAGTCGCCGAAAGCCGACGACATCCCGACTCGATACCGCGATCCCGAAAACTACTGGACCGGGTTCGCAGCGCGTGCACGGATTCTTATTGTCAACACAGAACTTGTCCCGGAAAACGAAACTCCGACCAGCATGGATGATCTGATCGACTTAAAGTGGAAAGGCAAAGCGGTCATCGCCAATCCGCTTTTCGGTACCACATCGACGCATACCGCCGCTCTCTTTGCCGAGATCGGCCCAGCAAAGGCGAAAGACTATTTTCACGCTCTAAAAGAAAACGAGGTGACCATCGCCGCAGGGAATGCGATGGTCCGCGATATGGTCGCGCGCGGTGAGAGACACTTTGGCTGGACCGACACAGATGATGCAAATGGAGCGATTGAAGACGGTAGACCCGTCAAAATCGTGGTACCCGACCAGAAAGAGGGACAAATCGGCGTGTTGATTATTCCAAATACGGTGTCACTGGTCCGTGGAGCGCCCAATCCGGAAGAGGGAAAAGCGCTGATCGATTTTCTTCTTACACGCGAAACAGAGAAATATCTAGCACACTGCCGGTCGGCTCAGATCCCCGTTCGAAAAGGGATTCCGATCCCGGAAAATGTACTCAAAATCGAGCGACTCGAGGTAATGGACGTCAACTACTCGGAAATCGCGGAAACGCTGCCTGCGTCCACCGAGTTTATTCATGACAAATTCGTCCGGTAATTCGTAAGAGGAACTGAACCGCAGTTCCTCTGCAACAACGGAGGAGATCTCGGTACAACGTCATCGCAGGACAGGGTCGCGACCGCCACCGAGAGTTGGCTATTTCAGGTACCGATTAAACCATTCCATGGCAAGACGTGCGACCTCTTCAAGTTTTCCGACCTCTTGAAACAGATGCGACACGCCTTCCACGATCTCGACTCGATGATCGGCCGTGAAAGCCTTCGCCGCTTCACGGTTCATTTCAATAACCGGTCGATCGAATCCACCGACGATCAGAAGAACCGGAGCCTGGACTCTGGGCAGAGCGTCCGGCGCAAGGTCGGGCCGTCCTCCGCGAGAAACAACAGCCTGGATCAATTGTGGTTTCTCGGCAGCGGCAACCAGTGAAGCAGCAGAACCGGTACTCGCTCCGAAAAGTCCGATTCGCAAGTTCTGCGTATCTTCCTGGTTCTGCATCCAGTCAATGACACCAACCAACCGATTGCCGAGCAGGTCGATGTTGAAGCGTAGTTCCCGTGTTTGTTCGTCTGTTTCGTGCTCATCGCGTGTGAGAAGGTCAAACAGCAGGGTTGCAAAACCCTCCTGGTTGAGGGTATCCGCGACGAATTGATTTCGAGGACTGAAACGGCTGCTGCCGCTGCCGTGTGCAAATACGACTATGCCGGTCGCTTCGTCGGGGATAGCCAGAAACCCATCGAGTGTAATCTCACCAAGAGGAATACGAATCTCTTGTTGGGCGATTTGTGCTGAGTTCTTCATTATGGTCTCCCTGTTTGGTTAATTGTTCGGTGAGAATCTCCTTTTCGACGAAACCCGTTTAGGGGCGATGTCCGGTTATTCAATAGTCATTCCGGAAATTCCGACTCCGCCAGTCCATCCAGCTGTGCAGGATGAACAGGTGCTCGGAATTCGACTAATGTTGTCTTCCCTTCTTCGTCATCGATTCTCAACCCTTGATGTGAACCATCCTCAGTTTTCTGTAGGAATACCCCCGAAGGGCATCCGACGGGCCGTACCAGCTTCTCTTGGTCGGAGGAAGGTTGAATCACGAGATCGATACGGTTCTCATCGCTGTCCCAGCTGACATCGCGGAGTTCCGCATCTCGAATGATAGGCGGCTGCGATAGGCTGTCGCCCGTCCCGTCGTCTTCCGTTTTTCCCGCCCGAAGGTTCACTAACCAACCTCTATGCTGGCGGCTGAACCGATCGAGAAAGGATGACCATTTCGTTTGCGGTACCTCCTGTACAAGCATATCGAGTCCCTCCTTCGTTTTAATGAATTCACTGTTGATTCCGCTCAGGCTGTTCTTTACGAGCACGCTCCAATATGTCGCGCACTTCCTGGTCGGTCACTTGAGCAAAGTCGACATACCATCGACTGATCGCCATCAAATCCGCCGGCTGCATCTCACAAATCACTTCGTCGGCTTCGTTCTCCATCTCTGAGCACCTCTCGGCCGGAGCGACGGGAACTGCGATCACCACGTGGGACCGTTCCTTTTGCCGGACCGCCTTGGCCGCACTGCGCATCGTTGCGCCTGTGGCCAGTCCATCGTCGACGAGGATGGCAATTCGAGCGGTGATTTCCAGCGGTTCACGATCGCCTCGATACGCGTCGGCCCGACGTTGGAGCTCTTTCTCTTCGCGTTCGGCTACTCGTTCGATCTCCGGGTCGGGAATGCCGAGCGCACGAACAATATCGTTGTTCATCACGCGGACTCCGCCTTCGGCGACTGCTCCCATGGCCAGTTCTTCCCTCCCCGGCGCTCCCATCTTTCGCACCAGGAAAACGTCCATGGGAACATTCAACGACTTCGCGATTTCATAGGCCACAGGGACTCCCCCGCGAGGCAACGCGAGGATGCTGATATCATCCCGGTTAGCGTAATGTTTGAGTCGATCCGCCAGAGCAAGGCCGGCTTCGGATCTGTCCGAATACCTATTTAATGTCTGCGACATCAATCATTCCCTCCTCTTCCATGACTCCTGAGCAATTCGTCTGCGGCGTAGTCTCCTGGACTCCGCTGCGATATACAAATCACAAAAAGCTTCTGTGATAACTGCGTTTATACAGACTGGCGGTTCAAACTGAAACTCACTGCGGAAATACTCAAGAAACAAACACCAGACTCTTATAATGCAGATAGAGACCGTTTTGAAAAAGAACACAAATGAAATCTTCTTTATGTTCTCTTTCTTGAACAGAATATCAACTTTGTTTGCTCAATGAACCCGGGAGAATCCCATATGGGCGTGGGGGATCTCCCCGTCTTCCGCCGGTCATGACGCATATGTCGCACTATCGGCCGAGGAGGGGAGAAAGCAAAGCCAGCCGATGCGGTAGACATCGCGTCTCAAGCGTCTTATGATCAAGTGGTTAACCGTGGACTGATGGACCGGTTTCGGCGGTCCGTTAAGACAATTGAAAGACGAGAGGATTACTATGGACAAGGCAAGACGTGATTTTCTAAAGACCGGTGCCGGGGCTACAGCCGGTGCGGCACTCCTCGCTGGGTGCCAAACAACCAAGCCGTCATTTGTGGCCGCCCCAGCGGTCACCCCTCCCAAAAGCCCGAATGAGACCATTCGGGTGGCGTGTGTTGGAATTCGAGGGCGTGGGAAAAGCCACATTGCGGGTTTTCAGGAACTGCCAAATGTCGAGGTCGTCGCTCTTTCGGATATCGACGAACGCGTGCTGGAGGAGCGCACCGAGCAGTTCACAAATAAGTACAAGCGGAAGCCGCGTGCGGAGTGGGATTTCCGGAAACTCCTCGAAGATCCCACGATTGACGTCATGACATTTGCAACCCCGAACCACTGGCATTCACTTGGGACGATTTGGTCATGTCAGGCGAACAAAGACGTATATGTCGAAAAGCCTGCATCGCACAACATCTTCGAGGGGCGCAAGATGGTGGAAGCCTCCCGAAAGTACAATCGAATTGTCCAATACGGCGTCCAGCTCCGCAGCTCGGCCGCAATCCAAGAGGCCGTCGAGCATTTGAGAAAAGGGACAATTGGCACGGTCTACATGGCGCGAGGCCTTTGCTACCGCTGGCGCGGAACCATCGGTGTCAAGCAGCAGGTGCCCGTACCGCCGGGCGTCCATTACGATATGTGGCTCGGGCCCGCACCGAAACAGCCGTTCCATGAGAACCGGTTCCATTACAACTGGCACTATATGTGGGACTTCGGTAACGGCGACCTGGGCAACCAGGGTGTCCACGAGATGGACATGTGCATGTGGGGGCTGGGAGTCAAATTCCCGTCCGAGGTATGCACAATGGCAGGAATGTACATTTGGCCGGATGACGATAAGGAGATTCCGAACCTCTCAACCTCCTGCTTCCGCTATCCCAAAGAAAACGTCGAGATCGAGTTTGAGACCAGACCGTGGATCACCAACGAGGAGATGGGTGCCCGCGTGGGGAATCTCTTCTACGGTTCTGAGGGTATTCTGGTCATTCGCGGCTACAGCACATACCAGATCTACTTCGATCCGCAACGGAACGGGAAGTTGGAAGAAGGCCCCGGCAGCAGCGAAGGCGGGAACCATTATGCCAACTTCATCAAGGCGGTCCGAAGCCGGAATCGTGCGGATCAAAACGCGGAAATCGAACAAGGCCACTATTCCGCCGGTCTGTGCCACCTCGGTTTGATCGCCCACCGCGTCAAGCGCCACCTCAAGTTCGATCCGGAGAAGGAGAAGTTCATCGACGACAAAGAGGCGGACAAATACTTGACGCGCAAGTACCGAAAGCCATACGTCGTTCCAAAAGAGGTTTAGCAAAAAACCTCATCATCCGACCCACGAGAAAAGCCCGGCTCTGTAGCCGGGCTTTTTATTTGAACCGATTCCGCGCGGTTCCCTGCGGTAGAGTTCGAAGGCAATCGGGGCGACGAAGGAGCAGGAGGCCGATTGGCCTTTCTTCTTATTCCGTTTCTTTCGTGCTTTCGTGGAACTTTCGTGCCTTCGTGTTTCAATACTCGCCGGCCATTTAATAGAAGAAGAACAGTTGAGGGAGCTATGAGGGAGCTAAACGCAAGAACTCTCCGGTACAATCCCTTCGGGAGCATCCGCGCCCAATTCTTGAACGATCCGGTCCAATGTCTCGATATCGATGGGCTTCATCAACAAGCCTGTACATTCGACCGCAGCCTCTTCCTCGATATCGGAGGTGGGAGAAACCATCAGATAGATCGGAACGGTGGAGCGGATGTTTCGGAGGCCGAGCAGACAGTCTCGGCTTGAGCAGTCCGGAAGATTCTCATCGAGGAGAACAAAATCGATATAGGCGTGCTCCTGGGCAAAAAAACAAATGGCGTTTCTCGCATCCCAAACATCGAAACAGTAACATCCCCGCTGATTCAGGAGCCGGACAAAGGTATCCGACAGACCGGTATCCGGTTCGACAAGCAATACTATGGGACTTCGAGAAGAGCCCATTCACCCCTCCGAGAAGAGCAGAAAGAACAGCCATCTGACCCTCAACCCAACATAACAAGATTCAAATCGATACTGAAAAAAAGGAAATCTCTCCCAGTTCGAATTGTATATCGGAAATTAGGAAAAGCAAGATTTAACTCTAGAAGTATAAATAAGTTACACCACTTCAATGAATCGGGGATTCATTTCGTTACATGACCCAGGTTGCTTGGTCTTCGTTACCAGTCCGGAGCGCGTTTAGTCCATCCCCGGGGTTCTCAGCTGGATGCGAAACCCGGTGCTGTTTACAATGGAAGAAGACCGCGAATTGCGGAGTAATGGATCTTTTTGCGTATGCAGATTAGGAAACACCTCAAAGACATGATATCAAAAACCGTCAACCGACCTTCCAACCGCGTGATCCCCGTGCTTCTCGTTTGCCTCATACTGTCTGTTGTCTCCTGCGTACTCACTGACGAGAAAGAAGATTGGGAGGAATTCGAGGGGGAATGCCGGTTTCCTCCCCTAAATGAGATTGAGACCGAGGATTTCAGCGCCGAGGAAAAGGAGGCATTTGATGCCATCGACAGGTTGTTCGCGTGGTATCTCGAGCAGAAAACCAAAGGGCCTGACCCCCAGGCAATTCAAGTATTTCCCCGAATGGAAAGCATCGTGGAACGGGGCGATGCGGCGGTTCAGCCCCTGCTCGACATCGTCCGAATGGGAAACAGACACCCGATTGAACAGATTTGGGCTCGAAGTGAGGTACATTGTTATGTGATGTCGGCGATGATGTTGGGCCGACTGGAAGCAGAGGAAGCGGTGGATGAGCTCATCATTATGGCAGCCCGGCCCGGCCACCGGGAAGCACGCTTGCGCGCCCCCGCGATCAAGGCACTTGGAGAGATCGGAGGTCCTTCAGCGATCCCCGTGGTAAGAAGAGGAATGGACGATCATTTTGAGTCGGTTCGACAGGCCGCAAAAGAGGCGTACGAGAGGTTACGCCGCCGGTCCACCGAGCAGGCGAAAACAAAAAGACAACCCACAGCGATGGAACACAAAACAAACAATTAGAGAAAGAAGGGAATCATGGAAATCTATCTATTGCGTCACGGAGAAGCCCAATCATCGGACGCCCCCGGTATTAACAGCGACACAGAGCGAGCGCTAACACCAAACGGGAAAAAGGAACTCCTCAAGATTATCTCGGGCCTGAAGAAAGTGGTCGATCTGCCCGACTTGATCCTCACAAGCCCCCTCGTCCGCGCGCGTGAGACGGCGGAGATCGTTCGCAGCGTGTTCGATTTGCCTCAAGAGCGCATCGAGGAAAGAAGCGATCTGGGCGCACAACCGCCGCCCAGTGCCATCATCGAGATTGCGCGAAAAACGGATAATAAACGGGTCTTCGTTGTCGGCCATGAACCGGACTTGTCTCATTGCGTAGCGTGGATAGCCGCCGCCCGCGTAGGAGACGGCGCCGTCATGAAAAAGGGGGGTATTGCCCGGATTGACATCGACGAGAAGAAGTCCGGCGTAATCTGGCTGCTTCCGCCGAAGATTACAAAGGCGTTGGACAAGTGAGGTCTACCCCCGTTTCAGTTGATCCACATCCACTGAAGGGAACTGAAGGGAACTGAAGGGAACTGAACGGAACTGAACGGACCAAACAGGCAGAGGTTTCTCCGCACGGCAAGAATTGCCGCTTTCTTGGGCACCTTCGACAAAGTACCGCCTTTCGCCCGTCTGCCCCGTCTCTGGAATCATCAAGATTTGTAAGTCCCCAGCTAACAATCACTTACTAACATATTCCCTCGTACCATCCGCTGAGAACGCATTCGAATCCCGTTTTGGCATCGGTGTTGCTTTGGATGCGTGTGGGTGCTGTAGATGAAGGTTTGGAGGATTTTCGGACGGACAGCGAGTGAACGCCCGAGATCGTTCCAAACCTTCGAAGAGTTTCGTAGGTTTGAACGTTAGCGGAGCTAACAGAGGACCTTCTGAAGCTTGTGAGGCTGGTACCGAAGCGGAGCTTGGGGCCAGTCTTTTTTTTGCCTACCGTCGGACTTCGAGTAACTTCCCTAGCGACCCCCGGACCGCTATAGTTAGGATTTGCGTTTTACGCAAGCAAACCGAGCCGGGCTTGGCCCGCAGCATACAGCAGAAAGGGATGGAGCAAGCAGGATGGAAGTTATTATCAGATCGGATTACGACGCAATGAGTAAAGAAGCGGCCCAGATTGTGGCGAGCGTGGTGAGACGCAAACCCGATTGCGTTTTGGGCCTGGCTACCGGAAGCACACCTGTCGGACTCTACAAAGAACTTATCCGGATGTACAAAAACGAGGGCCTGGACTTCTCGAAAGTCACCACATTCAATTTGGACGAATATCTCGGTCTACCCCCCTCTCACGACCAGTCCTATCACTATTTCATGCACGACAATCTCTTCAATCACATCAATGTCCCCCCTCAAAACATCCACGTTCCAAACGGAATGGCGGAAGATCCCGAGGGATTCTGTGAATGGTACGAAGAACGCATCGAGGAATGCGGCGGAATCGACCTGCAGGTTCTCGGCATCGGCGGGGACGGTCATATCGCGTTCAATGAACCCGCATCTTCGCTGGGGTCTCGGACACGCATGAAAACGCTGACCGAGGAAACCATCGATGACAACGCGAGATTCTTCGAGAAGAAAGAGGATGTTCCTCGCTACGCGCTGACTATGGGTGTCGGGACAATCATGGAAGCGCGGATCTGCCTGTTGCTCTGCAATGGCGAGAAAAAGGCGGAAACAGTCCGAAAAGCAATCGAAGGCCCGGTCACGCAGATGGTCACCGCCTCCGCTCTTCAGATGCATCCGCAGGCGATTTTCATCTTGGATGAACCGGCAGCGTCCAAACTCGAATTGAAGGACTACTATACATGGGTGGACGAAAACAAACCGGAATAATCCACCGATTTCGTGATTCACTGACTTGAACAGATGCCAGGGCGTGACCTTCGCCCTGGCATCTGGATAATCAGTCTCAGATTGCGTTCATCTCGCCACGTTCTACGGAAACGACGAGATATTCACTGAAGTATCACTCTATACCGTAAGGATAGTCGCGACTCCCACGATCCCGAATCTATCAAAAGGAGGACACCGATGCCTGGCCATGTGATTCTATTCGAAGATGAAGGCTACAGGAATCTGTACCCCATCAGCCTGAATCATCCCGTTTATTCTCTCCGTTGTGGGATGAAAATGCTCGGAGAGAAGATTACCCGATCCTACAAAGGCGCAACATTCGGACACCATGTCCGCCCCGAGCTCAAGGATTTCCTGACCGCGTACCTAAAGAAGCGCAAAGAGAATCCCGAGGTCAACGAATGTCGGGAAGACAAAGCGCTTTTAGTGAACGGCCGTGTACTTTTCTGCGAAGACTGCGCGAGGAAAATGCCGATAGAAGGCGCCGACGCAATATATGTAAAGGATGGCGTTGTAATCGCAGCGCGCCTGTCAGGCGAGAAACTCGCCAAGGTCGACTGGAACCGGCCGATCACGCTGGATCGGCTCCCGGGCGCCGACAGAGTCGAGATGGATTGTCCGATCATCGAGTACCCGTGGGATCTAGTCCATCACAATCCCGATGAAATCGTCAAAGAGTTCAAGATCTACGCGAAACCCGGTGAGTCTCTCGGGAAGGTATACGACGGCGTTCATATTCTGGGCAAAGAGAACGTTTTCGTTGCTGACGGCGCCAAGGTGAAACCGGGCGCGGTGATCGACGCGGAAGAAGGGCCGGTTTATATCGACCGCGACGCGAAGATCTTCCCGAACGCGGTCATTGAAGGCCCGACCTACATCGGACGAAAAACCGCAATCAAAATCGGTGCGAAAATCTACGAGGGAACCTCCATCGGCCCGGTTTGTAAGGTCGGCGGTGAAGTCGAAGAATCGATCATTCACAGCTACTCCAACAAGCAACACGATGGGTTCCTCGGCCATGCCTACCTCGGGATGTGGGTAAACTTAGGTGCCGATACGAACAATAGCGACCTGAAGAACGACTACGGCAACGTGCGAGTCATTGTGAACGGCGAAACCATCGACTCCGGCAGCCAGTTTGTGGGCTGCACCATCGGCGACCACTCGAAAACCGGCATCAACAGTATGTTGAATACGGGCACAGTCATCGGACTCGGCTGCAATATCTACGGTGCCGGTCTTCCGCCGAAGTATGTGCCCTCGTTCTGTTGGGGCGGTCCGGACGGGTTGGTCGAGTATCGAGTCGAAAAATTCATGCAGGTGGCAAAACGTGTGATGGGCCGCCGCGACGTCGAACTCGGCCCGGAAGAAGAAGCACTTCTGCGCAAGATCCATGACGATACCGCCCAGGAGCGAAAAGAAGCGGGAGCGAAATAAGCAACGTCATTGCATTGAGCAATTAGCGACTTGTCTGGTGGGAGGGCGAGTCTCCCGACGAGCCGACAACGACCAGAAACTCGGCTCAGCAGGAGCTTCGCCCTCCCCATCCTTACGACACCGCCGTAGATCGTA
>CAZTDD010000018.1:20785-71915 GCA_964612675.1 uncultured bacterium
CTTACGACACCGCCGTAGATCGTAGGGTGGGCTCAAAGCGAAGCGTAGCCCACCAGTTGCGCTCTCAAATCCCGGCATTTCGTCGCAGTCGCATCAGCGCATCTACATGGAACTTCGGTATCACACCGTGCTTATCCGGGGGAACATCCAATAGAAAGTTCACTCCTCGTTCCCGACAAACGTTGAACAGCTCAAGGAGTTCGTCATCGGGTCGCGGAACATCGTCTGGAACATAAAACCACTTCTTGCCGATGGGATCGCATAGCTCACCGGGCATATAGTAACGTTTTCCTTCTATCGTCCGCCATTTGCGGTGACCGCTTTCGGGTGGAACACGACGTTCGATGGCAATCAAATCCGCGGGCCACGCATAGTCGACCGGATAGTCTTCCCCGGTGCCAATACCGCTGTTCATCATGATGACGATATCGGGTTGTAAATCGGCGACGTGGTTATACAAAAATGTCCGATACCCTCGCCCGAGAACGCCAGGGATATCCACCCACATCTCGAGAATGGGACCGTACTCGTTCACCAGTTCTTCGATCTGTGCGGTTTGAAAACTCTGATACAGCGAGGTGGTAAACGGTGCAAGTTCTTCATCGCCTTTTGGAAACCGGTTCATAACCTCGGTCCATTTGATGTCCGTAGGCGTCATGCTGCCGAATTTGTGATGATTATCCCACGAGCAATAATAGAATCCCGGCAAAACCCCGCGCCGGTCGCAGGCTTCGACGAATTTCTCAACCACATCGGTCGTGTTCGGACTTGCGGCGACGGTGTAGTCGGTGTGACGACTGGGCCAGAGGCAATGACCGGCAACATGTTTCGTGGTGAGGACCGCGTATTTCATCCCGGCGTCCCGGGCGACAGAAACCCACTGATCCACATCCAATCGATCCGGAGCGTAGAGACTGGGTGGATGCGCTCCGCCCGGAATCTCTTTTTCAACAAATGTGCTCATACCGAAATGGATAAACATACCGTACCCGAGGGATTCCCATTTCTTCAGCCGGGAGAGATTCAGCCGCTGGCATCCTTCCCTGTCAGCGGTCCCCGTTTGACCGAAGGTCGCACATCCACCGGTCAAGAGGCTGGTGCTGAATGCAGCGCTGCCCGCACCCAAAGTAAAACTGCGTCGATTCATTTTCATTCGCGTTTCATTCATCTCGGTCTCTCCTAGTCTCGGTCTCTCCTACTTGTTCTGATGACCATGTTCTGAATACTGAACCGCTCACGCCTATTCCATGCGCTGACGGCTAAGGTATCATAAGACATTCAGTGTGTGCACTGTCGGGAATCGATCGGAATGAAACAGATACAAATCAAATATTGTTTACTTTTTCTGCTGGTTCTCGTCCCACAAGGCATGACCGAATCACCGTCGGACGCACCGTGGCCGATGCTCCACAGGGATCTTGTCCGCTCCGGGTATGTCGAGGAGTTACCCCAAGGCCCCTACGAACGATTGTGGTACCGCGATTTTCACGATGAGATGATCGCAACACGTATCGAGGCGATTGTAGCTCAAGGCCTTGTCTTCGTGGGTACGTTCGCAGGCAATCTGTACGCGCTGGACGGGGAATCCGGAGAAACACGCTGGACTTTCGAGGCCGACGGACCGTTCCTCGCATCGCCCAGTTACCACGACGGGGTGATTTATATTGGTTGCGATAACGGATACTTATATGCCGTCGATGCCACGACCGGCGAATCGCTTTGGTCGTTCGAGGCAAAAGCAGGTTTCTCGACACCGCCGGCCGTAACCGGTGGCCTCATCCTGATCGGCGACCGCAACGGCGTTTTCTACGCGATTGACAAAGAGACGCACACACCACGCTGGACATATCAAGCGTCCGCAATGATTCTGAGCCCTGCGTCCGTCAAAAACGACCGTGTTGTCTTCGGTGCTGAGGACATGGTTGTTCGCTGTTTAAGAACGGAGAACGGCGACATACTCTGGGAAAACAAGGTGGACGGTGTTTCCCTTCGCGATTATGCACCGACAATCTGTGAAGATATTGTCATTGTGAGAAGCAATCCATCCGGTGGATTTCACGAAGTCCTCGATCCGAATCAGCGATTCCTTCTCGAAGTCCAGGGACTCGAGCTCGAGAACTGGCGGAATTTCCGCAGGCCCGTGGAGGGCGCCGAAGACAACGAGCTTCGTAAAGGCTATGGATTCCTCCCAGAGACTCCGGAAGCAATAGAAAAGGAACAAACGGCAGTCATACAAAACTTGAAAGAGAATCCTCATTATCGAAGTTTTCACGCGTTTCGACTCTCCGACGGCGACATCCCATGGATAGCGCCTGTATTCTATCTTGGAGGGCTGTTCAACCCTGCGACGCCGCCTACATTTAACCCAGAAACCGGAGAATTATATACATTTTTTCGATCCGCACTCACGAATTACGATATGCGCGGTGAAGTGCGGCCGTTGACTCACGTCGGGAAGGTTGATTTAAACACTGGGAAGATCACTCCTCTGCCCCACAGCGAAGGGAACAAAATGCCATGGGGGAAATTCGAATGTATCGGCGATGAGACGGAATCGTTATCCCTGGCGGGAAATGGACTCATTTGTACACATCAGGGGATTGTCGGTTATTTGGATTTGAACGACCGAACGTTGAACCATATTGCGGGAAAACGCGACACCTACGGCGGAATATTCGGCCCCGCTGTAGCCGGTGGATGGGACGCGGCTCGCGAAGCGCATCAACGCGGCGAATTGGTGTATATGACGAATGAGTGGCACGGACCCGCGCGAGGGATTGTAGCCATCGCCTATGACCGTTTCTACTGGGTTGTCGGATCGCACGTAATCGCTATCGGCAAGAAACCATCATGAGAATAAGAACATTTGTAGCTCTTTTTGTACTTTGGCCTGCTATTTCTTCATTCGCGCAGAATGTCGTAATTGACAAGAAAAACAACACGGAGACCAATCTTTCGACTAAACCGATATCTCCGGAACAATATATTTTCAATACAGCTCTTTTGGAATTCGATCCGACCGCCCAGTTACCAGCCGTCTCTTCTGCAATGAACCGCGAGATCGACGAACTGATCGACTCGTGGCCGCTTGCGCCTCTTGTTGTTTTGCTCGGAATCAGTGGGGAGACATGTACGTTCACTCGCCCGTGCGACACGTTTTTGGTTCTCTCGGAAGCGTATTCGCACCTCCGAAATGACGTTCAGAGATCCGTGCGCGATTTCCTGCGAACCGAATTCACACGAACACCCCCGTTCATCTCCTCACACTACGACGGACGCCAGGGAACGCGCAGGGAGCCGCACACGCTTCCCCTTCACATCCTTGAAAGAAATGCAGACAAACAGGAACCCGAAAGCCTCCTGCCGATCTACGCCACCTGGTCATACGGCTTCCGTCTCAACGAAATTGCAACAGTGCTTGACGAATGGGACACAATCCAAAAGATATTGAAGGAGTTTCTCGAAAATCCCAGGTATGTTGAAGATTTTGCCAAAACGCCGCCTGAAGCCATTCAAGTGTTAAACGGCGATATCGCGGGATTGATCGCCGGATGGCGACTTGCAGGGTTGGCAAACGACAGAGACATGCAAATTCGAATCCGGCCTGTCCTGACGGAACTCTTATATGAGAGAATTCGCTACGAACATATCGACCATCGGCTAATTCAGGAATCCAACCGCACTACCCACAATCTTCACGCAGCGAATCTCTTTCGATATTTGGATCTGACTCCCGAGCTGGGCAGAGCGCTTTACGAGCACGCTGAAGCTGCCTTCAAGAGCCATCGAAATGAATTGAACACGAAGTATCCCATTTGGTATATGGCCTGGGGAGAACGATTAATCGGGGGCGAGAACTTCACCAATCCGCCTCATTGTTCCTCGGGTGTATTTTCCATGTTCTCCTTCAGCACCGATGCACGTGCCGAGTTTCTGAGGTCTCGTATCGATGTACCGTGGTGCCCCGGGGACTTGTGGTTTATCCGGAAATGCACACTTGCGTTGTGGGTCAATTCAGGAAGGCCTTGGGAATATGTCGATTTCAAAGCCGTCGAATAGCCTTGACGTCGTTGTAAATTAAATTCAGAGGGAATAACACGCGATGAACCCCGTCATCAATCGCGAATTGATAGCGCAATTGCGGCGGTCAAGAGCTTTTGTTCTTCTATTTATTCTCTTGCTTTTCGCTGGTGTTATTTTCAGCCTGTTTTACTATCCCGTCGCCCAGACATGGCCGCACGGGGGGAAAGACGGGCGAACGCTGTTCTTCCCAATCGCTTACTTGATGCTTCTCCTGGCAATCCCCATCGCAACCATCGCCGGGACCAGTATCGTTCGAGAACGAGAAGAAAACACGTTGGACTTGCTCCTTAACACACCTCTCGGACCGTTTTCGCTTCTCTTTGGTAAATATGTTGCGAGTGTGTTATACGCCGTCCTTCTCTTGACTTCTTTTCTTCCCTTCGTCGCCCTCAGTTTTGTCTTTGGAGGACTTTCACCAAGTGAGGTGTTTCAATGTCTTCTAATCGTTGCCGGACTGTTTGCCATTTCCGCAAGTGTCGGGCTTGTGGTTTCTCTGTTTTCAACCTCTTCCTCGACCGCTGTACGCGTGTCGATCATGGTTCTGATCTTCTTGACGTTTGGTCCACCCGCACTCAAGGTCATGTCCGATTTTCTTTTGTGGGGTCAACCATCGGAGGCTCTTCAGCCCGGTCCTGAATTGTGGGTCAACCCGCTTTTCGGGGTCCGTGCAATTCAAATCCCAGACAACCCCGCCAAGCCGTTTGTTGCCGTCCGGTTGTCACCCCATTGGTTTCCAAGGGTGCTGAACGCAAATGCAGGCATTCCGGTCGGATTTCTAAACGTTGCCCTCTCTCTACTTTTGTTTCTTTTCGCGGTCATCATGCTTCGGACTTTTGCGTCGCACCTCTCGGCACGCTTCAAATGGAAGTCCTTTCTCACCCCTCTTCGCCATGAAGTGAAAACTCCCGCCCAAAAGAAGGCGGCAGGGTATATAATCCCCACCTTCGGCTTGAACGGTGACGCTGTATACCAGAAGGAAATCCTCACGTACAACAGGAAAGTCCTGTCGAGCGACATAACGATGGCGGTTTGTTCAGGCCTCGTTGCTGTCTTCCTTGCGTGGCTGTTATTCAAAATGTCGTACGACGTCGACGACCTCAATTTCTCGCTCGTTTATATCCTGCTCTGCATCTTTGGAATCCTGATTACGTTTCTCTTCGCCCCCGTTGCCCCCAGCTACAGCATTCTCAACGAACGGCAACGCGAAACGTGGTCGCTTTTGAGGGCAACAACACTTCGCTCCAAAGATGTCATTGACGGGAAAATTCGTGGCTGCGTCCGGCAAGCTCTAATCCCTCTTTTATCGATTTTCATCTGTTTCTATCTTACTTCCTGGCTTCTGTTCATCCTTGTCGGCTCGATTCCTCAGACCTGGTTATTTTTCGAGACTTCTTTTCTCTTGGGATTTTTTTTCTGCTGTATTTATTTTTATGGATGTTATGGTGTGGCCTGTTCAAGCCGGGCCGATCAATCTCACCGATTTCCGTACCGACGGATTTTTGCGATATCCGCCGTTCATCTACTGTCGCCTTACCTCATCCTTGCCATCCTTCAGAAGATCTGCGAAATCGGAGAGGCAACGAAACGGGTACTTTTCTCGGTTGGCGGCCCAGGCAGATCACAAGGGAGATTCGATGTTTTCGAGACACAATTGGGGGTCATTGAAAGAATTTCACCTCTTTGGCTCATGAGACACGATAGCTGGGGTCGAGACATCTTCATGACAGTCTTCGCGTACTGTTTCATCCTTCTGGCTCTAGCATGGATGATGAGAAGAGTAGCCTACAAGAGAATAGAAATACTCGAGTAGTTTTTTAGCAGCCGTTGCGGCACTGAAAGACGCTCAAGCCATCTCTAGATCGCTTCTATTTCTCCGAACGAATCGCCTCGCCGACCATTTTCAAAAATGTGCCGTATTCGCTGTCGCTGATAGGATCGTCCCGCTGATCGAGGCCGAGTCGAACAATAACCATTTGCCACTCGGGAATAACAAACATGTCGTTGTTATTGTAACCGCTTGCAGCATAGGTCCCTTCCGTAGCTCCCGGCCATTTTCGCTTGCCGTCCTTGCTCGTTCCGTTACACCACCAATTAAAGCCGTAGTAACCTGTGCCGTCGAACGGACTCAATTCGGGCGCAGCCAGCGGTACGGAGGCCTGAACGTGGACGGAAGCAGCCTTTTCGATCCAGGACGAACTAAGCAACTGTTCTCCTTCCCAGCTGCCTCGGTTCAGAAAGAGAAGTCCAAACCGTGCCAGTTCTCTCGCACAAATATAGACATGGTTGCTGTTGTTTCCGGACCCCCCATTCACAACGATACCGTCGACCTTACCGAAATCTCCCCAGCGCCATTTCTCGGAATTCATGTCGATCTTGTCGGCAATTCGGCGTTTAAACAGGTCTTCGATCGATTCGCCGGCGATTCGGGTCAATACGTTCGCAAACTGGTTCATGGCCGAATCCCAATAGGCGTATTTCGACCCCGGTGGCGTAAACAACGGCTCTGCCGGTTGAAACGGAGTCGGGCTGGGACCATGCTTGTAGCCTCCGTCCGTCTTATCTCCAACCGCTCGATATCCCGAGGTCATTGTCGTGAAATGCCGAAGCGTCACCGTTGGATACAGTTCTTTCATTGAGAAAACGTAATCTTTCGCAAGCGTATCCAGTGAAGCTTTCCCATCATCAACAAGCAAACCGAGGGCTGTGCTCGTAAACGATTTCGTGAGAGACCAGACACCGTGCACCTTGTCGATATTATCGCCTTTCCAGATCAGAAATCCATTCCGGATAATGACCAGCTCACGCACACCGTCTTTGCCGGAATGTTCTTCAAGATACTCGATCGCTTTCGTGAGACGGCCGGAATCGATGCCCTGTGATTCCGGGGATGTTTCCCGCCAGTTGTCCTTCGGAAACACCATCGAGTCGGTTCCCGATAAAGCAAGCGACGGAACAGAAAGAAACACCATAACGGCCATTCCGGATATTCTCATCATCACGACCTCCGTTCTGTCACGGCCCTCACCTACCATCCATATCGTTCCGGCCCCCACTCTTTTCGGCCCTGCTCTTGCTTCACATAAATAAATGAATTATTCGGAACGTCCTCCTGAAGCAAAACCCCGGGACCGATTAAGCTATACGGTCCGACTTTTACTCCCGGCATAAGAATCGCGTTCACACCGGTCCGCACATAATCGCCGAGATAGGAGGCATTTGCCCCGATTTTCGGTATTTCCCGCCGCCCACGCACCCGATGTGCGGTTTCCTGATCGTCGAAACGCAGCGTACCGCAAACCGTGGCCGCCCCCAAATCCGTCGAACGACCGATCACGCCCCAATACTCGCCGTAATGATACGAATATGCGCCGTCCATCAATACACCCTCAAATTCGGCGCAATGCCCGACCACGCAATTGTGCCCGATCGTACTGTGATCGCCAATGCGACAGTACTCGCGAATAATACAGTTATCGCCGATCGATGTTTTCCCACCGAGAATCGCACCATCAATAATACGCGTGTTTTTTCCAACCCAGAGATCGCCTTTGATTTTCACGTCCGGCCCGATATAGCTGCCTTCCCCAACGACCAGGTGACCGTCAATATCCATAGTTACATGCACTTCCGCAGTAGGATGAATTTCATTTTTGCCGAGTTTCTTTGCCGCGTGCTCAAGCCACGCATAATTCGCTGACAAAATGTGCCATGGTTTGTCAATGTCAATGACCGGCCCCTCTGCAGACACGACATGGACAGCCCCGCCTTCGCTGCGGTACAACTCAACCGACTGAGCGAGTTCCGACTCGAAAGGCGGCATAACTCCCACTTCAACACTCTTCATAACGCCCGGGTTTCGTTCGACATATTCGGCGAACGTCTTAGGAAATGCGAGCGCACCACAGTACATCATGCAGTCTTCACGCGGGTGGCCCACTAACCCGGTGGCGATATTGTCTCGAACGTGTATGCCGATTCCACTCTGCGGTAATTCGCCATCCCACTTTGAACCCAGCAGCGTCACGGAATCGGGATGTTGTTTGTGTTCTTTAATCAGCTTTTTCAGGTCCTCCGGAGTAACCAGTACGTCACCGTACAAAACCAGCACCTGGTCTGAAAAAACAACCGAGAGCGCACGTGCAACGGCATCCGCTGTACCGGTAACCTTCTTCTGCTCGATACAGGACACGCTCTCCGAGGACTTTGCTATTTCACAGACCTGTTTTGCCAAATGGCCGTGTACGACGACAGTTTCCTTTACACCGATCTCATTGAGATGATCCAGAGTCCGTTTGAGCAACGGTTCATTGGCCACGGGAAGCGTGGCTTTCGGATGAGTATCTCCGTACGGCCACATCTTTCGTCCATAGCCTGCGGCAAGGATGACAGCGGCAATATTCATTTCTGCTCCCTTTCACACAAAGAAATTCGAATTATCACTCCTTATCCTCAACACTTCTCAGCTCATCGATATTGTCTTTGATTTTTCCGATTGCTGCGGCGATATCGTCCATATCCGACCGTTCTCCCAGCAGCATATTTTGCATCAACCAAACAGACTCGTCTCGACAAACACGTTCGCAAACCGGGCACTCGGTTTTCGTATAATCGGGAGCCTCATTGCCCAACTCAAATATCGCAGGCCAACTCTCCCGAAGATTTTGAAATACGGACAAGCGATACAAAGGAACGTATCCTTCGCTGCACGGAATTCCTTCCGCTGCGAGAGCTTTGAGGAAAACGTCGCGTGGAACATCGCCGAATTCATCCTGCTTGTAACGTATAATGTAAAGATGATAAGCGGATCGGGTAACTCCCTCATGAGAGAGAGTCGGTTTCACACCACCAATCTCTCGCAACAGAGAGCTGAGATACGCCGCGTTGTCTTCGCGTCTGACACAAAACTCGTCAAGGCGTTCCAGCTGCGCAGATAAAACGGCGGCTTGAAATGCCGAGATACGATGATTCCCGGCCATGTGAAAATGTTCGTACCATCTTCCGCCTCGACGCCGACCGCAATTTTGAAACGAAAAGAGCTCGTCGTATATCGCCTCGTCGTTTGTTACAACCGCTCCCCCTTCGCCACAGCTGATATTCTTGGTGGATTGGAAAGAGAAAGTCCCTGCATCGCCAATCGAACCGACTACCCTGTCGCCGACTTTTGCCCCGTGTGCCTGTGCTGCGTCTTCCAAAACGCGCAAACCGTGCCGCTGAGCAATTTCCATGATTCGGTCCATTGCGGCCGGGTTCCCCGCGATATGGACTGGAATCACCGCTCGGGTTCGCTCGGTAATCGCGCTTTCAAACTTCTCCGGATCCAAATTGTACGTGTTCGGGTCGATATCCGCGAAAACTGGAATCGCATTACACATCAGGCACGCCGTGGCGGTCGCCTGAAACGTATACGGAGGAATGATGACTTCATCCCCGGCACGAATTCCCAGCGCCTGTAAGGCGATAAACAAGGCATCGGTACCATTTGTGCACGAGATGGCGAATTTCGTGTCGCAGATCGAAGCAAAACGTTCCTCAAATTCTTTGATCGCCGCCGACCCGATTCCCCACACTCCACTGCGCAATGCTTTGAGTAGAAGCTCTTCCTCACGCTCATCCCAAACCGGCCATTGCGGAAAGTCGCGGTTTCGAACCGGTGTTCCGCCGCTTATTGCTAATGTTGCCATTCGATTTCACTCCTTGAATATAAATCAACAATCGTCGACTATTCTTTCAGCGCTCCCGCCGTAAGCCCTTCGACAATCTGACGTTGGAACAGGAAATACACAACGATCATCGGGATCGTGATCATCGTCAGGGCACTCAGAAGCAAATGATACTCGACTTTGTGATAACCGTAAAAGGCCAGGAGCCCCAACGGAAGAGGTTTCAGCGCATCGGATTCGATGAAAATCAGGGCCATCAGGAATTCATTCCACGAGGTCAGGGCCGTAAAAATACCGATCGTCGCCAACGCCGGACGAACCAGCGGCAGTACGATTCTCCAAAATATCCCCCAGGACGAGCACCCATCTATTGTCGCGCTTTCGTCCAGGTCCCGTGGGAGGTTCACCATAAATGCCCGCAGTATGTAAATCGCAAGCGGTAGCGAAATCGCACTGTACGCCAGGATAACCGAACGCCGCGTGTCCAACAGCCCCAGCTCCCGGAACTGAAAAAACAAAGGAACAAGGAATGCCTGTACAGGGATAATCAGTCCCACCAGGAACGAGTAGAACAGAAAATCGCGTCCCCAAAACTTCAAACGAGAGAACGCGTATGCCGCCATACTGGAAGACAACAGCACGATGATCAACGTGGATGACGTGATCAAAACGCTGTTCCACGCGTAAATTCCAAGATTTCCTCGCGTCCATGCCTGCGCATATTGCCCGGCGATGCGGGATATGTCCCAGTCGACGGGCGCTCCCCAGGGATTCGACATAATTTCGTAACTGGAGCTTTTGAATGAGGAATACACCATCCAAACCAACGGGAAAAACATCGCCACGGTGACCGCAATCAAAAACAGATACAAACACAGAGTTCGTAAAGGACAGTGAAAACGGGAGGAAACTCGAGCGTGCTGCATCAGAATTCGATCACCTCGCGTCTTCGCTGATAGAGTTGGTAAAGAAAAGTCAGCACAAAAACGACCACCGTCATGATCACAGCCAACGCGCTGCCGTATCCCAGATGATTGTTGTCGAACGCCTCTCGCACCAACCAGGTGGCAACCATCTCGCTGGCGTGCCCGGGACCGCCGTCAGGCGTCATCACGTAAAACAGATCGAACGCCTTAAATGCGCCCGTCGCACAGATCAATATACAGACCACCATAACCTCACGCAGCAGAGGCAAGGTGATATGCCAAATACATTTGACCTCGGAAGCGCCGTCGATTCGCGCACTCTCCAGCAGCGAGGCGGGGATACGTTGAAGTCCCGCATAAAACAAAACCATATAGAACCCGGCGTAAATCCATCCCGAGACTATACAGACCGCCCCGAGCGCCGTCTTCGGGTTCGCCAGCCAGGCCATAGCGAGGTTCTCAAGGCCAAATGTTCTCAATAGCTGGTTGAGAATCCCATAACTGGGATGGTAAACGAACTGCCAAATCAGCGCGACCACAACCAGAGAGAGCATCATCGGTGTAAAGAAAAGAACTCGGAATAAATAGAAACCGGGATATTTCTTGTTCACCATCAGAGCGATGAGCAGCCCGAAAAGGACTTCCACAACGAGCGTCGCGACCAGATAAATCGTGTTGTTCAACATGGCTCGAAGGAACACATCGTCGCGAAACAGCGCGTCGCTGTAATTGGTCAGCCCCATCCACCGCCACCCCGAGCCGAGTTGAATCTCATAGAGACTGAAAAACGCGGTACCGAACGACGGAAGGACGATGATTGCTCCGAATAGACACAGCGCGGGCATCACAAAAAGGAGAGGAGTAATACGCTGAAAAAAGGAAGAAGAGCGTCCGCTCACGAACTCGAACCACCGGTAACAGAGAGAGCCCTGCGTTGACGTAGACGTTCGACTCTCTCGTCGCATTTCTTTAACGCTTCAGCCGGACCGGCCAGTCCGCCGATAACATCGTTGATCGCATCGTAAAAATGATTCGCCACGTCCACTGAGAAACCGACATCCGCGGGAGCGACAATCAACGGCTCCGATTCCATGTGGTGTCGGATTTTCTCGAGGTGAGGTTCGCTGACTCCCTCATGGGCCGCTTTTACTGTCGAGAACACTCCGACAGCGACGAAACGGCGCTGTACCTCGGGTGATGTGTAGTATTTGAGAAAACGGATCGCCAGGTCTTTCCGAGGAGTATGCTTATAGACCATATATCCGCTGACATGGCCGAGTACACTCTCCTGGTTTCCCTTCCCCTCCGGAAACGCCGGTGTATTGAAATAATCGAATTCCAAGTCGGGGACTTCGTTGATGAACATGTCGATCACCCATGCGCCGATGGGATGAAACAGCGCCTGCTCCGCGCGGAACAGCATCTGCCCCTCTTCATCCGACAACCCGATAACGCCCTCGTTGAAAAACCCTTCTTGCACCAGCTGGTGTAGATACGTGAGTCCCTTGATGAAGTCCGGGTTGGCGAATCGCGTCCCGGGTTTGAGCTGCATGACATCCTGGTATAGATCTTCCCCGCCGACACGGCTGACAATATGAGCTCCCCAGTTACCGAGCGGCCATTTCTCGTTGTTCCCCGCGCTGATCGGTACCAGCCCCGCCGCCTTCGCGTCTCGGCACAATTCAACAAAGTCATCCCAGGTCTTCGGGACACGCATCCCGAGATCCCGAAACAGCTTCGAGTTATACCAGATGAACGTCGTTGTGCCGATCGAGTCCGGGATCATATAATCGCGGCCGTCGACCCGGTTGCATTCCCAACTGCTCTCGTGGAATTCCTCTCTCCAGCCGTCGTCATCGAGATAGTCCGTCAAATCGAGAGCACGATCCGCCGCAACGTCCCGCCGGATCAGCCAGTCCCCGTACTGAAAATATACGTCGGGGGGATTTCCGCCACTGAATAACTTCATCAGCCCGATGTCTTGATAAATGTCGTCGTCCATTGCGATCTGTTGTACCGTCACGCCCGGGTTGCGTTCCTCGAATTCATGACAGATATCATCCATGATCGGCGCGGATTTGCCGCCGGTCACATTATGAGCCAAACGAAGTACGTTGGGGTCGTCCTTCCCGGACGAGCTGGAGGAACCGCAGCCCGATAGCAGAAAGGCAAGGGAGATCGAAAGCGCAATAGAAACGTGTCGTAGAGCCATAACCCGCTGTTTCTCTCAGGAATTAGATGGTAGAGTATATCACCTTCGAACAGGGGACAAATAGTCAATCGGAAGCGGATTGTCAACCGACAAGAAGCAGCAGAGACCATGATTCGACCGATTCTGTGGATTTTTGCGTTCACATTCCTTCTCCTCTTCCTGGTACTCCCTCTTGGGATGCTGTTCCAGGACGTGATTTGGCAGGATGGACGGCTCACCGTCACCAGCCTTGTATCGACAGTTTCGGCCCCCGAACTGCGAGGACTTCTGCTGAACAGTCTTCGGTTGGCGCTGCTGGTGACCGTCTTCTCCACGTTGCTTGCGATTCCGGTGTCGGCGGCTTTAGGCCGGTGGGATTTCCCGGGTCGGACTTTATTGATTTTCGTATTCCTGACGCCGCTCGTAGTCCCACCATTCATCGGCGCGATAGGCCTGAAGAAAATCCTGGGGGCAACGGGCCCGCTCAGCGCGATGCTGATTCAGTCGAGCTTTCAGGAAACCTTCAATGTGATCGCAGCACATGGATTCGCCGGTCTGATCCTCGTCGAGACCATTCACTTCTCCCCGCTGATATTCCTCATGCTGTTGACACCAATGGCACTGACACGAGGCAAAGTGGAAGAAGCCGCCTCCGGCCTCGGCGGAAAGCGCTATCTGAAGGTGAAGAGGATCTTCTTTCCAATGATTCGCCCGTCTCTCGTGGCAGGAATGTTGATGGTGTTTTTGTTGTCTTTAGCCGAACTGGGTGCACCTCTCATTTTCGGGTATAAAGCACTCGTTCCGGTTACGATATTTGAATCGACAACCGAGACCGGAGTGTCGTCCACCGGTTTGGCACTTGCTGTCATACTGCTCGCGATAGTCCTGTTGATGTTTGTTTTGTCGCGCAGATTGATGAGGCGGCAGCTAACGTGGCACTCCATTTGCCACACCGCATCGCCCCCGTCCCCACTACGAGGCTGGCTCTTGGTGCGGAAACTCCTATGGATCGTCCCCCTGGCATTCCTGACTGTGTTACCCCAGGTCGGTGTCCTGCTGAATGCACTCTCGAAAGAGTGGTCGATGACGGTTCTTCCGCAATCGTACACGCTGTCCCATATCACCGACTGTTTTCGAATTCCCTTGTCGAGTGCGGGAATAGGTAACAGCCTCCACCTTGGCATTTTCGCTGCCCTGATTGGCACGGTTGCGGCATTTGCGATCGCCTGGCTTCTTGTCAAACAACCGATCCGGAAAAACTCGATTCTCGATTTCTTCGCGTCGCTACCGCTGGCGATACCGGGAGTTCTTGTCGCGGTCGGGTATCTGAACCTGTTCCGCGGTACGGCGTACTCTCCGGTGGCGGCAGCGGCCCCTGTGCTGGTAATGGCTTACGCTGTCCGCCGTCTGCCTTACATGGTCCGATGCATCGGGACGGAAGTCTCCGGTATTTCTCCAACACTGCAGGAGGCAGCATACTCGCTCGGCGCTTCGGGTTTCCGGGTTTGGCGCAAAGTCACAATCCCCTTGCTGCTTCCGGGTATAATTGCGGGAGCAGTTGTTGCGTTTACGTTTTGTTTCGTAGAGATCGGCTGTTCGCTGATCCTGGTGTTTCGAAACGAAGATTACCCTTTAGCCAAGAGCATCTGGAGTATGTTCGCCGAAGGGGGGAACGACTTGGCAACCGCGTCTGTTCTCGGCCTGGTCGGAATCCTGTTCGCACTGATCGGCTTGGCCGTCGCATCACGTACACTCGGCCGGCGAATCGTCGATCTGTTCACACCGTCGTGGTAATGCCAGGTTCCGAACAAGCGCCATCTGTCAACGCAGACCGAGACCACTTCCACGCCGTGTATATATGCTCTCTAATGATTTCCTGGCAAGTCGATTGTGGACCGCGTACGACTGACGGAGGTCTTGATGCCTAAAATCGCGTTCATCGGTGCAGGTAGTCTGGTTTTCTCCCAACGTCTCATCATCGATATCCTCTCGTTTCCTGCGTTGCGGGAAACAACCTTCGCGCTGGTCGATATCGATGAGAAACGCCTCGATTATGCACGGCGGGTAGCCGAACGAATCATTCATGAAACCGAGGCACCGGCTGATGCGATCGCCACCGGAGTCCCGATACGAATCAACGGGAATGTGAAAAACACCGGGTTGATCGACAACTTGCCGCAGGGCTCGTGCGTCGAGGTCCCTTGTTTGGTAGACAGCCAGGGCGTTTCGCCCTGTCACGTCGGCGAATTGCCTCCTCACTTGGCCGCCCTGAATCGTAGTAATATCGCTGTTCAGGAAATGGCTGTAAACGCGGCACTGACCGGGGACCGGCGAGCGGCGTTTCACGCGGTCGCGGCGGATCCTCTCACTGCGGCCGTTCTGTCGCTCGGGGAAATCCAAGAAATGGTGGACGAAATGTTCGAAGCCGAGCGCGAATGGCTCCCTCAGTTCAAGGCCTGATCGCTATCGTTCAAACATGGTCAAATATCCGTATCGGGAATCGAGAAGAAACATTGAAAAACCTAGGGTTCACACTGATCGAGTTGCTCATTGTCGTGGCGATTATCGGCATTCTCGCCGCTATCGCGGTACCGAACTTCCTGAACGCGCAGATGCGGGCAAAGATCGCACGCTGTCAGGCCGACATGAAAGCGGTCGAAACCGCACTGGAACAGTATTACCTCGATTACAACAGCTACGTCGAAGACCATGACTGGCCGTCGGACAGATCGCAACGCGGCCTGTTTAAGATCACGACGCCAACCGCCTATATCGCTACGCTTCCGCTTGACGCTTTTGCTTCAGGACCGCTGAAGAACTGGTCTGAGGAGAATCCGACATTCGAATATGGTTCGGGGAACGCCTCGACTCCAGGGAAACAGTGGCCCGCACAAGCGTACATCCTTATTTCGCCCGGCCCGGACCTGGATGAAGAGGTTGACGGGAATGACGGGTTCCCGTTCGGAACGGTGATCTACAGTTTCGATCCCAGTAACGGACTAAAAAGTACCGGCGATATCGTCCGACTGGGAGGGAATTGGTCTTCCGGGCGGGTCATCCGGGACGGAAGATACATCGCCGGAGGGCGCGGGCGATAGATCACGAGAAAGCGAGAAGAATTCCTCCAACGAGTACCACGTCCTCGCTCAGGGCTGCAGGTACAACAGACCAGGAATCTCGAAACGGCCCGAACACACGATACGCAACAGCCTCCAGTAACGGCTCCCAGAAGAGCTTTCCCATCAGCGACACCCCGCCGCCGATAACGACTTTGTCGGGATGGAGAAGTGCGATCACATTGGAGATCGCAATTCCCAACGTGTCGCACGTTTCAGCGAGAATCGTAAGCGCCAGCGAATCGCCCTGGTCGGCCGCCTGATACACCGTCTCTGCAGTAATGCGCTCCAGGTCATTCTCGACCAATAACGGCATCGACGAGCCGTGACCATCCATGATTCTCTGCCGAGCACGACGTCCGATAGCCCAACCCGAGCAAACGTGCTCGAGTTTGTCGGGTTTGCCGGTCCACGGATCGGGGACCCAATTGTGACCGATTTCCGCAGCCCCAAGTCCCTGCCCTTCCTCGATAATGCCGTCGCTAATCAGCCCGCCGCCGATCCCGCTTCCGATGGTCATGTAAAAGACGCGGTCACAGCCGCGCCCCGCACCCGCGACCGCCTCCGCGTATCCCGCAAGACTCGCATCGTTCTGGATCTTGACTGGAAGAGACCAACGCTTCTCGGCCCATTCCTTCAGCGGAAATGAATCCCATCCTTCCACTTGGTGAGACACAAGAGTGACGCCGCGCTTGCTGTCCACAGGTCCGCCAAAACCTATACCGATACCGGCAAGATCTGACATTTGACCACCTGTTTCGGCGATCAAACACGGTACAAGATCTTCGAGCGCACACCGGATTCCGTCACCGCCCCGCGCTGGGTCCACGGTCTCCCGAAGACGCTTCACCACGGTCCCGTCCGCACCGCCAAGCCCCACCTGCAGCTTGGTGCCCCCGATTTCGATACCGATTCCGGATTTCACGTCCAATCCCTTCGATGGCCTATTGCTTGAAACGCTCTTTCAGTTCGTCAACCAGCCAATGAAAAACAACGCTGTGAACCGCCTCCACCAGTCCCATGTCGTGCGATGGTACGTGGAAATTCTTCGTAGCCATCTTTCCAAGTTGACCGCCGTCATAGCCGGTCACCCCAAACGTGACCATCCCCGTTTCATTCGCCCATTCCACCGCTCGCAAGACATTCGGGCTGTTGCCGGAGCCGCTGATCGCAATCAAAAGGTCGTCCTTGGAACCGAAGTTCTTCAACTGTTCCACAAAAACCCGGTCATAGCCTTCGTCATTCCCCCATGCGAGGATGTAAGGCGTATTGTCCGTCAGGCTCATGACCTTCAGCCGTTTCTGATTTTCGAAATCGCTTAACGTGCCTTTCCCCAGATCCTCACACAAATGGGACGCATTCGCACCGCTGCCGCCGTTACCGATAATAAAAACAAAACGGCCGTCCCGGTATGCATCGCAAATCGACTGCACGAGAGATTCGACCTGAGCGAAATCCAGTTGACTAAGTAGCGCATGTAAATCGTCGAAGTATTGTTGGACTTTCATTTTTCCTCCTATGAATAGGCCACCATAATCCCATGAATAAGACACCATAACCGTCATCGCGAGCCACGGGCCGGCGAGGCCGGTGATTTGAGAAAGAAACCGCGGTCCCCGTTGCCGTCATGGCGAGCGAAGCGTGGCCATCTCGTTTTGTCCGATTCAACGGCGAGATTCCCACGTCGCTTCGCTCCTCGGAATGACGATTCGCAGGCGTTTTCTTAGAAACGAAGCGAAGTAATCTCATTCTAGGACCAGACAAAACGAGACTCATCACTCACACTTCCGCATACAAATCGCCGGTACGGTCAAAAGCATCCAGCACCTGCTGCGGTGAAGCCGTTCCGGTCGTTCCCAGTTGCCGAATCGTAACGGAAGCAACAAGGCACCCGATTGCGGCGGCTTCCGCAAACGTCGCTCCGGAAAGCAACGCCAACGTAGCGCCCGCCGTTGTGCTGTCTCCAGCCCCGACAATATCGATGGGGCCGTCAACCGGAACCGCCGGCACACTCCAACTTTCTTCGTCTTTCACCACAAGAATGCCGGATTTATCCATTGTCATGAAAACGGGGCGACCCGTTCGTTCCGATAGGATTCGCGCCGCCTCCCGAGCCTCTTCAACGGACGGATCGTCGCCCATCCCGGCTGCGGCAGCGGCCTCATACCGATTCGGCTTAATGATCACACGTCGAAAATCGCCGATCCGAACACGGGAATCCACGAATAGAAACTTGTCCGAATAGCGATCCGCCAGATCGGCCAACCGTTCACGGACCCGATCGGTGATCACACCGCAATTCCGCTCCTGGACTTGATCGAGAACAGCCACTCCGTCGCTTTTCTCCACCGCTTCGTCCAGGTTCGCCAACACCCTGTTCTCGAGTTCTTCGGATAGAGGCGAGCGGTTTTTGATATCCTGCCGATTCATCTCGTCTTCGCCGCCCTCGAGTTGGAGCATTGGCTTCGTGTACGTGGGCGTAAACCGATCCGGCGACTCAATCAAATAGGTCCTGTCCACGCCGAGTTTGTCGAGCCCCTTCCTGAGGTCGTATCCTTCTCCGTCATCGCCGACCACGCCAACCGCAAGGATAGAGCCAATCTGAAGCGCGGCCATATTGCTGGTCACCGTACCGGCCGCTCCCGGCTGACAACGCTTGCCCACAACCTGATATGCGTCTTTGCCGGTTTCCAACGAAACCTCGGTCAGTTTCGGGTCGATCTCCAGATACTTGTCCAAAAAGAAATCACCAACCACCGCAACGGTGCGGTGGCGAAAAGTATCCAACAGTTCTTGTAAACGCGTACGGTCCATAAAAATCACCTACAAGCGAGTAAGTATGCGTTGATAGAGAGCCGGAAAAGTCTCCCGGTGGTCGCCGCAAAAATACGAGCTCCGGCCTCCGTCCCGAACGGTTCGTACGAGAATTGTTTTCCACGGGCGATAATAGTAGCGCGGCTCGGTTTTCGGCGCCTCGTCTCGTGTATCTTCCAAGGGAATCAAGTCAAAAACGCCGGTAGTAATGTTCCGAATCTCTTTCCCTTCCTGCCGCGCGGCATTGCGCGCCATGGAAAGGGCTTTGAGATACACTTCCGGTCCCATCACCGCCGAACCGAAATTCATAAAAACACCGTTTTCCAAATGCGAAACGGAATTTGCCATGATTAGAAAATCGCGATAGGAAGTCGCTCCCAGGGCGGCACCGTCGCAATTCGGATGTTCATGAATAATGTCGTATCCGATCCCCACATGAACGGTCACAGGAATCCGAAGCCGGTATCCGGCCGCGAGAATACTGATGTCGCGATGAGGGAACTTCTCTTCCTCGATCCATCGTCCAACACTTTCCCCCAACCCGAGACCGTCTTGATGGCCTTGAGCAATCGCATCGTTGATCCGTCCGGTCTCTTTCCATAATCCAAACTGTCCCGTACGGATGTACTTCGCGACGCTTTCCGTGGTTGCACCAATGAGCGCAAACTCAAAATCATGAATCGGTCCCGCCCCGTTCATCGCAATGTGGGTGATCGCACCTCGTTCCATGAGATCGATAATGAGCGGTGAATTCCCCGCTCGAATAACATGAGCCCCCATGGACAGGATCACAGCGCTTCCTTGCCGTTTCGCCTCAATGCACGCGTCCGCAAGAGCATCCAAATCAGGATGGTCAAACGACGAAGAAACGTCGCCGGGACGTATCAATACAGTGAGATCCAGATCGTGTTCGCGCTCATTGAGAGGCTGTAACTGAAGACGACTGCGATCGAACAGCGGAAACGGCATAATTACTCCTCAGCAAAAAGGTATTTCACAAGCTCGTCGGCTTCCCGGAAATCGGGGATGATAATGTCCGCACCGGCACCGATCAGCCGTTCCCGTTTCCACTCATCGATTCCTTTCCGCTCGGCTTCGTTGGTTGCTACGCCAACCGCGATTCCTCCGACTTCTTTCGTGTCCTCGATCTCGACATACCCGTCGCCGAAAGTCACCAGTCCCGGCCCCGCAAGGCTATTCTCCGAGAGAATCTTCTGAATGATCATACGTTTTGAAAAGTTCTTATAATCGTCCAATGCGCCGTAAATACGCTCCGGGAAAAAGGGATGCAAGCCGAGTACGCCGGACTCATTCAACACATACGGTTGATCGGTTCCACTTGCCAGATAAATAGTCACATCGCGGTCGTTCAATTCACTTAGTATATCCAGCGATCCGGGAACCACAAAATCCATTGGTTGAAGCTGGCCGGATTCGAGCCCCTCCACACGGTCCTGAATGCGATCCCAAAGCAAATCCAAATACTGGTGTTTGTATTCGAGCGGCTCTTTCGGCGTGCCGCCGCGTTTCTTGACTTCTTCAGCCAATTCAATCATCTGATAAATGGTCTGCTTCCCAGTCAAACGCGTCACAAATTCGGTCACGATCTCGGAAAGTTCTTCGTCGGATTCACCTGTGTCGAGTTCCTGGAGGATCTCAACCATCATGGGTATCATCACCTGTTGCCAGCCTTCGCGGATCAGCGAAAGCGTTCCGTCAAAATCGAATAGCGCAAATTGGATCTTGCCGAGATCGATATTGGAATTGATAATCTCGATCTCGGTTCCCGGCAGGAAAGTACCCCTGTCGGACTGCGACTTCTGTTCGTTCATGTCTTGAATTCTCCAATAGAAAATGCAGGTCTTATCGAACGGAAGATAATCATGATGGAGTTCCGCGTCCAGAGTGGCAAATTGGAGTTGGGTTAACCTGGTGCTATAAGAACGCCTGCACAGAGATGAGAACCAACACTGGAACTAGAACTTTTGTTTCGGCAAAGTACGTATTGTGACACCTTCGAGTGGATTGCCTGCTACCGCCATGACTGACCGACATTCCGACCGATTCGTCTCCTGCCAGGAACTGGGTTCGTTTTTCCTCACGCGAAACCTGGAAGCGCTTAAGAATCGGTGGCCCCGGTTGGCGGACATGGTTCAGCAAACGGATTCCAGCAATGTCCTATTGATTCCGGATGGCGGTCCGAATTACCGCTGCCGCATTGGGGACACATGGATTCACGGTCCGGAACCCATCGCGAAAGAACTCGAAAGACTGCGCAAACCCGTTGAAAGAGCGCTACAAACGCCCAATACGGATCTCCTCTATCTGCACGGTACCGGCTTGGGCTATATGGCTGCGGAGATCGTGCATCGAACCAAACCGCGTGGCGATCCTCACGAAATCCCCATAGGAATTGTTTTTCTTGAGCATCGCGCAGAGATGTTCAAAGCCATGCTCCAACTCAGCGATTGGACACCTGTTCTGCAGTCGCCTCGAATGTTTTTTTGCATGGGCGCAGAGATCGGAAAGACCTGTCGGGAAATCCACGGGAGGTACCTTCTGGATGCTTCCGGTCGGCCTGTCCACATCCCATGCCGACAATTGCCCCCGGATGAAGCGCAGATCTACCGTCAAGCGACGTTGGAAATCGACCGGTCACGCCGCAAATATCACGTTGTCAAGCAACAACAAGACACAGAACTCCGGAACAGGCGTTCCAAACCGGTAAGAAAGATCGAGAGAATATGGGCTTGGGTCGGAACCCGCGATCGCGCCGTTCAGTATCCAATACGGGGCCTCCTATCGGCGTTTGGAAGAATGGGTTTTGAGACCCGTCTTCTTGAAGTCGATCCGGAAAGCTACCGACCTCCGTGGCACAACTTCATCGACCTCCGTTCGTATAATCCGGATCTGGTGATTCAGGCCAACCTGCCGAGTACGCTTCTGTTTCCGCCGGAGTTCGCCGAAAGTCTCCCGATTCCGCGGATTATATGGTATCTCGATAATCCTCGGAATTTCTGGCACCAACGCCCGGGGTATTCCTTCACCGAACACGATTACGTCTTTGTGTGGGACGAGTCCTACAAGGAATTCCTGCAGTCCTGCGGGGCAAAGGGTGTACACGTTCTTCCTCTTGCCACGGAACCGCAATCCCCGGTCGATCCTCAACAGCGATTCCGCTGTACGTTGTCTTTTGTCGGGCAGGTTATCGATCAACGACACATCTGGAACCGCCTTGCTCCCGAACAAATCGGGGCTTTGGACAAGATGGTCCAGCTCTATATGCAGCGTCCTTCCGCAGGCATTCGCTCTCTGGCCGGCGGTCTTTCGAGCCGCGAAAATGCACTGGTCCAACAGATAACGTCTCAACTTGGCTTGTCACTGCCCTATTTCTTGTACGGCGAAGGAAACACACGGCGCCGGGTAGCGATATTGGAGGCGGTCGCTCAGTACGGTCTCAAACTCTACGGTCCGGATGCATGGTTGAAAGTCACCCGCGACGACTCTCCTCTGCGCGGCTGCTTTTGCGGTCTTATCGATTACCAAAATGAGTTCCCGGTCCTGAGCCGGTCTTCGACAATCAATCTCAATGTACGCAGCCTGCAGTCTCTCCGAAGTCTCAATATGCGGGATTATGATGTCCCGCTGCAGGGCGGATTCCTTCTCAGTGAATGGGTCGACGGCGCGGACTCTTCTTTCGAACCCGATAAGGAGATGGCTTTTTGGCAAGGGATCGATGATTTGAAAAAGAAGATCGAATGGTACCTGGATCGCCCCGAAGAAAGAGAACAGATCATTCAACGCGGAAGAGACCGGATACTTCGAGACCACACTTATGACGCACGCGCGAAACAGGTAATGGAGATTCTGAGTGAATCGCTCTGAGATTTGCCGTAACTCTATCGAAAAAGTTCGGTGAGTTCTTCAAGACTCTTCACAACCAGATCCGGCTTCGACTCTTCCAGGTGCCTTCGACCCAGCACGCCCGCGACGCCTGAAAGAACGGCGACAGTGGGACATCCGATCTTTTTCCCCGCCCAGATATCCGCCACAGCGTCTCCCACAACGGCAAAGCGACGGTGTTGGTGAGAATCGTATCTGCCTTTGTAGAGATTCAAATCGGTCTCCTCAGGATGAATCGATCGAAGGAAAACGAACGGATGCGGTTTCGAAAGAGATTCATCGATTCGGTATTTGCGCAAAACGCGTTGAGCTTTCTCCAGCTCGTCATGCGTAGCGATTCGGGTCGCCTCGAAGAATCGATCCAGCTTCCACCGCCTAAGGGGAGAAACGATCTCGACGCGCGGCCGCCCTGTGGCAATACCAAGCCGCAGGCCGGACTCCCTGAGACTCGAAAGAACCATCTGCGTACGTTCCATACCCAGTAACGGATCTTCTTTGTGGATGAGACCGGGTTTCGGCCAGGCTCGAACGGGACGTCCGCTCTCCCGCGCGTACAACTCTTCGCCGAGATACCACTCCTGAAAAACCTCTCTCATGTCTCCCCACAACGCTGTGTTGCGTCCAAAAAGCCCTCCGAATTCCGCACCGATTTCGTGCACGGATTCATGCGCGCTGGAAAGCAGATCCAATCCCCGCGTCTGTGGGTGAAAATCGTCAAACAATTGCAGATCGATTCCTTTGTGCGGTGCGATCTTTACGGAGCGGGAACGGAGCCATTCGCCCCAAACCATGAAATCCGCAATTCGAAGTGCCGAAGACCAATCGCCCCGGGCAGCTGCCTGCCGATAAACCTTAGCGAGTTTACCGAGCCCTTCTTCGACTTCCTTCTCTCCCATCAGTTTCTCCGAGCGAACAGCAAGTCCTTCGGCGCTTTCCCAGTCGCGCGTGTCCTCATTGTTGTCAACAGGCTTCTCGGAAGATGTCAGGCTGTGCAAACTGCGGATGAACAGCGGAGCCAGGTAGAGAACAGCAACCAGGTAGGCAAGATCCCAATTCGTGCTGATACCGCGCGACTTACAGCGGATAATCAGATCGCTGGGCAGGTATTTTCGCCACTCGTGCCGCGCTCCGGCAGCCATGCGGCGGTAGAACACCTCGGGGATGGACGTATAGTCCGGCGGACTGAGACCGAGATAAAGCGGACTCTCGAAAAGCTCCCGGATGGTCAGTCCGGCTGCATCGAAATAGCTTTCCTCCGACGTCACTACACCGTCCATATCCAGCACCAGTGTATCCACGTCTCGGAATGCTTCTGGTAGATCGGATCGTGCCATCGTCATCTCACGTCCGGCTCAATGAGCCATCTCGCAGGGTTCGTACAGGCTGGTTCGTTCAACCGGAATCCGTCCTGTTTCTTCAATGAATGCGCGGATCTCTCGGACCGTCAACTCGCGAGGCGAGGTCGCTCCCGCCATGTGCGTGATTCGCTCGTCCACCACCGTTCCGTCGAGGTCGTCCGCACCGAAACAAAGGGCGACCTGCGCCAATCGTGTGCCAAGCATCACCCAGTACGCCTTCATGTGCGGAACATTATCCAACATCAAACGCGAAATTGCCATAATCCGCAGACTGCGAAGACCGCTCGGTCCCCTGCCGCCCAGCCGGTTTCCCTGCGGGTGATAGGCAAGCGGGACAAACGCTTGAAATCCGCCGGTCTTGTCCTGCGCCTCGCGAAGAAGCTGAAGATGTTGAATAATCTCCTCCTCCGTCTCGATATGACCATACAACATGGTTGCGTTTGTGGGTATCCCCATTCGATGGGCCGCTTGATGGATGTCCAACCAGCGAATCATGCTGATCTTGTCCGGACATAAGGCTCGCCGTATACGGTCGGAGGCTACTTCCGCTCCACCGCCCGGCATCGAATTCAGCCCCGCCTCGACCAGCCGATGCAGGATCTCGTGGATCTCCAAACCGGAGATTTGAGAGAAATGGTCGATCTCCGAGGCGGTGAAACATTTCAAATGAAGAGACGGAAACTGCCGGGACAACTCTCTGAGCATGTCGAGGTAGAATTCAAACGGCAAAGAAGGATGATTACCGCCAACGATATGTAATTCCGTTGCGCCCGACTCAGCAGCCTCTTGCGCTCGTTCGAGAATATCTTTCAGCGTCAACTCGAACGCACCCTCATCGTCGGGCTTCCTGCTGAACGAACAGAATCGGCACTGGGATCTGCAGATGTTGCTATAGTTGATATGACGGTTGACGTTGTAATACGCGACGTTTCCATGGAGTTGTTCCCGTACGGCATCGGCACGTCTTCCCAGATCGTGGAGAGGCTCGTTGCGGAGCAAATCGAGTCCCTCATCAGAACTGATACGGATCGCATTACCACCGACGGCATCGTGCGTTGTCTGACGTTCCATTTGCAAACCGTTTTCTGTCGTCATTTCCTACGTAACGCTATCACTTTATTCGCTTTTCTTGTGAGTTCGCCACGAGGGGTGCGAAAGTCCGTATTTCCTCACCCGTGCGTTCATTCTGTCAGGCGAGATCCCCAGAAGGGCCGCCGCATCCCGCTGGACCCAATCGCATCGTTCCAGCGCCTGGACAATTGCCGCGCGTTCCAGGTCCTCCAACCGCAGTCCTTCAGCCGGCAGTTCGAATGCCCCACTGTCCGTTGAATGGCTCTCGGAGGATACACTCAGCCCTTCGCGCTGCAGATCTTTTGGACTCAACACGACAATTCCACGGATGACTACCCGCTCCATGATATTCTTCAGTTCCCGTACATTGCCCGGCCAATCGTACCGAGTCAGAATATCCGACGATTCGTCCGAAAGAGACGGTTTTGATTTTCGGTATCGCTGAGCATAGTGCTGAAGATAGTACTCGGCCAACGGGATAATATCGAGTTTGCGTTCGCGAAGAGGCGGGACATGCACGTGAATAACGTCCAGCCGGTAATACAGATCCTGCCGGAACCGCTCTTCCGCAACTTCGGCCTTCAAATCCTTATTCGTGGCGGCGATGACACACAGATCGACCGAGATTTTCTTTTCGCCGCCCAGACGCTCAAAACTCTGCGTGTCCAGTGCGCGAAGAATCTTGCCCTGGCTTTCGAGAGGCATATCGCCGACCTCATCAAGAAACAAGATCCCGCCGCTTGCCAGTTCGAGCTTCCCGCGCTTTCGGCTGGTCGCGCCGGTGAATGCCCCCTGTTCATGCCCAAAAACTTCCGATTGAAACATGTTATCGGACGGTAGCGCGGCACAGTTCACATCCACGAACGGTTTCTGCGACCGCGGACTTTGCCGATGAACGTAGCGCGCGACAAGCTCTTTCCCCACACCGGTTTCACCCGTAATCAATAAATTGGCTTCGGTCGAGGCGATTTCTTTCAACTCATTCAAAACACTCGACATCTCCGGCGAAACTGCAACGATCTCGCCGAATTCGCTGCGATCGTCGAGTTCCTGCCGCAAACGGACATTCTCCCGCTGAAGCTCCGCATCTTCCAACACCTTTCGAACGCGTAAAACGATTTCGTCTCGTTCGGAGTCTTTCGTCAGATAGTCGGCAGCCCCTTCTTTCAAGCATTCCACCGCCACCCGGACACTGTCGACCGACGTGAGTACAACAAACGGGATGTCCGGATCGAGCCCTTCTCCGCCCTGTTTGACTTCTTTCAATAGATCGACACCGCTCATGCCCGGCATCTTCACATCGGAGAGAACAAGGTCGAACGCTTCACGCCGCAAAAGACCGAGCGCTTCCTCGCCTCCGAGGGCGAGCTGCGCATCGAAATCTTCGAGTTGGAGATTTCGCTTCAGTCTCTCCCCGTACCGAGAATCATCCTCAACGACAAGTATTTTGTAACGCTTCTTCTTTGTCATAACTCGTTCACGTTTTCAACAGCCGCCGCTTCTGTCATTGTACAGCAATCCGGGTTCAGCTATGATGAACCCTATCAGAGGATAAGATATCATTCGAGATGTCCGTTCCGCGGTCGATATGCAGCCTTCGACTGGGCATCCGTATCGGGCGCAAGAATGACGATGTGGCAAGAACGGGTCTCAACCCCCTCTTTTCTCCCCTACCTTTGGCCACGCAAGCGTGGCCCTCTTGGGGGAGAAAAGAGATTAGGTACGCTCGTTTCTATTCCTCCCCCGAAGATCGGGGGAGGTTAGGAGGCAATGTCATTAAGTTAAGTTTCAGAGAAGGAGCGAGGGGAGGGCGAACCTCCTGGTGAGCCGCATTCTTCTTCATTTCGGCTCGGCGGGAGCCTCGCCCTCCCAGTAAACGGCTTCGCCCTTTGCTAACTTAATGACATTGGGTTAGGAGGGGGTTGAAAACGTGACTTTTTGCCACCCCGTCAAGAATGAGGAAGTTTCCTTCGTGAGTTCTACTGACACTCATATTCGCCTGGCACACGGCAGCGGCGGCACCGCCAGCGAAGACCTGCTTAAGGAAGTGATTTTCCCGATCCTCGGAACTGAAGAATCCCAGGGACTCGATGCCGCCCTCCTGGATATCGGAGAATCGAAAGTCGCCTTCACAACGGACGGTTTTGTTGTCCAGCCACTGGAGTTCCCAGGCGGCAATATCGGCAAGCTGTCGGTTTGTGGAACTGCAAACGATTTGGCTGTGATGGGCGCACGGCCGTTCGCGCTGGCCGTCGGATTGATCCTTGAAGAAGGGCTGCCGGTAGAAGTCTTGAAGAATATCCTGGAATCGTTGGCGCAGGAAGCCAAACGCGCGGGGACTCGTGTCGTCGCCGGAGACACCAAAGTAGTCCGGAAAGGCGAGACCGACGGGATCTACATCACCACCTCGGGCATAGGCATTTGCAGCGAAATCTGGGCACTCCATCCGAGTCGAATCGAAGAGCGAGACGCAATACTTGTCACCGGCACGATCGGCGATCATGGAGCAGCCGTCCTGGCCGCTCGAGAGTCTTTTGGCTTGGAAGGAAATCTGCTCAGTGACTGCGCGTGTATATGGCCGATCGTCGAGTCGATCCGGGAGTTTGCCGACTCGATTCATTTCATGCGCGATCCGACACGGGGAGGTCTCGCAGCGGTGTTGCACGAAGCGGTCTCATCATCGAATCTGGGAGTGGAACTAGTTGAGAGCCAATTACCCGTGAAACCGGAAGTGGCCGGGTTCACAGAGATCCTCGGGATCGATCCTCTATATTTGGCCTGCGAAGGCCGTATCCTCCTGATCGTTCGGGATCGCCATGCGGAACCCATTCTCGAAAGAATCAAAGAGACCCCTCTTGGAAGAGAAACTTCAATAATCGGGAAAGTCACACCAAGAAGACAGTCGACGGTTGTACTCAGGAATCCATACGGAAGCTCGCGTAGCGTGGAAAACATGGCGGGGGAGCAGCTGCCGAGAATCTGTTGAGGTTACGCTCTATTCGTTTTGCTCCTGCTAACCGTGTTTCTGCGGCAGACGAATTGTGACGGTGGTCCCTTGGTCGACTTCACTTTCGATCTCAATTGTGCCCTCATGGCTGTCCATAATCGTTTTCGCAACGCTCAATCCTAAGCCGATTCTCTCTGTACCGGTTTGATTTCGTCGGGCGGCAAACGGCTCAAAGACGTTCTCCAGCAGGTCGGAAGGAATTCCAATTCCTTCGTCGGAGACAACAATAACCTCGTCGTTTGCAACGCTCTGGATACGAATCGTCAGATGCCCTCCCCCGCTCATCGCCTGCCGCGCATTATCCAACACGTTAAAAATCACCTGCGAGATCTGCCCCGGATCGCAGAAGACAGTGTGGTCGCCTTCAAACTCTTTGACCACCTCGATCTCCCGCTTGTTGAAGTCCCGCTCCAATAAAGCCAGGGTATTATCAAGAATCTCAGTCAATCGACACACTTGCCGCGTGGTATGTTGACGCCGGGCGAAAACCAGAAGATTGCTGGTAATATGTTTCGCGCGGTTACAGGACCGCTGAATCACCTCAAGGGCCTGCTGAGTCAGCTCACGATCCTCGGTTCGGCTTGCGAGTTCGGCATAGCCGAGCATCGCTCCGATCAGGTTGTTGAACTCATGGGCCACACCGGAGGCCAGGGACCCTACCGCAGCCAGTCCGGACCGGCGGACAACCTCCTCTTCGAGATACCCTTTCGCTTCTTGAAGTTGTCGCACCAGTTCATATCGCTCAACAATCATCTCGTAATGTTGGATGGCACGGCGAATACTTGTCTCGAGGATGGGTACCTGGAAGGGTTTCGTCACATAATCGAATGCGCCAAGACGCATGGCTTCAACGGGGGTTTCAAACTCCCGCTGAACGGTGCTCATAATGACCAAAAGATCGGGCTTGATTTGTTTGAGACATCGGAGCGTCTCCAACCCGTCCATCCCCGGCATCACAATGTCCAACAATACAAGGTGCACGGGTATGTCCGCCACGGACCTGATGGCTTCCTCCCCGCTGCTAGCTTCTGCATATTCCAACCCCATGGAAGCGACAACATCCCGCATGACGGTCCGGGCCATCCGATTGTCGTCTACAATGAGCACACGGGGACGAGGAGCCTTCAACTCCATTAACGACACATCGATCCTCCCTGTCAATCAATCCATTCAGTGCTTTTCTTCTCTTGTTGCGCGGAACCCGACATCGGACAAGGTTACCATACATCCATGGTCACCGTCGATAGCATCGGCGAATGCTCGTATTATATTAGAGACCGGACTTTTTGCCATGTATGGTCGGAGAATCCTTATGCGTGTGTGTATCGTTTCGCTTATTGCGCTTCTGACAATATCGCTTTCTTTGCCTCTTAACGTCGAAAGCCAGAACAGGGAGTTCGTCGGCGGCGGACTCTCACTGGCCCGACTCAAATACGGGGGCGGAGGAGATTGGTACAGCAATCCCACATCCCTACCGAATCTTCTGGAGGCGTTGCGAGACCGGATCGACCTACCGTTTCCCGAAAAGGAATCCGTGGTCGAGCCCTCCGATCCGGCCCTGTTCAATTACCCAATCGTCTTCCTGAACGGACACGGGACCGTCCGATTCACCGAAACCGAATTGGACCATTTGAGGCAGTACCTTCGGCGGGGCGGTTTTCTTTGGGCGGATGACAACTACGGCATGGATGAGTCTTTCCGTGAAGAAATGAAAAGGCTCTTTCCCGACCATCCCCTGGTCCCGCTGCCTCACGATCACCCGATTTACAGTTACTACTATGATTTCGAATCCGGGCCTCCGAAAATCCATCTCCATGACGGGCTGCCCGCGCAGGGTCTCGGAATTCATGTTGACGGTCGGCTGGTGGTTTACTATACCTACCAATGTGACATCGGCGACGGGATGGAAAGCGAGGGAGTCCACCCGGAGGATTCACCCGAGAAACGGGAAGCTGCCCTGCGAATGGGGATCAATGTTGTACTGTTTGCGCTGAGTTCCTGAGAGCAGACGGAATCGATTCCGTCTTGATTCCGGAAATGTCACCTCCGGCCGGTAAAACGATGCGAGCTGTAATCCTCTTTCGAATCGTTCTGGTAATCGTGGCCCTTGCGTACTCAATGGTCACCTCTCCCTACGTGAACCATCTCCCTTCCGCGGGAATGTTGGGGCTCATCGCCGGATATGCGGTTATCGGACTCCTGCCACCCGCCTGGGCGACGGTCCGTGGTGCCCGTGAATGGCTCCAAACCGGGTCCGGCCTGCTGTTTCTTCGAATTACGTTCGCCGTTGACGCTTTGTTTCTTTTGGTGCTGGCGTACGGGAAAGGCAACGATCTGTGGGCCACATTTTTCATTCCCTGGGGAATGGTCCTGGTCATATCCAGCCCCACACGCGTTTCTGTTCAGATCCTGGATACGGTACTCGGTCTTGTGCTGGCCGCAATGATTGTCCTCACTGTCTGGCTCGCTATCAGTTCGGCGGTCCTCTCGCCGGTAGCAAACGCCCTCGTGTTGTGGGGGGCGTTTCTGGAGGGCTGGGTAGTCCTCCGTTGCGTGGCGCAGGAACGGAACGATTGGGCGGTTACTATCCGTCACGACTCGCAGAAACTCGAGCACCTGAATCTTATGACCGGCTCGATCTCCACAGGGCTCGCCTTGATCGAAGACGGTAGAGTCGTTGAAACAACGGGACCGAACTTCCTTCAGCTCCACCAAGGCAAATCCATTGCTGACTCCTCGATGCCAAAGGAGATCACCGGTCAGCTGCAAGAACAATCGCCTGGGGAAGAGGCGCCACTCGAATTCGAGTGTCCGGCGAGGGCGACCGACGGCGAGCGCGTTTATGTCGGGATCACGGCGTATCCGTTCGAGAGAAACAAACGAGATTTCATCGTCCTCGTTCTTGAGAGCCGGAAGACTTCCGTTCAACGTCAAGAAAGGCTCAGCCGCTCAAACAGGCTGGCTTCGGTCGGTCAATTGGCTGCTGGAATCGCCCATGAGCTCGGAAATCCCATAGCAATCATCAAATCCTGTGCCGCCTACCTTGTCGATAGATCGAAGGAAGGCGACTCGGACACGGAAGAACTCGAGATCATCCAGCGGGAAGCCACCCGATGCGAGAATCTGCTTTCACGTCTGAAATCGCTGGCCTCTGCAAAGGAAGAAACCGAATCGCTCGATATGCGCAGCGCGATCCAAGAGGCAGTCTCCCTGGTCCGTTACCAGACGAAAGACATTCGCCTCGATCTTGCTCTGCCCCGAGAACCCGTGCCGGTCTTCGCCGACCATAGTCAGCTTGTCGCGGTTCTTGTGAATCTCCTGTTGAATGCCTCCCAGAGCATGGAGGACGGCTCAAAGGAGGACGGCATCCAGGTCAGCCTCGAGCCCCAGGAGAAAAATGCCGTTCTACAAGTCGTCGATCACGGACGGGGGATGAGCCCCGAACAGAAGGAGAGAATTTTCGATCCTTTCTATACGGGGCGACCCAATGGAACCGGGTTGGGGCTGTCGATCATCCATCAAGTCGTCGAAAATCTTGGCGGGACCATCGAGGTGGAAAGCGAGCCTGACAAGGGCACAACCTTCAGCGTAACCATCCCGCTCTTCACAAAAGACAGCACGACATAACCGACAAATCCCGCGCCTCCATAAAGTCCGCCCGATTCCCTCATGCGTTCGGAATGCCGACCCCGTCACTGGCCGAAGGCGGGCATAACCTGATAAAGTCCTGAGAGTATCTGCTTCCCGTGAACGGATTCGAATCACCCGCCTTTGTCGAGGTTGACACAGCAATGGCCCAAAAAGGGAGAAGAAACGAGAACGAGCAGAAGAATACACTGTCCGAGATTCTGTTAGAAGCATCGTTTTGGGTGCTTCTAATGCAGTTGGTCGGTACGGCCCTGTATTTTACCGGCAGGTTCTCGAATCCTCAAACGCATAAGGAATTCATCGCTCAGTTTGCGGCCGCCGTCGCAGTTGGGCTGTGGTTTCTCGCGCAGGCGGTTCGCGCCAGGTTCCGTATCCGTCTGTCAGCGATCTACCTGCCTGTGGCCCTTCTCTTGATATGGGCGGCGTTCCGAACATTCACCTCAGTCACCCCTCTCTCTACAAGGAAATGGCTGCTGGTAGCCCAGGTCGTTGTCGCCCTGCCGATTTGGGTGGATCTACTCGAATCGACGCGGCGGAGGCTGGTGCTTTCCTGGGGCATTTTTCTGATTGGGCTGGTTATGGCGGCAGGGGCGTTGATCGAGTCATTCGGTTATTATCCCTCACCGCTCATCAGCGAATACCACCGACAAAGCATCGGTTCGTTTGTAGGCCATAACAACCCAATGGCCGCGTATTTGTTGATGGCCAGTTTCCATATCGCCGGTCTACTCTTTCGGTACCAAAAGAAGAGCTGGTCCAAGATCTTCTGGCTCGTTTTGGCGTTGAATCTGTATTTGATCTTGCTGTCGGGAAGCCGTGGTGTGTGGCTATCGCTCCCGTTTGCAGTGATCATTTTCGCATTGGCGTTCCAAGGCCTGAGTGGCCTGCAAATTGAGAAACGTACGCTTCAACGAGTCCTTGGAGCGTTGGCGGCGGGGTGTCTTATCGTCATCGCCGCTGTTGGAGCACAAGAGGCCTTCCAGCGGGATAGCCAAACGCCGACAATCGTCGACCGACTAAAAGACCTCAAGAACGCCTTCTCCGGCACCTATCCCCGTGTGTGGACAATGTCGCTGTCGATGGTGCAGGAGAATCCGGTGCAAGGCGTCGGCTTCGCGGCATGGTCGCATCAGTACCCCTACTATCAGGGAAATTGGTTTACCGCGCACCCGGATACCGGACTCGGCCTGCCTCATATCGATAAACACACCCAGCGTTCTCACTCCGACTATCTGCAACTAGGTGCGGAACTCGGGCTAATCGGGTTCTTCCTCTTGCTCTGGATGATATTGATACATATCCGACAAATCTGGCGCTTTCTGAATGCCGACAATCGACTTATCAGTGGGGTGGTCGGTCTGGCGGCGATGACAGGGACCATGGCCCATGGATTGGTCTATTTCCCGTTTCATGCCGCCGATTCCGCGTGTCCCTTCATTGCGAATTGGGGACTCTTTCTTATAGGACGCAGACAACGAGACCCTGAGATTGAGTTTTCCGGCCCCTCAGTCCGTTGGGTCGCCGCAATCCTCGGATTGTTCTTTCTGTTCGTCGCGACACGTCCTGTGACCCGTTTTGTGAGCGCCGATATTCTCATCGGACAAATGGTCGCACCTCCCGAGAGCGGCCAGCAGACTTTGGAGAGATTTCGGGCCGGTGCGGTCACTTGGGAACGGTGGGCGGAGGCGTACCGAAACAGGGGCGACATGGAGTCCGCCCTGACCGCCATCCGGAAAGGAAAAGAAACGCTGGAGAAAAGTATGGAACTCGATCCGTACTATCCGGCGACTGTCCTTCAATACGCGCGAATTTGTTATACCTACGCCAGCATGGTTCACCAGGTCCAAGGTGCGACCGAACTGTATAGAGAAGCAATTGACGCCATCGAGCATTCTCTCCAAACCTATGTTTGGCACGGGATGTACCATCTGCTCGCTCGCTGCCATACCGTTCTCTGGCAGGCCACGGGAGATGATGTTCACTTCCAGAAGGCCGTCGAGAGTCACAAGAAAGGGTTGGAGATCTACCCGATGAATTACGAAGCGGTGGCCGATCTGGGCAAGCTGTACCATGAACACGGCGACGATCAGGCCACGATGGAACTCTATTATACAACCCATGCCCGGTTCATCGGATTGGAACAAAACTTCGCAGATTTCATTTACAACCGGGGAGGCGTGGCCTGGAAGAACAACCACATCGAAGACGCGAATTTCTATCTATCCGTCGCGTGCGCACTCGATGAAAAAGACACCGAAAAACGGTACGGGCTCGGTCTGTTCTACTTGAGCCAGGATCGTCCCGATGCGGTGCTCCATGTACTGAAACAGCATCTCAAATTGGCACCGGATAACCTTGAGCTTACATCCAAAACATTCGGCATGTGGATACAGCAGGGCGACACCGGAAAGGCTGCGGAGACAGCCGTTCAATTATTCACTGACGCGGAACGAGGGCCACACTATGAAGATCAGGTACGGATGGTGTTGGCTTCGTTCCTTTTAAACGGAAAATACGTGGAAGCCGACAAGATCCTGGAGGGAATTCCGCAAGAAAAACTCGACGTTCTGACCAAGGACGAAGCACTGACAAGTTGGCTGACCGGTGATATTCAAGGAGCGTTCTCCGGTTGGTCGTTATGGCTCGCTTCGCACGAAGACGATAGAGATTGCCAAGTCGGCATTCAAGCATGTTTGAACGTGCTCTTCGGCCCGTTTATAGATCCAGTTGTTGGAGGTCCAGTATGAGGGTATTACTCGTTGGCAGCGGTGGACGAGAACACACATTAGCTTGGAAGATCGCCCAATCACAGAAAGTATCCGAATTGTTCTGTATACCGGGGAACCCGGGAATCGCTAACCACGCAAAACTGGCCGTCGTCGGCAGCGGCCGCGCGGACGATATCGCCGAATGGGCAGCGAATCACAAGATCGATCTGGTTGTCGTGGGACCGGAAGCGCCCCTGGCAGAGGGGATTATCGACCGTCTCTCGGAACGCGGCATCCGAGGATTCGGTCCATCCCGGGCGGCCGCAAGAATCGAAAGCAGCAAGGTCTATGCGAAAGAACTGATGAAGCGCGCCGGTATACCGACCGCCGATTTCGCTGTATGCGACACCCCTCATGAGGCACAGTCCGCCATCGAACGGTTCATCTCAGCGGGCAAGAAAGTCGTTGTCAAAGCGGACGGACTCGCCGCCGGGAAAGGAGCCATCGTTACCGACTCCCGGGAAGAAGCCTTGGCGGCGGTCAAAAAATGCATGGTCGATCTTTCCTTCGGCGCAGCCGGACAACGCGTCGTCGTGGAAGAACGCCTTACCGGGCCGGAAGCGTCGATTTTGGCAATCACCGACGGGAATCGCATGGTCGTACTCCCGCCGTCTCAGGATCACAAGCCTATCGGAGAAGGAGATACCGGCCCGAACACCGGAGGAATGGGCGCATACAGCCCGGTACCGCTCGTTACCGACCCGCTGTTACAACAGATCGTCGACACTGTTCTACGCCCTGCGATTCGCACAATGCAAGCGGAAGGCTGTCCGTATCGGGGCGTGCTCTATGCAGGATTGATGATGGTGGATGGCGACCCAAATGTCATCGAGTTCAATTGCCGGTTCGGAGATCCCGAAACACAGGCCGTGCTCCCTGTTCTGGGAGAGGATCTTGTTCCTTTACTTGAAGATTCCGCAACCGAATCGCTCAAAGAAGACCGCGTCGTATCACCATCGGGCGCAGCCCTATGCGCAGTCATCGCCTCCAAAGGTTACCCCGGCCTCTACGAAAAGGGGAAGATCATTCGGGGACTCGACCAGGACACAAACGGAAAGGGCATGATCTTTCACGCTGGCACAGCCATGCGGGACGGACAGGTTGTCACTGCCGGCGGACGCGTACTCGGCGTCACTGGTACGGGAAAGGACTTCCACGAGGCGAGAGAGAGTGCGTATGCGATTATTGACGGGATCTCGTTTGAAGGTGCCTATTACCGCACCGACATCGGATACCGCGTCCTGCAAAGTACCTGAGATTGGCTGACAACTCGCTTACCCCTAAATCCGGCAGTAACGCTCGGGTTTATCCCGGGCGATTTGATTCGTCCGAGATAAACTACAGATTGTAGGGTGGGCTCACGGGCGTCGTGTCGAAATATGCCCTCCGACTCATTATCACCTAAGCCCGTAGCCCACCAATATCTGTTGGGAGGTCGCACCAACACTCTTGATCTTGAGCGTAGAACCTCCAACGAAGTTCGGATCAACCAGTTGGTGGGCTACAGGCTCCAGCAAACATTAACCGAGCACCGCAGTGCCAGATGACGCCCGTGAACCCACCCTACGACTTAGCGCTATCTTAGCTTCCTGTCGCGCGGTCTCCTCCCCCAAGTCTGGGGGAGGTGTAGGAGGGGGTTGCTCAAACGTGAGAGAATCATGCCTCCTCTGTGTTGCTTAGCGCAGCTCCACCCATTTGTGGTTACCGCCTAGGCTGGGAGAAGGTCGGAGGGAGGGATCATTTGATTATCTTCAAAATCTCTTTGAACTGCGGTGTCCCGGCACGCACCAGCATCTCGAAAAGCGCCGACTCCAGCGTTGTCACAATCGCCCCGGCGGAATGCATCCGTTCGATGGCAACCGCGCAGGATTCCGGTCGGCGTGAAGAAGTCGTTTCAACCGGAACGTGTACCTGATACTCGTGAACCAGCAGATCCAGCGCGGTCTGAACCATACAGACGTGGGCTTCGATTCCTGCGAGAAGAACCTGATAGCGCCCCATCTCTTCAAGAGCTCGCATTGCCTCGCTACAACCGCACCCGCTGAAATCCGATTTCTCGAAAATCGCATCCGGTTCGAGCACGTCACGAACACCGGATACGAGCGGTCCGAGCCCTTTCGGGTATTGTTCGGTTGCGATTACGGGAACGTCGAGCGCTTTGCATCCATTGATCAAGCGGACTGTCTCCTCAATGACGCGCGGTCCCTCATGGATTGCAGGGACGAGTTTCTCCTGAATGTCAATAATCAGCAGAACCGTCGTTTCGGGACGCAGAATTGTCACGTGGCGCTTTGTCTTCGTACTTTCCACCATGGGTTCCCCTTTTCTGAGTACTTGAGGGTATTCAACCGACGGGACGGGACTCCCCAAGCACGGGTTTTGTGAGGTCTTTCTCCAGACGGAGGATTGTCCCTTCCGGGCAGGAACAGTCATATTCGACCCAGTCAAAGACCGAATGAATGATATGCACGCCCAATCCGCCGGGCCGTATGTCTTCCAGGTCGCGCGAACGAATCTCATCGCGAGGTACTCGTTTGCCATAGTCGCGTAATTCAACAAAGAGTCGGTTATCGTGATAGTCGATTCGAAGGTCGATCCTCCCGTCATGCATGCCTTCATAGGCATGCTGCATAATATTGGTGAACGCTTCATCAACGCCGAGAGTGATCAGATTCGTGTCGCGGGGTGGAATCATCAGCATTTCAAGGAGGCCTTTGAGCATAAGGCGTACATGAGCCCACAATGCTGGATCGCTTGGAAATGTGACGGCAAAACCTTTCATCGACACGCTCTGCAATCCGGTCACCCGCTCCGGATTGTATTGTCCGACGTTGCGCAGGTCGGTACGGACAGCCCAACGCCTGTATTCTTAGTATACCCACAAGACAAAGGAATCGGCGATTAAACTCCGTTGTGAATCGAATTTGTCCATCAAGCCGTAGAACCTCAGTATCCGGCACAACGAATGTCGAGTCATCGAGCCCCCACCGGATTGAACTCGAAAGCAGGAAGCAGCCTAACAAGACTACTCGGAACCAGACAAGGCTTCAATACTCCGCCTCACGTCCTCCGCTTTCTCCTCCATTCCGCGCGCCTCATACATCTTCATCAACTGCTCGCGGTACGGAATGTACCCGGGATTCAGGCGTATGAGTTCCTTCTGCTGTTCGATCAAAATCTCCATTGCCCCAAGTTCCGCGAAAACATCCCGCAGGGCCAGATGGGTCGCGAAATCATCTTGCAGTCTCAGCGCATTCAAATAGGCATTTGCCGCTCGCTCCAGGTCCCCTCTCGCGTGGTATGCACGGCCGAGCATGTGATAGTTCATGTAATCGAGAGGATCGAGGGCCACAGCCGTCTGGAGATCGTACACACCGTATTCTCCCGCCTCATATCCCTTTCGAAGATATACATTTGAGATATAGACCAGCAAGAAAGGGATCGCCAGCACCGCAAGCAGGACAATCAAATAGGCAGGTCGAAAAGATCGTTGATGGACCACTTCAGGTTCTTCATCTCTTCCAGGCAATAAGATGGAGAGCCAAACCAAGGTTGCCAATGTACTTGCAGGAAGATGAAAAGGGAAACTCGATAAGGAATGGTATGCTGCGGTCAGAAATCCAAGAAAAGCCGCTGCAAGTAAACAGGAATCTTCTGTATTCCTCGACCGAATAGCTCGTAAAGCGGCTCGAATGATCGCAACAAACAACCACAGCAGAAAGAAGACCCCAGGAATCCCCGTTTCTGCGGCTGTTTCCAGGAGTTGATGGTGGGGTTGATCGACGAGCTTAACGATGGCACTGCCGTGTTCTCGATCTTGCCGGGCGTAGTTCCTGCCTTGATAGGTCATGGAAGACGCCTGGAAATTGGCGAATCCGATGCCGGTAATCGGGTGCTCTTCAATCATCAACCGGGTTGTGCGCCAGTTGAATTGACGGGCCGCAAAACCTGTTCGCCATTGAGGCGAGGCCTGTGCCTGATCGAGAACGCTTCCTTCACGGCCGTTATACGGATTATCGGTACAGTAAAACGCCAGAATAGCGCAGCCGATCGCTCCCAGAACAGCCACACGGCCCTTCCGCAACTCGTAGAAGCGCCGGAGAACTGAAGGAAAGAAGAAGCAGGTAATTAGTGCCAAAACCAGAGCAATGAATGCCCCTACACAAAAGGTCACAACAAATACCGCGACACATAGCGACACAACAGGAACCCCGACCGCCCAGAACCATTTCCGAGAAGACCTGGGGTGGCAGGCGCGAGCGACTAATGCGGGAAAAAGAATGGCCAGATACCCCGCGACGAAATTGGGATTCCCCATCGTAGAGACAATCCGCGCCCGCCAGTCGTTTACTCCTCCCGTCGGATGAACGATATCGATACCGAAATCTTGAAAAACGGCATATAAAGCTATGAGAAACGCCGGAAGGTGGAGCCACGCTACCAGATTGAGCCGGTCACGCGGATTATGCCAGAGATTCCTTGAAATCGCCCAAAAGACAACGGCCAACAGCAGACCGCCGAAGTCTCTCAACTGCCGCAATGAGTGGAATCCAAAAACAATCGAGACTAAACACCATCCGAGGAAAAGTCCCCGAGGAACCCAGAGCGGATCACGCCGGGAAACGCCCACGCGAAACGACGAACCGATCCACAAACCGGCCAGTGCAAGTGTGAGGATCTGAAACAAAACTCGCTTTGGCAGCAGGTACGAATCGAAGGAAATCGGGGAAATGAAAAGAGGAACAGCCACCGAGATGGCGATGACCAAACAGCGCATGGGGCGGAGTTTTGTCTCCATGTCTGCCGATTGTGGCTCCGCGGGTGGTCTGCCGTTCATTTCTCACCTGCATCAAGCAAAAACACTGTTCCCCAAGGAAGATACGGTGAATACTCGGTTTCGGCAAAGGAAGGCAGCTGAAGCAGAAGACGCGAATCGCACTCTTTCCAAGCATCCACACCGCGGGTCTCGGCGACATACGCAGGTGAGACAGTCGAGCAAATCGGCCGATCAACAACAGAAACAACTCCCCGCCAAACATCCTCGTACCATTCACGCGCAGAGGTGTATTTGCCTAAAGGAAGTCTCTTCAAATCCAGTTCCAGTCCACGCCGGATAAGTGCTTCGCGATACCACGGCAATGCAAGGAATCCGGTCCCGATCACATCCACGTCGGGCCGACGACGCTCTACAACTTGCTGGTACACCAACGGAAACACCTCGTTGTCCTGCGACGATTCATGGAGACCTGCCAGCAAGACCGCATTCGGCGGCAAGACCCCCAGGACCCGATCGCTGTACCGAAACGCTTCCATCGGGTCGGTTTCTTCCAGAGTGAGTGTAGCCAGCTGTGCCTGCAAGAACGGAACAAGAAGAACCAAAACACAGAGCAGATTCCGGCCTCGGGATGAGAGACCGCGGCCCACGGCGTTGATTGTCCACTCAACACCGAGGCACAACAAAGGCGTAGCCAAAATGGCGAAGGGCAACAAAAACACTTCCCGATCGCCCACCAGATAGAAAAGATAAAACAGCGCGTAGGCGAACAGAACGGCAAGGTACTCAAAGGCGCGCACCCTCGACCGGCGAAAGAGACTCCATGCTCCCAAACAGACAAACGGCAACAATAATCCCCAAACCGACAACAGTCCCGTGACAGCAGCAGCAACGGACTGGACTGGATGTATCCGAAACACCGTCCATCCGGTGGCCAGATTCTGTGCGAATTCGCCGCCCAAGAAAAGTCGTCCGAGAGAATGGAGATCAGCGGGATGATACCAGTCCAGCTCAACGCCGGCCTGCGAGCGCATGAGTGGTACGAAGACCAATACAAGAGGAATCAAAGCACACACGGGATTCCATTTTCGCACACGTAGGATCAACCAGACCAATAGCGGCAGGATAAGATAGTGATGTAATATGGCCAGCCCGGCAACAAACCAAACCAGATGCCCGGAGATCGAATGCTCTCGCCATAAGCGGAACACGAAAAGAATGCAAACCGATACGAAAACCGCAAAGAGAGCATAGACCTCCGCGGACCGGGCAGCGGAAAAGTAAACCGTAAGAGTGCCCAACAGCAAAGTGCCGGCTGTATATGCGGCACGAGAGACGATATTGCTCGGCTCTCTGGTTAGTAGACTTAACGACCACCGAAGAATTGCCAGAGCGAATGCCCCACAAAACGCGGACAAAAGGTTGAGGCGGAATGCGGCATTGCCAAGCGGCACAAGATAAGCCAAATGGCCGAGCAGAACATACAGAGGATAGCCGGGCGGATGGGGAACTCCGAGTACGACTGACGCAGTGATAAGCTCGGGTCCGTCTCCCCACGGCAACGCTGGATGCAGGTTGATCGCATAGAACACAAATGAAAGAACGAAAACAGCAACGCAGTCAACCAACAAACCTGCGGACGGGTTATCCCGGGCTGGAAGACTGCTCTCTTGAGACGTGATCGATGGATAATTCAATGGCGAATGAAGGTGTTTCGCTGAGTTACTTGGCTACCGTTGGAACAGTATACCTGATCCTGCTGGCGTTTGTCACCTGGCCGGCGATACTCCATCCCGGCCTGTTGGCATCGCCTCCCGTTGGTGACCGAGGCGCAAATGTCTGGAACCTCTGGTGGGCGGGCGAGTGTCTCAAATCCGGTACCGATCCCCGCTGGACTCCCCTGCTCTTTCATCCCGACGGATGCCCATTGGTTCATCATTCACTCTCATTAACCAACGGAATTCTCCTCGCTCCGGTGACCTCTGCCGCCGGTCCGTTCGCGGCTTACGGTGTCGCCTTTTTTCTCTGGGCGATACTCACCGGTATCGGCGGAACACTCTGGTCCAAGCGTTGGCTTGGCTCTCGGGAAGGCGCCTGGCTTGCCGGTTTCTTTCTTACCTTCTCCGCCTACCGGTTTGCTCATCTCGATCATCTCAACCTTTTCACCACGGCAGGGATCCCGTGGTGTTTCTGGGCGATAGACCGACTCGTTGAACGAAGGCGGCTGAAAGATATATCGATTTGCTCCGGGCTGTGGTTATTGACCGCATTCTCCTGCTGGTATTACGGGATCATTGTCGGTCTCTACTGGATCGTCAGAGTTACGCTGTCTTGGCGGAAGGATTGGAGCGTACGGGATACACTTCCCGGGATCATTCCCCTGGCATGTGTGGGACTGGTTGTTTTCCTCTATCTTTATTTGCCGTTGCCGGGCCGATCCGTCGAACCCGACCCGATTCCACTTCCTGTGGCAGTCTATTGGTCCATGTCGCTTGAAGACCTGGTTAGACCTTTTATGTCGGCGCAACCTGCACCTGAATTCAGCGCGCAGCTCGGTTTGTTTTTTCTGTTGCTTGTCATCCTTGGTTCCATTCGTAAGCAGGAGGGCAAATCGCTGTTGCTGGGGATAGCCGTCATGTATGCCATTCTATCGCTGGGGCCGTTTCTAAAGATCTCCGACAAACCCACGCTGTTCTTACTACCGGGTTATCTGTTCCGTCTGATTCCGGGATTTGCGCACATGAAGGTGTATACACGTTTCATGTACGCGTGTTTGATTTGTTTGTCTCCATTTGCCGTCCGGGGTGCGTTAAGGATCGGCGAGTGGATGACGAAGGAATTCGACTCACGATCCCCGAACCTTATACAAAGATCCATACTCATTTTGGTTGCTGCTTTGTTTTGGTTCGAGCAATCGCTGCCCCCGTTCGGTCCGTGGCCTGTCCGTGCGTCGGAGGTCTGGGAACCCGATCCCGCGGTTATTGAAACCGTAAAACAAACCGACGGTGCCGTCCTCGAGCTGCCGTTCACCCCGAGCTCACGGGTCGGCCTTCACATGGCCCGCCAAACAAGACACGGCCGCCCACTCATCATCGGCGAAGTTTCCCGAGTTCAGGGCTATCGGGCTGAGTTTCTTGAGCGTTTCGATTCTCTCGTCATTCTCGATGATTTAGCAGTAGGAAGAGAACCGGCCCAAGGATATTCTTCCCTATCAATGGCGATAACCTTCAAACAGGATCAAAGCTACCTGAAGGTCGGGTCTATCGTGCTTAGCGCCTCGGCTTCAAAAGCAACCCGTATCAAAGCCATAGTCGCTTCTCCAGATTCTCCAAAAGCGCCCATCTTTATCGATGTCTCCCGCCCCGATCAAACAGCACAAAAGCGGTGACTGAATACTATAGTCTGTAGATTTTTAGTCTGCAGAAACTCATCATTGACACATTCGAAGAAAAGGCGATGTGAATGTCGACGGATATTTCTCTTGAAAGAGTATTTGGCTCAGTTCTGCAAAGGGCTCGCCGCAAAAGGGGTCTTTCACAAGAGGAATTGGGATTCGAGAGCGGCTATCACCGCACGTACATCAGCCTTCTCGAGCGGGGAGAGAAAAGTCCATCTCTGAAGACGGTTTTTCAGATTTCTGCAGCGTTGGGTGTTTCTCCATCTGAGATGCTGGCCTTGGTCGAAAAGCAACTTGCGGATGCAAAAAAAACAGGTCGTGACTGAATGAAAATAGTTGAAGTGCGGTACTTGATAGATGTCGGCGATTTCAGACAAAGCCGTGAATGGAAAAAAGTCTATTCTCAGGTTGCCGACGCGATTCAAGCCGTGGAATGGCCCCCAGGATCAGGTTCATTTACTCTTTATCCCTCATACCTACAAACGAAGTTCGCGACAAGCATTAAGTGATCGAATATGTCATACTATTTCCTGGTACAAATGTTCAAATCACCACGCCACTCTATTATACAACCCGCTTCCGCACCAGGGCGAGGTCGATATGATCTCCAAGCACTCCGTTCCAATAAAATGACGATACGGGATTGAATTTGGCTTCCCCCATCAGAACCCCCAAAAACAAATCCCCAGTATCTCCATCGTCTCTTTAGAGTTCGGCTGCACCACAGGGCCAAACAACATGGTGTGGATCGACAAGCCGCCGAAAAGACACGCACAGAAGAACACAATCCTGCGATGAGTCGGGTCTTGGATCGTCAGTGCAAACGCGGGAAGCGGCATCACATGCCACCAACGCGTCATCGGTGACGACTTTAGAAAGGCGATAAATAGGATGGCGGGCAAATAGTCCAAAACGCTGTCCCAAACACCGCTGCTGGTTGTCCGCTCTTCCGGGTGCTCCGAAAGCTTCCGGTATCGCAAGTACATCAGAATCCCCAAAACGATCAACGTCCCTTTCGAAGCGATCGCGTTCACATAGATCAGCCAATCCGGTTGCGGCCGGAAGTTGTCGGGGTTCGAAATGTTCCACGGAATATGGTTCACAGGTGGGATATAAGACGGCGAGAACAAACCGAAGATATACTCCCCCGTCAGCGTGAGAACAATGCTCGGTACAAAACTCACCACATAGATCGCGATTTCCGAGACCCACTGCTGCATCGGCCGTTTGATATCCGTTAGAAAGAATGTAGGCAGCAGAAACAGCGGCAGAAACTTCGCCTGAATCCCCATCGCCAAAAAAAGCATCGCCCACGGTGACCGCGAGCGCAAAAACCAAACTCCCAGAATCACCCACGTCGAAACAAACGGCTCAAACTGCCCTTCGTATGAACCGAACCAAATGGATATTGGATTCGCCCAATACAATAACGTCAACCATCGGTCCTTGGTCATTCGGTGGATCATCCCGGCATTCAGCACTGTGCAGAGGAACAGGAGTAGTTTCGCGTGGAAAATCCCCGGACAGAGCACACCAGCCACTGCAAAGAACGCCAGCGCCGTCGAGGGATAGGTGTACCCGTGCGTGCTCCAGAAATATTGGTAAGGTGCCGGAGAGAAATCTTCCGGCATCACGCTGTAGATCTGGGCTCCGTAATTCCAGAACTCGCGCCCGTACCCCAGATTTCGAAAGAGATCTGTTGTATATAAAGGGACTTGAAAAACGTAAAAGAGACGCAGAATCCCTATCGCAATGAAGGCATACGTCAAAGGCGAGCGCCATTGGATCGCGCTGATTGCCTGTATTCTCTTTCTCTCTCTCATTTCAGACCTCGGTGCTTCGGAACCAGTTGAGCCAACAGAGTTTCGAGTCCCCGAGATGATCGTCATCGGTGCGACCGAGTGCGTCCTTCCCGAGCGGGTTCGCGATTCAATTCCCGGTGCTCCGGCGGTTGTCCGGCTGGCGACATATGCCATCGGCCGCTACGAGGTCACCACCGAAGAGTATTGCGACTTCGCAGAGAATGGAGGATATCAGCGAAAGGAATTCTGGTCACCAGAAGGCTGGCATTATCGTGTGGAAGGAGACTGGACCCAACCGATCAGTTGGCCACCCGGGTATAAGTATCGTCCCCAACAACGGCGTCAGCCGATCATTGGCTTGAGCTGGTACGAAGCCGAAGCGTACCTGAACTGGCTGAAATCAATCGATCCCCGGCATGACTATCGGTTCCCGACCGAACTTGAGTGGGTGTATGCCGCTATCGGTCCTGACTTCCGAAAATGGCCCTGGGGAAATGAATGGGATCCGCAGCTTTGCAATTTCGGCGACACAGCCGAGGGCTCCTGGTATCCGACCGGTCTCCTGGATGGCTACCGACCCCTGGCCCCGTTCCGATCCTATGAGAGAGGCAGGAGTTTCTTCGGATGTTACAATATGTGCGGCAATGTCGAGGAATGGTGTCAGCAGTGGTTCGACACAAAGGGGCTTACAGAGGAGGAGTTATCCAGGAGAATAATCAAAAATCCTGTTGGTCTGTATAAAGTCGCTCGCGGCGGGCATTGGTTGACGGCGCGGGTATCCAACCTCAATCCTTTGCGAAGAGCCGGCGGCTTTCCGTTTGTACGCCGTATTTTCTATACAACAGCCGGTCTTCGCGTGTGCTACAGCGTCAATTGATTCTTGTGACAGTTAAAGTGCCGGTTCGTTTTGTTTCTCACGCAGTGTTTTGCGCAGTCGTCGGCAAAGTACCTTCAAGATGCCCCAGGCCACCTGACCGCGTTCAACAATCAGGTTGTGGAGATGACTTCCGCTCAGCTCGAGCAAGTCGGTATCCATAACAGCCGTCACATCGGCGGAACGCGGTTCCGGGTCCAGAGCCGCCATTTCCCCGAACACTTCCCGTTCCCCCAATATCGCCAGATCGATGTCCCCATCGTGCACAAGCACCTGACCCTGGACGATAATGTACATGGACGTTCCCAACTCTCCTTTTTCGATGATCTTCTCGTCGGATTTCACTTCGACTTCCTTCAGCACGGAAGCGATTTCAACCAGGTCTTCTTCCGGTGTCTCGGAGAAGATATCGAGCGATTTGAGAACCATAATCTTTTCGATTGTCAGGTGCATGTTTCCTACCTCATAAGTCGGCTGATCAAGGTTTCTCCGAATCCATCAGTAAGCATGCAAGCCGCGACACCGACTCGTTTTCGTCGGTCAGGCAATCGGCCAAATAGTCCGTCATGTTGTCCGGATCAATCTGAGCGAGACTCCAGAGAGCTGTCTCACGAACAAACGGGTCCGGATCGCTTATAATAGAAACGATCGGCTCTCGAAACTCCGGTGCAGGCTGTTTGCCGGCCAGATAAACCGACAGGGATTTCGTCCACACGTTTTGAGCGTAGGTCGATCGAACGATGAGGTCTTTGAGCCGCTCGCTGCGGTCTTTGCGCTCTTGAGGGAACCGGCTGACCAGGCGCTGAAGCCGCTCCGCTGGAGCAAGATCGTCCATAACCGGGAATACAATTGACTTCACATCCTGGTCCAGGATGTTGTCCAGCACTTCGAGGGCGTACGCTCGCTTATCCGCGAATTCACTTTCAAACATGGGCAGCACGCTCAGTATGGTCTGCGATGGATAAACGAACGACAACAGATAGAGCACTCTTCTTCGGACGTCCTTCGCCTCACGATCAAGGGCATGCCAAAGCATCTGCCACGGTTCACCTCCGGCAATATCCAGCTGGCTGGCATACAGATAGGCCGCCTCGTTGACCTCGTCGTAGATCACTCGAAGGATCTCCTCCTGTTCATCGTCGTGCGCTTGATATCCCCATCGCGCAAGCAATATCAGTAGATACATACGGAGTTCGACATCGGATTTGTCGATCCGCGCTCTCAATTGCTCGATTGCCGTAGGAGTACCGATATGGCCGTAGATTCGGATAATGCGTCCCTTCATCAGGTGGGCGTGCTCCGCATCGGCCAGCGCTTTGTCCAGCTCAGGCAAAACCGGATCCCCAATGGCAATCAAGGCCCCAACCGCAAACCGAGACACTTCCGCCACCGTGAGATTCTCTACAATCGCTGGAGCGAGCTTTGAGTTCTTTAGCTTGCCCGCAGCCTTCAACGCTTCGGTGCGAACTCCAAAATCTTCGTCCCGCAATAAACGAAAAAGCGGTCGGTAAAAGCTCGTGATTCCCACTTCCCCCAGCACACGGGCTGCGAAACGGCGTTGCGCGGGATCGGAAGAGTCGATTGCTCGGTTCAAATCCTCGCCCGCTAACAACACGCCCTCAATTCCACCGCTTCGAAGAAGACCAACAATACACCCTTCACGCACGCTGTCATCCGGATCCTTCAGGAAGGGAGCAACACGTTCCAAAACCTCGGACTCTCCGAGGGCACAAAGCGTTCGTATCGCGACACCTTTCACATGAGACTCCGGCTCCGTATTGATTCGCCAATCGACACCGTCCATTACCTCTACACAATTGGTCTTTTCGATAAGCGTAAGTACGTGTTCCCGCACATCGGCTGACGGATAATCCAACAGAAGGCCGAGAAAATCCGGCAGCAGTGGATGCTCATGCTCTTGAAGAACGCTGAGACAGTAAATCACTTGCGCGGGGACATAACTCTGAAGCCCCTGCATGAGAACATCCATGCTGGACGCGTCACTGAGTGTAAAATCGATTTCGCCGATCCGTCTCCGCCCCAATGCCGCAGTAAGTACTTCAGTGTATTTTCGGCGCAGAAAGACGGCACCGACAATCCACGCCGCAACAATCGCAAGGACCAGGTAACACAACGTGAGCGTACTGAACGAGAAATAATTGACGAGAATCAACAAAAACAACCCCGCCACACCGATTGTTGTCGTTTCCACCATCGATTCCCGGACAGTCTGAACGCGCAACCGCCGTCGCGGCGGAAGCGGCTGATAGAGGATTCGATTGACCGGGCCTTCGATCGCCACACGGAGAACCTCGTCCAGAAGCTTCGTCCCGACCAGCAGCCAGAAAAACAAAACCGCCGCCCCCAAGAGAAGCTGCAGTAGTACCGCAGCACCCATCCCAAAGGCAACCACAACGGGAAGCGCCAGCAGACCTACGGGAAGACCGAATCGCGTGAGGACCGGTCCCGAAACAAACGCATTCATCACCAGATTCACAATGCCGAGAACCGCGAAAAATACACCAAAGAAACTTGCTAGCTGCGCCTCGTTCAGTATGTTCTGTTCTACCTGGTCGTAGAATATGTAGTCAACAAACTGGAAGACAAGCATCGAGAGAACCGACACCGCGAAGAACAGGGCGAGATATGGGTTCTTAAAAAGATGAAAGAAAGGCTCGTGTTCACCCTCGTCCGCTTGTTCTCCGTCTTTTGGTTCGTAAAAACAATCCCGAAAACGCTTCAGAATTAAAACAAGAAAGAACAGCGAACCGACAACGCCGCCGGTCGCGAACAGGAAGAGGTTCTCGGTTCCCACAATGCCAACCAATCCGGGAACCAGAAAACCGCCCAGGATCGAAGCGACAATCTCACCGGACCACGCAAGTGCGAATAGGCGCTTTCCTTGCCGGACATTGAACAGAAAGCCTGCAAGAGCCCAAAACTCGAGCTCCTCCACAATCCATACAACCTCTTGCCAGATCATAAGAGCGATGGCGAGCCACCGTGTCGGATACAGCCGCAAAGCGAAATACAGGCCGAGTATGGTAACAAAGAGAAAAACAAGAGCGCCAACAAAAAGGCGCGGTGGAGGAAACCGTGTTTCCATCCTCTGGTAGGCCATACCGAGTAGAACCGCTACAACTGCGGTGCAAACATAAACATACGGAAGAGTCTCGACCCCCGCTCGACTCAGAAACAACGCACTCGCCGGTGTTTGGAAAAAAACATTCACAACACCGATGAAAAACGCGTGACCGAAAAGGAGAGCGACAGCCACACCTTCTCCAGAACGAATGTTGAAAAGCGTAGCGAGGGCTTTGGCCAGGTTAGACATGTGGAAGGATGTGCCGTCCTCCGGGTGCCGGACAAAGACACCGTCTTATAGAGTGCAAATCCAACAAACGGTTAAGGACTATGGAAACCAAACACGTGAAAGGGTAGCAGAATCCTTGGTGAGATTCACGTAGAAAGTTCCACAATATCTCCATCCTCGAGCACATGGTCCCGCTGAACCACCTGCCCGTCGAACTTCCCACTCCCCCAGATTCTCGCTTCCTTCAGATTCTCCGCAAAATCCTTGTGAACTTGAGTCGCAAAGGCCAGGACGTCCGTTCCAATAGGTGCGGTATAGGGAGCGTCCAAATCCGGATCTTTGCCCGGCTGTTTCGAATACACACGAATCACATACAGCATAGCGAACATCGCCTCCGCCAGGCCTTCGAGTCCCGATTTGTCCTGTGCGGATACAACATGGACCGGCAGCTCCGTCTCCAGCATTTCGTTTACCAATTCGAGCAGTTCGCCGTCCGGATCGGCATCCGACTTCGTAAACACCAACATCGCGCGTTTGGGAGGTACGCCGGATTCGAGCTCCGGTATCTCTTCACTCGGATGAACCAGTTCGATTCGCTTCTCTCTCAGGATTTCGAGAACCTCATTGAACTCTTCTACAGGATCGCCCGTCGGTAGATCGACGACCACAAGAACTCCGTCTGAGGCCTTGATGTTGTCAAACACAAAGCTCTCGCAGTAATCCCGTGATACGGGCGGAAGATCGACAAGTTGGATCTGCGTGTCCTTATAAGGAACCATCCCGGGAACCGGTTCCCGCGTGGTAAACGGATATTCGGCGACCTCCGGTTCGGCGTTGGTCATCGCCGCCAGTAGGGCGGATTTCCCGCTGTTCGGCGGCCCAGCAAGCATAATCTGCCCGGCCCCCTCAGGCTTCACTCGGAAAGAAGGACCTTTCTTCTTCTGTCGATGTTCCAGACGGTCTTTGAGCTGGGCGATGCGGCGCTTCAAATCAGCCTGCAGTTTGTCGGTCCCCTTATGCTTGGGAATCACCGAAAGCATTTTCTGTAAGCAGGCTAGCTTGTCCTCGGGCGTCTTCGCCGCTTTGTATTCCTTTTCGGCCTCGAAATATTCCGGGCTTAGATTGGCAGGCACTGTCTATCCATCCTTCCAAATACAATTCTTCTTTCCCGCTCTTTATTATAAGGCACACAGCGCTCTCTGTGGAACAACAGCCGGGCCGAAAGGGCTCGATACAAAGGGACGGCGCACCGACTATGCGATGCGCCGCCCCTGTAACCAGTCACGCTATTTCACTGCAAACACTAGTCAGAGCCGAAGGAGAAAGACTCCATTCGACCCCCGTTTTGGTTCTCTGCCCACTTACCTCAAATGCTGAAACGCCTCTTTAACAGCCGTAGCCGGCGCTTCGCCGAAGACCAGGTCGCCAAACGGACGGCTGACAAATCCGCCGGTGTCGCCGACCCAGTTCGTGTACGCAGGCTCGGCACTGGCGGAGTGACGGCAAAACTGAGCTTTCCATACGCTGCCCGGAAGCGGCATCCCTGTAACCGCACCGCCGTCCACAGCAGCAAGACCCCAGGCGGAATCTTCAAATGTACGGATGTTCGCGTCCGCTGAGTCGAGGTCGATGAAATTGTCAACGATCGCGCTGCCGACGTATTGATAGTACGGAAGATCCAGGTCCGACCACGGGATGAAGAATTCCATCACGTACCCGTCTGCGCTGGCCGCGTCGGCAATTTGGGTACCTTCGATATCCCAGGCGCCGCCCGTGAACCAGTAATAGGTCACGCCGTCGACCTCAACAGGCGGATCGTTTCGAACACGGAAACCGCCATAACGCCCAAACTCGGAGTAGTTGTAGGAATTCCCCATATCGTCCGATTCGCTATTCGCCGTCATAGACGGTTCGGCCTGAAGGCTATAGCTGTACGCACTCGGATCGAGTCCATACAGGACAACCCCAGCGTCATCCGCGACATTCGCTGGATCCAGGTAAATGGCCAGATAGTCTGTGCCGGAGAACGTCCAGCCCACTTCACTACTCGGCTGGCGGCCGGGAGTTCCTTCGGGCGTGCCGTTACCGCGCTCGGAACCCAGCACAACCGAAATGACATCCGTATCCGTGCACTCGTACAAAACGTAAAGTCCGTCCACGCTGTACAGAACACGAACCTGTGTCATTTCATTCGCATCGGCCGCAGCGCCACTCGCGTGATCGGTCCAATCCGCGCCCATTGCAGGCTCGGCGGCATCCCATTCGCCCGCAGCGACTTCACCGTCGATTGTCGGCGGCGCGGAGACGAAATTCGCCGTATAACTCTGACCGAATGCCAGGCCCGGTACCGCACATAAAGCGACTGCAAGTAATAAAACTCTTGATTGTCTCATTAGGTAATTACTCCCTTCTCTTTCTTGTTCTT
>CAZTDD010000019.1:0-70264 GCA_964612675.1 uncultured bacterium
CCCCAAAGATTGGGGGAGATTCAGAGGGGGTTGACACCTCACTTCCCGCATCCCGCCGGACTTTTTGCGATCCCATCAAGATTGGGGAGGGTTCGGGTGGGGTTGATAAGTCTAGTGTTTTCAAACCCTATGTACCCCCTCGACCTTGAGGACGAAGCGCTTTTTCGTACACTTTGCCTCTCATGACACAGCCTGGAAGTTAGGAGTGGAACCTGTGAAAATCGTCCGGCATGAATGGCCAAAGATAATGACATTCAGTCACCAAGATCTTTGACAGCCTGCCGCACCGCATCGAATGCTTCGGGCAGTTTGGAGGGATCTTTCCCTCCGGCCTGGGCCCTGTCAGCCCGGCCGCCTCCACCGCCACCCACAATCCCGGCCAGTTTCTTGACCAAATCAACTGCCGGAAGGCTGTCTTTCAAATCTGAAGTGACTCCCGCCACCAGGGTCACTTTGCCATCGCTCTCGGTTGCGAATACAACGATGCCTTTGTCCAGCTTGGCAATCGCCTGATCCATTGCGGCCTGGAGTTCTTTCTTGCCTTCCGCCTCGATGGTCCTGGTCAAAACAGTAACCCCATTGATTGTCTCTGCACCATCGAGGAGATTCACGGCCTCGCCGCGCAACAGTTTGTCTCGCAGCTCCCGGACCTCTCTCTCAAGAGTACGGTTATGTTCGAGAAGCTTTTCCAGCCTAGGCGGAACCTCTTGCTCGCCGACTTTCAGCATTCGTGCGGTAGCTTGAAGGATCTTGTCTCGCTCCAGTGTAAAGTCGATGGCGGGGGGGCCTGCGACGGCTTCGATTCGTCGATTTCCCGCGCTGATGGCGGTTTCGGCCACAACACGTACAGGACCGATCTCCCCCGTGCAAGCGACATGGGTACCGCCGCACAGCTCCGCACTAATCCGCTCATCCATCGATCCGCCGATTTCGACCATCCGAACCCGGTCGCCGTATTTCTCACCGAACAGCGCAATCGCCCCTCGGTCTTGAGCCTCTTTCATGGACAACTCGGTCCACCGAACCGGCCGGTTCTCCCAAACCCAGCGGTTAATTCTGGCCTCGATTTCACGGATTTGCTCGTACGTCACCGCCGCATAGTGCGTGAAATCGAAGCGTAGAGCGTCCGGGCCGACGGCCGAACCGGATTGCTTCACGTGATCCCCCAGGACCTCGCGCAGCGAAGCCTGCAGAAGATGGGTAGCCGTATGGTGGCTCATCGTCCTGCGTCGCGTTTCCGGATTGACAGTCGCCGTAACCGTCTCTTCGGGTGCGGCGATCCCTTTCACAACATGTCCATAATGGAGGTAGACATTTCCGGCGGTTTTTCGAACTGTGGTAATCTCGATCTCAAGGTCGGTTGATTGAGTAATCTTGCCGTCGTCGCCGATTTGGCCACCCGCTTCCGCGTAAAACGGTGTCTGCTCCAACACAACCTCGACGAGATCGCCCTCGGCGGCCGATTCAATCGATTTCCCGTCACGGAACAAAGCGACGATTTTCGTCTCTTCGCCGAGTGACTCATAGCCCGTAAAACGGGTAGCAGGGAGGTCCACATCGATTTCAACCTTCGCCTCGCCGGACCCTTTCCACGCGGCCTGCGCCCGTTTGCGCTGTTCCTCCATCGCGTTCTCGAATTCGTCTTCGTTATAGGAAAGCCCCTCTTCGCGAAGGATTTCGGAAGTAAGATCTACAGGGAATCCATAAGTGTCGTAGAGCTTGAACGCCTCTCGCCCGTCCAGGACGGTACGTCCCGATTGCTTCATGGAACGTACAGTCTCGTCCAACATGCTCAGACCACGCTCCAACGTAGTTCGGAAAGTCCGCTCCTCGGCCTCGGCGACTTTGCTTGTGTACTCGAACCGCTCAAGAAGGTCCGGATACTCATTTCGCGCGATATCGGCGGCGACCTCCATTGCGGGTACCAAAAGACTATTTTCGATACCCAACACAAGCCCGTATCGAATGGCCCGTCGCATAATTCGGCGAAGTACGTAGCCTCTACCCGTGTTCGAGGGCGTAACATTGTCGGTCAGGACAAAAACCGTAGCTCGTGCATGGTCCGCAATGACTCGAAATGCGATGTCTTTCTTTGGATCGTCATTGAACGACTGTCCGCTTCGTTCCTCAATATGCTGAATAATGGGAAATAGAAGATCATTTTCAAAATTGGAAAATTTCCCTTGGACAATCGCAGCAATTCGGTCCAGACCGGCACCGGTGTCAATGTTTTTGCGGGCGAGTGGTTGCTGCGAACCGTCCGGTCGTGTATCGAATTGGGTAAAGACAAGATTCCAGTATTCGAGATACCGGTGGTTATCATCGCTTGGTCCCGTGGACGGTCCGTGTTCCTCCCCCATATCGTAGTACAGTTCGGAACAGGGACCGCTCGGGCCGGTAATTCCCGGGCCGGGCCACCAGTTGTCCTCCACGCCAAAACGGACCATGCGCTCTTCGGGAAAACCGACTTCCTTGCGCCACAATTCGGCGGCTTCGTCATCGTCCGTAAATATCGACACCCAAATTCGATTCGGATCGAGCCCAAGCTCGTCCAACGAGAATTCCCACGCCCATTGGATGGCTTCCTGTTTGAAATAGTCGCCGAAGGAAAAATTCCCGAGCATCTCGAAAAAGGTATGGTGCCGATGCGTAAACCCTACGTTTTCGATATCCGACGTCCGAAAACACTTTTGACATGTCGTCGCTCGTTTCAAGACATCGCCCATTTCTCCACGAAAATAGGGTTTGAACTGGACCATTCCGGCACTAGTAAAAAGAAGTGTGGGATCATTTTTGGGTACCAGTGAATCGCTTGGCCAAGGTTCATGGCCGTTTCTGACAAAAAAATCTCGATATCGTTCGCGAATTTCCTGACTATTCATGATTACCTTGTTGTTTTTCAGAATGGTTTCGCCCCGAGACCCTGACCGGCGGTACCGGTAATTTGAGAAAGAAAACGTGCCTTTTCGCAGCCCGTCAGATTACCGTCATCGCGAGCGAAGCGTGTCGATCTCTTGTTTGTCCTGTTCTGCATTGAGATTGCTTCGCTTCGCTCGCAATGACGGATGCGCGACCGTTTTCATAGGAGCAAAGCGTGCGCTGTCCGCAGGACAGACGAAAACAGCCCAGCGATTCATCGTTGGGAATGCCTAAACCACCCGAAGAGACCCGGCCAGGGCCATACGTCGGCGTTTAGAAAATGTTCTCGGGGTGGCCGCTCCCTCGCCGGTCGGACCGGCGATGGTCAAGGCGGTGTCGCCCTCTCCGCCGTGACCGAGAACGGCTCCACAGGATCCATTCGCCACAAACAAATTCACTCGTATACGTCTGGCAAAATCGGTAATCCGGTCAATCCGATTTGAGTGAATGATGGCTGTATGGACAAAGCCGTGTTCCGAGCGTATGGCGGCTTCGACGGCGGCGTTGTAATCCGGAACCCGAACGATAGGCAAAACGGGCATCAACATTTCTTCCTGGACGAATACGTGATCCTCACTGACCTCGCATATCACCAAGTCGGTGTTGGCGGGGGCATTCAACCCAATCGCATTCAGAATCGCCTGCGGACTCTTGCCCACATAATCTCGATGCGGATGACCGTCTTCGGTCACCAGGATTTTGGAAAGCGCTTCGACATGCTGCTGATTAATCAGATACGCTCCGGCGTTCTGCATCTCCACCAGGAGCCGATCGTAAATTGCCTGGACCGGAAAACATTCCTTTTCGCAAATGCAGGGCATATTGTTATCGAAGCTGGCACCGGCGATAATATCGCGAGCCGCTTTCGGGATATCGGCGGTTTCGTCCACAACAACCGGAGGGTTCCCCGGCCCGGCCGCAATAGTCCTTTTGCCGCTGGTCATCGCAGCCTTGACGACACTCGCCCCGCCGGTGGCGACCAGCAGGTCGATTTTCGGATGGGTCATCAGGATTTTGGCCGTACGCAAACTCGGCTCGGCAATGCTGGTCAGCAAATTCGGAGGTCCCCCTGCCTGGACAATGGCCCGGTTGACCGTCCGAATTGCGTCCAACGTACACTGCACGGCGGCGGGGTGCGGACCAAACACCACGCTGTCGCCGGCCGCGACCATCGCGATCCCGTGGTTAATAATGGTCGACGTAGGATTTGTACAGGGTGTGATAGAACCGATGACACCGAAAGGAACATACTCAATGAACGTCATACCTTTGTCGCCGGTAATGCACTGCGTGGTCAGTTCTTCCGTGCCAGGGGTTCGCTCTACCGCGAGAAGATTCTTGATCTCTTTGTGATCCGCCCGCCCCATTCCGGTGTCGCTGACAGCGAATTCGGCCATCCGGCGCGCTTCCGCTCGACATGTCTGCCGTATAGATTCAACGATCTTCTTTCGGGCATCCAGTCCCATGGAAAGCAATTGGCTCTGCGCAAACGCGGCAGCCTTAATCGCATCTTCAATATCGCCAAACACACCACCATCGCCTCCGGACGGCGCCACCATAGGAGCACTTGTGCCGGATGGCGGAGTAGGTGCGGCCTGGGCGGGAAGCGCAGCCGGCGCCGCAGGCGCACTGGCGACATTTCCTCCCTGTCCTTGAAATTCGCTCAGGACCCGCTGGACAATCTGGGCTATTCTGGCTTCTTTCATTTGTTTCTCCACGATTTGGAGTCGAGTATTCACACCCCAAATCCGAAATTCAGTTTCTTTATCTCAACCGGCTCCGACAATCTCTATTGTGATTCCCCGTTGTTCAAGGAGCTCTCTGGCCATTGTGGTTACGAGGCCTCCCCGCGCTACCCGCACGGTCGGGCCTGGAAGATCTCGGGCGTCCTCGACTGTAATCAGGTGCGTAATGACCTCGCCGGATTCAGGGGTAGCGACTTTGGCATTATACCGCACACGCGACAACATTTCTTTCATGGGTACGATGACAACGCCCATCCTCTCCAAATCGGATCGGTATCCTGCGATCCGGTCGGCCATGCCGGGTAGGTTATTGCCATGAACGGTCTGTGAGTTCGGTAGTAAACGTTCCTGCGCGGCGAAAACCGGAACTTTGAAAAACAAGGCTGACAAGAGCACCTTGCCGATCTCGTCATCTGCGATTCCCATGACCGTTTTGGCGGCCAAAGTGGGATCCAGTGCCGGGAGCAGTACCGCGCGATACGATTTCAGATTCGCGTTCCGATCTCCCAATTCGGATGCGGAGGAGAGGATTTTGACTCCCCTTTTCTGCAGTGAATCGGTATCGGCGCATCCACAGGTGAGGGCTTCTGCTCCGATCCCGTCGCTCGCCCAATCGCCGAGAGATGCGAAGAATTGGGTAGCCTGTTCGATTTCGCCGTTGATCAAGCAGAGGATTCTCTGGGCGGGCGGCGGCGGAGGAGAAGGCGTCGATACCTGGGGGTTGTTTTGCACAGGCTGCGGGGGGCTGCCCCCGCCATTCTGTATGGAACCGCCGGAAACCGCGGGTGCAGGACACGCGCAAGCGTCGGGATCCTGCGCAGAGTCGCCGGTATTCGCCAGATAACTCTGGACCTCCTCCGTAATGATCTTTGTTAACTGATCTATATCCATGCTGACACTGCCACACCCGGAAGAATATCAGTCAATAATTTCAACCAGGTCACCATTGGAGACGCTCGAAGCATTCGCATCATCCGTATCGAGGTGAAACTCGGCTCGAAACTCAGGTTTGACGCGGACTTGGACATCCTCGAACACGGTGACCTTGTCCTGATTCGCAACACGTACTTTGACTATGTCGTTATCCGAGATTCCCCAACGCTGAGCCTCCTCGACACCAATGTGCATGTGCCGGTTCGCTCGAATAACGCCACGGTCGAGATGGACCACGCCTTTGGGACCGACGATAATAATGCCGGGAGTATTTTCATGATTCCCGGACGGTTTGACCGGCGGGTTCAGGCCGAGATAGATCGCATCCGTTCGGGCGATCTCAACCTGAGTTTCCGGTCGAAGGGGTGTCAGGATGCGGACTTGGTCCATACAACGCATCCTGGGACCAACCAAAGTTACCGTGGCCTGAGAAGCGTATTGACCGAGCTGATAGAGTTCGTTCCGCGGTTCGAGTTCGAACCCGGGGCCGAAAAGAACATCAACATGTTCCCGACAGAGATGGACGTGACGTACCGAGATGCCAACAGGTACCAGTTTTCGACCGTTCGCGATCTCGGGGCTTTCACGGAGCAGACGTTCGACCACCCGCCGGCTAATCTCTTCGACCGTCCGTTGATCGATCTGATCCACCATCGAGACTCTTTCCTATTCCACGTGATAATCGATGCCTTCACAGGAAAAGAATAAACCGGCGACTCAGCGGCCGCCGTCCGTCCTGTGGCGTCCCTTGGTCACCGGTTCGCTGGCTCGATGCACCGGAAGTTGAATCAGCCTTTTTGCGGCAGAATACCTTCGAGATCGCTGTGTGGACGTGGGATCACATGAACGGATACAACCTCACCCACTTTGCGCGCTGCCGCAGCTCCGGCGTCCGTCGCCGCTTTCACGGCGCCAACATCTCCGCGCACCATAACCGTGACGAACCCGCCACCGATCTTCTCTTTGCCGATCAAGGTGACACTGGCCGCTTTGACCATGGCGTCTGCGGCTTCGATCGAGCCTACGAGGCCTCGTGTTTCAATAAGCCCCAAAGCCTTGCCGTCAACCATGTGGATTTCCTCCTCCGGGAAGGCCGGCGATATTCGCTGTCTTGCCCTGGACTTCGTGAATTGGACCGCTGATTTGTTGTCGAGCGGAGAATAAACGGTACTGGAAAGGCCAATACCTGTCAAGGAATACGCAGGAAGAGCGCCGATGGACCACGTATCCTGGAGCCTCAGGAAGGTGTATTCAATTCCGATTTACCATCGGTCATGATATGGTATAAAGAGGTGTGGGTACCGGGTCTGAACTCACCTTGAGTTACCCCGCTGTGTACTTAATCGGTTGTATAGTCATCTGACAGACCCGGTTGGGTCGATGGGCAGGTTCAGGGATCATGGTGAAGTATCACACACTCCGCCGCAAACGTCCCAGTATTCAGCTTTCTCCCCCTGTAGCCGCAATACTTCTCTTGCTTTTCCTGGGGTACGTAATCGGTTCCTATTACCTCATCACCAAAAAAGACAATGAGTTAGAGAGCGTTCGGAGAAAACTCGGCCTGAGCGAGAAAGATCTGGCCGCCTCCGAGGAACGCATCCAGCAGCAGCAGCGCGAGTTCGAGATGGAGCGGGAGAAACTCGAAAGACAAATCGCGGAGCTGGAAGAACGACTCAAGGTGCTCGATGTGATCAAAGACTTCAGTGAAGGCGCGATGGCGGAGAAAGAGCAGGGGGCACTGGCTCAGGTAATCTACGAAGAGAGCCGCCGGTTCGGATACGATCCGCTCATGATCATCGCAATGATCGTCACGGAATCCCATTTCCGTCCTGATGCGAAGTCCAGGGTGGGAGCCACAGGACTGATGCAGGTAATGCCGTTTGTCGGTGAGGATTTGGCTGAACAGGTGATCAACAAATCCCCGAAGCTGTGGGATGACGACAAACCCCTGGAGTGGTCCGGACACGACACCCTGTTGGATCCGGTACAGAACGTCCGGCTGGGGATCCTCCATCTTTCAAAACTCATATTGAAGTTTGGAAGTGTGCGAGACGGAATACGAGCCTATAATTTCGGACCGACAAGCCTGCAGAAGCGAATTCGAACGGGGCGTCGACTTCCAAAACAGTACATGGAACGGGTACTCGCCCAATACGAGGTGCTGCAGGAGAAATACGGACAGAGGCCGGAGATTCTGGCTGACGCGGATATCTCGGGTGTCTCGCCCGAGGTTGAATCAATGGTTGCCACGGTGAATCTATCAAGCACACCGGAGTTCTTTCTCGAAGAATTCGATATCGAAATGCCCGAGCAAGAGTCCGTCCAATGAGAGCTTCGGACAACCGAGGTTTTTGGTTGTCTCTTCACCTAAGACAAGCGGTAAGCCCAAAGAACGCCAGTCCGCCCGAGTCCCACAGAGAATGACCGTCCGAATACCAAAACTCATTCTGATCGCAGGTCTTCCGGGTACGGGCAAGAGCTTTCTCGCTCGAGCGCTGTCGGGCAAGTTGAGCATACCGCTGCTTGAAAAGGACTCCGTCAAAGAAACGCTGGCCGATACGCTGAGCACGCCATGGTGTTCGGAATGGTCGGCGGAGCTCGGTGCGGCCGCAGAAGAGAGCGTTTTTCGTCTGGCGGCTCTCCAGCTCAAGATGGGACTGGACGTAATTATTGACACCCCGATGATGTACTCCCGCAGCTGGGATCGGCTGCGAGATTCTCTTGCCGAAATCGATTTCAAGCTGCACGTGATCGTCTGTGACTGTTCGGATACGGACCTGCGGGAACGTCTCAAATTACGTGCGAAGAATCGTCACGGGATACACCGCTTTCGAGGACAAGACGCGGACCGGATCCTACTGCAGCGGGAAGAGTTCGAAAGTTTATTGGGGGAACAGGAAGTTCCCGTCCTTAGGATCGCAACAAGCAGACCTGTACACGAACTATTCATTCAATGTGAGACTTTTCTTGACAGGACGAGTGCAGGAAAGGCGGTTCCTCCGCGCGCCGATTGAATCAAGACTGATTTGCGAGAGCCCCCGCGTTTCGTTTTTTCCACAGCTCCAAGTACTCGCACAGAATCCGACAATTGGAAACAAACGCCTGGCAGGAAACACGCCCGTCGGCCACCCAAAGACCATCTTCGCGTTGACGGGCCAGGACATCATCGACAGCCCGTTGGAGTTCCAAATAACGGAGATCTTCTTCTTCCCGGGTTTGGAACTTGCGGTCTTTGAGATAGGCCATCCGTCCGAGACGCATCATCTTCTCATACTCGTCGATAGCCGAGGCCGGCGCCCCGACTTCCCAGGCGTACCCGGGCCGAAGATTTTCTGCTTCGTAGACAACCTTGCGGTCTTCGCTGACATAAATCGGACGATTCGTGCCGATTTCGTAGAAACGAGCCCAGATGCCGGACCGAATCTCGGATTGTCTCAGCCACTCAATGGCGGTCGGAATTGGACTCAGATACCCTTTCTGTCCGGTTTCCAAATAGACTTCCATCAACGCACGTATGACATGTGCCGTGCAGGAGGAACAGCAGGCAGCCGGTTCGAACCAGCGAGCGGCTGCGGGCTTCCCCTCCAAGGTGTATTGTTGCGCCCAACCCTGGTGCGGCTCGGGAAGTTGAAAATCAATCAACCACTGAGCGGCTCGTAGTACGGAATCCAAGTACCGTTGGTCCTCGTATTGACGATCCCCCTGTAACAGAGTCGCCATCGCATTGGTGCTCGCGCCGTCATTCAGCGTGAGATAGCGGTGATATCCGCTGCTTCCGGGAGGAAACAGCTGCGGCCAGCCGCCTTGCGGATACTGTGCGGCCAGTAGAAAGTCCAACCCCTTGCGTGCCGATTCATGGTAATCACGATCGCCGGTCATCGCGGCGATTTCCATCATGAAGTTGATTGCTCCCTGGGAAGTCCGATCGTCGAGAGACGCCGTACAGAATAAACTCGCCTTCTCGTGATCGCCTCTGTCCTTGAGATAGTAGTATTCAGCGGGACCTTTGTCGTTCAACCGAATCTCATACCACCAGCCGCCATTGGCCAATTGCCCTTCGCGAAGGATATCTGCAGCTGCAGTTGCGATTCGTTCGTACCCACGGTTCCCGGTTATTTGATAGGCCCGAAGATAGACTCCGGCCACTGTCGGCGTTGCGGGGGGCTGGACAGTGATCTGCCACTCATCGCATTCATTGAATTCGCCCCAACGCCGGGCAAGATCGGCGGAATAGGCCATCGGCCATCCGTCCTGCACCCGTAACGCGGCAAATGCTTCCAACGCCGCATCCAGTCGCATGAGAACTTGATGGGTATGAGAACCCTCGGGAATCTCGACTTCCTGTCCTTGTAACTTCACTCGGGAAATGGAGGTCTGGCAGTGACAAAGAATCGGAAGCAGCATGCCGATTAGCAAAAAGCGACGAACGTGAAAACGCGATAGCCGGTTCGACAGTTGTTTTCTATGTACCATGAAGGTATCTCCTGGTAGAAGATAGCCGATTGTACAGGAGGAGCTGATTCCCGCACAACGTTCTTCGGGGTTCCGGCGTCAAGAGGTCACAGCAAAGGATCTTCCGTTTCTTGACGCCAACGCTGAAGTCGTTTCGAAAGGCGTTGCTTGACGTCTTTGCGATCCGGATTATCGACGAGGTTGACTGTCTCGCCCGGGTCGGCCTTCAGATCGTATAATTCCTCGCCTCCGTTCACGTATGTGTTGTATTTCCAATTCCGGGTGCGAATGGTACGGATCGGAACGGCCCATTTCTGTTTCCCGTAATACTCGGAATAGACGACACGGCGAACCCGCTCACCGGGGTCCTGGAAAACAGGACATAGACTCGTACCCGAAAGAGGGCCGGGCCATTCCACACCGGTCAGATCACACAACGTCGGCACAATGTCCACCAAACTAACAAGACTGTTTGAAAGCACACGTTGAAGTCGTTTGGGGTAAGAGATCACGAGAGGCACATTCAGTAGTTCTTCATACATGAACGGGCCTTTGAAAGGTAACCGATGGCCACCCCCCATGTCTCCGTGGTCTGAAGTATAGACGACAATGGTGTTTTCGGTCTGGCCTTTCTTCTCCAGAGCATCGAGGATCAATCCGAGGTGCCCGTCAACCTTCTCGATCAAATCAAGATAATAACTCCGATACTCCAACCAACGCTGTTTGTCCCAATCCAACGTGACTTTCCCTTGATCGTCGACAAGAAACTTCCGTTGGGGAGATGGCTTTCCTTTCAAATCGTCATTGAAGTTGTCCGGAATGGTGACCCCGTCGCGAACCGATACATCCGTTTCACGCGGATAATGGTAGATATCGTGAGGATTATTGAAAGAAACCATGAGAAACCAGGGTTGAGACGACTGTTCGTCGATCCAGTCCGCGGCAGCCTGAGCCAGTTCATTTCCCTTCAACCGGCGATAACCCGGAAAACCAAAATCGTCCAATCCGTCTTTATCGTTTCCGAGATGCCATTTGCCAAAGTAACCGGTTGCATAGCCGTTCCGACTGAAGACATTTCCGAGAGAAGGAATGTCGGGAGACAAAGGCTTGCCCATCGAGTTTCCGTCGACATTGGCGACAACCCCGGCCTCATGCGGATAGCGCCCGGTCAACAGGCTCGATCTGGAAGCGGAGCATTGCGGGGTTGTACAGAAGGCCTGAGTAAATCGGACACCATGTTCTTCCAACCGCATGCGATTGGGAAGACGGAGAAACCTCCGCGATACTCCTTCCCGTTCTTGATCGGTGAAAACGTACAGCACGTTAGGCCTGTCGGATGAAGAGGCTCGGGCGGACGGAATTCCGGTAAGTCCGCCTGCAGTCAGTCCGGCAATACTTGTCGTAATGAAATCGCGTCGGCCGATGTGAAATGGAATTCTTTGTTTTGAGCTCATGTGGGTCCCTTTTTGTTGAAGAACTGGGCTGTGAACGTCTCCGGCAATACGGTAGAACGCAACCCGCGTTCCGTCAAGCAGCGAAGAAAACGACATGTCTTAGGGGCTTCACTAATGGCGGCAAATATCGCATGATGTCGTCAATCGAGAGAATCAACAGACGAAATCCAGGACGGAGGACGATCATGGATATGGAGCGACGGGATGTCTTGAAAATGTTGGGTGCGGCAGGCTTCACGGGGTTGTTCGGCAACCGTAGCGCATCAGGCGCAGTGGTCCGGCCCCGTGGTTCATCGGAGTCTTCAAGCGAGATCCCCTGGAGAGTATTCGAGGAGCCTTACTTGTCGGAGATCGCGTTTCCACTCGGCGGCATCGGGACCGGCACCGTGTCGGTAGGCGGTCGAGGAAATCTCCGCGATTGGGAAATCTGTAACCGTCCGCACAAAGGCCGGGTCCTTTCCAATACGTTTTTTGCTCTGTGGCATCGGGTCGAAGGAGAAGAACCGGATGCTCACATCCTGGAATCGCAGATTCAGCCTCCGTATCGCGGAGGATTTGGACTCGGTCGTGAGGGTATGCCCGGGATGCCGCGCCTCGATAAGGCCCGATTCTACGGAGCCTATCCGTTCATGCGCCTCGAACTCCAGAAAGAGACGATACCGTTAGACATCTGCCTGGAAGCGTTTAATCCGTTTATCCCGAACAACGCAGACGACTCGGGGATTCCCGCAGCGGTTTTCTATTGGCACTTAACGAACAAATCGGGAAAACCGGTCGATACGACACTACTTTTCTCGATGCTAAATATCGCCGGGATCGATCAATTCGGCAAAAATCTGAATACGTTCCGTGATGAAGGTCGCTGCCGTGGAATTTACATGACGACAGAGAAATTCGAAGCGGATGACATTCATTTCGGAAATCTGGCCCTTGTCACGCCACACCGTGAGGTCACCCACGTGACTCGCTGGGATCGAGGAGGTTGGTTCGACGCACAAACGTTGTTCTGGCAGGATTTCGCCGAGGACGGCATTCTTGAGCCGGTCGAATCGACACCATCGCCCGACAACAAAACGGATACAGCGTCGCTCGGGCTCCGCGCAACGCTTCAGCCGAACGAAACAAAGACATTCCCGTTTATTCTGACCTGGTATTTCCCGACACGAGAGAATTACTGGAACGGGGAAGAGGCTGTTAAAGGAAAGAAGCTGCGGAATTATTACGCCACGATGTTTGACGATGCCTGGGGCGCGGCGGAGTATCTGCTGGGGAATCTGGAGCGTCTCGAAAACGAAACCCGTACATTCCAGCGGGCTCTATTCACCAGTTCCCTTCCCCACGAGGTTCTTGATGCGATTTCAAGTCAAGCCTCGATCATGCGAACCAATACCTGTTTCCGAACAGACGACGGTCATTTTTACGGATTCGAGGGCACCAGCGACAACGGGGGATGCTGCCCTCTGAATTGCACGCATGTTTGGAACTATGAGCAAGCGTTGGCCCATCTTTTCCCTGCTCTGGAACGTACCGTGCGAGTAGTCGATTTCACGCACAATACAAATGAAGAAGGATACATGGGATTTCGCACGTTGATTCCGCTGGTCGGAGCGATTTGGCAATTCAAACCGGCGGCGGACGGCCAGATGGGAACCATCGTGAAGTTATACCGCGAATGGAAGCTCTCGGGGGACAAAGAATTCCTCAAGAAGGTCTGGCCCGGTGCCAAACGCGCGCTCGAGTTCGCCTGGAAGAACTGGGACACCAATCAAGACGGTGTCATGGAGGGCGAACAACACAATACGTACGATATCGAGTTTTACGGTCCCAATCCCATGATGGGAGCGATTTATTTAACGGCGCTGCGTGCAGGCGCCGAATTGGCGGAAGCGATGGGAGACAACGAATCCGCTTCGAAATATCGGAAACTGTATCAATCGGGGCAGGAGAAATTGGATCAGCAGACCTGGAATAATGAATACTATGTGCAGGTTTACGATCCCACCAAACACAAGAAATACCAGCTGGGGGAAGGCTGCCTGTCCGATCAGCTCCTTGGACAATGGATGGCGCATGTCGTCGGCTTCGGGCATGTTCTCCCGGCGGATCATGTCAAATCGGCGGTCCATTCTGTTTTCCGCTACAACTTCCGCGAAACGATGAAAGAACACGAGAATCCTCAGCGGATTTATGCGTTGAGCGACGAGGGAGGACTGCTCTTGTGTTCCTGGCCGCGCGGGAACAAGCCGAAACTCCCCTTCGTATACTCCGATGAGGTCTGGACGGGAATCGAGTATCAAGTCGCCGCTCATTTGATGTATGAGGGATTTGTCGAGGAGGGTCTCGCGATTGTCAAAGCGGTACGCAACCGATATGACGGCGAGAGAAGGAATCCGTGGAACGAAGTGGAGTGCGGCCATCACTATGCAAGAGCGATGGCGAGCTGGTCAATCCTGTTGGCTCTGTCGGGGTTCTCGTGCAACGCCGCCAATCGACAGATTGGTTTCCGTCCGCTGATCGATCCGGTCCGATTTTCTTGTTTCTGGTCGACCGACAGCGGATGGGGAGTCTACCGTCAACGTGCGGGATCGCGGAGTCTGCGCGCCGATATCGAGGTATTGTGGGGAACGCTGACCTTAAGGACCATCGATCTACCTGGAGTCGGACGTGGCGACGAAGGCGAGCCACTGAAAACCGACGTTGTTCATGAAGAGCATGCGATACCCGCGCGTGGCGAGGTTTCCGCGCAGGGATCGCGTGTGATATTCCAGCGAAGTGTGACGGTCACACCCGCTCACCCGCTTTCGATCGAGGTCAAAGCGTGAGCAAAAAAGTCCGCATACTCGTGCTGGGCGGATTCCTTGGGTCGGGCAAGACAACGGCCGTCATCGCGTTAGCGAAGAAGTTCTCGGAAAAGGGATACCGTGTCGCGGCGGTCACAAACGATCACGGGGATATCAATTTCGACGCGAAAACGATACGGTCCGCATCAATCGAGGCACGAGAAATATCGGAAGGATGTCTGAGTTGCCGGTTCAACGATTTCCTGTACGCCGCTGACGATATCCTCGAAAAAACCGCACCCGATATTCTCTTGGCGGAGCCGGTGGGTACCTGTTTGAATCTCCCACGGGGTGTGTTACTTCCCCTTTGTCGATACACGCGCGAACGTTATGAAACCGGTCCACTGTCGGTACTAGTAGACCCGTTTCGGTTGAAAAACTTGGATCGAGAATTCGATCCAAGCGTACGCTACCTTTTCGAACAGCAGGTCGCCGAAGGAGATATTGTTGTCCTGAACAAGGCCGATTTGCTAACGGCGACCGATATGAAAGAAATCCAAAGAGAGATCGGGGAGAAGTATCCGTCAGCAGAGATCTTCGTCATCTCCGCGTTAAAGGAAGACGGAATCGAGCGATGGGCCGATTACCTTTCGGAGACATTATGGGATCAAAACACGGAAAGAAATCGGGCGGATTACGATAAGTACCGATTGGCGGAATCGAAATTAGGGTATGTGGACGCGGCTGTTGGATGGGAACGAAGCGAGAAGCTGGATGAGGTAGCTTTTGCGCGCGGGGTCATCGCGCTGTTGCAAAGCCGTTTGCGGGAATGTGAAATTCCGGTGGCCCATATTAAGATCGCAGTCGCATCAAACGGTCGCGGAACCCGTGTCAACTGGACAGGCGGGGAAGAAGCCGATTGGCATGAATACGAGCCGGAACCGGAGTGGGAGAACCGGTTGTCGAGCACAATTCGCGTTCAGGGCGATCCGGAGCAGGTGGAGAACATTTTCTCGTCTACTGTGCGTGATGTGGCTGAGGTCCAAAAACTGAATATCGAAATCGAATCCTTGCATGCTTTTCGTCCAAGCCCGCCCCCGGCGACAAAGAAGCCGATTGTGACAAAAATCGGGGCGTTGGATATTCCGCAACGGGAATCGCAACTCGGGAAAGGAAATTCTGAGTCTGTTTGATTCACAGGGATCGTGGTAAAGTAACAGTAGAGAGGAGGTGAATACACATGGCCGGTAGTTCGGCGACAAAGACGCATACTGCAGCCAAAAGCGGGAAGTCTCCTCAGCTAGACCAAGGAATCAAACTTCGAAAGCTGGAATTAAGGAATTTTAAACTGTTCGATCATTTTGAGATCGAGTTTCCCGAGCCGCGAATGAGCGAAGACCCGGATGTGTTTGTGTTGGGAAGTGAGAATGGCTTGGGGAAGACGACCATTCTAGAAGCGTGTGTGGCTCTCTTCGCATCGGCGTTGGCAAAAGAGAGAGAAATGGAGATATTGCAGCGGTGGCAGTACGAACTGCCACTAGATCCTTTGGATATACTCGTAAAAGCCGGTGCGATCCGTGCAAGCATCGAAGGCATACTCGACGTAGATACTAAAGAAACAAAGACAACTCTTAACTTGTCAAGAAAAGGCAGAATTAACCGAGAGGGAGACACAACAACACTTCGGAAAGCGATCGACAATAATTGGAAACAGCTGATACAAAACGAAACACTCCTAAATTTCCTAGCTATGTTGTCAACACCTGATCCCGAGCCATTCCTTGCTCCACCAATCGTCTATTTTCACAGCTACCGCAAAGTACAAGAAGGTTCTCCTGAACTCGGAATGTTAGTGGAAGCACAATCCATGGGCCCATCTGGCCCCTCGGGACCGTACCCAAGACCACGCTATCCACGTCGGTCTTCGCGTCCAATCAGCGCATTTAAGGTAGAGATACTTCGATCGATGATGAGCAGGGGGGATCTTTTTGAGGAATTGGATCGTGCGAATGCTGAAACTGATTTCGATGCTTTAAACAGACTGGTTTCACAATATGCCGGTGGCCGTATCGAGAAGCTCCGCCCGTCGGCCGACAACACGATTGAATTTCGTGTCACGCCGAACAGCGGGGGTCCTTCGTACTCCTTCGACGGTCTCAGTTCCGGCCAAAAAGAGGTTATATCGACTCTGTTTTTGATTTGGAAATATACGCGCGAGCAGCCAGGCATTATTTTGATCGACGAGCCAGAACTTCACTTGAATGCGGAGTGGCACCGGAGTTTTGTCCGTCGGTTGCATGAATTGGCTCCTCAGAATCAGTATATTCTCGCGACACATTCCGAAGATGTGTTCGAATCGGTACCGCCGGAACGACGTGCTATCCTCCACAGGGGAGAGTAAACGCGCTCCATGGTCAAGACACGCATTGCCCCTCGTCCGGAAGAGGTTAGACAATCCGCGCAACATTGTCTTTTTGTAGAAGGCGAAGGAGAGAGTGGCTTTGATGTTCAAGTGCTCCGTGAGCTGCTGAAAGACACCGACATCAGTATCAAGCCCTTAGGCCCATCTCACTATATCACCGCTGCCGCTGAAGCCCTCCACACTCATCATCCCGACTACTATTTCCTGATCGATAGGGATCACCATGAAGAAAGGTCGATCAAGAAAAGTTGGGAGAACTTCCCAGATGAAACACAGAGCAATTTGTTGATTTGGCGTCGCCGCGAGCTGGAAAGCTATTTTCTGATACCCGAATATCTGGCGAAGTCTAAATACCTCAATTGTTCACCAGGCGATTTGAAGAGGCGAATACTGGCACAGGCCGAGCAACGCGTTTTTCTCGACATAGCGAATCTCACCATCATTGAAATCCGCGAGAGGCTGAAGAGAAATTGGATCGAGATTTTCAGTGGATCGACAGGGTTCGAGACTCGGGAAACGGCTCTCGATAATCTCCTCCAAAGACCAGAATTTGAAAGCAAAAAGAACAGCGATCTGCAAATTCTGGGGGTAGGTCGCATAGAAGCCCGATTCAACAGGCTGGCGGATCAGTTTCTCGGCGCCCCCAAGAAGTTGCAGTTTGGCAAGGGAACTTGGTTAGAAATGATCAAACCAAAGCCGGTTTTGAATTCGATAGTCGATCGATCTTTTCGTGTGTTGGATGCGAGAAAACGAGAAGTGCTAGGAGCACAGAAGGTGATCGAAGTCGCCAAAAGCCTTGTCCGCCTTCCGCTTGAAGAACAACCTGATGATTTTCAGGAACTACACCGTCTCATTTCGGAAAGGGTGGAAAGGCGCTGACACTCAGATTCTATCCGTGAAAAGAGCAACCGGGGATGCTCAGCTTGAGCATCCCCGGTTTTGTGTAACCTTATGTGACGATCTGATTACAGATCGTTTGTGATGCGATAGATGCTGAGATTGTCGACTGCAACCGAAGAAGTGACTCCCGGTCCGCCGTTCTGTACAACGCCCAGAACCGGGAACGCGGAATTCTCGGTATCGAAACCGCCACCGATGGTAATCGTCGAAGGCAAGGTGGAGTTGTTGACAAATACTCCGACATTGCCGTTGCCGTTGGTCATCACCAGGGCGGTCACGCCGCCAGTACCCGAAACCAGCCGCGCGTCAACCATCGCCTGCAACAGATGCGGGAAATTGCCCTGTAGCGAGCCGGCAAAAATCCCCACATTTGCCGCAGTGTTCGCGCTGTCGAGAGAGAGGACGGCCTCTCCCGCGTCGAAGCTGGCCGCACCGTCATCGTTATTGACGTTGGTCAGGATGCCATCTGTGGTCTCGAACGTACCGTCCGCATCCAATGCTACGGGGTCCAGATCCAAAGTGGGCAGTTCTTGGACAGTCAAATTGTCGAAGAAAACAGTCACCCCCGGTTGATCGGAACCGACGGAAACTTGGACACCAGGCTGGAGCGCATCGCTGGGCGGGTCGTAGAGCAGCACGAGGCGTTCCCACTCGCCGACGGGAACATCGGTGTTGCTCGACACGGTATATCCCAGCTGACCGTCAATCGGCGAATTGAGAGCAGCCAGAGCGACCGAACATCCCGGACCGTTCGACTGAACGGAAACAGACACCAAAACCGGTCCAGTACCGACAGGTACCGGCGAGCCCATAATGGCGAGGGTGCCTTCCCCCGGCCCGACATCCAGGATCAGTCCGCGACCGTCCGTTCCGTCGCCTGCGGGAACATCGCCGATGCTGATCCGTCCGGCATCGAATCCGGTAGCTGCATCGTAGGCGATTCCCGCCTCCTCAACCGTGGCGGCGTCGAACCCTTCACTGAACATGGAGGGTACAGGTGTCGGGGTCGGCGCTGGAGCTTCTTCTTCAGCGATTCGAATATTATCGATGGCCCACCACCAGTCGTTTGTGGCATCCAGCATGCCCCATGTGACAATCATCGTTTGAGCACCGCCGGGGTTGTTCAGCGGTACGGTGACCGTCTCGTTGGGAGCATCGTCATGGAAATTCGGGTCGGTGTCCGGATTCGAAACCCAACGAAGGACTTCGATGGGCTCGCCACCGTCGTACGACACCTGAACGGATGCCGCCTGCGTATCCTCATCGCGCCAACTCGAGTCGAACGTGAGTACCACGCTATTGGGACTCGCACCGTCTAGCGAAATCGGCGGCGTGCTCAGGAAACTCGTGAAGACACCGGAATCTCCGGGGCTGTCCTTGTCGTCCCATTCGTCCGGGTCGGCAATCGCAACCGTGCCGCCGGCGTTGGTGAATTCCCCGCGCCGTTGATCCTCGGCTGCAGTGACCCACCACTGGAGATCCGCGAAGGACCAACCACGCCATTCGGTCACGCCAAGATTCTGGTCGGCACCGTACACGCCGCTGTCGTCTATACTCCAACCGGCCGGAGGTGTTTTGGTCCAGACGTTGTCGCCCGAAACGGATTCGTCCACGTTCGGCCCCAATGCGAGACCTTCAAAATCCTCCGTGAACGGAAGGGAGACAGGCTCAACTGGCACAGTGCCTTCTTCGATGACGACATTATCGATGGCCCACCACCAGTCGTTTGTGGCATCCAGCATGCCCCATGTGACAATCATCGTTTGAGCACCGCCGGGGTTGTTCAGCGGTACGGTGACCGTCTCGTTGGGAGCATCGTCATGGAAATTCGGGTCGGTGTCCGGATTCGAAACCCAACGAAGGACTTCGATGGGCTCGCCACCGTCGTACGACACCTGAACGGATGCCGCCTGCGTATCCTCATCGCGCCAACTCGAGTCGAACGTGAGTACCACGCTATTGGGACTCGCACCGTCTAGCGAAATCGGCGGCGTGCTCAGGAAACTCGTGAAGACACCGGAATCTCCGGGGCTGTCCTTGTCGTCCCATTCGTCCGGGTCGGCAATCGCAACCGTGCCGCCGGCGTTGGTGAATTCCCCGCGCCGTTGATCCTCGGCTGCAGTGACCCACCACTGGAGATCCGCGAAGGACCAACCACGCCATTCGGTTACACCAAGATCCTCATCGGCTCCGTACACGCCGCTATCGTCTATGCTCCAACCGGCCGGAGGTGTTTTGGTCCAGACGTTGTCGCCCGAAACGGATTCATCCACGTTCGGTCCCAAAGCAAGACCTTCGAAATCCTCCGTGAACGGGAGAGCCACTGGCGATGGAGGAGGCGGTTCCTCACCACCGGGACCTACCACCTTAATGTTATCGATAGCCCACCACCAATCGTTGCCGGCTTCGAACATCTCCCACCAAATGACCATCTCCGAAGCGCCGGCAGGATTGTTGAGTTCGAGCGTGACTTCTTCGTTGGTTGCATCGGGGTGGAAATTCGGATCGTCTCCAAATGAGTTCCAGTACAGCAATTCTACTGGCTCACCGCCGTCGTAAACGACCCTCACTGCGACCTGTTGGTTGTCTTCAGGACGCCAACTCGAATCGAACGTCAATACGAGACTGTTCGGCTCCATGTCTGCTATAGATATGGGTGGTGTACTCATAAAGCTATTAAAAGTACCCGAGTCGTGCGCCGCATCATCCCATTCGTCCGGATCGGCAATCGCGACGGTCCCACTGGCGTTGTTGAACTGCGAACGCTGTTGATCTTCAGCGACGATGGCCCATGCATTCGCATTTGCGAATGTCCAGCCCCACCAATCTTGGACTCCGCCGGGTGTCATCCAATCGTTGTCGACAGTCCAGCCTTCCGGGGGGGTGTTGGTCCAGACGTTGGAGGGATCTACGACTTCTCCCACATCGGGAAGGTTCTCATCCTGGAAGGGACCTAAATCCAGACCTTCGAAGTCTTCCGTAAACAGGACGTTGTCTCCGGAACTCACATTGATATTGTCGATAGCCCACCACCAGTCATTGCCTGCTTCGAACATCTCCCATCGAATAACAACTTCCGAAGCCCCGGCTGGGTTGTTCAGTTCAAGTGTGACTGTCTCATTAGTGGCGTCTTCATGGAAAAACGGATCGCCGCTGAACGAGTTCCAATACATAAGTTCAACGGGATCGCCACCGTCGTAGACTGCCATGACGGCAACCTGCTGGTTGTCTTCCGGACGCCAGCTGGAGTCAAACGTCAGCGTAACCGTATTCGCATCAACGCCGTCCAATGAGATGGCCGGGCTAATCAAAAACGTGTTCATCGTTCCGGCATCGTGCTCGGCATCATCCCACTCATCGGGGTCGGCGATAGCGACTGTTCCTTCCCCTTTGGTGAATTCCACTCGATTCTGATTACCGGCTACGAGAGCCCAGGCTTCCGCATTGGCGAATGTCCATCCCCACCAATCCTGAACTCCACCGAACGGCATCGATTCGTTATCGACTGTCCATCCCTCCGGCGGAGTATTCGTCCATACCTTGGAGGGATCCATTACGCCTTCCATTTCGGGAAGCGTTTCATCCACGAAGGCTCCCAATTCGAGCCCTTCAAAGTCCTCAAAAAACACCGTCTGACCGCATGCTGGGTGTGTCAGAAACGCACCGCATGCCACCATAACGAAGAAGACGGAGGTTGAAAGTCTTTTCATTATTGCACCTCTTTAATTCGATAATTTAGAATAATTGCGCCAAATCAAAGCGCACCTGAGATTATGAATTACCGCGTGCCTGAGGCGGTTGTGGTACCCGGCTCGCAGCAATGTACGGTAAATCGCTGGGCGATAAACAGAAATCGGCACCTCCTTTCAGATATGAAGATGATTGATTGAAGCCTCAATTTCTGATTATGCTCTTCTCAGTTACCGCAAAGAGACAAACCAGCTCAGCCTCCTTCACATCTGCGGAGAATCCTATCGGCAAGAACTCCCCATCCGCTTCGTCCCCCAATCAAGGACAAAGCATCCCTGCATGTAATTTCCACCCCATGTGAAGATATTGCCATCGGAGACAACTCCGTTGCTGCTGTCGTAACGGTCCATATCGGTACCGAACGGAAACGGATCATGACTGCTGTTGTCGTCATCCTTATCGGGACCGTAGCTCATCAGACTATACGCATGCACGCGATACTGTCCCTCGTTGTCAGAACCGCTTCCCATTTCGTAGTCGGGACGTCCTTCAGGTGCATAGGCATTGCTCGTCCCAAGATTGAGCATGCCGCCTAGTTTTTTGACAACAAAAGGATCTGTAGGTAAAGAGGACATATAGGAGATCGGGGTAGTCAAATGAAAAAGGCCGTCTTCACCCGCCATATAGCGATCGAGGTCATGATCCCCGGGATAAGAATTTTGATCGATGAAGTAGGCCTCCAAGGCTGTCGATATTGCCTTGTGATCCGCCTGGACCTTGGCGAGTTTGGACCGAATTTGTGCGTTCAGAAAATTCGGTACCGCAATCGCCGCGAGGATGCCAATAATCGCGACGACAATGAGCAGTTCAATCAGTGTGAAGGCACGACGCATCATAAACTCCTATGTTTGTGCTCGGACAGCGTATCCTAACACAATTCAGATAATCGATGTTGCTGCAGCGAAGATTGTGCACACGGGTCACTCATCGTTCGATGATAAACTCCATTATACGGAGAACGTGCGAAGTCCACAAGAAGATAATCAACTTTGATACGGAAACCTCTCGTTAACAGACTCAAAAAACGATTCAAAAGAAGATCTTTGTGCACTAAGGCCTTTGTGCACTAACCGACCTCAATACGTAAGTTTCCATGTACGCCTGTGAAAACCAATTGGATACACCGTCCATTTTACAAATTCCCGGAACAATGAAAGACGTGCGAACCCTATGAAATGGGAAGCGTAATCGGTTCGTCGATTACACAAGCCACAGCCAGACAAACTACGTCCATCCAGGGAAAGATAGATTGACGACAGAGAGTTACACAGATGTTAACGGAGCATTCGGTTGTAGCTAACAGGCACGAACAAAATCCCAATACGGGAACATTCTATTTCTCGGGCAACTGGAATACGCACTTTCGAACTGAGAAACAGTCGTCCCCGGAGAAAACAAGATAGGCCGTGCGTCCATCCCGACTCATCCATTTCGTGGGAAACGAACTTGTCTCCCCGGGACCGACGTCCCACTTCTCGGTGTAGAATACCGTTGTCCACGGTCCCCAGGGTTCCGGCGCATCATAGATGCCAAAACCTCCTTCGAACCGTGTATCGTCGCCCGGCAGTGTCTGACAGAGCAGGTATCGATTCAAACCAGCATTGTACGTGACTCCAGACCGATAGCATCGTCCGATATTCTGAAAAACAGCGCCGCGTTGTTCGATATCGTCGGTCCAAACCGGCTCGCTATTCGCATCAAAGCGTTTGAAGAACTCGTAGGCTGTGCGTTCAGTGATTCTGTTTTTAGGTACGCGGGCTAAGACCGTGCGGTCTGCGGGTTCATACGCGCTATCGGAATCGAACGAATAGACATACACATAGCTGTCCCGGGCGTTGGCGTAGTGCTTGCCGAAGTTCAGAAAGGTGGGACAACCGAAGCTTGTCTCGAATCGCCAATCGCTCCATGCCCACGTTTTGCCATGGTCATTGGACCACGCCAGTTGCGAATTGTCTGCGTTGCGCACCAGCATGTAGAGAACCCCATCCACCATCAGCATCCCGCTGGCTTTTTTCCCATTCTTTCCGTCCCCTTCTTGCTCCGCACTTTCGGAACGTATGTTCTTCCCGGTGAAATCATTCGGAGTTCCGATGATTTTTGCGAGGCCGAGACTCAGCTTTCCGGGGACCTTGGGTTCGAAGCCGTATCCATCGCCGTACGCGGTGTACATACAATCGTCATCCGCCCACGTCAGGGGCCAGTTATCGCTGCCTTTCGCTTTTCGAACGATACTCGACACGGGAGCCCATTTCACGTCGATAATCACAGGGCTTCGCGGAGGCGGATCATCGGCGGCCTCTGCCACCGTTGAGACAATCGTTGCGGCAAGACAGAAGGCGAGAATTCCAATAGACGATCGATAGCAAGACATAAGACACCTACCTTTAGAGAGAATGGAGCGATGATCTTCCTAGCCCTACGGAGCATTGAACACAGGGAAGCCGTGAATTGTCAAGTAGTTGAAGATGGGATACTATGGCTGAACCAATGACTTTGAGGAGGTACTCAGATGCGCATCTTTTCACAATTGTCAGCGATCGCCCTGTGCGGGTTTCTCGCGTTCCCCGTCTCGGCCCAATACACCTCGGTTCTCCAACAGCTCTCCAAAGCGCCGGATTTCGGTACCTACCGGATCTCCAGTTATGACCGAAGCGGCGGCAACAACGATCGGATTGAAAACATAAAGCCCGGTGAGACGAAAGTCTTGGCTGAAATCGACGGTCCGGGAGCGATCACGCATATCTGGAACACGATCGATGCGGAAAAATATTACTCGCGGATGCTGATATTGCGGTTTTATTGGGACGGGCAGGAGACGCCATCTATTGAAGTCCCGCTGGGCGATTTCTTCGGTGTGGGGCACGGCCTGAATATCCCATTCGACAGTTTGCCGGTGAATGTATCGTCCGAAGGCCGTGCGCGGAATTGTTATTGGTATATGCCCTTCGAAAAATCGGCAAAAATTACGGTTACACACGAAGGGTTTTATCCGGTTCGCGCTTTTTATTATTACATCGATTACCAGAAATACGATTCATTTCCAGAAGACAGTCTTTATTTCCATGCCCATTACCGACAGAAGACGCCAAACCCGGAGGTGAATCTCAAGGGAATAAACCGTGACGGTGAAACAAATTATCTGTTAATGGAAACCGAAGGACGCGGCCTCTATGTCGGTACGGTTCAAAGCGTGCAAATCAATCGAGACGGGTGGTATGGAGAAGGCGACGATATGTTCTTTGTCGATGGTGCGGAAATGCCGACGATGACAGGGACCGGCACCGAAGATTATTTCAACGATGCGTGGGGATTTCGTGAGTTTTCGTATGCCGCTCACGGGGTCACAATTTGGGAAGGATACAGCAAAGGCGACCGGGGTACCGCATACAAGTGGCATTTATTCGATCCGGTCGCGTTTCAGAAATCGCTCAGAGCGACGATTGAGCACGGCCATGCGAACGACAGGCAGGATGATATGTACAGCGTGGCATTTTGGTATCAGACGCTTCCGAGCCCGGAACCGCCGCCGATGCCGGATATGGTGTCGCGATTGCCGGACGAAGGACAACTCTACGCCAAACAAATCTCTATCAACGAGAATCTTACTGCCTACAGAGAGGCCGGCCACGAAGATTTCTTCGCTTATGCACTCGATCATATCAAGTGGTTTGTGGAGCGCTACGAAAATGCCGATGAATACGGCTATTGGTCGATGCGAAGAGGTACTCTACTCAAACAACTGGGCGAAATCGACGAAGCGGAATCCGCGTTCGAATCGGCGCTGAACAAGAGCGACAAGGAAGACAAATACAACGAGCATGATGTGGATCACATTCACTGGGTGGCAGAGCGTGAGTTGCCGGTTATTGAGGAATCGAAGCACGCCCATCTGTATTTCGTCGCCGACGATGTTTGCGAGGTATTCATTGACGGTGAATCGATCGCAAAACAGGGCGGCAGGGACAGACTGCGGGATCATGAGATTCAGCTCCGGCGTGGAAAACACATCATCGCGTTGAAGTGTGAGAATAAAGGCGGCGGTGCGGGAGTCGCACTTCAGCTGAGTCACCGCAAAGGCTATGTATTCACGGATTCGAGTTGGAAGGTTTCGACGACTGAATCGAAAAAGTGGACCAATCGGAAATTCGATGATTCCGATTGGGAAAACGCGGAGAGAGTTTGTTTTCTCGGCCAGGCTCCGTGGAACAGTTCGCGAAGTCTGTTTGCGTTTGCCGCACCGGTTCTGTTTGCTGAAGTTGTATGGGCACCCGGAGGGGCAAAAGAGAATCAGACGGTTTATTTCCGAAAGGAATTTCGGGTGAGGTAGAGCCTGAAAAACCTCGGAAAAGAATAAGAAAGTGTTTTTTAGATCGTGGCCACCCCCAAGCGGAATTGGGGGTGGCACCCATTGTGTGAGTTAACCCTAACGTTGCAAAACTGACTCCTCTTGCCAACATTTCCAAATCTCTCCCCCCGTTCACGGGGGGAGTCGGAGGGGGGGCATCTGGATCGCACTGCCGGTGCTTTTCTCCTCAGGTCCTCAAAATATTCATAAACATCTCTTTTGGCCTTTATCCATGCGGCTTTCCAACCGCGCTTTCGGCCGGCCTCTTCTCGTTTTTGCAACCATAGGGTCAATTCCGGGATAGTGGGAGGGCGAATCTCCCGATGAGCCGGTTTCTTTGTTGTCGGCGGGCATTCAAGTCCCCCGAAGAATCGAGTCACGAAGAACTCCCGGTCTCCGGGACGATGTCAGGTCTCTATCGAGAGACCGGAAATCTCTCTTAATTAGCTAAAGTCTTGCGTGCGGATGCCGAAATTATGACCGGAAGCTCGGGAAACCGTGCTGCTTCCCACGGCCGTTTGGCGCGTGACATTCCCTTGTTTCTCCTGAAGGAAAGGAGCAAGCAAATGAACGAAATGGCAAACCAGAACGTCGTCCAACTTGATCCGTCCGCCTCCGAGGCTGAGATCCCCCAGGTATGCAAAGGCATCCATACATTCGTCCGGCCTCTCGAACGCGAGGACTGCGAAAAAATCGCCGGCTGGGAGCCCTACGACGACGTCCAATCAAAGGAATACAACCTGCCGGCAAAAGACAAAGCCGGGTGGGACGAATGGTTCCGCTCCGGAGCATCCGGTGAAAACGCGCTTTTTGCGATCGAAGACACGGAGCAAAATCTGGTGGGCTTGATCCGCCTGGAAGACATCGACACAAACGAAGGTACAGCCCGAATCCACCTGCAGATCAACCCCGCGTATCGTGGCCAAAAACTGGGGACCTACGGTCTACGTACGTTCATGGAGTTGTATTTCGGAATGTGGAAGCGAGAAACTCTAACGGCTGCGCTTCCCGGCTATAACCAGCGTGGCAGGCGGTGTCTCGAACGGTCATCGTTCACTGTCACCGACCATAGCTGGGAGCCCGAACCGCGCGGCATGGCGGTGATCTCTATGCCGGAACTCGCGCCCTACAGACGCTTCTTCCGGGTCGTCGGGAATCAGACAGAAGTCCAGACAATGAAACTGGAAGTGAGCAGACTGACGTGGTCCTACAAACGAGACCATTGGAAGAAACAAGCGGAACAGGCCGTCTCGACACGGCAGCCCGCTTAAAAAGGTCTTCACACAGAAAGATATCCACCAAAGCGCCCGGGCATCCTCCCGGGCGTTCTTTGTTACCAGCGAGGATAGCTTGTGAGCGGATACTCGACCACCCAGCGGCCGTTCACAACGGTTCCGCCGACTGTCACGATATCCCCATCCGACGCAAGCCCGTTCGTGGGATCGAAATCGATGCCGGAATGGGTTCCGTCACCCGCCGCAGGGCTGCCCCAACACATGAAGTTGTCCGGCCCGGCGCTCGCGAGACGGTAGCTGTGTCCTCGAGTACCCGCACCCGGGTCACTATTGTCGCATTCCACACCCGATTTGTTGTCGAAGTAATCGTACGTATCGAAGAACTCCGGACGCTGCTCGCTGAGCTGATTCCAGAAGGGGTCGTTCGGGATGGCGCTCATGTAAGAAACAGGCGTCGTTAACACGAGGAACCGCTCACTCAATGTGATCTGTTGACAGATCTGCCCGGTCCGCGGGCTTGTCCGTGCCATCGGATATACATTGTTGTCGATCTGGTAGGAGTCGATTGCCACTTTCATATTCCGCATATCCGACTCGGCTCGTGCGATCTTGGCCTTCAGCTGAGCGTTCAGAAAATTGGGGACGGCGATCGCCGCCAGAATGCCGATAATCGCCACAACAATCAACAATTCAATCAGTGTGAAACCACGGCCCACTCGGTTCATTGAATATCCTCCACGATTCAGGTCGCTTTGCTGGATAGAAGCAATATCCTCAATACCAAGATCTTATAGAGAATCGAGAGTCCGTCAAGTACCAACCTTCGCGGGCCGGGCATAGCAGTACCGGCAGGCATGAGGGCATGTCATCCAATAACTCCCGATTTCAATGGATCGTGTGCAACCACAGGGACCGCGCTGACTCGAATCTTTGCGCTCGTCGCAGGGCTCCTTCGCCAGCCGCGAAAGCAACGGACCATCGATGCAACGTGACGATTCGATCCCCCGAACACCGACAATTTCCGGGTTACAGCAGGCACTGAGCGTAATGCCCCTCTGTTTCAACGACTCCCCGAGCCGGGATGCGATTTCGACTTTCTGCGTCAAAGGCGGATCGTAGAATGCGATTCCAAGGGCTTTTCCGCGCTTCTTCGTTTTGGCGTAGTGATCCATGAAGGAGAATGTGCAACGTCGGACAGCGGCCGACGCGGCGCCATCCGCGATCCGTTCGAAATCGCTGAGGTTATTCTGACAGCCCTCATCCCAGAATACGATCGGGTCGAAGCGCCAGTTGATTCGCTCGGGGCCATACTCCTCTGCCAGCTCGCGCAACTGATCGAGCCGCTCGGCAAGCGGCGGAACATTCGGCTCCAACTGCGGGCAATTGTTCAGCGTGAACTGGAAGTAGACATTGAAACCCTTCCAACGTCGGCGATCGTCGAGCAGGTTCCGGTAGTTTTTCGACCAGAAGACAATGGTATGGACACTCTCGGGACGCAGGTCCACTTCGACCACCCCTCGATTATACGGTCGCGAGACCTTTGCCTCCCCGGCGTCGAACGATTCGACCAGCCAGTCGTAATAATGCGCCGGAAGATCCGTCCGTCGGGACGCGGAAATCACTTGTCTCATAGGCTTTTGTATCTCCCGAAGAACACCCCCATATCCGTCATTCCGAGCCGCAGACCGTCGAAACCGGTGATCTGAGAAAGAGCGAAGCCCGCTGGTCCAGGAGTTGTACTCCTGGACCCTTAGCTGTTCCTTACCATAACGTCTTTGTCGAGTCAAATTGACAGGTCCCCCATAAGGGTCAATAATCGGGTGGTCTTACCAGGTTCCATTCCACGGGAACGTTGCCGGCCGAAGAAGCAGGGAACGAGACCCGGAGATAGCCATGCCCTCTCTTCACCGGACTGCCGAGGTTGACCCGATTGTCGATACATTGAACCGGGTCCAAGTACAGTTTCTTTCTTTTTCCCGGCTGACAGGAGTAGATGATCTTCGCAAACTGACTTTCAATCGTATCCGAAAGACCCGAGAACGTATCGCACGAGAAGACCAAGAGCTGCGACTGAAGAATGAACATAAGGATCTCTCTTGCCTGCCCTGGACGGTGGGTGCGTTTTGGCTGAACCCGCAAGGATTGAATGACTATTTCAGTACCGTTGAGAAGATCCAAACCGATAGACGCGGTTCAGCGGTCCAGCCCATGTGGCAGATGACACTGAGAGAATTGCTCAACCAACACATGGGGAATCTGCGCCAACTGGTCCTTTCTCTAGCGTACGATTGGGCCATTATCGAGCTGCTCAGCGGCAAGCTCGCGTCGCGCGATCATCTGACACTGAGCAAAGAAATAACCCGCTGCGAACAAACGGTGCAAGATCTCATACAGCAGTTTTTATCGGAACAGGAGAGCCTAGTCAAATTAATGACGGTGAATATCGAGATTTATGAGCGTGCCTGTCTGACAGAAAGGATGATTCGCAGCGGATCGAAAGCAGAGTCATCCGTTGCGGGGACACTCAAGAACTTGAAACGAGCGCAAGAACGCGCGCGGGAGTTGTGCCGCCAGGAACTGGCCATATTCGATCAACTTCTCACCTCCATTCGTGGAAAGGTCCAGGAGGAATTGCGCCAAGGGGAATGGACACAACTGACACGAACAAATCGATTGAATTTCGCACTGTTTCAAACCGAAGAGCTTCCCGGCGGTTACGCAACCCTCGCGTCCCTTGTGGCGTTCGAACGGAAACGATTGACGGCCTGTGTGCTCGCCAGAGAGAAAGAGCTTGGGGCAACGGATGAAGGGAATTCCCTGATCGCTCAATCCCAGGCCCTCGATAAGGCTGAAGCAACGGTGGGAGGAGGCAGGGGGTCGGGCGACCAGCGAATTCTGAAGCGCACAAACCCGGGCGTATAGACAGATGCAGTAATCCGATGGAATCAACCCCCTCCTACACCCAATGTCATTAACCTAAATTCGGCAGTTGAAAACAGTATGGCGGCTGCAAACCGTTCATGTTTCACGAGTAGTGATCATCCTTATCTTTCACCCATTTGGTGATCGGTTCTTGAACTTCTCGAAAGGCCGATCATCAATACCCGTGCGGCCCTTCGACGGGCTCAGGAACCGCGCTCGGGTTTCAACTGCCGATTTTAGGATTAAGTTAAGTTTCAGAGAAGGAGCGGGGGGAGGGCGAACCTCCTGGTGAGCCGCTTTTCTCTTCAATATCAACGGCTCATCCGGAAATCCTCCGTTCCGCCCCGCCTTGGCCTGAAGACCTGATTTATGTCACTATAATCCCACAAACAAGTATCCCTTTTGAGGAGTAACCCAATGTCTCCTAAACAGTTCTGCGGCCGCTCAGCCCTGCTTTTCGTAAGCCTATTTCTCTTGATCGGAGCCCCTTCGATGAAAACACAGGGAGCAGAAGAAGTGAATTACGACGAATCGAAAGTCCCGGACTATACGTTGCCCAATCCACTCGTCATGGAGGACGGCACGAAAGTCACAAGTGCCGAGATGTGGCGGAACAAACGACGTCCCGAGGTTCTGAGACTTTTCGAGACCTACGTGTACGGCAAAGCGCCGGGCAGTCCGGAAGGATTGAGATTCGAGACGATCGAAACGGATGCCTCAGCCTTGGGCGGCAAAGCGATTCGAAAGCAGATACGTATATTCTTCACCGGCGACGAGAACGATCCCAGCATGGATATCCTGATCTATCTGCCGAAGGACGCCCAAAAGCCGGTGCCGTTGTTTGTCGGTCTGAATTTCTACGGAAACCACTCCATTCACAAGGACCCCGAGATCATTCTGTCGACGTCATGGATGCGGAACAACGAGGACTACGGTGTGGTCAACCACCGGGCCACTGAGAAAGCGCGCGGTGTGAGAAGCAGTCGCTGGCCGGTCGAGATGATCCTCGGACGCGGCTACGGCCTGGCGACAATCTACTACGGAGACATCGATCCGGACGTGGACGATGGTTTTCAGAACGGTGTCCATCCGCTTTTTTACGACGAAGGCCGGAAGAAACCGGCTCCGGACGAATGGGGATCGATCGGCGCATGGGCATGGGGCCTCAGCAGAGCGGTGGATTATTTCGAGACGGATAACGAGATCGACAATAATCGGATCATGGTGATGGGACATTCCCGACTCGGGAAAACATCGCTCTGGGCAGGCGCACAAGACCAACGTTTTGCGATTACTATTTCCAATGATTCCGGCTGCGGAGGTGCGGCGCTGTCCAGACGGCGGTTCGGGGAGACGGTGGCGCGGATCAACAGAGTTTTTCCGCATTGGTTCTGCGACAATTTCAATCAATTCAATAATAACGAAGATGAGCTGCCGGTCGATCAACATATGTTGATCGCGCTCATGGCTCCCCGGCCTGTGTACGTCGCAAGTGCGGAAGAGGATCGCTGGGCCGACCCCCGTGGCGAGTTCCTGTCGGCAAAACACGCCGACCCGGTATATGAGTTACTCGGAACGGAAGGAATCACAGTGGAAAAAATGCCGCCGGTCAATGAACCGGTCACAAGCATCATCGGCTATCACATTCGCAGCGGCGGCCATGACGTAAAGGATTTCGACTGGAATGCCTATATGGATTTCGCCGACAAGCACTTGCCAAAGGGAAACTGAGGTCGTTCTGCGAAGAATACCGCGGCAATCATGAGGAGCCAATGATGACACAACGTTCATTCTTCCAATTATCCGTTATCATTTCCACCCTTCTCTTCACAGGGGGTATCGCAATGTCCGCCGAGGAAACCTCTCGATCGAACGAATCGCGTATGCCGATGATCGTGGATGCGGATACGGCGAACGAAATCGACGATTTGTATGCCATTGTCCGCGCACTTCTGGAGCCCCGCTTCGATATCAAGGGTCTCTCATCCGCGCAATGGACCCACCGCCTGTCCCCGTCGAATACCGTTCTGCTCAGCCAGGAGTTGAACGAAGATATCCTGCGGTTGATGGGGCGCGTCGATATTCCCTCGCCCGTGGGCGCGGAAATGATCATGGGGAAACCCTGGGGTGGAACCGAACCCCGCAACTCGGCCGCCGCTCAACTGATCATCAAGACGGCGCGGGAGATGCCGGACGGAGAGAAACTGACAGTCGCGTGTTTGGGAGCAGTGACGAATCTCGCTTCGGCAATCAAACTCGCACCCGATATCAAACCAAAACTCGCCTGTTATATTCTGTCCGGCAAATTCTATCCAAATCGAACAGTCTGGGACAAAGACGAGTTCAATTCGAGGAATGATTTAAATGCCGGGAATTTCCTGTTTAATTCCGAGGACTTGGAACTGCACGTCATGCCGGTCAATATTCTCTACGATTTTAAATTCGACCGAGATGAAACGCTGGGAAAACTCCGTGGTGAGGGTGGAATTTGGGACTACCTCGCTACACGTTGGTTGACCCATTCACCGTCCAGTAAAAAATGGATCTTCTGGGATCTGGCTCTCATTGAAGCCTTGGCACGGCCCGAACTAGCCGAACAGGACAAGTTCATGACACCCCCCGAGAATACTCAACGCGAGATCTTCGTCTACACCGATGTTCAGGAAGAAGCGATGCAGGCGGATTGGTGGAGAGTGGTTGAAAAGGCACAGCGGGATGAGTGAATGAGGCTGTTTGCCTTGTTCCCACCCCCAACCGGAGAAGCTGTGCCAAGACTCCTTTCCGTTTCCCTCCCCTAGATTAACGGTCCGGCAAAAAGTCCTCGATACAGATCTCAACCCCCTCCTAACCTCCCCCGATCTTCGGGGGAGGAACAAGACACGAGCATGTCTGGTCTGTTTTTTCCCCCAAGAGGGACACGCTTGCGTGGCAGCTGTAAGGGGAAATTCAGAGGGGGTTGAAGACTTCTGTTTTTCCACTCTCATCGGCTTTTTGCTACGCCGTCAAGATTGATGCAATCGCAAAAAGTCGGTCGCTGGCATCGGTCGCTGGCATTAGAAGTTTCCCTCTCCCACCGGGAGAGGGGTAGGGTGAGGGGCGATTCTTGGACTTCTTGCCACTCCGTCAATACGGCCTGATTTTCATCGGCAGCGGATCGCGGGTCTTTGCCACGTGATCGAGAAGCCTGACCATCAACTCATTTTTCACGTCGTTGTATGAAGCATCATCCCACAAATTCTCGAATTCATTCGGGTCTTTTTTCAAATCATACAATTCGCCTTTTCCTTGCGCTGCATAATAGGTGAATCGCCACTCGTCGCTTCGAATTGTCAGGGTATCGATAGGATTTTCCGGTTTTCTTTTTCTTCCCTTTCCCTGATGGTCGAAATACTCGGGATGATATTCACCGGAACTGACCGATTCTATGTAAGCAAATTCATATCCGGTATCTTTCTCCTTTGAGGTCAGCAACGGTTTCAAAGATTTCCCTTGGACGCCGTCGGGACAATCGAGCCCTACAAGGTCGAGTATCGTCGGTAATACATCGGTCTGCTGTGTAATCCCCGCAACAAGTTTTCCCGATTCGATCTCTCCAGGCCAATTGAAAAACAGCGGCACATTTGTACATCCTGCATAGTGGAACGGCCCTTTCCACCACAGCCAGTGATCGCCGAGCATGTCACCGTGATCCGATACAAAAACAATTAGTGTATTTTCTCGAATGCCCAGTTCATCGAGTGTTTCAATTAAGCGGCCGACATTATCGTCAATAAACGTCATCTCCGCGTAATGTTGGGCACGATTGTGGCTGAGTTTTTCGTTGTACCTTCCCATAACTCCCTCGGTCAACGGCTGAAAGCGGCTCCCTTCCAGTTCATTCTCTCTCCGAATCGGAGGAGGCATATCCTCCGGCTTGTACATCTCCCGGTACGGCGACGGCGGGTTGTATCCCTGGTGGGGATCGACAAACGAGCAGAATGCGAAAAAGGGCTCCTTATCGGCTGCGCATTGTTTTACAAAATCAATTGTATGAGAGACTGTCCAATACGTATTATGGAGTTCAATCGGTATTTCATGGTCCGGTTTGTTGACATAAGCGGGGTAGTTCTTCTCTATCCATTGCCAATGTTCGCCGCTTCTACCGTCCTCGCCGAGATGAAACTCCTGAAACCCGTATAAAGGCTCGGGATGCGTATCCATCGTTGGAAGTGGATTTTTTCTGTAAGGATAATGCGGCAGAAAATGAAATTTCCCCGCGCCTCCGGTTCGGTAGCCGTGTTGTGCGAAAACGTGGGCGAGCGTTGTCTCATCTTCCGGTAGAGGAACGCCGTTCGACCAAACCCCGTGCGCCATCGGATAGCGACCCGTAAACACCGTCGCCCGCGCAGGCATACACGCGGGATATTGAGTATGACAGTTGTCAAAACGAACGCCGGTATTTGCCAGTGAGTCGAGGCTCGGTGTTTTGATGACCGGGTTGCCATAGGCCCCCATGTCATCCAAACGCTGTGTATCCGTCATGATCAGAAGAACATTCGGCGCTTTGCCGTTCCCGGACGAATCCCCGTGAGCGCTCTGTGTGTACGGTACGCCAATGACGGAGCCAATAGCAGCCGCTTGCTTGACAAACTCTCGTCGGTGAATATCACTCATGTGGCAACCTCCTCGACCGGTCTTTCTAACATTTCAGCATAAATACAGCTGTTTGTAACCGGCGTCGATATCTCAGCGGTTATTGATCAAACGCTCGATCTCCGTACGCTTTCGCTATGTCGATAACTGACTGTGAATGAACCATCCATGATGTTAATCTGTTAGAACGGTTAAATTGACTGCACAAACTCAGAAACACGATCAATCAAAGGAATCTACACATGCGTAATTGTTCTTCCTGGAAAATCGCTCGATTCTTATTCTCCGTGTTGTGTCTATCACTTAGTTTTCCAAGTGTCTGTGGGGCGGCATGGGGTACCCTCTCGGATATGCATCATTACCACGAGTGTTTTGAACTGGATGCAAAAGCAAAGCCGGCCTACAAACTTGTCATGCTCGACTCCAACGCCGCCGGCAACGTTTTCCATCCCGGCGAACAACCTCAGGTCACGTTCCAAATCCAAAACATCACAGACAGAACGATACAAACCAAGGGCCGCATCGATCTGATCCGATACGCTCAACGCAGCTATCCAGGCGACCAATGGTATCCGGATCTCGAACGCTTGGAGGTCTACGACCCGCTGCCCCTCGAAGTGGATTTGCCGCCGAAAGGCTGGAAGAATCTCACCGTTCTCCCGAATGCGCCCGAAACAAAAGGGGGGTACGCCCTCATCGTCGATCTGGGTGACCTGGGACGCGCCTACCTGACAAGTTTCGTGCGTACGTTTGAGCCCGACCTCAAACGCATCCAATTCCCTAAACAATCCTTGGAAGAGATGCCCGCCGAAATTCTCGCACGATTGGGCGTTCAGGCGATTCGCTGGGGCATCAGCTACTATCCATCCGATTCCCGCCGCTACAAGCAACAATGGGAACGAATAGAACAAGAATTGCAGGAATTCCATAAACACAAGATTACCGTCGTCGCGGAGGTCGGAACCGGCCATCAAGGCATGCCGCTTGGACGCGGACGCCCTCACCTGGATGAGAATGACGTCATGAAAGACGGTAAACAGGATCTTGTGTGGCTGCCCGAATACGACGATGATTATCAAGAATTCGTCTACCGGATCGCATCCGAATACGGGTGGCCGAAGGGACCGGTCACCGGATTCATGCTCTGGAACGAGCCGTGGGAGGGTCTATCGATCTCCGGCTGGGGTGCAGACATGATCCGATACCGCACGTTGTACAAACGGATGGGGGACGCTGTGTTTCGGGCACGCCGGGAGGCAAACGTCGACGTCCTGGTCGGTGGCTGCGACTCGTCGACGAACACCATAGACAAACTCTTTCCCGACGGATCGGATGAATTTCTTCCGTATCTCGATTTTTGTTCCATCCATTATCAGGGGTTGTCGGCCCCCGTGCTCTATCCCGAATGGAATAATCGCACGCATTACAAAGGCCGCGTACTCATTTGGGACACAGAATCATGGGTAGCAAATGCGGATGACTGTTTCGCCGCTGTTGTCGCAGCGAACCGTGCCGCGGGATATGACCGTTCCATGGGAACGTTAAGCCGTATCGCAGTCTCTACGCTTAGTCATAACCGCATCGCGAAGGACGATATCCAGACAAAAGAAGGCAAGAAAACTATTCCGCGTTTGATTGAATCCCGACCGCTGGCGGCGGCGTATGGCGCTGTACAGCATTTTATCGGCGAACGGAAATTTAAGGAAATCTTGTTCAGAAATGGTCTGCCGTGGGTTTTCGTTTTTCACGGACTGAACCACAACCCCGATGACGGAACGGTCGTCGTTGTCGGTGATATCGGATCGTTATTCAAGAAAGGAAACGTTCTGTACAACACGGTGGAGCCGCTTCCCGATGTGAAACCTCATCTGATTCTGGAGGCAGAAGACAGACCTTTCCGTATGCACGATGTGTATGGAAACCCCAAGGATGCCGTCAATGGATCGATCCGAATTCCTTTGAAAAGTAAAGGGTATTTCTTGCGCGCCGATCCGGACGTGTCCGGCAGTTTTGATGCATTGATCCAGGCGCTGCGAAACGCACGTGTTGTCGGACTTGAACCGGTCGAAATGATTCCTTACGACATGACTCGGCCGATGTCTCAAAACCCTGTAATGCGGCTGCGAGCAACGAATATGCACAACGAACCGATCAGCGGTCGACTCGAAGTCAAAGTACAAGGCCTGCAAACCGAGTATCCCGCAACTCTGTCATTGAAGGCGCGCGAACGCCGGTGGATCGATATACAACTTCGTGGCGAGGCGCGTCCCGATAATACGTATCCAACGGAACTGACATTCGACGCGGGCGATCACGGAATCTCGATCCACAAAGAAGAGATGCACGTCAATTGGATCAGCCACAAGACAATAGATGTCGACGGCAACTTGAACGATTGGAGTGGTGCGATCCCGCAAACGATCCAAACGGAGGAAGCCGCGAAACAGTCATTCGAGGAATCGATGTGGCTGCCGTTCGCCGAATGGAAAGAAGGCCGTACCGGCGGTCTCGCCGTTGCGTATCTGGCGTGGGATGATAAGAACTTCTATTTCGCCGCAAAAATCGCCGATGAGACCGAACATCACGGAACTCCGCGCTTCGAAACACGAGACGAAAATGCCGATTTTTATCCGAAAGTCTCCTATGAAATGAAGGACGGTAAGAAGATCGAGCATGTCTGGCCCGACGGCGTGCGGCATTTCAGCTATCGTCGGTGGCCTCATGTACCGACAGGAATGCCCCAAAATTCATTCGACAACGTTTTGATCGGATTTAATGCGATTCCCATGGTAGAGGACGAATGGGAAACACACCTGCCGGGCCGGATGCCGAAATTCATTTGGTACAAAACCACCGATTACGAATATGCCCTGAATAATGTGGCAAAAAGCTACGGCGATGGAACGGAAATATGGCGTGCGATGGTCCCAGGCATGCCCTACAAACACTTCTATCCCCGACAACCCAAGCATCCACTCGAAGGCCCTGTCAAAGACGGTCAACTGGCGTTTCGGTACGACTCCGGTGTTCGAATTGTCGAATGCGCCCTGCCGTGGAACGAAATCCCCCATGTGAAGAAACTCCTGGATCAAGGTGACACTGTCAAATTCAGTTTTCACGTCAATCATGAAAGCCGCGGCCCGGACATGGAACTGTCTATGAACCGCAGCGCCGCAGAGGGGATCAGCAGCGCGTTCCATCCCAACTGGAGCCGCAGCTGGCCCAACGAATTGCAGTTCGGATTCGAGCGCTGATGAGCTTATTTCGGTGAGATCCTATTGGCTGAAAAAAAGTAAGTCTCAATAAACGGTAAGGAGCCAAACGAATGAGACATGTTTTTGCCCTGTTTCTATTTTTCGCCCTAGTTGCTATGCTTGTGTGTCATGCCGAACGGACGCTGCCTTCCTTTCCTCCGTCGCAGGAACCCATTCCAGTGATCATCGATACGGATGCGGCATGTGAGATCGACGATCTATACGCGATCGCTTTGTCGCTGCTCTGTCCCGACCGACTGGACATTCAGGGTTTCGTCGCAGCGCATTTCGGTGACGCGGGCGGCCCCGAAGGAATCGAAAAATCCTACCGCGCAATCCTTACAGTCATGAAGAAAGCGAAAATGGAGGGCCGTTTCCCTGTCAAGAAAGGCTCCCACCCATTCCGCTACAGTCAACAACCCGAACCATCCGAAGGTGTGGATTTCATCATCGAAAAAGCAATGGAGCATGATCGGAATAATCCACTGTGGGTTGTATTATTGGGTCCTTCGACAGATATTGTGAACGCCTACCTAATAGAACCGGAGATCAAGGAACGCGTCGTCGTGTTCTGGCACGGCAGAACAAGATGGCCGGATAAATGCTGGAATTTCAATGCCTATAACGACCTTAAGGCCGTCCGTCTTTTATTTAAATCCGATTTGCCGTTCATTCTTTTTGATACAGGCACACATTTGTATTGCCCAATGAAGGAATCCAAACGCAGACTGGCTCCCTACGGAGATCTCGGCAAGTTTCTGCATACGTTCCGACTGAAAAGCAAATGGTTTCAATCACCGAAGAAGGGCTTTTACGATTTGGGGGACATTGCGGCGGTCGTCGATCCGACCTTGGCGAAATGGGAAGTTGTTGACGCGCCGGGTGTCAATTGGGACATGAACTATACACACGACAAAACATATGGCAAGATCGTACGGATCTACGATATCGACCGCGATGGGAGTTTTCAGCTCTTATATGGCAGATTGGCGGATGCTTTTCCGAAAAGTCCAAAGTAGATTGCTGCAGCCAGCCCTGGCTTCACTCTCGTCTTGTTTACCAACCTGTTTGGCATAACCAGCTGGAAAACACTGCATCGGTATTTATCAACGCCAAGAAAAAACAACCGTCACTTGCGAATCTGTGAAATGCCTGAGCAAGAGAGGCAGAACACTTATAAACCTAAATTCGGCAGTAAAAAGGGGAAGCTGGCTTCAACTGCCGAATCTAGGATAAACAAGGAGAAGGCCATGCGAATTTCAAACAGGATTCGATATATCGAGTCTGTGCCAAGACGGAAGGTTGATATCCAATAATCACAGATGACTCATTTTCATTGATCTTGGGCTTTACGTACTACGAGTGCGTAAGCGGAAGGCAGGAACAACAGAGTCAGCACTAAGGAATAGAGCAGACCGCCGATCACAGCAATGCTCATCGTTACGAGCATATCACCGCCTTCGCCGAGATTCATCGCCAGAGGCGTCAACCCCAGCACAGTTGTCAACTGGGTCATCAAAATCGGTCGAATGCGAGTCGGGGCCGCTTTATAAATGGCTTCCCGTGGACTCACCCCCGCTTGTCGATGTTCCTCTGCCAAAACCAAAAGGACCACGCCTTGAGAAGTAATGCCCCCCATCATGACCAACATACCAATTTGGACGGTGACCCCAATGGGCGCCCCAGTGAGATACAAAGCGAAAAACGCTCCGGTCAGTGCGAAAGGAACATTCAGCATGATAAGCAATGGCAACACAAAGGACTCAAATTGGATGGCCAGAATTACATACGCAAATAGTGAGGCAAAGCCGAGGATCAACCCCATAACTCGGCGGCTCTCCGCCATAAACCGGGCTTGACTACCCATTGAGAATTCAACCCCCGGAGGTGGATTCAGGTCAATAGCCGCCTGTTCGGCCCTTGCGAGGCCTTCTCCGACGCTGATTCCACTTGCATCCGCACGGACAATTACCCTCATGACTTGGTCTTCGCGGGAGATTTCCACAGGACCTACGGCACGGCGGACCTCGGCGATGTCTCTCAGGTAGATCGGTTCCCCCCTACGGGTATCCACGAGTAACTCTTCAAGATGTGATTTGCTCGCGATTTTCACCTCCGGGACCATAACGCGAATGGGATAATAATCGTTGCCCACTCGGTATCGCGTGCCTACCATGCCTTGGACAAGCGTCCGTAATGTCCTGGCGACTTGTTGAACGGTAAGCCCCATCGACGAGGCACGGGCGCGATCCACATAGACGCGATACTCCGGACGCGTCATATCCATCGAAAGATTCACGCCGGACAAGCCCGGTGTCGCGCTGAGGTGCGCAGCCAATTGTTCCGAAAATTCGTAGATCGATACAACGTCAGAACCTTTGACATTGACCTCGATATCCTGCTCGCCTACCTTTCGGAGACCCTTGAGCGGTCTTGGCATGGCGGAGAACTTTGCCCCGGGAATCCGTGCTTGCAACTTCGCCATTATGGGGCGAATTTTGGCAACAAACTCCCGTGTACTGATGTCACGTTCGCCTCGGGACACAAGCTGAATATCCAATTCTCCTTCGTTCCCGATTTCCAAAGTATATAGGCCGAAAACTCTACCGCCCGTGAGTCTGAAAATGTTTTTGATTTCGGGAAAGCTACGAATTTGGTTTTCTGCTTCCAACAGAATGCGATCCATTTCAGCCACCGATGTACCGCTAGGTGTCTTGAGTTTCACCATTACGCGGCCATCATCGAGCTTGGGCAGGAATTCAGAACCAATTTGAGCGGCCAGCCATATTCCAACGCCAAACGTTGCCGGAATAAGTATGACCACAAGCCATCGTACTCGTAAACAGCCGGCAAGAAGCTTCCTATATCCTCGCAAAACAAAACCTAAGAGACAATCAAAAACTCTGGTTATGCGAGAATGTTTCCCCTCTTTCTCACCGTGCAACAGCCTGTCGGTCAAGAAAGGGGTAATCGTCACCGCAACTAATAATGAAACCGCTACCACCCCGCCAACCACCATTACCAGTTCTTTGAATAAGATAGCGGCTAATCCCGGGACGAAAACGAAGGGTAGGAAGAGCGCAAGGAAAGTCAAAGTAGAAGCGACTATCGCCGAACCGACCTCGTCTGTACCGCGGCTGGCGTAATCGCCGATCCCCTCAGATTTCAGCCGCGTGATATTCTCTAACACAACGATTGAATTGTCCAAAATCACTCCAAGCGCAACAACCAGCCCCCCCATCGAGAACACGTTAATAGAAAAATCGGCGGCCATCATTAAAATAAAGTTGGCCAGTAGAGTAAGCGGTAGGGCGACCATCATGACAAGCACCTGGCGCCACCGACCCAAGAACAGATACACAACAAAGACCACCAGTACCGCGGCGACAAGGGCGGAATTTTGCACACTATGAATCGCTCCCAACACGTAAGTGCTGTCATCTTCGAAATAGTGAAACTCGATCCCCTCTGGAATATCTCCACGAAGTTCCGCGACTCGGTCTTTGAGCGCTTTCGCGACGTTCACGGAATTGGCGGCATATTGCTTGAGTACTTTGACCTGAACGCAAGGCTTGCCATCAAAATGGGTGATGATTCGTTGCTCCTCATGCGCATCTTCCACAGTGGCCAGGTCTTTGATATAGACTTCTTCCCCTAGTGGTCCAAGCGCGACCACAACCTCTTCTATTTCGTCGAGCATTTCGAACTCGCCCATGACTCGGGCGATGATTTCGCGGGGCTCGATGGTTACACGTCCCGCAAAAGTCTCGAGGTTCTCCTCGTAAAGGGCTTTGGCCACTTGAACCGTGCTCAGGTTATAGGCCTGCAACCGTTGCGGGTCGAGATGAACTCGGATTTCTCGTTCTTTTCCGCCGACTAATTCGGTGCCGGCGGTTCCAGTAACAGTTGCCAGCCGGTCTGAAAGCCAGATGTCCGCCCAGTCACGCAACTCGGTTGAATTATGTCGATCAGAGGTGAGCATTACCTCGATAGCAGGCAGCTGGGATGGGTCCGCTTTGATGATCACAGGTGGATCCATGTCGGAAGGCAGGTTCTTCGTGACCCTTCCCATCGCCGCCACCACGTCCTGAAATGCGACTTCCACGTCTACCCCATATAGAAAATTGACAAGCAAGGTGTACATCCCCTCGATGCTGGAGGATTCCAGATAATCGAGATCGTCGACCGTGGCAATGATCTGTTCCAGTGGGTCCGCGATATTGGTTTCAATATCGTCCGGCGTTGCACCGCGCCACCAGATGTGAATTTTAACCATCGGGTAAGAAATGTCGGGCAAATAGTTCACATCTAACTGCGTTAGACTGAATAGGCCGGTAAAAAAAACCGCGACGGTCAATACAACGACTGCAACGGGACGTTTAAGTGCGGTGACAGTAATTTTCATTGTTGTTCATCTCCCGCCGTTTGCTTGTCCTCCACCCCTGGCACCGTCTTGCCTATATGGCAAACCCATTCCTCCATTGTCTCAGTTGCGACAGGTGCGGGAGCCTCGAGAAATGAAATAACAAACTTCGATTCCGTTTCGCATATACCGATTGATCTGGGCCGAACTGAGAGCATCTTCGGATCGGTGAATTTTTTTCCAAAGCAGAATATGACGATTTTCGCACCGATAATGTCGGGATCAATGACGCCGTCGTTCAACGCGCTTGTGTGTGCATAATGATCGAACGTGGCGATATAAGCGGCGAACGGGTGCTTTTCTATGTTGTCGCGTAGATGCCGGCAAAGTCCGTCCAAAGTATTGAAACGCAGATCGCTTTTGTCATAGGCTTGCAAACGTATGGGGAATTTATCATGAAACATCATCTGTTCCAATTTCGCTCGCTCATACGACTCGTGGACCGGCGTTTGCTTTTCTTGCCCGCTTGTTGATTGCCCGCTTGTCGCTCGCTTATTCTCTTCGCTTGGCTCCATTTTTTCTATCTGGACTTGCATGCCATTTTTGAGGTTTTCGTTACCAACAAAGACAACCAATTCGCCGGGTTGAACGCCCTCCGTAATCTCAACGCGTTCCTCCTGTTCTAAACCGACTTGTATGTTTTTCATTACAGCTTTATTGCTGTTGACACAAAAAACGACCGTATCGCCCCGAGCCGTTGATAGGACGGCTTTATCGGGTACAACGACGGCGTTCTCGATTGTTCGAAGCTCGACCGATATCCTGGCGAACTGTCCCTGCAGCAATTGGACCGAATCCAAAACTCTTGCTTCGGCCAAGCATGTGCGCGTGTTGCGCACAAGTTCCGGATAAACGCGCTCAATTCGCGCGTGGAACGTTTTCCCAGGATAGGCGTCCAACTGAACCTCCGCCTTCGCGTTCGTATGGATCTTTGCAACATGGATTTCCGGCACCGCAAATCTGACGAGAAGAGACGAGGTATCCAGCATCTCCAAAAGAGGTGTTCGCGGGGTAACCAAATCTCCCGGACGAACCAGCACACTTGTTATCACACCGGCGAACGGCGCACTGAGAGTGCACTCGGCAAACCTTGCACGAGCAAGCGAGAGTTTCGCCGCGGCTTCATCCACCTCCGCTTGGGCAACAGCCACCTCGGTTACAGTCGGACCCGCTCTGAGCATCGCGAGCTGTTCTTTTGCGGCCTCCAGCTGCGTCTCACATTTAATGTAGTCAACGCGAGCTTTTTCCACCGCTTCTCCGGGCAATGAACCACTTTTGACGAGTGCCCGTATCCGTTCAAAGTCCGCTTTTGCAAAACTTGTGCAATCTTCGAAATGCCGAACGGATTCTTCGGCTTGGGCAATCTCTTCGGGCCGCGGACCAACCTTGAGGTCGGCTAATTTCGCTTTGGCAACGGACAGCGCAGCCTCGGCCGCGACCACTTCTTGCCGGTAAATCGGACGGTCTATCTGGATTAGCTTCTGGCCGGCCTGTTCGATAAAATCACCTTCCCGCCAAGGACAGAAGGAAATCGGTCCTTCAACCGTTGCCTTTATCGTCACATTGTTTACCGCAATGACTTCCCCCGTAGCCACCATAGACTCGACTAACCGCGTGTTTTCGGCGGCGATAACTTGAACAAGGCGAGGCTTTTTCGGTTTGGCCTGTTGTGTTTTGTCCTGACCACAGCTTAACAAGACGAGAATAGCGAGTTCGAAAATACACATACACGATAAACAACTTGATTTCTTTTTCATTGGTCTTCTCCAACTGCTAAGCGGTAATAAGCTAAAGCCGTACTGTAGTCAGCCAAGGCCCGGTAATAATTCATTTGTGAATCCAGTAGCTCACTCTGAGCATCCAATACGTCTGTAATTGATCCCTTGGCGAAATCGTACTTTTCCCGCTCGATCCGCAGACTTTCTTTAGCCTGTTCGATACTCTTTTCGCTTGCTTTGACACGTTCAAGAGATGAAGACACGTTCAGTATGGCTGTCTCCACTTCCAACCGTATTTGAAGTTCATGATCCCGAAGAGAATCCTGAGCTGCGAGAAGGTTGGCCTGTTCGTGCCGAACCTTGGCGCGTATCTTGCCTCCTGCGTAAATGGGGATGCTGATTCCTAAGGTTATAGTGCCGACCTCGTTATGGTCATTCGTGTGATAGGCATCCCAATTATCTCCATAAGCAGCATCAAGAACAACATTTGGAGAGTGGCCGGCTCGTGCGGCGGCAACGCGCTTCGCCTGAGCTTCGAGTGCAGATTGAGCCGCAAGATAGTCATTTCGGTCATTCAGTGCGTTGACCACACTGATTTCCTCGTCCGGGACTTCCCCGGTAGTACCCTCAAATTCCCCGGCGATGAGCAACGGACTGTCCGACGATTTCCGAACACCCATGAGATTGATCAACACACGGCTCTGAATAGCCATGACATTCCGTTCCGTGGCTAACTCATGCGCCAGATCCGCTAAGCGCACCTCAGTTCGAAGCTGATCTACTATGGCTGCCTTTTGGGCCTCGATAAGATTGCCGACGCGTCTTAAATGCTCTCTCAGTGCCGTTTGCGAGAACTCCAGCGATTCGATCACATGTTCTTGCGACAAAATGCTGTAGAACACACTGGAAACGTTGAAAACTAATTCTTCCCGTGTTCGTGCAAGACGGTGCTCGGCGCTCAACCGCATCAGCTTGGCGGCGCGGACTTCATTAATGAGCTTGCCGCCCGTAAATAGCGGCATTCGAAGAACAAAATCTGCTGACAGCAATTGGTCACTGAACAATATTGTATCGACAAGGCCGGGTCTTCTCGGATTGATGATTCGAATGTCACGATACACCGTGTGTGATCCCGTCAGATCCAGCTTCGGCAGCATATCTCCAACAGCCATGTCGTACTGGGCGTCGGCCGCATGCACTTCGTGACGGACAGTGGCGACACTCGGATTATTGGCGAGCGCTATTTCGATGGCCCGGTCCAATGACAAGTTGCTTTCTAGACTAAATGCCGTTTGATTTGTGGCTGAAGCTGTGGCTGAAGCAATAACGGCCGATTGAAGGGGCTTCCCCTGATTGTCGATGGATGGATAGGATTCGGCTCGAGTTGCCGGGACATCCTCTGCAAATACCTCCAACAATGCTGAGAGAATTATCAACCCGGTTATTTTCACTGTTTTTCGCATTCCTAATTTCCTTCCGAGAACCGCCTTCTATGGCGAATACAACAACGCCCCTGCTTTCTTGGCACGTGGAATGTCTGCGACGAAAGCCCAAACACCCTTGCCTCCGGCGTATTTTGTAAAAATGACTATATCAACTCTATGTGCATCAAGGATCTTCCACGAGGACGTTATGCGATATATCGCACCGTACACTGGAGTTTGCCATAGCGATACACATTTTTATCCATGTAGATCTCCTCAGCTATTCTCAGCGCTATAAACGCAGATTCGGCATCGCAGCGTAAATATGCGAACATTTATCTGGACTCGTTTCCATATCGGAGTTTTCCACCTGCAAAAACCGTACGTGATAGCCAAATTGTCTTAGATAACCGATAACGTCATTTACTGAATGCCCGAGCTTTTTGAGATAATGGTGGTGGATTTCACAAAAGATCTCTGGCGCCTGCTCAGTCAAAACCGTCCTCGCACCCTGCAAAACCAGCAGTTCGCTACCTTCGCAATCCATATTCAACAGATTGACTCGTCCGACCTCTTGGATCGCCAGAAATTCTGTTGCCGTGCTCGCTTCCACCCAGAGCATTTCTCCACCTTCGGCTGGGGTAATCCCACTTCCTCCGCCACGCTTGTAAAATGGGATACGCCCCGCCCGATCGCTTAATGCCAACCTGTACACACTCACGTTCTTGATTCCGTTGTTCAAAAGATTTTCTTTCAAGGTGTCGTAATATTCAGGCACAGGCTCAAATGCGTATAAGTGCCCGGCGTCACCGATAGTCTTGGCGATAGCAACCGTTGTGACGCCTGTGTTCGCACCAACTTCCATAACACGCATGCCCGGCTTGGCAATCGATCGAAGAAACTGCACCTCTCCGGAATGATGAGCATCGTTCCGGAGTTCGCGGAGGAACTCGCCAGATTCGTAGTCAAAGTGGTCCATTGTTTTCTTGTTCTTTTTTCAAGGCCAAAAACGTCTCGCTCTGTTTGTTATGAACAAATTCTTGAAGCGACTATTCCCTCCCAGTCAAACACTCGGATCTCACATCAACCTCATTCGAACCCGCCCCGGTTTTCGCCGAATTACTGCAATCAACCATGTGCGATTGTTATGCCAAAAGAGTAAATGAGAGATAACACTAGTTTTTGAAACGTGTTACGCACTGTTGAGGATACTGGGTCCATCATTGCTTTTGCAACGATTTAGACTCTTTGCTATAATGCAAATGCAACGATCTTGGAATTAGTCAGTTTGCAGACAGGGTACGGTGGTTCGAGTGTCAGCCGGACAAATAAGCTACACCGAACGGAATAAGCAGGTGTGACGTATGCAAGCAGAGGTATACAAATCCATTTTGAAGTCGTTGTCAGAGGCCATTTGCGCTGTCGATTCACACGGGAGAGTGCGTTGTCTTAATCGGGAGGCACAACGTTTAACCGGCGTGAATACAGACGATGCGCTCGGTGCGCCGTTGGAGAATGTGTTTCCTGCCGACATCGGCCAATTGCACTCGCTCATTGCCGATGTGATGAAATCCGCTGAAACGATCCGCGGTACACGAACATATCTTGTCAATCGCAATGGTGAGAGGATTCCCGTTATTGCCAACACCGCCCCCGTCCTGGACAACGTGGGTGCTGTAAGTGGGGTTGTTGTCGTTCTTCAGGATAACCGGCATATAGAGTTGTTGCGTCGTGAGTTGCGACGAGAATACACCTTTCAGGACATCGTGACCAAGGATGATCGCATACGCCGAATACTGGAGATCCTACCCAATGTGGCCGAAAGCGACACCACCATCCTTATTCACGGCCCCACAGGGACCGGCAAGGAATTGCTGGCAAGAACCATCCATTCTGCGAGTGCGCGTTCCGACGGTCCATTCGTGGCTGTAAACTGCGGCGCTCTGCCGGATACGCTCCTGGAGTCTGAGTTGTTCGGATACAAGAAAGGAGCGTTCACGGATGCAAAACAAGACAAGCAGGGACGATTTGCGCTTGCCCAGGGAGGCACTCTCCTACTGGATGAAATAGGCGACATGTCGCCAGCCATGCAGGTCAAACTGTTGCGCGTACTGCAAGAAAGAAAGTATGAACCCCTGGGAGGTACGGAATCCGTAAAGGCCAATGTCCGGATTGTCGCAGCCACGAACAGTGATCTGCAGAAGATGGTTGATACGGGGGAATTTCGGGCGGATCTCTACTATCGCGTAAATGTCATCGAGTTCCGTCTCCCGCCGTTGTCTGAGCGGCCCGAAGACATTCCACTACTCTTCGAACACTTCCTTGAAGTGCTCAATGCCGAAAAGGACCGCAACGTGACACGGATCTCGCATACGGCAATGGGTCATCTGATGCGCTACTCCTACCCGGGAAACGTGCGGGAGTTACGGAACATTCTCGAACATGCGTACGTGCTTTGTCCCGATGAAGAGATTCGAGAGGATTGCCTGCCGCACCGTGTCCTCGGGTTCACTCCGTCATCCGAGGTGGAATCGTCACAAGCGGTCGCCGTCCCCCTTCATCGAATGCCGAGTGAGGAACAGCATCACCTGATCGAGAAAACCCTGCGTATTCACAACGGCCACCGGGCAAAGACGGCCAACGCCCTTGGGATCGACAAATCGACCTTGTGGCGAAAGATGCAGAAGTTTGGAATTGAAGAAGTCCATTAACGAGAAGGAGAAACGCTGTACCCGACAGCCGCCGTGTATTTGACTTGCCACGTTAGGATAGGATTTTCAGGCATCCAGCGCCTCTCTCACCACCCGGCCGAGTTCATCGACACGATAGGGTTTGGCGGCATAGCCCAAAACCCCCAGTCGTTCCAGAAGATCCCGCTGACTGTCCTCTGCATATCCACTGCTAATAACGACTTTCGCCTCGGGGTGAGTTGTGCGTAATTGTTCAAGCATTTCATTCCCTGAGAGTCGGGGCATCGAAAGATCGAGAATAAGCAAGTCAATCTCCTCGTGTCGTTTGTGATAAATGTCGAGCGCTTCTTCGCCATCCTCGGCGACAATCACATGGTATCCAAGGGTCTCGAGAATGGTTTTGCCGACTTCACGGATCACCGCTTCGTCGTCAACCAGCAGAATTGTCTCTTTGCCTCCGCTCGGTTGGTCTCGGTGACGTTTTTCCTCTGTCTCCTCTGTTACTTCCGCACAGGGCAAATAAATATCGAATCTCGATCCTTTTCCGTACTCGCTGGAGAAATCTATCCAGCCGCTGTGTTGCTTGACAATGCCATAAGCACTCGCCAGCCCTAACCCCGTTCCACGCCCTACTTCTTTCGTGCTGAAAAACGGTTCAAAAACATGCTCCTGAGTTTCCGCGTCCATACCGGCCCCATTGTCCGATATGCTCACCACTACAAAACACCCGGGCCGTGCGTACGAACGATTCTGACAATACTCCCGGTCAACCAGCTTTCTTTTTGTTTCAAGAGAAATAAGGAATCGGTCGCCTCGCCGGTCGGTAAAGACCTTCTCGGACATTACCTGTTCGACAGCGTCTCTGGCATTCAAAAACATGTTCATAAACACGGAGTTCAACTGAGATGGGTCCCCGCTGATGACGGGTAGATCGGGTTCAAGCCGCTGGTCCATTTCGATACGCCGGTCAATGATTTGGCGTGCGAGTTGGAATACCTCTTCGACGATTTCGTTGATGTTTATGGATCGATAATGGATCTGTACCTTTCGGCTGAATGCCAGAAGTTGCTGAACAAGTTCCGCCACACGGTCTGTAGCCAACTGGGCACTGGCGAGATTGCCCCTGATGTCTTCGGGGCTCTTGAGCTGGATAAGACTCAGATTTCCCATGATACCTGTCAACAGGTTATTAATATTGTGGGCAACGCCACCCGCGAGTTGACCAATGGCCTCCATTTTGTGGGCCTGACGCAGCTGGACTTCCAGTCTTTCGGCTTCTTCTTCCAATTGTGATCGGGCAACCGCGCCGGCACATTGGTCTGAAAAAGCACTCAGCAGATCCAAATGTTCCTCGCTGTATTTGTTGGGGATGTAGCTCTGAACGGAAATCATTCCCACACGTTTGTTCTCCCAACAAATCGGTGCAAACATCAGAGAGCGCGATAGACGACCGTGGTCGCCAAAGGTGACAAATTCACTTGTATCGGGTTCTTCGGGGCGATTAACCAGTCTCTGCTCGCCGACAAAGGAATCCGCCGAGCCTATTTCGATCTTCACTTCAACCGGTTGCGTGTGCCCTCTCGGAGTATCTTCGTTATACGCGCTAATCAACTCCCATCTATCGAGGTCGATAATGCTGAACGAGAAGGCATCGTGCTCGAATAACGCTCGTGATTCCTCCGCAACCACCAGGGCGATATCGCACAGCGTCAGCGGACCGGACAACCGCTGTGATAGCCGATGCAGCGCCCGCCGTTCTTCTTCAACTCGTTTTTGCTGCGAAATATCATTACCGACACAGAGAATCCCTGTGGCATTTCCCTCCTCATCCAGTATCGGCTTATTCGTCCACGCTACCCATACTTTTTCCCCGTTGCGACGCATATTCTCGTTTTCGTTGACCGCGTACCGCTCCGGATTCTGTCCGATATCGGAAACCATCTCCCGCAGGTCTTTGCCCGAATTGCTGGTCTCGGGGACAATCGTACCGATCACATTACGCCCGAGGATTTCCTCTTCGCTATATCCGAAAAACTCCTGTGCAAATTCGTTGAAAAACGTGACGTTTCCGTCCGTATCCATTCTCAGAATGATGCTGTTCGCATTTTCAACGAGTTCCCGATACTTCGTCTCGCTTTCTCGGAGTGCGTCCTGCGCCTTTTTCTGCTCCGTAACGTCTGTGGCAATACCACACATACCCGTAGGCTTGCCCTGACCGTCTCGAATCAGCCAAGTGCGGCAATCCACAATAATCTCGGTTCCGTCGCTTGCTTGATTGAAGATCTCACCGCGCCACTCCCCTTCCGACAACGTCTTTTCGATGATCTCGCGTTGGGTCGCACCTCGCTTGGGATTATCCCCATATGTCTCCACCGACCGGCCGATCAGTTCTTCCGGTCTGCGTTTCATCAGTCTGCATTCCGCTTCATTTACGTAAGTGATTCGTCCATCGAGGTCGGTTGCCGTGATAAGATCGCCGATCTGGTTCAGAAGCAACGATTGAAAACGAAGTTTCTCGGTTGTCTCTCTCCGTTGAGTCACGTCACTAAAAAAACCCACCGCGGAAGGCCGGTCATCAATCGTAGCTTTTGCTACTGAGATGTCGACATACAGAATCGAACCGTCCTTCTTCAAGCAGGAAATTTCCTCGGCCACTTTCGATTCGTCTTCGATCTGAGAATGAAAAGCGGCCATTACACGGTTGGCGACTTCTTCAGGATGGATATCCGCTATTCCCAGTTGAAGTAGTTCTTCACGACCATACCCAAGCATCTTGCAGATGGCGGGGTTCGCATACACAAATCGCTTTGTCTCAATATCCGCGACGAGAATCCCTTCACCCGCACTTTCAAACAGAATACGGTAACGCTCCTCCGACTCCCGCAGCGCCTCTTCCATCTGTTTCCGTTCGGTGATGTCGATAAACGTCCCCAGGACCGCTTTTTCGCCGCCCAAATCGATGGGAGCGGCCGTCAGATCGACCCAGCGCTTTTCGCCATTCTTGTCGAGCACCGCCACTTCATATCTGCTGGGAACAGATTCACCCTGAGAACGCAGCCTTCCTCGGTCTCGTACGAGATCGCGAAAATCGGGATGCACTACCTCCCAGAAGTCCATATTCTGCAGTTCTTCAATTGAATAGCCACTAATCGTTTCGAAGGCGGGATTCACAGAACGGAAATGACCGCCCTGGTGGATGAACGTAGCTGCCGGGATGGTTTGGGTCAATACGCGAAACTTCTCTTCGCCCTGCTTCGACTCCTCCTGTAGACGCTTACGTTCAATTACGGCTCTTCGAATCGTTTCTGACGAAAGAGCAACGGTTGCCAGAATGATGATCAAGGTCTGAATGGATGTAGCGAGATTGGCTACGACATTAATAACGACCCAATAAGATACGCCCCCGCAGATGAACAGCAACGGAATGTAAATCCTTCGTTCGAAATGAAAAGCCGCATAGAGAACGGGCACGATAAGAAGGACGAGAAGCTCATCGCAGAATCCTTTACCGGTCCACTTATGGAGAAGGACAAGGATCAGACCGTACAGGACGGTCACTACGGCATAAGCGGCAATGAAGTTCCTGCCTTTTCTGAGTCTATCGGGAATCATGTTCTTGCCATCGGTTTGAGAGCTACGGTGTCAAACTTGGAAGGTGCGCGGTAAGTCCGCTGGTCACCAGTCACAAGAAGATCTTGAACGAATCCTCCACTTTTGACAAGGACGGAATTCATATCACGTTCACGGCGGGACAGCGTGAAGGGTTGACGATAAAGAGTATAGAACAGCAAATGGAGTCGGACGAGGACTGGAATCGTTTCGCTCCGAGCATTGGTGGCAGATGGTTTACAAATCATCCAAATCACGCGTAAAATGTAAACCGAAATGCGGTCCCGGAGGACGATGATGATGAGTATGGGCGAATGGATCAAGAACGCTCGCGTTGCGGCTGGATTAAGCCTACGTCAAGTGGCGGATAAGGCTGGAGTCAGCCATACTGCTATCGCCAAGTACGAAAAAAGACGCGATATCCCCAGCTCCGGCGTTCTCATTCGTTTGTCCGAAACGCTTGACGTCAAGGTTTCATATTTCTTACGTAGAGATCCCATTCGGTTATCGCCGCCTTCTTACAGAAAACGCTCCTCACTGGGTGCAAAACAGGAGAGGTCGATTCATGCTCGGGTGAAAGACTGGCTGGAACGGTACGTTGAAGTCGAATCTTTGTTCAGGGAGCCCCTGTCGTTCGATCTTCCACGCGGGTTACCGAAAGAAATCAAGGCACCGGAAGAAACGGAGGAAACCGCACTCACTTTGCGAAGGGCATGGAACCTGGGAGAAGACCCTATCGTGAGTTTGGTCGAGATCCTCGAAGACAAAAACATCAAAGTAGGACTAAGCGAAGGTCCTGACAGATTCGAGGCGGTCCAGTTTCTTGCAAATGACCGTGTACCCGTGATGGTCGTGAATCCCTCGTTCCCCGGAGACCGCCAACGTCTTACACTTGCTCATGAACTCGGACGTGTAATGATTCATCCAGAATCACAAGTCGATCTTGAGAAAGCGTGTTTCCGGTTTGCCGGCGCTTTCCTGGTGCCGGCATCGGCCGCGCGATTCGAGGTAGGGAATCGTCGACGCAATGTGAGCCCTCATGAACTTCATGCACTGAAACACAAATACGGACTCAGCATGCAGGGTTGGATATATCGCATGAGGGATCTCGGCATTATTTCAGCCACATTCGCCAAATCGATTTTTCAAGATTTCAGAAGAAGAGGTTGGCATAAGAAAGAACCGGGTGATTCGATTCCACCGGAGAAGCCGCAGCGGATGACTCGGCTCATCTGTCGTGCGCTGGCCGAGGGATTGATCTCGGAGTCCAAAGCACACGAACTATCGGGGAACAACATCGACTGCTCAGACATCACAGGGTTGGATAAAGATGAAGAGTTTTTCTGGCAGGCACAGACAGCTCAACGATTCCAGTTCGTCAGATAGTCGATTCCCGAATGTCTTGATTGCAGAAACATACGAGTCAAAATCGTGAAGGGTGACGTACACATCGTGCCCTGCCTGCAGCCAACGGTTTGCCAAAACACACGTTTGGATCAAACAAGATCCGTGAGAGGAGTTCCTTTTTATCTTCCATGGATACTGTTCACTGATCGTTTTTTAGGGCTGACGTCACAAGCAGAAGTACGACAGTAATGGTAGCGATTTCGTGAGCTTCGAGAGGAGTTCTATACCCTGAAGAACTCTCGCTTCTGGCATGGCACCCGCTTGCCGCAACGGAGTGCAACTCCAAAGCGAGCGGAACTCTCTTGTCATCCAGACCGGAAAACCCACGAGGGTGCCACCCCCAATTCCGCGTGGGGGTGGCGGCTACCACAAGCGCTGCCCTCCAACCCTATTCATGACATAATGAACGAAGCTACATTGAACAAGGAGCTGGGTTATGGATAGACGTACTCACTTTTGCATTACTGCGTTTTTCACTCTTGGACTTCTGCTTTGTCCTCAATTGATTCAATGTTCCGATCTCGAAACTGGCGAGAGGATTTCCCTGCCTTCACCGACAATTTCCGGCGATATGTCGGTTGAAGAAACGCTCTCGAAACGACGATCCATTCGTACGTTCACAGACCGTGTTCCAACAATGGAGCAGGTCAGCCAACTTCTCTGGGCCGCACAAGGTATAAACCGGCCTGACGCAAAGCGCCGGACCAATCCATCCGCATTCGGTCTCTACCCGCTCCAGATTCACATAGTGCTACCCAGTGGAGTCTATCGCTATCTTCCCGAGACTCACGATTTGGTCCTCGTTAAGAAGCATGAAAAAGGCAAAAACGAAACCTTGCTCAACGCGGGATACAAAGAAGGTCCTCTCCATGCAGCATCGTGCGTCTTCTTCATCACAGCAAAACCCGAAGAAATGATAGAGAAATGTATAAGCATCGAAAACTGCGGCGAGCAGGAAGCCTGGCGGTATATCTATCTCGAAGGCGGGCACGTCGGACAAAGCATTTTGTTGCAAGCGACAGGTATCGGCATGGGCGGCGTTCCTATCGGCGCTCCGATCAGCGAACACGCCATGCAGGTCCTCGGAATCCCGAACACACAAAAACCCGTCTACATCATCGCGGTCGGATTCCCTGAATAGTCCACACGCCTCCGCAAAGTACGAAACCTGTCGAAACGATGAGGATATGATATGCTCGTTTCCTGTTTTCGCCGATTGGCCGGACAGAGATTGACGACTGCAAAAGAGATTCGGACAAGCCTGTATGACACTTTCCATATCTTCTATCGATCTTGTCGTTATTGTTGTTTACCTCGTCGGTATCGTCGTCCTCGGCTGTTGGGCGGGCATCCGTCAGCGCCGAGGCTCGCGCGTGGAGGGCTATTTCCTGGCTGGGAAATCGCTTACATGGCCGGTCATCGGTCTCGCCCTTTTCGCCACAAATATTTCGACCATTCACTTGGTGAGTCTCGCGCAAGAAGGTTATGTCAATGGATTGGCGTACGGGAATTTCGAATGGATGGCGGCGTTTACGCTGATCGCGTTATCGCTGTTCTTTGCACCGTTCTATATCCGCTCGAATGTCGCCACATTGCCGGATTTTCTTGAAAAGAGGTATAACCGTCTCTGCCGCGATTGGCTCGCTATTATCTCGATTGTCTCCGCCGTTTTTATTCACATCGGGTTTTCGCTATACACCGGCGCGCGTGTGCTGCACGGATTATTCGGTATCGATGTTTTGTTGAGCATCATCGTCGTGGCAGTTCTGACCGCTTTATACACCATCATCGGCGGACTCCTGGCTGTGGTACTCACCGAGTCGCTGCAGGCGGTTGTGCTTCTGATCGGTGCGATTTGTGTGACCGCGATTGCGTACGTGAAAGTCGGTGGCTGGAGCGGGCTCGAGTCGGTTGTTGACCCGGTCAAGCTCACTGTTTTGCGGTCCGCGGACGATCCGTCAAACTTACCGTGGTATTCCGTCTTTCTCGGATACCCAATTATCGGACTTTGGTATTGGTGTGCGGATCAGACCATCGTCCAGCGTGTTTTGGGTGCCAAAAACGAAAATCACGCCCGCGTCGGTCCCTTATTCGCCGGATTTATTAAAATCCTACCTGTATTTATTTTTGTCCTTCCCGGTTTAATTTGTCTCGGACTGGAGAATCAAGGATATTTTAGCGAGCCGTTGCAGGACTCGCAGGATACATACGCCTTCATGATCACGCATTTGCTGCCGGTGGGGCTGAAAGGGCTGGTAGCGGCCGCGTTGTTGGCCGCCCTAATGAGTACGGTCTCCGGTGCGTTGAATTCCACGGCGACGCTTTTCAGCTACGATATTTACAGGCGATGGAAGCCGGATGTTTCGGATCAATCATTGATCCGCGTAGGCAAAATCGTCACGTTTGTCGCGATGCTCGCGGCCATCGCCTGGTCGCCTTTCATCGAACGGTTCGAGAGCATTTTCCAGGGGATAGTCGCCGTAATTTGTTATATTGCTCCGCCGATCACCACGGTATTTATTTGGGGGATTTTCTGGAGAAAGGCATCCTCCATAGCTGCACTGACAACCTTATGGACAGGGTGCGCCCTGGGATTGATCGTTTTCCTTCTCGATTTCTTCAAAGAGGCTACGGGTTGGAATATTCCTTCGATGATGGCCACGTTTTATCTCTTTCTCATCTGCTCGGCGATCATGTTCACTCTGTCCATGATGAGGCCTCATGAACATACCGCAGAGAGCGAGAAACTGGTTTGGAAGAACCCATTGGAGGCGCTACAAGGAGAGCACTGGAGCGGTATCGGCAATTACAGATTGCTCGCGTTGGTTCTCGTTGTGGTTATGGTGTTTCTGTATGCGCGTTTTTCGTAAACACACGATAAAAATTCAATTTCCTGGAAGTTGGTATCGGCTCGGCGGGAGCCTCCCCCTTCCGAAAACAAAACACTCTCGAAAAGCGGTTCAGAAACTCCGAAATTCTCCTTCCTGTGCAGGTTCCCTCCTCTGAGGTTTCTCTGGAGACCCGCTGCCATCTCCTAAAAGTCTTCTCTCCTCTGTCTTCTTCTGCGGTAACGCCTTTCTCTGCTCGTCGACCTCAAAGCGGGCGACCAACTGCTGCATCACTTGCGCCTGGCTGGTGAGCTCTTCGCTCGCCGCCGCTGTTTCTTCCGAGGTAGAAGAATTCTGTTGTGTAACCTGTTCAAGCGTGGTTATCGCTTCGCGGATTTGTCCGGCTCCCTGGGATTGTTCCTGGCAGACCGCCGTCACTTCCCCGATCAGGCGAGCGGTCTTTTGAATATCGGGAATCACTTGCTGAATAAGTTCTCCCGCCTTCTCCGCTCCCCGTACGCTGTCACCGGCCAACTCGCTGATTTCCTTCGCCGCCTGCTGGGATCGTTCCGCCAATTTCCGGACCTCCACGGCGACAACAGCGAACCCCTTGCCCGACTCTCCGGCGCGTGCGGCCTCGATGGCGGCATTCAGTGCGAGTAGATTTGTTTGGTCCGCAATATCGTCAACAATAGCAATTCGTTCCGCTATCTTACGCATTGCTTCGACCGTGTTAAGAACCGCCGTCCCACCTTGTTCGATATCCTGCGCAGCCTGTTGGGCGATGTCGTTTGCGTTCTTCGAGTTTTCCGCATTCTGGTCGATGGAAGAGGTCAATTCTTCGACCACGGCGGACGTGGATTCCAGACTCGACGTCTGCTCGGTCGCCGCACTCGCCAGATTCATCGAAGCGGCGGAAAGCTCCTCGCTGCTCGAAGCGACCTGTTCTGCAGACAGCTGAATCCCCGAAACAACATCATTAAGCTGACTTGCCATCTCGTTGACGGCATCCGCTAAGTCGCCGGTCTGATTGATGGACTGGGTCAGATCCCCATCGGCAACTTTCTGCAATGTATCTGAAATATCGAGCAGTTTCCGGGCCATTTCGTTGAACGAATCCGCGAGAATCCCCATTTCATCTTGTTGGGTTATTCTGACTTGCTGTTGAAGGTCTCCCGCTGCGATCTTTCGGATGGCATCAACGAGAACCGAAATCGGCTTACTCAATGTCTTGCGCAGGAGGAAGTAGATTGCGAGAAGACCGACGATCAGAATCGCCGAAGAAATTCCAATTTCTGTGATACCGGCCGCGGCGATTTGCGAATCCAACTCATCGAGAGGAGCGATCACCTCAAATGCTCCGTGAATCTCTCCCTCCGACCAGCCTTCTTTCTGGAAACCAAGTAAGTCGGTTTCTCCTTTCGGGAATCCGTGACATGCGAGACAGTCCTGGGTCAGCTCAATCGCGCGGAAGAATCGCACGGCGTTGATAGGCTCCGTTCCGGCACCGGTACGCGTGCCGACCGCCTCCTCTCCGATGTGGATCACCCCAATCTCTCCGACTTCACGCGCAGTCGCCTTCTCTTCCGGAAAGATAATCTCCGCTCCGGCCTCTTCGATCGCCCGAAGTGAACCCGCTCCCTCAAAGTAGTTCACAACAGCCTGTTCAACACCCGGTCGAGGTGCGTTCTCGGGATTTCGCGGTTGATTCTTTGGGACCCGGAAAGAGTAGCCGAGCTCGTCTGCCTTTTTGCCGGCCGCGGTCCAGGCTGCCACCACGGGCACGGTCTTATACAACGTTGTCGAAGAATACGGCTTTCCCGCCGCTTTGGCCGCGTGGAACTCATCCAGAAGGCGGTCACGATGAAAAGCCTTTTCCGAGTTCAACTCGCCGATGAAAACCCGGACTTGCTCACAAAACGCGGTCAACGATCGAGCACGCTCCACCTCTTTCGAGTGGCCAAGATCTCGCAAAACATACTCGTTGAAAAGAAGAATACCGGCGACCATCGCAATCACGGCCACCGCGAAGCACAGCATTACTTTGGTTCCGATCTTCTTGACTTTTAAAGCCATTCTCCCTCTCTCCCTTTTTCTCCGCCGTACTTCTCAGAGACGCTCCTGAGAAAAGGACACCCTATCCGTCATTGATGAAGATGCACGGGTGCCAGCTGCGTCGTACAGAACGCATATCGAGTCTGCTTCGGAAAGGCTGTACATTTTTGCGCCACGTATTACTCCACAGGACGAAGTGTAGCTTATCCAGCTATAGCCCGACTCAAAGCTCAGTCCCGCCAAATGAAGAAGCCGAGCACTTCCGGTGGCGCTCGGCTTTGAGGGCACAGTCGATGAGAACGACAGGACCGGACCTATAGTTTTTTATCCTGAAGAAACTGAGCAAGTTTCTTGTCCGTCCGCAGGACATGATCGGTAAAATGCTCGATCAAGGTCCGATTCACACGAATCACAAAAGAGGATCCCGGCTCGTTCTTCTCAAAATCGTCTTTTAGATTCTGGAATACCTCTGTGAATTCCTTGTGCTCACTCTTGTGATTCATGTATCCCGGATAGTCGTACCGAGCCATCCAGTCTTCTTCCGTCCTGAAATGGATCACGCAGTAATCTTCCAGATACCGCAATACCTCTCGAATTTCCTCCTTTCCTTTCTGCTGAGCACAAGCGTCGTAGAGTTTATTGATACGGGCCACAAGTTCGCGGTGCTGATCGTCAATCGGTTTGCTTCCGGTCAGCAAATCGTTCGTCAATTCCAACGGCATAGGAACTCCTCCCATCTTCTCTTCCGTGGGTTATAGAAACTGCTCAAAACCGATTTAGGAATCGGTATGATCCGAGGAGGTGGAGCGAGACAAAAAAATCGGTCTCTGCAATTCGGGTGGGAAATCAACTGCCCTGGCATACTCTCTCCAACTGTATACCCGGGTCTCACAGATCAGTGTATCCGATGAATGTGGCCAGTCAAGCAAGAACGGCGAATAAACCCCGATACCTATTGATAGATGTTCGGGAAGGAGAACAGCTTGGCGGGTGAAAGTCTCGCCGAACAACCGGCTTTTGCCGTTGTAGCCGATGTAACGAAAAAGAAAGCGATTCGTGCGAGCGTTGAAGGTAGGGCGTTGCTCTAGCTGGACCGGCGACTCATTTGCAACAAATGTCAGCTTGCTCCGAAGAGCATCGTATTCTTCCCCGTATCAATGAGTTAGCCGGCTGACGACAACGCCCGCACGACAGCGGTGCTACCATACCCTCCTCCTTCAGCACCCAACTCCCCTTCCCAGAGTTGGTGAACATCCCCGCATCCGGGGACTAAAAGACGACTTGACAACCGGGTTCCATCAGAATGCGATCGTCCTCATGGACGGCGAACGGCGATTGGAGAACAACTCTCGAACGCCCGGATGCCCGAATTGCGATTCCTCCTCCCGAGGAAGAAATGGTTCCACTGAACGTGACAGTCGACCCCTCGGTGGCTTCGATGCCGGCATGACCGTTCTGATTCTCGACAACGCAATCGTGAATCGTCAGATCGCTGTCCGAACAACGCACGCCTCCCTGGAGGGTGAACCCGCGAATCATGCAGTCCTCGACGTTTTCGAACGACAGCGCAGGGCCGCCGTTTGACGGAGTCAAAACCGATTGAGAGCTGGACGCTCCCTCAAAACGAAGACAATCCAGCGAACGCAGAGACTCGTCGAAATGAAACTTTCCTTCGGGGAACTCGACGCGCAACGGTCTGTCGGGATCGTTTTTCCGTGTGTAAAGTAAGGTTTTTAGGAGATTTCCTTCGCTCCCCGGCAATGCCTGAAGGATCGAATCGGACAACTTTTTCCGGCCTTTCGAACTGCCGATTCCATCCGGCAAGAGCGTCCATGCATCGCTTGCAACCATATCTTTTCGCCGACGGTAGAGCGTTGTCCAGAAAGCAAATGTGACCAGACAGGAAACCGCCGCCACCGAAAGCATCAACATTTCAAGGTGTGAGCCCAGAAACTGCTTCAGAATCTCCGCGTTCATTGCTTCTCCTCCTGCGTACTGAGACGCCTGGCTTTCTTCATGTCGCGGAACGTGGACATGAAGTGCCGAACAACTCCGATGATTTCGGCATTATCGTTCCGGTCAAGATAGACAACCGGTGCCGACCGCCCACCACCCTGGAGAATCATGTTGCCTTCTCCTTCGAGTTTGGCCTTAACGACCAATATCGTCATACGGCCATCGAGTTCAATGACCACAATATCATCCGTTGCGGGTTCGGCTCCGACTTCGTACAAAACCGTCGTACCCGGCCAGAGTCCGAATCCTTCGTAGGCATCGCTTCGAACCTCGACGGCTCGATATTCCACGCTTTCGTCTAGCCAGCTGCGTGGTATTTCGAGAGGATCTAAGTCTACTGTTGAGACGATAGTATCTGTTCCCGGTCCGACAACTCCAACGACCGGGATGTAACGATTTGCGGCACTCTTCTCCACCGCAGTGTCCATTTCCGTCGGTTTTTCCCCAACCGGGACTACGTGCGGAGCGTTTCTTTGACTCGCATCGAGACGCGCTTTGTCGATAGTCGATTTCAAACGAACCAGTAAACGGCCTGGTTCACCTTTCTCTTCCTCAACTGTCTGGCGAAGTGGTGTAGGACGTTGGCAGATGATTGTCTCGGGATCGACCAGTTGTACGATTTCATACAGCATTGACAGGAACTTAAGACCGACCTGGGGTTCGTCTCCGACATACTCGTGGAGCCAGGTCTCCATCTCGCCCCGATTTCGAAGGATGGGAACTCCATCGAGAACCGCGTTCTCGGGTATCGTGTATCCACCGACAAACATACCCCGCTCCGATTTCTCTTCCGACTCGTGAAACAAGTCCTGAAGTTCCTTCTTTATGGCGTCCGAGATGGCGGCTTCAGAAACAAGAACGTTGTTTCCGGCCAGCGCGTAGCCCAGTTTCCGGGTCGCTTTCTCAAGGCTCTGGATCTCGCGTTCTGCTCGGGCGCATCGAATGAACTCCTCTTTCTCCTTCGCGTTCAGTCGAAGCACATCCGCCTGTTTGTCAATCAACTCAGGCGGAGGCGGCGGTTTCAGCCCGGACTCAATTTGGGCTATATAGGGAGAGGAAAGCCGAAGCCTATCTCCCAGTTGTTGCTGGGTCAGCCCAGCCCGGTGACGATGACGTTTGAGGAGTTCGGCGAAACGTCCCACGATAGATCTCCTTACTTGAGGTAGTAATTTCCTCAGAGTATATCGCAATCTCGTCGAACTTCAAGAAAAACTGTCATCAGATCAACTATAGTATCCTCCTTTCCTTCCTCTTTGATCTCACTTACTCAAACTCACTTACTCAAAAAAGTGATATTTTTAGTTGACAAGCGCCCACCAAGCGCTATACTTGCCGATAAGAGTAAAGAGGAGCAGGTGGCAAGGCGAAAAATTGACTGATTCCACTTTGACAACTCCTCCGATTCGCTATATAATATTGTTACAAACACTAATTACATTTTACATCTAGTTTCGTGATGGTCAAGTAGGAGAGAAAGATTTGGACAGTTTTTATAGACTTTATCGAATCGGCTGACGAGAACTTAAGAGGAAAGAGAGCAAAGAAGACACACGACAAACAACGGAATTGGAGATAACAGAATTCGTTTCTTCGGGGGTCGGAGTGTCCTCCCCCTCGCCGCTTCGGCCCCCTCGCCCCTCCTTTCCGTAGAAGACACAAGCGGTGCGATGACGGTCATTTGATCGGAGCCGGTGTGGAACGCACCGGCATTTTTCTTTTAATTTCGCGTGGAGGGGGTGGGGCGAAGGGCCGCACGACTCTATTGCCCGGGCATGGGCAGGGTACTCGGCGTGTCGTCTACCTCGCTCTCTTCGGACTCCCAAAACTCGACGGGCACTTCCAGCATCCCACCGGCCGTTTCGCATACTACCCTGTTTTCCTCGATGCGAGCGGAGAGGATGGGCAGCGGTTCGCCGAGCCGATAAGGTACCAGCAGCATGTGACGGACTACCGGCAGTTCGGCATTCCCCGTAATGCGCACTGAAGGCGCCGGTTCCAAAACACCGAGACGCGGAGCGAACCAACCGCGAAACGGCGACTCCTGGCCCTCCGCAATCGAGATATCGAGCGGTTCGTCCGCGAAAATGAACACAGCCAGCTGAGCGGCATTTCGCAGGAAGTAAATGCGATTCGAATCCCGATCGACGGATGCTTCTCCTGGAAGGAAGTGAAGAAGCTGATCGATTCGATGAGCACCCTCACCTTCCACACGATCCGAGATAACGCAGCAGCCGGGTATGAAACCGGAGGGTGGAGCAAAAGCGACCCGTCGGGTCCAACGCGCTTGGAGCGATTTTCGCGCCAGCCATGGACCGCCGAACGTTGCTTGAGCCCATTTCACATACTCGTCGACGCTGGACGGCCATTCCAGAGGAGAACGGCTTACCCACGCTCCCGGTCCTTCGGAACGTACATTCTGGCCGACGCCATCGACAAGTAAGCAGTTGTGCGCTTGCGTAGTCGCGAAGTACTGGCCGACAGCCTGATCGGAATACGCAGACCGTCCCATGTCCGAGAGGAACGTCTCGCCAAAAGCAGAGAAGCCGAATTGAAGGCGGTCCTCATGGGACGCAGCATTACCGAACAACCCGGCGTCAAAGAAAGCGTAAAGCGAGTCATCCTTCCAACTGTCACGGAAAACGAAATGTCCAGCGTAGGGATAGTACAGGTTATTCAAGGGAGGCGGATATCCCTCCGCATACTCGGTCTTGATATACCGAAATTCCGGAACGTCGGGCAGGTTGGGTCCGAAATCATTGAGCATATCGGGAAGGTACAGACGATCACAGTCGTTCAACGCGGGCAGATACAGTCCGGGTTCAACGATACCGATGCTATACCAGATTCCCTGCAAAACGATCCCATGCAGTGCTTCCGGAATCGCGAGATCGTTAATCTGCTGCAGATGGACCGCACGGGCAAAGGTATGTAAGCAAGTGAACAGATAGCGCGGCGAGCCACCGATATGGGAGCCGTCAGGCTGAATTTGTTCGTCCGCCAACCGGCTTAGACGATCGTTCGCCGTGTCCCGCCATCCTTGAGATTTCTGGAACTCGGGATACATCACACCCGTTGTCAGCAATCCGCTGCTCTCGATCAGGAGCCATTTCGCAGATTTCGGATGCTGCACAAGATACTCTGCTTGCTCGTGGCAGGAGCGAAGGAAAGCGGCAAGCGCTTTGTCGGTAAAAGAGGATGAGGAACGAACATAGAGGAACACTTCCGGCCAGGACTCTCGGAGGCGCTCGCCCACTTCCAATGTACGCCACGCACCGGCTCGCATTTGCCGGAATCTCGCACGTCGGTTGGACTGCATATTCCCCCCGGGCCGCGGGTGAGAGAGGTACCAGTCCAATACGACATCGTTCAAAAAAGCGGCGTAGCTCTCGTCTCCTGTATCAAAATAGGCACGCGCAACATCCACCCACCATGTATGGCGCTGCATTTCCCAGTGCCAATCCTTGTCGTTGGGATCGACTTGGTCCCAGCTCTCGAGCACCTTGGTCGCGCTATGAATCGTAATTTCATAACGCAGGGTTTGATCCGCAATAGTCGTATCGGGAAACTCCAAAGGTTTGAGTTCCTTCTCGTACAATCGAGGGCGATCCGAGTTGCGAAAATGCAGCAGCAGGCTTTGCAGGGCCGCCTCCCGATTTCCTTCCGCGAGAAGAACGCGCACAGGCTCCAATTCAGGACGTTCAAGATCGACCCATTCCAGCAGCGGCCCACCAATCGTCATCAGCGACGGCACATTTCCCGGCTTACCGATCTGCGCGAAACAAACCGAAGGAAGAACGCACACCACGAACAGGAGAAATGGCAGCACTCTCGAATACGAGAGCCAAGCGACACGTAGCCGGCCTTGTCTGTTTGCGTCACTCATTATCTTCTAAGACCAAATCGTCTGCAAAAACTATTGGCGATGCACGGGAACAGGCAGTCGCCCCATCGGCGGAGTATTTTCTCAGATTTCGAGGAAGAAAAGTACGGGAAGTCCCTGTCCACACCGCCGATCTTCGCTGCATCATCGCTATCTGCGTTCGGGTAAGTGAAACTCGATTCCATCGTACCCGACTTGAATCCCGTCTCCTTTGAGTGCGCTTTCGAGTTCATGATGGAGCAACTCACCGCCGTGTGAGAAATGAGTAGCAACCATCTTGCTTTCTCCGTGCAAACTCCCTCGGCTGTACAACTCGGTTTGGATCCGTTTGACAGCCTCCACGGAGAGGTGTTCCGCCTCAGGATCGTCATAACGTCCATTCGTACATTCAATAATGACCAAGTCGAAACGGTGTTCGGCTAAAGTCTCCCAGGAACGTTCGGAATACCATCCGGTATCGAAAGCCAGGAGGACACTGACGGCGCCCCGGTTCAGTATGTAATTGACCGCACCTCTCTCATGGGCGTGATTTGCCTGTATCGGAAGTACCCCCATTGAGCCCGCCTGGAATGAAACAAATGGTCTGACAATGTGAAACTGGATAGCGTGGTCGGCAAGTTCCGTGTCGATTGAGTTCCGCAGAATCTCTCCTACATCCGGAACGCCATACACATGAAGTAACGGCTTCCGGTCCCAAACCGCAAACGGGTCATCACGCCATTTCAATTCACCGGGGGAGAAGTGATCGGAGTGGCCGTGCGTGACAAGCAGGTGTTCCACACCAGCCATCGACAGGCCCAAACGTTGATTCTGAGAAAGCGAATCGGGAGGCAAGTCCACTTGAAGGTCATCGTCGATTCGGATCGATGTGCGGGAACGAATGTTTTTTCCGCCCGACCGGCGAGCGCGTTGGCATGTGGGGCACTCGCAAAACAATGCCGGAAACCCTTCCGCCGCTCCTGTCCCTAAGATCCGTATATGCATACAGCTCACCTGAGTCCGGCGATATCGAGTTCCTCGACGGTCCGACGAATCAAGCTTCAGAATTCATGAAAGCCAAAGAGGCCGCTCCGATAAAGCCGGCGTCTTCGCCCAACTGAGCCCGACATACTTCAGTCTTGAAATACGGTGAAAAGTAGACGCGCATGAAAATCTCATTTCGAACGTGGTCGAAAAGCAGATCGCCCATGGCGGAAGCTCCTCCTCCGATCACAATCACCTCGGGGTTAACAGTGACACAGATACTGGACGCCGCGACACCAAGATAGCGACCGGCCCTTTTCACAACACGCAACGCAAGCGCATCGTTCTGAATAGCGGCCTCATACACCATTTTCGAAGTGATCTTGGTTCCGTCGCGGGACCAGTCCACAAGCAGCGAATCATGACGTCCCTGACCGACCAATTGTGCTGCATACGAACCGATGGCATTCGCCGAGGCATACTGTTCGACACAGCCGATGCTGCCGCACGGACAAACGAAGCCGTCCGGATCCACGCAGATATGGCCCAGCTCGCCCGCATATCCGCTGGCACCATGAAAAAGCCTCCCTTCCGATACAATCGCTCCGCCAACGCCGGTCCCCAGTGTCAGAGCTACAACCACTCGATGTCCCTGCCCTGCACCAAACCGCGCTTCGGCGAGTCCGCACGCATTGGCATCGTTATCAGCGGATGTGGGAATGTCATACTCGTCCTCAAAGATCTTCTTCACACACACACCGTGCTCCCAGTCCGGTATGTTCACCGGCCGGGTAATCGTACCTTCCTTTTGATCGACAAGACCAGGACTTCCGATTCCAATGCCGACAATGTCCGAGGTGCGGTCTTTGACTTCAGGCGACTGAAGGATCTCACCGACAAGATCCACCATTTTCTGCACGACCGCCGGACCGCCTTTCTCCCCGTCAGTCGGTGTCCTCCACTGCCGAATCACTTCTCCCGCGTCGGTGATCACCCCGGCCTTAATATAGGTACCACCCAGATCAATTCCTAATCCAAGACGAGTCATAATTGTCCTATCTATCTGTCTGCAAAGAATATAACGCGCAGTGTCCCACAGGCGGCCCTATTAGACAATGGTGCTTGAACAGATGGGCTTGATTGACGAAGGTTTTGCAGCGATCGACTCGACGAGGTGTACGGCGTACGTTTATAATCAAAGGGAGAATTGTGAGTGACGTAAAAGATACGAACGTGGAGAGTCCTATGAACGAAACCAGGTGCGGCTTTACCTTGATCGAACTCCTCATCGTTGTAGCCATCATCGGAATTCTAGCGGCAATCGCCGTTCCCAACTTCATGAATGCCCGCGTGCGCGCAAACGCCGCCCGAACCTTCGCAGATATGCGTATGCTCTATGAACAGAACATCACACGAAAAATGGACAGCAACGCCTGGATGATGGATGGAAACGACGTCGGCACGGGTCCCGATGAGCTCTGTAATATTACAACCTTTGGCGGTTCGTTTTTCGGTACAACGTGTGAGGAAGCCGGTCTGGGATGTTATACGATCAATCACGATGGGCGGATCTACGCTCAGCTGACCACCCCCGTCAGCTACATCAACAGCATCCCGGTCGATCCGTTCGCAAATGGTATCTTCTATGAATACGGAACCAGCCATTGTCCAAACTCGGAGCTGGGCGCCTATTGGTGCTTCATCGCGGCCGGTCCGGATCATGACCTGGACGATGTCCGATGGCTTGTTTCGCAGGGCCAGTCGATACCCTACGCGCCCTCGAACGGAACGAACTCGAACGGCGACATCTGGAAATCCTACAAACTCGGCTACCACGGTGAACGGGATTACAACATCGCTTTCGGCCAGTACGCACATACGTTCTTTTAGTAGAAGAAGAAGAAGCTGTGATTCCAGGCACGGCTCGTTGGGGACCGCATGTCCTGTCAAATGAACGACCTAGAGAACATATTCCCTCGAGCTCCCTTGAATGGGGTTGACCGCAATGGTATAGCTCGAGTTTGCGTTGTCAATACTCGAAAAACCGAGAGGAGAAAAACTTTTGTCAACAGTCAACATGAAACAACTGTTGGAATCCGGGGTCCATTTCGGCCATCAGACGCGTCGATGGAACCCGAAAATGGCCAAATACATCTTTGGCCAGCGGAACGGCATCTACATTATCGACCTCAAAAAAACTGTCCGCCTTCTTAAGGAAGCATGCCGTTTCGTCCGAGACCTGGTAGCGGATGGCGGTGAGGTCCTCTTTGTCGGCACAAAGAAACAGGCCCAAGAGACAATTGTCGAGGAAGCAAGGCGGTGCGGCATGCCCTTTGTCAACCAGCGCTGGCTGGGCGGAATGCTCACCAACTATCAGACGATTCGTAAGAGTCTGGAACGGTTGGACGATCTCAACCGGATGATCAGTGACGGCACACTCGAGCAATTGACTAAAAAGGAAGCCAGTCGACTTCGCAAGCAGAAAGACAAGCTGGAGAAGAATCTCGGCGGGATTCACAGAATGGAAGGTTTGCCCGGGGCGGTTTTTGTGACCGATACACGAAAAGAGAAGATCGCGGTTCTCGAAGCCAACAAACTCGGTATTCCAGTGATCGCTATTGTCGATACCAACTGCGATCCGGATCAAATCGACCACGTGATTCCCGGTAACGATGACGCGATCCGGGCTGTCAGACTAATGACATCCCGCATTGCGGATTCGGTGATCGAGGGGAAACAGATTGCTGCTGAAGGCGAGCTCGAGGAAGCCGCCCAGGAAACCGTCGAGCAAGAACCGGCAGCGGCCGCAACAACGGAAGCGGCTCCGGAAGAAAGCCCCTCTGAACCGGCACCCGCGGCAAGCGAACCGGAACAAGAGAGACCCGCGGCAGCCGAATAAGGGATTCTCGTTTCAATCGAAGCAGTCGGTCAACCGAGCGTAGTACAACAAAAAGTTGGTACTGAAAACGGCACGGATAAGAGGAACTTGTCGGTATCTGTCGGTCTCTTGCCGTGTCTTCCAGCGTATAAGACGTTCTCACGGATCATCGATAGAAGGAGCTAGGAATGCAGATTTCCGCATCTCAGGTAAAAGAACTGCGAGAGAAAACAGGGGCCGGAATGATGGATTGCAAGAAGGCCCTCATGGAATGTGACGGCGATGCCGAAAAGGCGATCAAGTATTTGCGCGAAAAAGGAATCGCGGACGCCGCGAAACGGGCGGGACGCGCAGCCAAAGAAGGAGTGGTCTATTCGTACATCCATCCTGGAAACCGTATTGGAGTCCTGGTTGAGGTGAATTGCGAAACGGATTTTGTGGCACGAAACGAACAGTTTCAGCAATTCGCCAAGGACATCTCAATGCATATTGCGGCTTCGAGTCCGAGATACATCCAACGCGACGAAGTGCCCGAATCGGAAATCAACGCCGAACGCGAAGTCCTCGTCAATCAGGCCAAAGAGTCCGGGAAACCCGAGAAGGTGATCGATAAAATCGTCGAAGGACGGCTGGACAAATTCTTCGGGCAAATCTGCTTGTTGGAACAGCCGTTTATCAAAGACCCCAATCTCTCAGTCGAAGATCTACTGAAAGAGACGATCGGGAAAATCGGCGAAAACATCGTGATTCGGCGTTTCGCCAGGTATCAACTGGGTGAAGAAGCGTAATCCGTAGAGCCGTAGATTCGTTTTGCAGGGAAGATACAACATGTCCGATCCTCCGCCTCGACGCGTCGTATTGAAACTGTCGGGGGAAGCACTCGCAGGCCCCAACAGACGGGATATCCACTTTCCGACCCTTGAGGACATTTCGCAGCAAGTTGTAGAGGCGGTCTCGACAGGTTTGCAGCTCGCGATCATCGTCGGGGGCGGCAACATCTGGCGAGGTGGAGCAAACGATGCGTCGTGGATCGATCGTTCGACAGCCGACTACATGGGGATGTTGGCAACGGTGATCAACGCGCTCGCCCTGCAGGCGACGCTTGAACGACAGGGCTATCCAACGCGGGTCCTCTCCGCGATTGAAATGTCGGAATTGGCGGAAACATATATACGAAGGCGTGCGGTCCGCCATCTCGAAAAAGGACGCATAGTGATTCTCGCAGCGGGCACGGGAAATCCCTATTTTACGACCGACACCGCAGCGGCGTTGCGGGCGGCGGAGATCGACGCGCAAATTGTGTATAAGGCAACCCGTGTCGACGGGGTTTATGCGGCCGATCCCATCGAGTTTCCGGATGCCCAGCGATATGATCGGCTCACGTACGGCGAGGTCATCAACCAGGGACTGCGTGTCATGGATACCGCTGCGGTCGCACTCTGCCGCGAAAACAATCTGCCGATCGTCGTCTTCAACATGACTGAACCGGGAGCGATTACAAAAGCCCTCAAAGGCGAATTGATCGGGACCAGAGTAGAAGAAGGGTAAGGCTCTTCTTCTCTTTTGTGTCCGGATCACTGGAGGAGAGAATGGTATCTGAAGAATTTCTCGACGAGATCGAACTTCGTATGGACGAATCGGTCGAAGCGACCCGTCACGAGATGGCGAAGTTGCGGACCGGTCGGGCATCCGCAGCTCTGTTGGATGGTGTGATGGTTGAAGCGTATGGCACAAAGACGCCGTTGCGGCAGCTTTCCAATGTGTCGGTGCCGGAGGCACGGTTGATTGTGGTACAACCGTACGACAAATCGATCATCGGTGACATCGAGCGGGCGCTCAACAAGGCGGACTTGGGGCTCACTCCCAACAACGACGGAAAGCTGATCCGCTTGTCCGTTCCCCCGCTGACGGAGGAGCGCCGCAAAGATCTTGTGAAGGTGGCGAAGAAACTGGGCGAGGATGGAAAGGTCCGCATTCGTGGAATCCGGCGCGATGCAAACGAAGAAATCAAGAAATCGGAAAAGAGCAGCGACATCACGGAAGACGAGTCGCATAAGATGCAGGACAAGGTCCAGGAATTGACCGATAAAAAAGTCGAAGAGATCGACAAAGCGTTGCAGGAGAAGGAAGAGGAAATCCTTAATTTCTAGAGTCCAAATTCCTGGAGTACTATTCGCATGGATGTTTTGGACACGAGACCTTGAACGAGCGGGTGCATTGGTTTCGTAGTCTTTGAGGCTTTGCTGTAGAATGATAATCTAAGGCGCGCAAAAGAGGCGGCTACAGGTTACAGAGATAGCAGTGGACGACTCAGCCTTAACGCCGGCGTAGCTCAGTTGGCAGAGCAAGTGATTTGTAATCACTGGGTCGGGGGTTCAAGTCCCTTCGCCGGCTGGTTGAAAAGACTAGACTTACGATCATTCACTTCTTCACAACTCAAGCAAAAAGCTAGCAGGAAGCTAGCATTCTCAGCGACTATGTGACTCCCAGTCCCGGTCCTTTCCTCCCAAGCGAAATAGAGAAAACCGCCGCATCTCATCACCCACGACAAGCCAGTGAAGATAATGAACGTTAACCCAAATTCGTCATTAATTTGCGTAAACCATTGATTTTATTGAACAGAGGGTTCA
>CAZTDD010000020.1:0-69123 GCA_964612675.1 uncultured bacterium
AAAGTCGACGGGATGCGGGAAGTGAGGTGTCAACCCCCTCTGAATCTCCCCTTACCGCGGCCACGCAAGCGTGGCTCCTTTTGGGGGGGAAAATGACTCAGCTGCGTCCGTTTCTTTTCCTCCCCCGAAGATCGGGGGAGGTTAGGAGGGGGTTGAGATCTGTTTTGCTCACTTTCTTCCGGTTCGTCAATCTTGGGGGAGAAAACGGAACCGAGACGTTTTCTTTTTTCCTCCACCGAGACCGGGGGAGGTGTAGGAAGGGGTTGAATCAGGGTTTCATTTAATTCCCATTTCCGCGACGAATTTCATGCACAATAATCTCTCGCTTCTCTTCTCTGAACGTGATCCCGAAATTTTCTTTGAACCATTCTTTTGCCAGTTGAATTCCTTCTTTGCCGCTCCAGAAGGCGTATTCGTATGTCAGACAAATACTGCCCCATGTCTGGTTTTCGGCCGGCTTTGTCGGCAATCCGGTTTCGTCAATAATGATTACCGTGTCATCAGTCAGCGTCCATTGCGGGCCCTGATTGAGAACGTTGGAAAACGCACCCAATAGGCTGGTTATGTTCGTATGCGTACCGCCTCCACGGCTGTCCGCTCTCGGACGAATATGGCTCGCATCGAGTGGTTTTACTTCCCGCCAGTAGGGCAACGGACGTCCGTCATACTCGGCCACCCAGACCGTTCGGTGCGTTGGAATATCGACGATTTCTGCATTTCTCGCATCAAGCAGCCATTCATAGCGATCCTTCCCGGAGAGAGAATCGTTGTAAACGACTGTGTAATTGAATGTCTCATTGTTCAGTTCCTCGGCAACTCGCACAAAAAGCCGCTCCCACTGCATTGAAACGGCGATGTTTGGAGCTAGATCGTTCCAATTATTCCCGAACCGAACAACGCTGTATCCATTGTGTTCGGGTAGAGGTGTGGCGTAAGAGCGTCCCGAAGGATCGAACGGTTCGATGGACGGTACCATCTCGATCTCATCAGGGAGCGGATGGGTGCGGTAGATTTCCGCCACTTCGGAGACGTGACTCCTCCATGATTCGAAACGGATATCCATATCCAATCGTGGCCGAGTCAACGACGAGGAGAGGTATTCTGCGAATCGTTTGTCGTCAACGTCTATTTTGAATACGTCCTCTATTTTCTCTTTGCTCCAGCCCACGCGGTCGCTGCAGAAATTCGCTATTTGAGCGGTGAATGAGGCATACCAGTCATAGCTGCCCTGTTCGTGCATTTGATTGTAGAACGGTGAGACTTTTTCAAATAACGCGCGTGCTTGCGTATAGTCCTCGTTCCTTGCGAGGAGGCAGATGTACGTTCTGATCAACTCTTCGTCTTGCTTACAATAACTCTCCAGATCGTTCTCGATGATTTGGAACAGCTTCTCGGCGAAAGAGAAGGCTTCATCATATTCTTTCATATACATCAACTTCTTGAGCCGCATCTTCTCGCGGAAAAACGCTTCTTTGTCGTTTTCGGGCTCGCCGTCTATTTTGGCGAGCAGCTGATCGAAGCGATCCCAATTATGTCGATACGTCATTTCTTGAATCATGCGGCGCAAGAAATGAATGTCATCCTGGTTTTCGAACAATTTGGGGGCTGGGGCGTTCTCTTTCCACTCTGTTACATCAATCGAACCGATTTCTTCATAGGCCTGGCTCGGGTGATCCGGCTGTGTCGTACAGGTAAGGATCAGTTTTTCGATATTGGGTCGTTTATCGCCGTAATCGAGTGGAATATGGTATTCGAGGGAGACGTCGCCGCGAACGCGATGACCTCGGGGCATGAATACATATTCTCTTCCGAGGTTGTCCGTACATTTTCCAAAACCGTAAAAGCGATGCCCTTGCGGGGTCCGGTTGACGCTGTCTTTCGCCACTACCCAAACGACGCCATCTTCGGTTATCCCGATGTCCTCGATCTCGGGCATGTGGTAACCGGTTTCCTCGAACAAATTCTCCGGCGTGATTGCATGACCGCCTGGGTCTTTTAAGAGTGCATAGAGCCGATTCCTGCGTCCTTTTGTTTTTTCTGTCACTGTTTCCTGAAACCGCTGATGGTCAAAAGCCTCGTCAGGCTGTTCTTCGACATAATCGAACAGTATATCCATTGTTTCCGCGCCCCGTGGATCCCAGAGGCGAGCCCGGACGGGGAGTCGGCTGCTCTTGAGAACCCAGATTCGGAGCCATTCGGGCGTTCTGTTGTTTGTGATATCGAAAACAGTTAAATCCTGCGCCAAACTGACTTCTTTATTCTGAAGAGGAGGAGAAAACTGTTTTTCCCCTGAAAACGTTCCGAGAAATGTTTCCAATGAGAATCTTTCTATGTCTCCCAGCGTTCGTATGATTTGTATACACATAGACCGTCGATCCGGTTCAAACATTTTCCCCGTTTTGGCGTCAATTGCTGCGGTTAATTGTCCTTTATCTGCAAAGAAGACCATGCCGTTATGATGAACCCTGCATTTCCCGTTCCTTCCCACCCAGAGTTCGGTTTTTTCCGGTGGTTCCATTGGATTCTCTGCAATGTAGATTGTGGCGTTAAAGAAACGAACCGATTCGAATCGTTCCTGGACGTCCGCCCAGGTCAATCGTGATTGGCTCAGGGAGACTCCGATGAAGGCAACCAGGAGAATGGCAAATGCTACCCCCGCTCCGGCCCACGCGAATCGCGGGAACCGGAGAGGACCGGCGCGACGAGCACGGGGTTTCCGGTCTTGCTCCTCGATCCTTCTTCGAAAGGCGTCGAAATGCTTCTGAACGCGGCGCTCGATGTGGTCAGGTGTTTCGTCGGACATGGTTTCTTTCAAAATACGGTCGATGGGATGATCTGTATGTTTTTCTGTGGTTGGGTCGTTTTTCATTCGTGTCATGATTCCTGAACCTCCATCAAGCCATGCAACTCGGTTTGATCGAACAGACTTGTAAGCCGCCGGCGTGCCTTCGCGATCATGGAACGGACGGTCGCCTCCCTGCAGGCCATGGCTTCCGCGGTTTGCGAGTAGGAGAAGCCCTCGACAGCCAGGAGCAAAATGGCTTCCGCTTCCCGCCTCGGGAGTTTCTTCACAGCTTCCAGTACGCGATGCAGCTGTTCTTTTTGGGCCGCGGACTCCGCCGGAGACGGCCCCGGGGCCGAGAGAGACGTAGACGAATCCATCGTGTTCTCTCGTCCCTGCTTCCGCTGAGTCCGCCGAAGGTGGTCGTATGCCGTGTTGATACACATCCGAAGAATCAACGCCGTCGGATTTGGGTGCCGACAAATCTTGTTGAATTTCTTGTAGATACGTTCAAGTGCCTCTTGAACCGCATCCTCTGTATCGTCCGGATCGCGAACAAGTTTCCAGATCGTGTTCACCATCCGATGGCGGATCGGCTCAATCAGTGATTCATAATCATGGATGTCCACACCCACAGTGACCTCCGAGCAGGCTGTCTCGCTTTGGTTTCACATTTCAGCGTTCTCACCATGATAAACGCTGGGACCGAAGAATTCGCGTGTTTTCTCTCAACGTTTTTTTTGATGGCGTCGCAAAAAGTCGTCGGGATGCGGGAAGTGAGGTGTCAACTCCCTCTGAATCTCCCCTAAACTTTGATGCCGTCGCAAGAAGTCCGTCGGAATTCTTCCCCCTCTCCCTCTGGGAGAGGGCGGGGTGAGGGATCTTTGCATTTTGCGTTACCCCTCTCTCTGTATTTAATGAATTCCTGTCATCACAAACACCTTTTGCCTCTGCTTGATTTGCTGTGCCTGGCGAATTCACAAGCTAATCATATTGCCCGAATCGAGTTCAATGATCGCCCCTCATCCTAACCCTCTCCCGGGGGGAGAGGGAACTTCCGATGCCAACTTTCGACTTTTTGCAGCGCCGTCTTTTTTGGGGGGGGAGGACAACAGACCGGACGAAAGAAGGCATTGAAAGGTGTTGCCGGTTGGAAGATGACCTCTGTGCAGACAAGTGTGGCCCGCCGCAGCGGGCCACAACATGATCATTGACTTTCAGAATAGAGACTCTGCGTCTCAGTAAACCATCCAATCCTCCGCAGATGCCGGCATGTGGTTGGAGGTGATCCGAAGACGGACGACTTTTGTGAAATTGTCGCTTGTAGCGTAAATGGTGAGGAACGAGTCGCTGTGCGGATCATAAGCAATGTTGTGGTAATTCGCGGAATTACTGATCGTTGCGGTTTCATCCGGGGTCATTTGATAGATGATTTGATCGTCGACGACCGACTCGCCGTTGTCCGGAAGCATCTGCCCTTCGGGTCCCAGAAGTGTAAACAGCATCCCGTAGACTTCGAGCGTGCTCCCGTTGACGTTGTAGGACACAACGATCACGCCGCTATCCGGATCGGCGGCGAGCTGGGGATGGCGTTGATTGACGGGATCTCCTCCGGAGGATTCAAGATACGGGATCTGTTCCCGAGCTTCCGACAGCACGTAATCGAGAGCGGGACCGACAGTGAAGTAGAAGATGTCGCCGCCGTCGCCGCTGTTCCCGTAATCGAACGCTCCAATGAGTTCATCGTTGAAAGGATTCTCGATCGCCGAGGGGTGGCCCTGATGGACTCCGGGTTTCCGTTCCGCAGAACCCAGGATTTGCTGTTCACCGACCTGCAATTCGCCGTCCGGACCCGGTACAGGCTGAATAACCGAGCCGGTGATTCGATTCTGATATTGGTCGCCATCGGTGTTTACTTGAAATAGAAAGACATCGTTGTTTGCGAGGAAATCGACGTCAGGGTCGTCCTCATCTCCTGCCGGTTGAATTTGATCCAACTTTCCGAAACTCGGTGTCAGCAGATTCCCTTCCTGGTCGAACAACGCTCCAATGACTCCTTCTCCTTCGCCCGGAAAATCTCGTTCAGCGACCAGGAGAAAATTGCCGTTGTTTGTGCTTACTCCGACCGCAACGTCGTCGAAATTCTGTTCGGAGTCTTCCTCGTACGCAAACGCTTTCGCGATTCGATTCTCAGCGGGCACACTGGATGGGTTCACAATGGCCACCAAGGGAATGTTAGCTCCGAGATTCCCGCGGCCGTCTGCCTTGGTCACTACGACATATTGGTCTGAAACCGGGTTGTATCGCAGATCGTGACTCTCAAAGCCTCCCATCGGATTGCCGATAATGGGGAAAACATCGGTGATTGGCTCCATCGTGACCGGATTGTAAAAGGCTCCCACTAGGATGGAAGCCGCAATCTCACCGGTTACGGGATCTTCAAAGCCAAAGAAATTCTCAGGGTCGATAGTCGTAAACAATACCTCAGGCTCTTCTGTGTTGATCGCCAATCCCGCTTCTTCCGTAAATAGATCTTGCTGAATTACAACGGGTTCTTCCAGTTCGAACGTAGGCGGTTCTTGCGCGGGGCAAGGTGAAACGACGGTAATCACGAATGCGATCGCAAGAATACCGCTGCGTAATCGATGTGACGGATGCTTTGTCATATTGTTTTTTATAGCCATTTTTTCCTCCTGAGCGAATCAGCGCAATATAGCTTAACGCAATAGATTAGCGCAATTGGCACACCTCAGTCAATACGTGGAGCGGGCTGATTCTGCGACTTGCGTAACTTGGGATATTTTTAACGTGTAGTTGACGTGTTCTCTATTCCCGTTCCCAAAGATATTGGGTAAATTCTTTTAAAAGAAAACCTCTCGATGTCGAGGAAAGAAAGATGCGTATTCGATTGGAATTGTTGTCAAATCAGATAATTATGTCTCTTTTTTCATTCTCATTTCTGCTTTGTGCGTTAACCGGTACCGCCTTTTGTGACGAGTGGCCCGGCTACGCAAAGAAGGTGGAAATCCAAAGCACGTACGATGGAATTCTACAGCCGGCCTACTACTGGTTCCCTGAAGATACAGCCGATCCCGTTCCGTTGCTTGTCGGATTGCATAGTTGGTCGGCGGATTACCGGCAATCGGATCCAGGGATCGAGTATCTGGAAGAATGCCGGAAACGAGGCTGGGCGTTCATCCATCCGAACTTCCGGGGGCCGAACACGAATCCAAGTGCGTGCGGAAGCGAGGCCGCGCTCCAGGATATTCGTGACGCGGTTTTGTGGATGCAAGACCAGACAGAAATCGATCTTACGCGGATCTATGCAATCGGCTCCTCCGGCGGCGGACATGCGGCTCTGATGGCTGCTTCGCGATGGCCGGATATCTGGGCGGCTGTGTCCGCCTGGGTTCCGCCGACGGACCTCTCTGCATGGTACGGACAGACAAAATCGAAAGAGTTGAGATACTGGAAACATCTGACTCAGGTGTGCGGCGGTCCACCCGGAGAAAGCAAATCAATTGACGATGAATACAAGCAAAGGTCTCCGATTCATCGCTTGCATCGTGCGAAAGGCGTTCCCATTGAAATTGCAGGGGGGATTCGTGACGGGCACGACGGATCGGTTCCGGTGAGTCACACGTTGCGTGCTTTCAACGTCCTTGTGCGTGCGAATGGTTTTGAGACCAAAGCTGTTGACTGTGAACACATCGACGAAATTGTAAGGACTGTGAAAATTCCCGAGGATTTGAACTACGGAGATACTGTCGATACCACGTATTCAAAACAGATTTTGTTTCGACGCACGGCGGGGCCGGTGCGTGTGACTCTATTTGACGGCGGGCACGAGATTCTCGTGCCCGCTGCGATTGCGTGGGTCGAACGTCATACCAAAAACCGTCGGTGACTATTTGTGCGTTGACCGAATCATATTTGCGACAACTTCCACGGCGAACGTTTCGGTCGAGTCAAGAACTCGTTGGCTTCCTCGCTGTTTGTGAAACGTTCGGTCTCTGGATCCCAGTTCAATTTTTTTCCTACTTGAATTGCGATATGCCCAAGATGGCATAAGGAAGTCGTCCGATGACCGACCTCTGCGTCTTCCAATGTCTGCCCCCGTGTTTTCACTGCGTCGATGAAATCGACTTTTTCGTCCTGTAGAGGTAAATGGATTTCATCATCCTTGATTTCCGATTTCAATATAGACTCCGGTTCGGCGGTCAGTTCTCTGGTGCTGTAATCCGCGTGAATCCATCCTTCGTCGCCTTCGAACCGCACATAGGGCTTATCGATTTTATAGAATAGGCGAACCCCGTCCGCGTATTTGTACTCCACATCAAAACTGAGCAATACGTTCCATAAACCTTCATCGGGGAACGTTCCTGTTCCTTTCACTTCCACCGGGCCTGTTCGGTCCGTACCGTTTCCCCACTGTGCGATGTCGTTCAGGTGTGTACCCCAATTCGTGATCATCCCGTCGCAATAGTCCAAAACGCGCATCCAGCCGGGGCGGCTGTAGTCATGGCGTGGATGGACCCGCTTCACAGTGTAGGGAGCGACCGGTGCGGGGCCGAGCCACATATCGTAATCCAACTCTTCGGGCACCGGCATTTCCGGCTGCGGCGGACAAGACACATCTCCTTTTGGAACGCCGGTGCGAATGGTGTGGACCTTTCCGATGCGTCCGTTGAGTACCAGTTCGCATTGACGATGAAACACAGGGAGAGACCGGAATTCGCTGTCCGTTCGAAACACGCGTCCATAGAGCTTTACTGTATCGCTCAAAACCCGTCCTTCTCGGATCGAACGCGTGAGCGGTTTTTCACAGCAGACGTCTTTACCGTTTTTTGCCGCCATGATCGCCATAGGAACATGCCAATGATCGGGCGTGGAGATCATGACCGCGTCGATGTCTTTCCGCTCAATGATCTTTCGGAAATCCCCATACGTGTCACAGCCCGTGAAGGAGCCGGAGCGTTTCGCGTCGGCATAATGCTTTTCGACCGCCTTCTTCCCTTCGCCCAGCCGCCAGGAATCGACATCGCACACGGCAACCACCTGGGTATCGGGGGATTTCAAGAACGATTTCAGATTGACATACACCGTTTGCCGTCCCAGTCCGATCATGCCGACCGCGATCCGTTCGTTCGCACCGGCTGCAAGTCCGGAAGGAAGTATCATCGGTGCAGTGCCGATCGCGGCCGTTTTGGCTAAGAAGGATCGTCTCGATATCTTTCTGCTGCCTTTCATGCTTATCCTCCGCATAAAATCTCCTTCGGAGATGTACTTCGATATTCGCCATTCTGTACAATCTCTCGCTGTCGCAGAATATGGTATCATATTCCGAACGATGGTTGAGGAGTCGATAACCATGGAGCGTTTTGATGCCGACTTTGACCGCAGAGGTTTTCTCGCCGGACTATTGATGTCGGGGGTCGCAGCGCCCCGGCTTGGTTTTGCCGCACAGGAGGATTCTCGCACCGAGGGCGCGGATATCGGTACAATTTATGCGGAAATCGAAACCCTGGCGAATCGCAGCGATTATCCTCTTTCTTTCTTGAATCGAGAGTATGAATCGCCGGCTGAGTATCGGAAAACCGTCCAAAACAAGGTTTTGGAATTACTCCATTACGATCCACCCCCGGTCGACCCGAATCCCGAGATTATCGAACGCATTGAGCGAAAAGAATACGTTCAAGAAAAGATTCTGTTCAATACGACACCGTGGTTTCGGATTCCCGCTTACGTCTTGATTCCGAAGGGCTACCGCGGAAAACGGCCCGCGATAGTCGACTTGCATTGTCACGCGGGAGCGTTCGTTTTCGGGAAGGAAAAGGTGATGCCTGTTTCCGATCCTCATCCGGCACTGGTTGAACTGAAAGAGCGCAACTACGACGGGCGCAGCACTTCGGAAGAATTGGTCAAACGGGGATATGTTGTGATCTCCATTGATCGATTCTATTTCGGGGAACGCCGGACGTTGTTTGATGAGTTCCGATCCCTAGGGATGAACTTGGAGAAGTACTCTGTTGAAGACGTAAGAAGAGCGAACCGTCGGGCTGCCCAGGGAGAAGCGACTCTGACGAAATCGCTTTTCTGGGCGGGAACGACGTGGCATGGCGTCGCGCATTGGGACGATATTCGGACGGTCGATTACCTTGTCACACGTTCCGAGGTCGATCCGGAACGAATCGGCTGTATGGGAATCTCGATGGGGTCGGATCGGACGAACTATCTTTGTGCGCTCGATGACCGAATCCGCTGTGCGGTTTCTGTGGGATGGGTTGCCACGCTCCGACCGTTGATTCATTCCCATATCGATACGCATTCATTTTCACATTTTCTCCCCGGACTGACACATTATATGGATCTTCCGGACATGCTGGGAGCTTTCGTTCCCAGTCCGTTAATGGTGCTTCAATGTGAGAAGGACCAACTCTACACCTTCGAAAGTATGAAAGAGGCTGTGGAGAAACTCGATAGAATCTATGAAACCGCCGGTGCTTCCGGCCGCTTTGTAGGGAGGTTTTACGATCAACCTCACCGATTCTCTGTCGATATGCAGGAAGATGCGTTTCGGTGGTTCGACACACATTTGAAAGGATAGCGCTTCAGGAATTGGCTCTGGGACGACCGGACAGAACATGGTTCAATTTAGGCGTGTTTCGTAAAAGAGTCTTGATGGGCATTTCGCTTGGGGAACGGTAACGTAAAGCACACCGGCATATGAGAACGGAGGGAACAGGCAATGCGATCGATTCGACGTACCGCGTTTACGCTGATCGAACTGCTGATTGTAGTTGCAATTATCGGAATTCTCGCCGCAATCGCTGTCCCGAATTTTCTGAACGCACAGATTCGCAGCAAGGTGGCTCGTGCCGAATCGGAAGAGCGAGCCATGCGTGAGGCCTACCTGATGTACAAAATGGACTATAACGCCTGGCCGATTCACGATCACACGCCAAGGCAGCATCACTGGATCACCACGCCGATATCGTATCTTTCCACCTCGATCAAAGACATTTTTGCACAGAGCGCCAAGGCGCAAGAGGACGACACCTGGCAATACCATTGGGGACTGTATCACTGTGAACCGTCGTTCTACTGGTATTATCAGTGGAAAGCCGCGATCGACAGCGCACCCGACTATTTCTCCGCGAACCGGAACGCGGCGTTTTTCGTCACCAGCTACGGACCGGACCAGGATTTCGATCAAAAGCGTCCGAGCGCAGCGCTCTACGAGCCGTCAAACGGTGTAGTAAGCAACGGTGACATTCTCGCAGCCGTCCCCGGCAACCGACAGGAAGGCTATCCCTACACAACCGGCAACGCGATCTTCAGCTATTAGGTTTCGAGTTCGTAGAGACCTCTACATCGCCGCTTTCCTCGTCTATATTTCTCAGAGATCATTTCTAACATCATGGAGAAACTATAGATGTTCCAGTACACCTTCCGAAGCATTTCTTGCCTGCTTGTTGCGCTCCTTGTATCCATCCACTTCGGCTGTCCTTTGGTATTTGCCTCCGATGATGCCGCTGAAACGTCCTCTTCTCTCAGAGAGAAGATCGGCAATGTGTTGAGTGCGAACACGGAAAGCTCGTTGGCCGCTGCCCGTGAGGATCTTATCGATACAGTCAAACAGAGCTCAAATGTATCGGAAGCGGCGAATCAACTGCGCGACGCGATGGCGAAGGCCTCAGGCGAACAGAAGGCCGCGCTGATTGCCGCCTTCCCCTGTGCTCCTTGCGACAAGACCCTGAACTACCTTGCTACGGAAACGGATAAGGAAACGTCGGTTATTCGAGACGCAGTCCTTGATGCCTTGTACAAGTGGCCCGAACAGGAGTTCACTCCGCTGTTTAATGGAGAGAATCTCGACGGCTGGGCGGGAGACACAAACGGGTATGTTGCGAAAGACGGGAAACTGGTCTGTAAGCCTGGTGGGAATCTCTACACGAAAAAGGACTACGCCGATTTCATCGTTCGTTTTGAGTTCAAACTGCCCCCGGGCGGAAACAACGGTCTCGGAATCCGAATGCCGCCCAATAGTCACGCGGCCTATGACGGGATGGAAATTCAGATTCTCGATGACAGCGCCGACATGTATAAGAATATCAAGTCTTATCAACATCATGGTTCCGTTTACGGTACCGTTCCGGCAAAAACGGGTCATCTGAAGCCGGTCGGTGAGTGGAATCAGGAAGTCGTCATCGCGCACGGCCCATGGATCACGGTGATTCTAAACGGAACGGTTATCGTCGATGCCGATGTTCATAAGGCGAGCACGCCGAAAACGATCGATGGGAGGGACCATCCGGGCCTCAAGCGTACCGACGGCCGGATCGGGTTTCTCGGGCATGGGACCGTTGTTGAGTTCCGGGATATTTTGATACAAGAACTGAAATAGGCTTGACTCATAAAACGTTCGCAGTTATTGAGGTGCTGCATGGAGACTACGGTCTATATCGTTGCGGGACTCTATTTTGTCATCACTCTCGGTGTCGGCTTTTGGGTGGCACGCGGAGAGAAACGACAAACCGACGAGTATTTTCTTGCCGGTAGAAAACTGCCCTGGTATTCGATTGCCATGTCTATGACGGGATCGAACATCGGTACGGAGCACTTCATCGGCATGGTCGGCACAGCGTACGCGTTTGGATTGGCCCCAGCAACGTTCGAATGGGGGAATTTCATTCCCTATTCGATTTTGATGTGGATTTTTCTTCCGTTTTTTTATCGAAAGAGACTGTATACCATACCGGAATTCCTCCAGAAACGATACTCGTCCGCCACCCGGTACGTTTTTGCGTCCTTTACCCTGTTACACATGGTGTTGGTGGTTTTAGCGCCCGCACTGTATGCGGGCGGCCGGATTCTTTATGAAATGAGTTTTCAAAACCCACTGGAGAGTTTTAATTGGACATTTATGGGATTCGTTCTTTTGATCTCCAGTGCGACGGCTGCGTACTGTATATACGGTGGTCTTCTCTCGGTGGTGTGGACCGACGTGCTCCAGGTTGTGATTCTGCTTGTCGGAGGCGGACTTCTTGTTCTCCTGGGAATTCAGGACGTGGGAGGCTTCGACAAGGTCATCGAACAGAACCTTGAACACGATGCCACTCGTTTCAGTCTGATCCTTCCTTCAACCCATCCGGTCTCGCCCTGGACCGGCGTTGCGACGTTCTGGTTTACGCTTTCGCTCTGGTACGTGGGTACAAATCAGTTTTATATTCAGCGTTGTCTGGGGGCGAAAAGCGAATGGGACGCCAAAATGGGCGTCATTGGCTGCGCATTTCTGAAGGTTTTTCTGCCTTTGATCATCGTATTCCCCGGTCTTATCGCATTTGCGAAGTTTGGTGCGGGGACCCTACCGGAGGACGCCGTTTATGTCCAGATGATCAACGCGCTGTTGCCGCCGGTCGGGAAGGGAATACTCCTTGCGGCGTTGATCGCGGCGATTATGAGCACAGTCTCCAGCGTGCTCAATTCTTCATCGACTATTTGGTCGATGGATATTCACAAAAATTTCATCAACAACGAGGCGAGCGAATCGCAGTTAGTTTCTGTCGGCCGGTGGTCTACCTTTGTTATTATTGTTATCGGTACTCTTTTTGCACCGATTCTTTTACGTTGGCAGGGCGGAATATTTATTTATATTCAGGATATGGCGGCGTTCTTCGCGCCTCCCATTTCGGTTATTTTCTTGGCCGCTTTTCTCTGGCCCAAGGCGCACGGGCGCTCGGCGACATTTACTCTCCTTTTTGGCATTGGTGCCGGAGTCTGTTTGAAGATCTTCGCGGAAACCCGGGGTGGAGATGGTATTGAATCGCTCAAACCGTTGTTGAATCGCGCGGCGGTAACCTGGGCGATCTGTCTCATTGGCCTGGTCGTATCGACATACCTGATTCGACGGCATCCACAGGAGACATACGATTCCGATGCGATATGGACCGTCCAATGGGCGAAACTGCCGCAATCGGAACAGCATTTGAATGGAGGTCCCCGCAATTTGCTCTTCTGGTGGATCGTCATGATCGGCGTTTCGACAAGTCTTTTCATTATTTTTCGATAATGAGTGTTTTGAATCTTCTCGGAAATAGAGACTTACCGGACACAAACTCGAAAGCAGGAGGCCGTCATGCCTGACACATCACCGAAAGCCTATCTTGGTATCCTTCCACAGAAATTACTCCGTCTATCCATTTTGTTCTTTTTTGCACTTGTCGTTATTCATGCAGTTTCTGCAGATGACGAGATTCTTTCGTTGGACGGGACGTGGGAATTCTGGACCGACCCTGACAATGCCGGGATAGAAGCGAAGTGGTATCATTCGGAAAGCCTTCACCCGCAGGGGAAAGAGGTATCGGTTCCCCACACCTGGCAGGTCGATCCGGAGACATGGGACTACTACGGTGCTGCGTGGTATGAACGGAAGGTGAATATCCCTTCCTCTTGGGAAGGAGAGCGAATTCAGTTAGAGTTCGACTCCGTCTATAGAGATACGCAGGTATGGGTGAACGGCAAGAAAGTTGGTGAACATATCGGCAGCGGTTGGACGCCGTTCGCGTTTCCGGTGGAAGACCATCTCCGATACGACAGAGAGAATGAAATTGTCTTATGTGTAGATAATTCCTTTTCGGAAAATGCCATTCCCTATCTGGATTCATTCGACTGGGCTCCTGACGGCGGGATTATCCGAGGTGTACGGCTCCGGGCTCTTCCTCGGACGTATATCGAGCGTATCTTAGTAGATACTCTGTTAAATGATGATTTCTCCAGTGCGACACTAAAATTCCGGGTTCGGATCGAGAGTTTGGCGGAACAAGAGAATCAGCACGCTATACAGGCAATAATATGCGATCCGCAAGGAAAGTGTGTTAAAACAGACCGTCTCAACATTCAATCACCTCCCGCGCAAGGAGACTCCGTTGAGGTCGCAATAGAAACGACAACGTCAAATCCAATCCTGTGGCATTTCGATCAGCCTCGACTTTATCGCGTGGTCTGTACTCTCATGGACGAGGACAACGCTATTCATACGAAAGAAACGACATTCGGAATCCGCCACGTTGAGGTAAAAGACGGTTTTTATTATTTGAACGGGGAACCGATGCGGCTCATGGGGGTTGAATGGATGCCCGGCAGCGATCCGCGATATGGGATGGCGGAATCGCCGGCGTTTATGCGGGAGGTTTTGAGAGACATGAAACGGCTGAATTGTATTCTCAGCCGTTTTCACTGGCAGCAGGACGATGCCGTATTCGAATTCTGCGACCGAAACGGGATGCTGCTTCAGGAGGAAATCCCCGCATGGGGGCCGAAAACAATGGACGGAGATCTGACGGCTATCCAGGCCCTCCAGACACGCGAAATGATACTTGCCCATTATAATCATCCGTCGATATATGCCTGGGGGCTTTGCAACGAGATCGGCGGACACAGAGAAAGCGCGCATACCTTCGTTAAGAACGGAATTGACTTTGCGCGAGAATTGGACCCCTATCGTTCCTTAACCTACGCCTCAAACAGCCTGCAGTCGGATCCGCAGAAGGACGCCTCGGCGCTAGTCGATTTTCTGGAATGGAACGACTATTACGAAACGTGGTATGGCGGCACAGTGGCGGATGCCGCATCGAATATCGAAAGGATTGCCGAGGCTTTTCCAAAGAAATCTCTTGTCATTTCCGAGTACGGTCTCTGTGAAAGCACGCCGAAACACCCGCGCGGAGACGAGCACCGGATTCGTATCCTTCGCACGCATACAAACGTATACAGAAATTCTCCCTCTGTCGCCGGGGCGATATTTTTCGACTATAACGATTATCGGACTCATATCGGGGATAAAGGACAGGGTCCTTTTAAGCAACGGGTTCATGGTGTTGTGGAACTCCTAGGGTACCAGAAACCGTCCTGGGAAGTGTTGCGCCGCCAGTCATCCCCTATCCGCGTGATTCGTGTCTCAGAGCCGGAGCAGGAGGGCGATATCGCTTCATCGCAGGTGCGTATTGTGACGCGTTCTCTGGAAAATGACCTGCCGGCGTATACGCTTCGTAATTATCTGCTGACCTGGATCGCGTACAATGAGTTCGATCAGCCGATAGGTACGGGTAAACGCCTCTTGCCCGATCTTCCTCCCGGCAGTGTATATGATGAGGCGATCACGTGGCCGGTTATCGAGCCCATTACACGTGTCAAAATCGAAGTATTTCGACCGACGGGATATTCAGTGATCGACACGGAATGGAAAGCACGTTGACGTTGAGGTGTTCATTATGAGAAAGACAAATACTACTTTCATTCGAATCTCCCTGTTCATTTTGCTGATAACCGGCCCATTGTCCGCAGCGGATGAGCTGGTCTTATGGTACGAGGAGCCTGCGGAGAGCTGGGTCGAGGCGCTCCCCGTCGGAAACGGTCGTCTGGGCGCGATGGTCTTTGGAGGAATTGGGACGGAGCGAATTCAATTGAATGAAAAGTCGCTGTGGGCGGGAAAACCGCTTGAGCGTGACCCGGTCGGTGCGTATGAGCATCTCCCGAAAGCGCGAGCATTGATCTTCAGCGGTAATTACGTCGAAGGCGAGCGGATCATGCAGGAAGAATTCATGGGACCGCGCATTGCTCCGCTTAGCTATCAGACTCTTGGCGATCTCTGGCTTGAATTCGATCATTCCGAAGAGGTTCAGAATTACCGCAGAGAATTGGACCTCGATACCGCCACTGCAAGTGTTCAGTATCGCTGCGACGGAGCGGAATACGAACGTGAAATATTCGCGAGTCCTGTCGATCAGGTGCTGGTTGTTCGTCTTGCTTGCAATAAGCCACGGCAACTCAATTTTACGATCCGTCTCGCGAGGCCGGAAAATGCTGGGGTGCATGTTCGGGATCGTACCTTGATTCTCAGCGGCCGGGCAGATAAGGGAGAAGAAACCGAGGGCGTGAACTTCAATGCGCATCTCAAAGTAATGAACACGGGCGGAAATATTTCAACCAAAGACAATGCTCTTCAGGTACAGAATGCAGACAGTGTTGTTCTCTACCTGTCGGCTGCGACAGACTACCGCGAAGGCGATCCGGAATCCCTCTGTTCGAAATACATGCAAGGAATCCAAAACAAGGATTATCAAGATGTAAAAGAAGAGCATATTGCCGAACATCAGCGTCTCTTTCGCCGAGTCTCTCTGGATTTGGGAAAAACTGAGGCCTGGAATATCCCCACCGATGAACGACTCCGCGCGATGAAGAACGGCTTTCGGGACCCCGAGTTAGTCACGCTCTTCTTTCAATACGGCCGCTATCTATTGATCAACTCATCACGGCCGGGGTGTTTGCCCGCCAACTTACAGGGCGTATGGAATGAACATATCGATGCTCCTTGGAACTGTGATTACCACATTAATATTAATATTCAGATGAATTACTGGCCCGCGGAATTGTGTAATCTCTCCGAATGTCATTCTCCCTTTTTCGATTTCATAGAGAATCTTGTGCCGCGCGGCCAAAAGACGGCGAGAGATGTTTATGGATGCGACGGTTTTGTGGCACACCATACGACCGATGTGTGGCACTGGACCAGCCCGATCGGCAATGTCGTTTATGGAATGTGGCCGATGGGCGCTGCATGGTCGTGTCAACATTTCTGGGAACATTATTTGTACACAGGCGACAAAGAGTTTCTCGAAAACCGTGGCTATCCGATCATGAAAGAAGCGACCGAGTTTTGCCTCGATTTTCTGACTGAAGACCCGGAGACAGGCAAATTGGTTTCCGGTCCTTCAACATCGCCGGAGAACAGGTTCAAGACCAAAGACGGTCAAACCGCGTGCCTCACCATGGGATGCGCTATGGATCAAGAGATTATCTGGGACTTATTCACCAATGTTTTAGAGGCCGCTGCTGTTCTGGATATTGAGGATGAATTTGTGCGACGAGTTCGAACCGCTCGCGAACGCCTGGCATGGCCGAGGATCGGGTCGGACGGCAGGTTGATGGAATGGGCGGAAGAATTTGAAGAAGTCGAGCCGCATCACCGCCACGTCTCGCATCTGTTTGGTTTACATCCCGGAAAACAATTTACGTTGGAAAACACGCCCGATCTGTTTGCTGCCGCGAAGAAATCGCTCGAAGGTCGAGGCGACGGCGGCACCGGCTGGAGCCTCGCGTGGAAGATCAATTTCTGGGCGAGGTTTCGCGATGGCGACCGTGCGTACCGGCTTCTGCGAAATCTACTGACTGTGGTCGATACCAGCGATGTGAATTACCGACGAGGCGGAGTGTATCCGAATCTTTTCGATGCGCATCCTCCATTTCAAATCGACGGAAATTTCGGCGGAACCGCGGGCATCGCGGAAATGTTGCTGCAAAGCCACGCGGGATCGCTTTGTCTTTTGCCCGCCTTGCCGACGGTCTGGAAAGAAGGCGCTGTATCAGGCCTTTGTGCGCGAGGCGGTTTTGAAGTGGATATTGAGTGGGAAGATGGGAAGCTGGATAAAGCGGTTATCGAATCGAAGCTCGGGAACGTATGCCGCATCCAGAGCGCGATTCCACTCGAAGTTACTCTACCGGACGGATCAACCGATATCGTTGCTCCCAGGCAGGATATTATTGTATTCGAAACGGAGGCCGGGCAATCATACGGCGTGAAGGCGTCCTTATGATGAGCGCCTGCTTTCACCCCTGCCAGAATAGCCGATTGGAGAAGCCAATTCTACAAGCGGTCTCTCGTATTCGTATGGTTGACAACAAACGATGGTGTACGGGACAATAAGCGGCAAACAATCAACAGGAGCGTATTCGCGTACTCACCGGGAGCCAAGTCTAAACAAGAACAGGAAGGAATCAATCGTGGACAATTCAATCAACCGACGTCAGTTCTTAGAAGGAAGCGCAGCGTGTGCCGGCGCTGTATTGCTGAGTGCCGGTCAAGTCCGAGCGCAGGGTGATGGAGATTGGCCGCCCAAAATGAAGCCGGTGAGAATTCACCAGGTGTATATCGGCAGGACCGGGGGCATCTATCTGTCCCGGCCGAAAGACGAAATCGCGAAATTCGAAAATTACCTCAAGAAACTTGAAAAGAAGCTCGGAAATGTAGAGTTCGTCGGCGGCGAATTGACACCGCCGGAGGATGTGTCGAATGTGATTCAGAAACTCCCGAACGCGGATGGGGTTCTCATGTTCCACCTTTCGGGACATGGCGGCGGCGCTCCGGCGCAGGCAATGTCGAAGATACTCGACGCTGGTCTCCAGACCGCCGTATTTACACAACCATTCAGCGGACACGGCTGGATGTATTTTCCCCGTTGGCAAAAGCAGGGCAAGAATGTTGTCCTACTGCCGACAAGCGATTGGGACGAGATCGAGCGGGTCGTGAAACTGATGCGTGTCCAGCCGCTGCTCAAACAGACTCGTATTCTTGTGATTCGAGGGCCGCAGGGAACCGATGCGGCATGCTCGGCTGACCGAGTGAAAACACGCCTCGGCGCTGAGATGATTCCGATAAGCGTTGAAGAAACGCTGAAGGAACATCAAGCTGTCGATATCAAAGAAGCTGAAAAAGAAGCGGAGAAATATTGGATCGGCGCGGCCCAGAAGATCGTGGAACCGTCACGAGATGAAATCATCAACGCGACTCGTTTCTATTTGGCCGTCAAAAACATCATGAAGAGAGAGGGGGCACACGCTGTCACCAGTTCGAACTGCATGGGTGAGCCGGCCAAAGGGTGCTTGTGTTTCAGTAAACTGTGCGATATTGGTCTGGTCGGAGCATGTGAAGGGGACATGGATTCAACATTGACGATGCTGATGTTCAACTATGCCTTTGGCGTGCCCGGCTTCATTACCGACCCTGTGTTCGACACCTCGAAGAACGCGCTCGTCCATTTCCATTGTACTTCCGCGACGCGAATGGACGGTCCCGACGGGGAGCGTTTGCCGTTCACGATCCGTACACAGAGCGACAGCGAGCGGGGAGTTTCGCTTGACGTCGAAAACCGGATCGGCCAGCTCGTGACCTGCGCCAAGTTTATCAACCTCGATACGATGCTGATTTCCACCGGCAAGATTTTCGATGTTACTCACGATGAACTTGGCTGTCGGACGCAGTTTTGGACGGAAGTGAAAGACGCTGACAGCATGTATCACAACTGGGGAATGGGAATTCTGGAAGGTGGAACGATGACGCTGCTTCACCGCGCTGTTTTCTACGGCGACCACATGCAAGATGTCCAGCGTCTGGGTCATTTGATGGGATTCAACGTTGTTGAGGAAGCATAAGTGCTGATTTGGGACGGCGGTTTCGGCGATTGCGGGATCTATCGCCGAAACCGCCGCTTGACGATGCGCCTGAGATAAGATCGTTGGCATAAACACACCCAAATCAACCAGACCAGTAGATAGGCCAGAAGCGAGACGATAGCCGCCAGGATTAAAGACCCCGTCCAGAGATACGCACTCTGCTTGACGATGGAGTTCATTCGGCCTTGATGGCCGAGCAAGTCGAACAAGTCTTCCACGATGAAGACTTCTTCAAGGATATACCGCCCGAATTTCCAGCAAGTCAAGTAGATGGGTGCCAAGGTCAGAGGATTGGTGACCCAGCACGCCGCCAGGGCGATGGGAAGATTGAACCGAAAGTACAGCGCCCCCAGGACAGCCAGAAACATTTGGAACGGGATGGTCGGGGTCAGGGCAATAAACAGTCCCAAAGCCAGGCCGCCGGCGACCGCCCGCACGTCGTGGATCCAGAGATGCTTCTGGAACAGGTGATCGCCGAAAACACGATAAAACCATGCGCTTTTCAGACGGTTTCGGATCTGTTCCTGTTTCTTATGAAGCCTATACCACATAGACAACCCCACTGTTTGACGAACAATCCCCACGCATAGACGCCCGCTCAACTCCCAAAATACACGCCGCCCTTTTCCAGCGCTTTCCTCAGCTCCGCGTACGGCAGCTCGCGTGATCCGCATTTGCGCTTGGAACACAGGGCCGCCGCTGTGCCGGTGGCCTGGCCTTGGCCCATGGAACACACGGTGTTCCGCGTCGACATGTGCGCACGGTGATCCGAGGTGATCAACATTCCCGACGCGAAAAGATTCTCGATTCCCGCAACACACAGAGCCCCATACGGCACTCCATACGTCCCGCCGTTCTTTATCTGCAACCGCGGCGCGGAATCATGGAACCCGTACACCATCACTTCGTCATCAAAATGTCGCCCTTCAATCACATCCTCGTGTGAGATGTCATAGTCGCAGGCGATCAGCCTGCCACGCCGGATACACAGCGACGGGCTTGTCCGCGCCATAATCGCCTTTTCACATCCCGGAACATATTTTCTGAACAGCTCAACCGCCCTGTATTGACGCTTTCGCAGTTCCAATTCCGCCTTTGTCACAGCGTCTCGATCCGTTGGGCTGACCGGCATCTTCAGATTCAGCTTGATGAACATCAGGTAGTTGTCATGCACGGTTGTTGTTGTAGTGGACATGCCTATCTTCCCTGCCTCTTCGCGAAACTCGGACGGCAGGTTTGCCGATATCCCGCTAAGCCGCACGATTTGATCGTTTTCGCCGCTGCGAAGACCCTCGGCGTACTGTCCCACCGCATCGTGCGACTTCAGAAATTCGTAGTACTTTTCGATGCTCACGTTGGCCAGGCCGATACTGTTGCATACGGGATAATCGTTCGGCTCGGTATATTCAGCCTCCGCAAACGCCGACAGGTCGCCGTATGCGGTACAATCCACAAACGAGTCCGCATAAATCGCTTCTCTTCCATTGCGGCTTTCTATGATGACCCCTTTGATACGGGAACCGTTCATAATGGCTCCCACGAGGAGCGTATTGACCGCTACGTACACGCCCGCTTCATCGAGCATTTGAAAGGTCATCAGCTTGTACAGTTCGGTATCGATTGCGGTACAAACGGAGTCGTAGTCGTAGCCTTTGAACATCTCAGCGTGGCCGGTTGTGCCGCCGATTTTCCGCAGCCGGTCGATAATCTCCAAAGGAATCCCTCTAACCACCAGCGTCTTCTCCGCCTCAGGAAACGCTTTCCAGAGGTTATAGAAACTGTGGATAGCCGTGCCGCCCTCTACGACTGTCCCGCCGGTATATCCTTTTCTCTCGATCAGCATCGTCTTCGCGCCCTGGCGTGCTGCGGCAAGCGCCGCGACCACACCTGCGGTACCGCCTCCCGCGACGACTACATCGACTTTTTGGACCGGCAGGTTTTTGGCGGCTTCCTCGTAGTAGTCTCCCGTCTTGTTTTCACTGCCTTGAGCGAAAGCGGTTTGTGCGCCAATTCCAAGCATAAAGACACTTTTCGAGAAATTGCGGCGATCCATAGCATCCTCCGTGTTTGACGAGTCCGGTGTGGAATATACGGCACTCCGTACTATACCGGATTTGAACTACTTGTCGTATATCTCGGCATTCAGACAGTTCGGCGGTTTTTCGCCGCGCAATCCCGCAACGAGGTTTTCGGCGGCCATGACCGCCATCCGGGATCGTGTTTCCACGGACGCGCTCCCGATGTGGGGGAGTAAGACGGCGTTGTCCATATTGAACAATTCCGGCTCGATCTTCGGCTCATGTTCAAAAACATCCAGCCCGGCACCGGCGATTTTCTTCTTGCTGAGTGCGTCTGCAAGCGCTTCTTCATCGACCACCGGACCGCGTGCCGTGTTGATCAGGTAGGCGCTCGGTTTCATTAGACTGAATTGCTTTTCTCCGATGAGATGGTGAGTCTCTTCTGTCAGCGGGGTGTGGATTGTGACAAAGTCGGATTCACGCAGCAGTGTCTCGAGATCCGTTTTCTTTGCGTTTAATTCCTTTTCGCGATCGGGCGGGAGCGAGTCGACATCACTGTAAATCACCTGCATATCGAATCCGCTTGCACGCTTCGCGACCGCCTGTCCGATTCTGCCCATGCCGATGATTCCCAGGGTCTTGCCATATACATCGCCACCCATCAGGAGCATTGGCCCCCAACCTTTAAAGCGACCGGCCCGTGTGTAGCGGTCGCCTTCCGAGACCCTCCGTGCGACGTCCATGAGCAACGCCCAGGCGAGGTCCGCCGTGGTTTCGGTTAAGACACCTGGTGTGTTTGTTACCGGGATACCTCGTTTGGTGGCTTCGGCAATGTCGATGTTGTTGAATCCGACGGCGTAATTCGCGATAGCGCGCAGTTTGGACGCGGCCTCGAAGAACTCGCGGTCAATTTTGTCGGTCAATAGACAAAGAAGGCCGTCCTTGTCGCCGATGAATTCGAACAGCTCAGCCCGGGTCATTCCGCGATTGTGAGGAAAGAGATCGATCTCGGATGTGTGTTCGCGGAGAACCTCCAGGCCCGGCTCCGGGATTTTTCGTGTTACCAACACCTTGTCAGGCATGATGTTTCTCCTTTTTACAGGCAGCGTTGGTGGGCTACGCTTCGCTTTGAGCCCACCCTACGGCTTTGAGCCCATCCTACTGATTTGAGCGCATCCTACCGATAGGCTTCTATGATGACGGATTCACCCGTCGAAGTAAATCACGTTTCTCTTGCCGTCTTTCCAGCCGAATGCGTAGACCGTTCCCTTTCGATCCCCGATGGTGTATTCCCTCTGGTAGGTGTCGTGAATGTGACCGTGAATGATCACATCCACACCGCTGGATATCACTGACTCGTACGCTCGGCTTGGGATTTCGAGAGTCCGCTTCGATTTTCCACTGACGATCACGTTGCTGGCTTCGGTCATCCGTTGCGCGATACCGGACAGAATCGGCCCGGGCAAGTGATCCGCGAGCCACCGCATCGGACGACTTCGGATGAAGGTTTTGTACATCTGGTAGGCGTAATCGTTCCAGCAAAGCTCATCCCCGTGCCCGATATACACAACACGACCGCCGATCTCCATCAGACTTGGATTGGGCAGAACATGGATATACGGCACGCGCTCGATATAGCGTGTGGCGAGAAAATCACGGTTCCCTTCCAAGAAGAACACATCGATTCCACGCTCCGCATACTGCCGCAGCCGCGTAAGAAACTCCCCATATTGCTCGCGAATGAACTCTTCGTGGTTGATCCAGAAGTGGAATGTGTCTCCGAGAAGGAAGATCTGCTTTGTGTCCGCAGGCATTTCGTCGAACAATTGATCGATTTCGGTATGCGGGCCGCCGGGATGGTGAAGATCCGCTACGAAGAAGTTCTTTCCGGGTTTCGACAGAGAGACCATCAGAAGACTATCAAAGCGAGTATAATGGTGACAAATCTCCACGAGTGTAACAAAGATCTCCGTCCCACAGGAGGAGTATGGACTCTATGACAGTTGCTCAGCATGACAAGATTTTGATCCTGGACTTCGGTTCGCAATACAGTCACTTGATCGCCCGCCGTGTCCGTGAACTCGGCGTGTATTGCGAGCTACATCCGTGCACATTGGCCGGCGAGGCGATCCGCGATTTCGGTGCGAAAGGAATTATTCTCTCGGGAGGGCCGGCTTCGGTATACGAGGATGGAGCGCCGACAGTCGACAAAACTCTATGGAATATTCCGGTACCGGTTCTGGGGATTTGTTACGGTCTCCAGTTGATGGTTCATCATCTGGGGGGCAAGGTCGATCCGGGCACGCGCCGCGAGTACGGTCACGCGGACCTCGATATCGTCGGTCCTGCCAGTCTTTTTGCAGGAGTTCCCAATAAGACCTCGGTGTGGATGAGTCATGGCGACCGGGTTACGGCGCTCCCTGAAGGGTTTACAACGCTCGCCCGCACCGAGAATTCGGACTACGCCGCTATCGCAAACACGGAGCGGGGATGGTATGGCATCCAGTTTCATCCCGAAGTGACCCATACGCCTGACGGCTTGAATATGCTCGATAACTTCGTTTCCACTATTTGCAATTGTCGTCATGATTGGACCATGGGATCGTTCGTCGACGAGGCCGTGAAGAAGATCCAAACCGAAGTCGGTGAAGGGAAGGTCATCGGCGCGGTAAGCGGCGGCGTTGATTCCACTGTAGCCGCAGCTCTGCTCAACCAGGCCATCGGCGACCGGTTCACGGCCATTTTTGTCGATAATGGGTTGCTTCGCCTTAACGAAGCGGACCAGGTTGCCACACGGCTTCGCGACCGTCTTGGGATACAACTCGTTGCCGTCGATGCTTCCGATCGATTCCTGGCACGGCTGGAAGGCGTTAGCGACCCGGAACAGAAACGAAAAATCATCGGGAATGTCTTTATCGAGGTTTTCGAAGAAGAGGCTGCGAAAGTCGGCGATGTCGATTTCCTGATGCAGGGCACCTTGTATCCCGACGTGATTGAATCGAGGTCGTTTCGCGGCCCCTCAGCCAAGATCAAGAGCCACCACAATGTCGAAGGGCTTCCCGATCGCATGAATCTGAAACTCATCGAGCCGCTTCGCGAGTTGTTCAAAGACGAGGTACGTGCACTCGGTAAGGAACTCGGTCTCAGCGACGAGTTGGTTTACCGTCAGCCATTCCCGGGACCGGGGCTCGGTGTGCGCTGTTTGGGCGATCTGACGCGAGAACGTCTAGACATACTTCGCGAGGCCGATGCGATTTACATTGAAGAAATCCGCAAGGCGGGACTCTACCGCGACATCGGCCAGGCGTTCGCAGTACTACTGCCGGTTCGATCCGTGGGGGTGATGGGCGATGACCGAACGTACGAGGAGGTGATCGCTCTTCGAGCGGTGTATACAAAAGACTATATGACCGCCGACTGGATTCCGCTGCCCCAGGGATTCCTACGAACGGTATCCAACCGTATCATCAACGAGGTCCGGGGCGTGAATCGGGTTGTGTACGATATCTCCAGCAAACCCCCGAGCACCATCGAGTGGGAATAGGGCCGATTCGATGAAGTTTCACATCCAAAGTTTCGGCTGCCAGATGAACGTGTACGACTCCGAGTCGATCACGGGGATCCTGCGTGCGACCGGCCATGAGCCGGTCACCGACATGCGCGAGGCGGACCTCGTTTTACTCAATACCTGCTCCGTACGCAGGGGGGCGGAAACCCGTGTGCTCGGCCAGCTGGGACATCTGAAGAGCATGAAACGGCGCGGCGTCATCCGCCATATCGCTGTGTGTGGCTGTATGGCTCAGAAGCACCAGCGTAATCTGCTGGAAGAATGCGATTATATCGATCTCCTTATCGGTCCCAGTGCGTTGCCTGCGCTGCCCGGCCTTCTTGAACGTCTGACCCTGGGCGACGGTCCACTGATGGAATTCTCGATCATGGACGGAGAGGATCGCGAGGAGTTCGTTGCATCCGATGGTCCCGCTGCCTATCCGTGTTTTGTAACCATCATGAAGGGATGCAACCGTTACTGTTCGTATTGTGTGGTTCCCTCGACACGCGGTCCCGAACGATCTCGACCGCCTGCGAAGGTGCTGGACGAGATTCGCGGGCTTGTGGATCGCGGGTATCGTGAAGTGACTCTACTGGGTCAAACGGTAGACTCTTATCGATACGGCGATACGGATTTCGTCGGTCTCCTTGAGAAAGTGGATCGGATCGAGGGGCTTCGGCGGATTCGGTTCGCTACATCCCATCCCGCCGACGCGAATGAACGGCTTCTTTTTGCGTTGCGGGATCTGGAGAAAGTCTGCGAGCAACTTCACTTACCCGTCCAATGCGGTTCGAACAGAATCCTGGCGGCGATGTGCCGGGACCACACGCGCGAAGATTACCTCGGCATCATTGACCGGCTCAGGGAGATATTTGACGGTGTATCCTCGGAGTACGTTCCGGCGATTTCAACCGATCTGATCGTCGGGTTCCCGGGAGAAACAGACGAGGATTTCGAGCAGACCCTGGATTTGATGAGGCGTGTCCGGTGGGATAACGCGTTTATGTTCAAGTTCTCGATTCGTCCAGGAACCCCTGCCGCTACAATGCCCCATCAAGTGGACGAAGACGTCAAATCCCGCCGTCTCGAACAAGTCATTGAACTTCAACACCGAACCGGCCGGCAGATCAACGAACAATTGATCGGTCAATCGGTTGAGGTCATGCTTGAAACGCCTGCAGACGATTCCGACTGGGAGGGGCGCTCGCGTCAGGGGCGGGTTGTGAAGGCTACCGGAGCGCCTTCCGACGCGAAGCCGGGGGATCTGCTCCGCGTACGTGTGAACGACACCACCACTTATACACTCTTTGGATCTGCAGTACCCTGACTCATCGTTCAAGTCTCTATTGCAGTTGCGGCTTATCGCGAAGCCCGAATCCGAGGACATCATGGAGACGAGCCGAATACCCGTTTCAGCCATTGTTACGACCTATAATGTGGAAGCGAAAATCCGCGACTGTATCGAGAGTGTGAAATGGGCTGACGAGGTATTGGTTGTCGATTCGTATAGCAACGACAGCACAGTCTCCATTTGCGAGGAACTCGGATGCCGTGTAATTCAGCATCCCTACGAAAGCTACTCCGCACAGAATAGCTGGGCAATCCAACAGGCCAAATACGACTGGGTGCTTGTTTGGGACAGCGATGAGATTTGCACACCGGAACTCCGTGACGAAATCCTGCAGGAACTGGGAAACCCGAGACATTCCGGGTATGCGATCCGTCGCCGTAGTTTCTTTCTCGGACGGTGGATCAAGTATTCAGGATGGCAAAAAGACAAACCTACACGTTTATTCGATAGACAGCGAGGTCGATTTATCATTCGACAAGTCCACCCTCGGGTTGAACTCGACGGATCGTTGGGCGAATTCAACAATCCCATGTTGCATTATCCATATGAGAATTTGGATTCATGGGTTGAACGATTCCATCGATACGCATTATGGTCGGCACATAATGCGTACGAGCGAGGCGATAAGCCGACGATTATCAATCTCACCTTTCGTCCAGCGTTTCGTTTTTTTCGATCCTATATTCTGAAAAAGGGTTTTCTGGATGGTAAACAGGGATTTATTATTGCGATGTTCAGTATGTTTTCGGTCTTTATGCGGTATTTGTACTTGGGGGAGATTTTGGACGGGACGCGGGGGAGAGAGAAAAAAGGAAATGCGGCTCGGCGGGAGCCTCGCCCTCCCTCTGACGATTCTTGATTCTTCGTTATTCCTATCTCTCCACCCCCAAGCGGAATTGGGGGTGGCACCCGGCTATTTGAAACCCAAAGGTCATTTTTTCTATTTCACGACGGTTTCTTACCTATTATCTTTACTCGTGATCCGTTAGATGGTAGGGGGGGCTCACGGGCGTTGTGTCGCACCATTGCCTCCGGCCGATCATTCCCTAAGCCCGTAGCCCACCAATATCTCTCGGTTCTCCAGTAACCAGTTGGTGGGCTACGGGCTCCGGGAAACATTGAGTCGGCACCGTAGTGTGAAACGACGCCCGTGAGCCCACCCTACGACTTCATGACATTGAGAGGAAAAGGAGGTTGATCGTGTTCGGTTGATGAGCTGCCCGCGCATGTTCAACCCAATAAATACGCCAAGAGTTTTTCCGCAGTCTTCTTGCCTCGATCGCCAACCTCGAGGGGCGGACCGACACAGGAAGGACAACCGGTGCGGCAGATACATTTCTTAATCGCGTCATCGACGGATTTAAAAAGATGCTCGTCCATCTCGTAGATTTTCTGCGCGATACCGATCCCTCCCGGGTAAGCATCCCATAAATATATCGTCGGAAGCCCCGAAAACGGCGCACGCACCATCGGGGAGCTCCGAATATCTTTGGGGTCGCACAACACGTAAATCGGGACGACATTCACCAACGCTGTTGCCAACGCCCGCAAACCGCCGCCCAAATCAACGCCTTCCTGGGCCAATGTTTGCATCAACCCTTCCGAAAAATCCACCCAATACGCTTCGGTTTGCATATCCTGTTGCGGGAGATGAATATCGCCGAACCCGACATTTTCGTGCGTCTCAAATTTAATTTTTTTGTATTTCGGTACGATTGTGCTGACGGCTACTTCTCCAAAATGACGGGATGCGTATGCCTGCGGCATGCTTTTGGTCGACGGGATTTCCCGTTCTTTTTCCACAGTTAAAACCCGGATATCCGTCTCGGCTACCGAATCCGTATAGTAATCCACGTCGACTTCGCGCGTATACGCGGTGCGGCCTTCCCAATCCAGCTTTTCCACAACGAACGGTCGGCTCTGATGAAGGTAAATCGCCTGCTCATGAATCAGCATGGGCGCGCTGAAATAGTCGACCTCACCGATCACCTTGTTGTTATCCGACATATTCACGATAACAAAATTCTCTGCTGCGGCGGACCGTAATGAGACTTCTTCGGCCGGGTACGCCTCGCTGGACCAAAACCAGCGATCCCCCGTCTGTCGAACAACAGATTCTTCCTCCAGATATCTCAGAAGCCCCTGACAGTCCGGTCCGAATCGTTCTTCACCGTGGAATGGGAGCTCGAATGCGCCGCATTTCACATGGCTGGCCAGAATCGCCAGGTTATCCGGGTTGATCAGACCACTCTCCATGGTTGTCCCAAAGAAATACCTTGGATGGTTGATAATAAACTGGTCCAACGGGGCGGAACTCGCGAGCAAAACAACGACCGATGTTTCCTGCCGCCGCCCGGCACGACCGCCCTGTTGCCAGGTCGATGAAATGGTGCCCGGGTATCCGGCCAAGACCGCCGCCTGAAGCCGTCCAATATCGATCCCGAGTTCCAAGGCGTTGGTGCTGACAATGCCGAGATACTTGCCCGTCCGCGTCCCTTCTTCGATTTCGCGTCGTTCCAACGGCAGATAGCCGCCGCGATACCCGGCGATGCGATTCGGGTCTTTCTTGAAGCGGCTCATTGCCCGTTTCAAATACGTTGTCAGGATCTCGACACGGAGCCGACTTCGCGCGAAAACGATGGTTTGCACGTTCTGCTTGATGAACTCCGTCGCCCAGCGATTCGCCTCATTGATCACGGACCGCCGGATACCGAGTTCTTGATTCACAACCGGTGGGTTATAGAAGATGTAGTGTTTTTCTCCTGTGGGCGATCCGCTATTGTCGACAAGACTGAACGGTCGATCGAACACGCGTTCCGCCAATTCTTTGGGATTGGCGATCGTGGCCGAGCAGCAGATGAATTGGGGATGCGTCCCGTAAAACTTGCAGATCCGATGCAACCGGCGCATCAGGTTTGCCATGTGGCTTCCGAATACCCCACGATAATGATGCACCTCGTCTACGACAATGAACTTGAGATTCTCAAACAGCCGTATCCAAAGAGTATGATGCGGAAGAATCCCTGTATGGAGCATGTCCGGGTTGGTGACCACGATATGGCCCGACGAGCGGATGGTTCGTCGTGCATTCGCCGGCGTGTCTCCGTCAAACGTATAGATTTTGATCGACTGTCCGACCTCCCCGGCGAGATCGTGTACCTCGAGCATCTGGTCTTGTGAGAGCGCTTTTGTCGGAAATAGGTACAGCGCGCGGGCTTCCGGGTTCTTCAGGAGGTGGGCCAGGACAGGGACGTTGTAGCAGAGAGTTTTCCCGGACGCGGTCGGCGTCACGACGACGACGTTCTTGCTTTCCTGGACCTGACGAATCGCCTCCGCCTGGTGGCTATATAGATGTTGAATCCCTCTTTTTGCCACCGCATCACGGATATCGTCGGGAATACCCGGCGGCCAATCGCCATACCGAGGGGCTCTCGGTTCGACGGTGTGCCAGAAGGTTATCCCGTCCCGGAACTGAGGATTCTCGCGTAACCGGGATAGAATCTCGCCGACGTCAGTCATCGGTGTCCTCAACCTGCCATCTTCGGCCACGATTTGTGCCGAATGCGATCTTCATTTCAGAGATAGGAATTATGTCATATTCTCGCTGTCCGGCGGAGAGGACAGTCCATTGCACGGTCGTCCGTCCGGCTACTCCAATTCTTTTCTTAGACTCATGGGGTTACACTGCTTGTAGAGAATAGGAGTTCCGACCGGCTTGCCGGTGATTTGAGAAAGAAAACATGCTCGATTTCCGTCATGGCGAGCGAAGCGTGGCCATCTCGCCGTTATGCGGACGCTGAGATTGCTTCGCTTCGCTCGCAATGACGGAGACGATGCCCATTTCGTAGAAGGAGATCTTGGAACAGGTGGAAATGCTATGAGTCAACGGGCACGGATGCTAGTTCTTCTTTCCGGAAGTGGTACGACCTTGCAGAACTTCATCGATCTCACGGAACGAGGTGAGCTCCCCGTGGAGATTGTCGGCGTACTATCGAGCCGTCGGGGAGTAAAAGGCATCGACCGCGCAGAAAAGCACGATATCCCGACGAGAATCGTCGCCCGAAAAGACTTCGAGACGTGGGATGAGTTCAACAAAGCGCTTTGTGACGCGGTCGAGCCGTTCGAGCCCGATCTGATTGCATTTGCCGGTTTTATGTCGCTCTTTCGAGCACCCGAGAAGTATTACGGCAAAATTATGAACGTTCACCCCGCGCTGATTCCGGCGTTCTGTGGGAAAGGATTCTACGGCCATCATGTGCATGAGGCCGTCATCGAGTCCGGTGTGAAAATTACCGGCGCCACCGTACATTTTGTGGATGAGGAGTACGATCACGGCCCTATTATCTTACAGAAGGCGGTCGAGGTGCTCGATGACGATACGCCGGACAGTCTGGCTGAACGAGTTCAGGCTGTAGAACGCGAGATTTATCCGGAAGCCATACGCCTGTTTGTCGAGGGGCGTCTTCGTGTGGAAGGTAGAAGGGTACGAATTCTGCCAAGATGAATGAGCAGTCCAGTGAGTCTCAAGAACCGGTACGCTGTGTGACCTGTGGTTTACCCATCACCACGCCGGAAATTCCCCGTCTCGAAGGCGAGCCCTGTTGCCGCCGTTGTTTGGCCGGTTTCGCGGCAGCAGTGCGGCATGCCAACGAAACACCTGCCACGCCGACTACGTTGATCCCGTGGCTGCGCCGGGAAGAATTGGGGGTACCCCGCGCCTTCGCGGAGACTGTGGGAGAATCCTTATCTCACCCGGTGCGCTTCTTCAGCCGGCTGCCGATGATTACCCAGCCCTGGACCCCACTCTTCTTTGCCGTTCTGTGCACGGCGGTCTTCTACTTTCCCGGGCTGCTGATCAACGAAACGCTTGTCTTTCCGGCCATCGTGGAACGTTTGGAACAAGTCCAGGCACAGGAACAGCTACCGACTTCTTTTGGGCCGGTCTTCGAACAAATGAAAGTCCAACTGGCCAATCGCGGACCCGGCCAGTGGATGTTGCTGATGGTCCAATTCGTCATCATCGACATCCTTCTTGCCTCATGGATCCAGCAGATTTTCGTTTATCTGGCCGGAGGACGGCGAGGCTATGAGGTCACGCTTCAGGTTCGCTGCTATTCCCTCGTGGGGATGTGTCTGCACCTGATTCCCGTGATCGGGCTCTTTTTCGGGCAGATTTACTGGATTGTGATGAACGCGCTCGGTTTGCGAGAGGTGCACGGCATCCCGATTTGGCTCTCTGTAGTCGCCGCAATGTCGCCTTTGCTGATTGTGTTCCTTTTCTGGACGGCGGCGGTGGGCGCATAATGGATTGAGGGAGAACGATGGAGACCTTGGAGAAACAGCAATGAAAGTTTTCTTGGGGAACGGTCCTTGGTATCGACCGGGCGCGTACGGTGTACGTGCCGGATCCCGCTGGCCTCATTTCGAGGAAGAATGCAGCCGTTATCTCCCATTTCCTTTTTATTTGGGATATGCGACGGCCATACTCGAACGCGAAGGACATGAATGTCGTGTAGTTGACGGCATTGCCGAGCGAATCTCCGAGGATGAATTCCTCCAGCGTATTCGTGGATTCAATCCGGACCTCATCGTCCTCGAGGTTTCTACCGCCTCCATCGACACAGACATGCGTCAGGCTCGAAAGGCGAAAGAACTCTGCCCGAACGCCCGGATTGTCTTCTGCGGTCCTCATCTGGGTATGTATGAGCCGGAGTTCCTTGATCGGGAGCCGCTCATCGATTTTGTCATTCGCGGCGAGTATGAATACGTTCTACGGGATTTGGTTTCTGCACTCGAATCGGGTGACGATTTGGCCGGAATCAAAGGAATCAGCTACCGAGACAGCTCGGGCAAGGGGCAAATGAATCCGCGGGCCGAGGTGATCCGAGATTTGGACAATCTCCCCTGGCCCTCGCGAAAACAGCTCCCGATGTTGAATTATTACGATCAGCCGGGCGGTATTCCGGAACCAACCCTCCAGATTTGGGCGAGTCGCGGGTGTCCTTTCAAATGCATCTTCTGCGCCTGGCCACATATCATGTACGGGAATAACGTGTACAGGACACGCGATCCTGCGGACGTGGTCGAAGAGATCCTGGCGATGAAAAAAGAGTACGGATTTCGGTCCGTGTATTTCGATGACGATACATTCAATATCGGCAAGAAACGGATGCTCGCGTTGGCTGAGGAGATGCGACGGCGGGACGTCGGTTTACCGTGGGCGGCGATGGCGCGCGCCGACACAACAGACCGTGAAACGCTCGTGGCGATGAAAGAGGCCGGTCTGATGGCGATCAAGTACGGCGTCGAATCGGCCAGCCAGGATCTTGTTGACGCCGCACAGAAACACCTCGATCTTGAAAAAGTGAAAGAGACTGTCCGGTACACACGTGAACTGGGTATCCGCCAGCATTTGACTTTCTCATTCGGGTTGCCGGGAGAAACATGGGAGACCATTCGCAAAACCATTCGCTTTTCGAAACAGTTGGACCCGGAGACTGTTCAATTCTCCATCATGACGCCGTTCCCCGGCTCGACTTTTTATCACCAGATGCGCGAAGCAGGGATGTTATTGACCGAGGATTTCTCTCAATACGACGGGTCAAGCACGGCTGTGATCCGCACGGAGGCCTTGTCCGGGGAAGATCTGGAACGTGCGCTGAAAATGGCTTATGACTCGTGGGATCGGTATAAGTTGGTTCGACCGTTTGTGCATCCACGTCATATGCGGCGTTTGCTCTCCAGGCCTCGCGGCACCTGGCACACCTTCAAATACACGCTCTCCCGCCAAGGCCGTCGGCTGTTCTCCAGGGCATGAACTCGGCTGGTCTTACCTTTCACGAGGAGACTATGGTTTCGGAATCCCCCCCTTTGCATGCCGTCCATCTTGGCGTTGTTCCCTACACAAAGGCGTTTGAGCTGCAGGAACGGATTGTCCGGAGACAGATCGATGGAGAGCTTCCCGATGTGTTACTGACCTTGGAACACCCTCCCACGATCACTATAGGGATCTCCGGCGATTCCGCCGATATCCGCGTTGAGGAGTCTCTTCTGCTTGCGAGGAACATCGAATTGGTCAAAAGCAACAGGGGGGGCAAAGCCACTTATCACGGTCCGGGGCAACTGGTTGTGTACCCTTTGATTGAGCTGAAACGGTACGGTCCCGGACTCCGCGATTACTTGTCGATCCTGGAGGACGTGACGATTTCGACTCTGGGCGACCGGGGTGTTCAGGCTACTCGCGTGCAGGGCAAACCGGGCGTTTGGGTGGAAGAACGAAAGATCGCCTCCATCGGGATTCGTTTGCGCCGCGGCCGAACCATGCACGGAATAGCGATCAATCTGACCACAGACCTTACCCATTTCGATTTCTTCGTCCCCTGCGGGATGCCGGAAATCCGGATGACCAGCCTGGCGATGGAAACCGGCGCTGAAGTTCAATTTGAGGATGTCAGAAGACGCTGGATCGAGCATTTCTCCACGGCGACACAGGTAAGCATACGTAACCTCCAGCCTGCCGAGTTCATGTCCGACGCGGGGGCAACAACGCCCTCTCACCGATAATTTCCAATAAGCTGTTGATCTCCCAGTATTTATGGGATATACTTCTCGTGGGTAGGTGTATCTAAGTAAAAAAGAAGGAAATCATGGTCGGTCCGATCTCCCATACACCAACGGTGCCGGGCGTGGTTCGCTTCCAACCGGACCCCGGAGAACCGGCTGTCAGCGTCACCGCGACTCCGCGCAACACGGCATACCTTGTGACCGCCCAGGAGCAGCGAAACGAAACCCGTTTGCGGGGGCAGGCGCTCGCGCGGGGGGAGGACATTCTCTATTCGAACAGGACGTTTACCTATGGTTATGCGGACGGTTCCCCCATTTATAGCGGTGGTTTGACCACTGTGGTAAGCCGAGAGGGGCAAGGAAATCCGTTAGCCAAGCCCAACGCCGAGTCCTTGAGGGACCAGCGAGATGAACAAGGGGTAGAGGTCGATTCAGAAGAGGGACAGGAAACCGGATCTCTGGAATCCCTCAACGCCCAGGAACAGACCGACGAAGCGGACCTGGAAGAGGACCGGCAGGATCTCCGCATCCAACGTGAACGGGTGACGAATCGGAAGGAAGAAGCGGAGAACGAAGCGGACCGCGCCGCTCGTGACGCCGATCCGTTGGATCTGCGTACGGCTGAACGCAGAATCAGCGAATTGGATCGACGGGAGCGTGAAATCCGGCGAGAAGAGCGTAAAGTCGAACTGGAACAGTTCGAAAAACGTCTGGAAGAAACGCAAAAGACGATGCTGAATGCCATTGAGGACAACGTGGGTGTGGCCGCAGGTGTTCTCGGCGTTCTTTATGGAGAACAACAAGATTCAGAACCCTCTTCTGCGGGGAGGCGATTAGACCTCATGGCCTGAATCGCATTCACTCCTTGATTTTCTTACTATCAGCATGGAGCGGATGTAAAGAATCGTTGCTTCGTAACCCACGGAATGATAGCATACCATTCTACTGTGCGCGTGAGGCATCGTTGTCGCCTAACACGTAACGCCCTGAACGGATGCGGTTTATGTCTCCGCGAGCCCTCCAAAGAAAGTCCGACCGCCAAGAAGGGGTCAAAGAACAGAAGCTATCGCAACCCCGGACTCTGCTCGCCGTCGGCTTGGATTCTAAGGACGAACATTTTCTCAACGGTTTAAGCGAGTCGGGTTATATCGTCGAGCGGGGACCCGCCGAGGGGGGACTCCAGGAGTACATTCTACGACACATCCCAAATGTGCTGCTGCTGGACATGGATACTTTGGGGGATTATGCGCTGGAGGTAACCATCGCGCTGAAAGACAACCCAATGACCTACGCGAAGCCGGTCACGATCATCCTCGGGAAGCGGAACCTGAAAGGGGAGATCAGCGCCCTGGAAGCAGGCGCCGAAGACTATGTCTCGAAACCGTTTTCTCCTCAGATTCTTGCGGCCCGGATCAATACTATCCTTCAACGCAATATTCGTCTCCAGGTTTCCAACCCGTTGACCGGTCTTCCCGGCAGCATCTACATCGAGGAGCAGATCACCAGGAGGCTCGAAAACGAATCAGCGCTCGCCGTCTGTTATGCGGACTTGGACAATTTCAAAGCATTCAATGATAAGTACGGCTATGCACGGGGCGACAATATCATTCGAATCGTGGCTACCATCCTCAGCGAGAGTGTCTCTATGTTCTCACGGCGAGGCGATTTTGTCGGGCACATCGGTGGCGATGATTTTGTTTGTGTCATCCACTACGACTGCGTTCATGACGTATGCAATTACGTCACGAAGTCGTTCGACACACTGATCCCGTTTCAATACGATGACGAAGACATGTCGCGGGGGTATATCGAGACGGAAAATCGTCAACATGAAGTCGTACGTTATCCGATCATGACGGTTTCTATCGGTGTAGTTACGAATCAATACCGGACGCTTGACAGCTTCTTAAAGATCTCCGAGCTGTCGGCGGAAATGAAAGAATACGCAAAAAGCATCTCCAAAGACCAGGCTGTCCGCAAAAGCAGTTACCGCATCGATAAACGTTCCATGGATTAGGAAACAGGCGATTCCACGTACCGCCAACCGACATCCATGCGCGGGGTCACCCCGGGCGACTCGAACGCTACGTATCTTTTGGATTATGGGATCAGACGGGAATCGACTGTTTCCATCCCACATGTCAGAACATAGAGGATCTGCCATTTCGTTGGATCGTACCCGAAGAAACGAAGGACTTCATCATCATAGAAAGCCCCGATTCCGGTACAACAGACGCCGAGCGATCTCGCCGCAAGATAAATGAACTCTCCAATGATCCCCGACTGGATATGGGCGATTCGATAACCGCGATTCCCATACATTTCCAGAACCGCATCGAGGTCGATAAAAAGAAAAACCGTGGCAGCGGAGTCTGCGAGCAACTTCTGCTCCAGACAAGCATGTCGTATCTCTTCCCGAAAGACCCCCTTTCGTTTCAGTTGCAGCGAGTGAGATTTCGGATCATAGAGATACACTCCCGGTTCCGTTTCCGCGACGGCATTAACAACCACATGCGGCGTAATGTTGAGCGAATGAAATAGATCGGACGCGTACGGAGCGCAAGACGCTTCCAGTATCGAGAGCAGGCTTTCATTGGGTATCGGATCTCTCGTGAAACTCCTGCCCGAGCGGCGGCTCAGAATTGTCGGCCCCAAGTCATCGGATGGCTGTTTTTGATTTGTTGATTTTGTTTGCTCGGTTCTCAAAGGATTCCGATTGGAAGCCGGTGATGGACGAGGCAAATCGTCGGGGTCTGTCAATCTTGTGGCTCTGTGAATCTCTTGGATCAGTGGATATTCCACTTCGGATTTCGAGAGTCGCTGATACCTGGGTTTGATCTTCGAAATAGGAGGCACAGTTTCTTCCCAGCTTGGATTATCGGCCGAATCCGTTGAGAGAGAAACGACTGCGTATACTTGTTCGTGTTTTTCATCCAACCCTAACAATTTGTTGACGGGACCGTCCAAGAAATTGCACAATAATACCGGTTTGAATCCCGAGACCGATCCGATCGGCAGAAGATTCCCCGCCAAATGCCCGCTGTCGAGGGCACAGTACCGATATGCCCGGCTGCGGTATTTCCAGGAACTCCTCCATGGAATCGCCGAAAGAAGAAAGGTTATCGGTGATTCTCTTACAACTTCCGGGATGGAGCAATACGCGGCCAGAGTTTCGGAAAAATCGCCCTCGCGGAGACAGGTAAGACGCCCCTGGCCTGTGTCAAAGTGATAGATTCCCGGCGCGATGCCTTCGAGCGACCGAGACACGAAATACAACTCGGCAGGATAGAGAGCCCCTGCCGATGGCGCGGCACGGAGATAGTAAACGGCTCCCGGGTAGCTTTTCCTGGCGGTCTGGCCGTAAGCATGGAAGAGAATTCGAGAAAGCGTGGACCGATCGATCTCCCGGGGTGCGTCCTGGGACACCTCTGGTTCTAGATTGTTCAGGGCATCGAGGGTGTTCCGATCCAGACCCGACCACTCCGGTTCCAGATGGATCTGAGATAGCCCTTGATAGATTTTGTAGACGAGCGGTTGGTTCTCCCAATCCAGATAGTGCGGTTCGGAGCGTATCTTTTCATAGGTGTGCCTGGTTTCGGCATCGTACCGACGGGCGGTCTCTGTGTTCAAATTGGGCGTCTTATCGCTCATGCTTCAAAGCTACCGTATTTTCAGATTTTCGCCTAGAGGATAATCAGACAGCCTTCCCTCGAATCGGCGCTTTTTGTAGGATGATATTTTCTATTCGCATTTGCAGGAGGTTCCGATCATGAAGTCGGACATCAAGAAGATCGTATTGGCTTATTCCGGGGGATTGGACACCTCGGTAATCGTCAGGTGGTTGGTCGAGAATTATCGGTGTGAGGTGGTCGCCTTTGCGGCTGACATCGGGCAGGGAGAAGAACTCGAACCGCTCAATAAGAAGGCTATCGATTCGGGAGCCTCGAAATTGTATATCGAGGATCTGCGAGAAGAGTTCCTGCGCGATTTTGCATTCCCGGTAATGCGAGCCGATGCGGTATATGAGCGGAAATACCTGCTCGCGACTTCGCTCGCGCGCCCCTTGATTGCGAAGAAACAGGTGGAAATCGCCAAAAAGGAAGGTGCAGACGCGGTCTCGCACGGGGCGACGGGCAAAGGAAACGACCAGGTTCGATTTGAATTGACTTACAAAGCATTGGGACCGGATCTCAAGATCGTCGCACCATGGAGAGAATGGGATATTCGATCTAGAAAAGATGCGGTCGAGTATGCGAAAAAGTACAATATCCCTGTCCCGGTCACGGCCGAGAAACCGTACTCAATGGACCGAAACATGTGGCACCTCTCCTTCGAGGGCGGCATTCTTGAAGATCCGTGGGCCGAACCTCCGAAGGACATGTTTGTTCTGACGAAAGACCCGGAAGACGCCCCTGACCAGCCCACGTACATTTCAATCGATTTTGAAGAAGGGACGCCTGTTGCATTGGACGGACAACGGATGGGGGCGGTCGACCTGGTAATGAAACTGAATGAGATTGCGGGCGAGAATGGAGTTGGTCGCGTTGATTTGGTGGAGAACCGTCTTGTCGGGATGAAGTCGCGCGGAGTCTACGAAAGCCCCGCCGCAACGGTGCTCTATGCGGCACACCGCGACTTACTTTCTCTTGTTATCGACCGCGAGACGCTTCACTACCGTCTACTGCTCGCGGAGAAATATGCTGAGCTGGTTTATAACGGGCAGTGGTTCACGCCGATCAAGGAATCGCTGGACGCCTTCCTCAACCACACCGAACGGCTGGTCACAGGAACGGTGCGTCTGAAGCTCTATAAAGGAAACATCATCACAGCGGGACGTAAATCGCCGAATTCGCTGTTTCGGCAAGATTTTGCCACGTTCGAGGAGGATGCGGTTTACGACCAGTCGGACGCTGGTGGATTCATCAACCTGTTCGGGTTGCCGGAGAAGATTCGCGCGCTTGTGGCAGAAGATCGAAAATAACGATTCCATTTCTATTCAGCAAGAATCTACTACTGAAAGGGCCGCCCAGATGCGGCCCTTTTGCTTATCACGTCCCATTTCAGCTGATTTTGTGGATTGGATATGCAAAGTTGTGTGTTGCTACTGGATGAGTAATCATAGTCGAGATTCTCCTGACAGATTGAACAACGAGCGATGGATTCGAAAGCAGCAAACGTTTCTCCAAATACCGAAGGCGCACCGACGTGGCCGGCCTTGCTGCTTATCGCTGTAGCGGTTGGGCTGTGCTACTCCAACACCTTCCAGAATGAATTCATTTTCGATGATTGGCCGAATATCATCGAGAATCCATCGATCCGCAGATTGTGGCCTCTCGGAGGGATCTTTCACCCACCGGAAGGGACGAGCGTAACCGGACGTCCGGTTGCGAACCTAACGTTCGCCTTGAACTATGCCGTCAGCGGTGAACAAACCTGGAGTTATCATCTGTTCAATATTGCGATTCATGTCGGCGCAGCGTTAACGTTGTTCGGGATCATTCGTCGAACGCTTTCAAGGGTTTCTTTGTCAGAACGATTCGGGTTGCATTCCCGGCAGCTTGCCTTGGCTGTCGCGCTGATTTGGGGAACCCACCCGATTCACACGCAAGCGGTAACGTACATCACACAACGCTGCGAATCGTTGATGGGCTTGTTCTTTTTCCTTACATTGTATTGTGCAATTCGAGGATGGGAACACGGGAAAAGGAAAACCCACTGGCATACTCTTGCTATTCTGGCCTGCCTGATCGGTGTCGGAACGAAGGAAACGATCGCCGTCGCCCCTTTTCTGGTGTTTCTTTACGACATCATCTTCGTTCACAACAATGTCAGGAACGCACTACGGGAGTCCGTATTGCTGTATTCAGGCTTTTTCGGCTGTCTTATAGTGTTGGTAGTGCTCGTCGCGGGAGGGGGAACAGCAGGCGGGGCGATTGGGCCGTATGATCCTCTTGAGTACGCACTCACACAGCCTGAGGTGATTCTCTATTATGTGCGCCTTCTGGCTTGGCCGTCGCCTCTCTGTTTGGATTACGCTTGGCCGATTTCGACGATACCGCAAGCCTTTCCCTACGCGATCGTACTTTTGTTGATGATGGTTGTTACCTTGTGGGCAACAGTCCGGAAATATCCAAGTGGATTTCTTGGCCTCTGGTTTTTCTTTACGTTGGCTCCCACTTCCAGTTTTATTCCCTTGCCGGATCTGGCTTTTGAATACCGTATGTACCTCCCTTCGGCGGCCTTTATTACTTTCTTTGTGATCGCGGCGTACGGAGTTGTACGAACAATATCGAACAAATTGTTTCAGTCAGACTCGACACGAGAATATTTCGGCAGCGCGGCAACTATTGTTATAGTCTCAGCAATCATTGTCTTTTTGCATACTCTTACATTTTTTCGAAACCAGGACTACAGAAGCGAGATTTCGATTTGGACCGATACAATCGAAAAACAACCGAACAATGCTCGGGCCTATACAAATCTGGGATGCGCATTGGTTGATGGGGGAAACTCCAAGGAAGCGATTCAATATTTTGAGAACGCTTTGGCAATTAACAGAACTGACGCCAAGACTCATAACGGCCTGGCCAATGCGTACTCTTCCCTCGGGCGGTTTGATAAAGCGATTCACCACTATCGCAGGGCGATAGAAATTGACCCCGATTATGTCGAAGCCTATTACAACCTGGGAAAAGCGTACTGCGAACAAAATGAATTCGATAAATCGATTTCATGTTTTCAGAAATCATTGTCACTCGATCCGAATTATGCGGACGCGTACAACAATCTAGGCCTTGTTTACGCCGAACTGGGGCAGGCTGAGAAAGCGATTGCTTATTACCGACGGGCTCTCAGTATAAACCCTGAATCCGCAGAAACGTTGAATAATCTCGGCAATCTGATAACGCAAACAAGAGGAGCTGGAAACGCTATCCAGTATTACAAAAAAGCCCTGTCGCTCGATCCGGACTATTCAAAAGCGCATAATAATCTCGGTCTCGCTTATCTGCATCTGGGGCAGACAGAATCGGCGATTATACATTTTAAGGAGGCAATCCGTCTCGATCCGAGTTATGCGAATGCGCACAATAATCTCGGTGCGGCGTATGTGGCAGTAGGAGATTTACAGAAAGCAGTCGCTCAATTTCATGAGACGTTGCGAATCGACCCAGAACATCTCGAAGCGCGGAAGAGCCTTGAACGACTCGGGAATATGGATTCCTCTTCTTAACGGCAGTGGATTATCCCAGCTTCCACGGCGATCGGTATTTATAGGAAAGGAATTTGTTTGCTTTCTCTGTGTTGACGGCGCGCTCGTTTTTCGCATCCCACTCGATGAGACATCCCGCGTGATATGCTATGTTTCCTAATAGCGTCGCGCTGGTGGAGCGATGTCCGTTCTCAATCGGTGCGTTACACTGCTCGCGGCTTTTTACGCAATCCAGGAAGTTCCGGGCATGATGTTCGGTGTCTTTACCGTCGCCCTCAAACTCGACCGCCTCCATCCGTTCCCCTTTCCGCTGTGGTCGGTCGTCTTTTCGGATACGCGGCGAACGTGCCGGGACTTCATGCGGAGTCTCTTCCGGATTCTCGAAGCAGAAATTGGGCATATCCCAGTCCTCCGGAATGACTTCCCATCTGCGTCCGCTGATGTATAACGTTCCCTCGGTGCCCCTGAATTCCATATTCGAACCAAGACGGTCCGTTCTCGCGTCGTTGCAGTTGATCTGGCTGAACGTGACGATGACACCGTCATCGTATTCCCAGGTCACTTCCATCGTGTCGGGGATTTCGCGGTTGTCTTTAACTGCGTAGATACCGCCGATTGCGGCAATCTTCTTCGGCGCATTTTGTCCGAGCGCCCACTGGATTACATCGAGGTAATGAGTTCCAAAGTTGGTCAGCTGTCCGCCGGAGTAGTCCCAGAACCAACGGAATTTGTAGAGGCACCGATTCGGGTTATAGCGAACCTTCGGTGCGGGACCGAGCCACAGATCCCAATCGAGCTCATCGGGCGGATCACAGTCCGGCGGGTCCCCGATTCCGTCAGGAAATTCGTTTTGTACGTGATAGCATCGCACCCGGGTGACCTTGCCGATACCGCCGTTGCGTATGAACTCCGCCGCCCTCCGGCACGCTTCAGAGGAGCGGCGGTGCGTCCCGAGTTGGACGACGCGGTTCGCCTTCTCTGCAGCTTCGACCATTTTGCGGCCTTCGGTAATCGTGAGCGAGAGAGGTTTCTCGATATAGATATCCTTCCCGGCATCGCAGGCGTCGATGACCTGCAAGGCATGCCAGTGGTCGGGAGTAGCAATTACCACGGCATCGATATCGTTCAACTCCAGGAGTCGCCGGTAGTCTTTGAACGTGCGAGGGCTTCCGCCGACGGTCTCAACGGCCTTATCGAGATAAGGCCGATAGACGTCGCATAACGCGGTCACTTCCTGGTCATCGTTCAGCAGAAATGCGCGAAGGACCTGGTCGCCTCGATTCCCGACACCGATGAATCCGAGCCGGACACGATCGTTTGCGCCCAATGCTTTCGTCGCTCCGATCCCGGACGCTGCGCCAACGGCGGCGGCGAGTGTTCCTTTATTGAATGTCCGTCTGGAGAATGTATCGTTCATGGTTTCGAGCTCCTCTCTCCACGCTGGCCTGGTCTCGATATATCTTACTATGACAGGTCGTGTGTTTTGGGGGAAGGTGTTGGTGGGCTACGTTCCTCCGAGGTTCTGAAAGCGGTAATCTCGGGCATCTTGCCGCAGGCCGGAGAATGCCTTATCCTTTCCCTGGTATGAACCAAATACGGCTGTAGCGCCCAGGTTTATCCCGGGCGAGGGGCTTTGAAAACAGATGAGTTTCAAGATGTTCCATAGAACCCAAGCGCTTCTTCTGGTGGTCGTCCTTAGCCTTGCGTCCTGTGCGACAACACACGAAACCGTCCTTGGCGAGGATTACGATACAATCTGTATTCCTGTCTTCGAAAACGACACCATGCATTCCGGGATGGAGGAAGCGATTACCGCGTCGGTGATTCATGCGTTCATTCGGGATCGCCGTATGAAAGTGACCGGCCGATCGCATGCCGACGCGATCCTGGAGGCAAGGATCGCAGAGGTCGAGGTTGAGCCGATCAATTTCACGGATCTGGATCGGGCGGTCGGGTACAACATGACCATGGTGGTAACCGCGCAGATGTTTGAGCGGGCAACCGGGAAGGCCCTTACTCCCGAGTCGAGATTTGAGGTACGCGGTCCGTTTCTCTTGTCGAATGAACCCAGTGCGGAACGCCAGCGGGATGTCGGCACACGTCTCGCGGACAACATCATCAGCCAATTCCTCGATGGATGGTGATTCACGTATGCCGCCCCGCCGTCCGACTTCATCCAGCAAAGATACTCTTCCCAAGGCACCCATTCTCATTTTGTCCGGTACGGATACGTTCAAGATCAAGCAGACCGTTCAGAGACTGATCGAGCGCGAGGGCGGTGACGATTCTTGTGAACGTCGTGACTACGATGCCGCACAGGACGAGACGCGTTCGGCGTTGACCGACGCGGCGTCCCCGTCGTTGTTTGTTCCTTCCAGAGTCATTGTGATTCACAATCTCGATAAGGCGAAAGTGGACTCGTTGGAAGCGCTCCTCAACTATGTGAAACAACCGGCAACAGACAGTACGCTTGTTTTGGTTCTCGGTTCGAAAGGATCCCCCAAGAAAGCTCTGAAAGAGTTACTGACGGAAGTTCCGGTGGTTGAGATCGCTGCAGCGAGCCGCAGCGATATCCGCTCCTTGATTGTACGAAGATTCAAAGAAGCAAAAATCGCAATCGACAAAGATGCCTTCGACTTGCTCTTGGAACAGGTAGGCGATCGTGGAGAAGATGCGCTGGGCGAAGTCGAGAAGATGATTCTCTGGGCTGGGGAAGGGAACCGGATCGACCTGGAGACGTGTCAAAAGCTGTTGACGACAGAGGCGGAAGAGGAGATCTGGGCGACAACGCGCGCGGTAGGCGAAAAGAACTCGGCAAAGGCCCTAATCAGCCTTCGTCGTGCGCTCGATCAGGGGCTGGATTCGTTTGCTTTGCTTGGGATGCTGGCGCGATCGTTCCGTCAAATGTGGTCGTTGCGTGTCGCGAAAGAGGAGGGAATTCCACAGCAGAAGTTGTCCCAGGTAACAGGGCTCAAAGGGTATGCTCTCCAGGCGACCGCACGCCAGGTTCAGGGATTCAGCCGCACGAGTTTGGAGCACGGGCTCGCGCGTATCCGCGAAACCGATATTGCCATCAAAGGCGGTTCCTCGCTCCCCGAAATGGCACTGGAGCGGTTGGTTGTGGAGTTGTGCAGCGGAGACTAGAGTCTGATTATCTCAAGGACAACAGCATCGGCATCAATGCTCTGTAGATCTTCTCCTGCAATTCCTCGTCAGCAGTGCGCCTCTCGATCATTTCCCATATTTGCCTATCACGCCGGTTGACGAACTCCTCATACGACCTGAAAACGCGGAGACATTCCTCCGGCTCGTGAGGAACTTGTACAATACCCCGGGAGCCGGAGTTCGCAAGGAGAATGAGAAGATCGTCTTGCTCCGGAATCTTCGTGTCGACACTTTCAGTGACTTTTTTCCCTTTCTTGAATAGAATGCCGTGACCGTTGATCAGGCCTCTGTCGTCCGGTCCGGCCACTCCCTCAAGAGGTAATTCATAGGAGTCAAATGGCTTCGAACTATCGAGAAAATCAAGTCTGTAATGTCTTAAAAGACCTGGATCCTTGTCTACAATATCTTCATACACTTGAACAGCAACTGCACGGGGATCGGTTTGTCCACGGCGTTTGGCTCTTTTCTTGTTCAGGATTGCCTTTTCCTCTTTCTGACGTACAGACTCAAAGAAACGCTTCAGATAAAGATATAGACTATCAATTAGCCTCTCGCGCTGCTCCTTTCGCCGTACTCCCAGCATTTTCAAGACAGCATCGTCGAGCTCTCTGCGATCCTCCATGTCGAGTTCACAGATATCACAGAGGCTCCTCAGCTCATGTTTCTTGCCTGCTTCATGATAGGCCATTTCACGCATACGCCGTTCCGACAAGAACTGCATAGGCGGACGTTTCTTGAGCTCGTTGAATGCTGCAGCGACACGTTCGCGCGTCTTCGGAGTTGTGTCCCTGGGATCCGGAACGCGCATCATCTTCACATCGACGACCTCTGTCTTTAGATTACCCTCTACTCCAACTGGCCGCCCATACTGAAATTTCGATAGAACGACCCAACTGGAGTTGAGGATTCCCCCGAGCACATCCATCTCGACGTCATCGCTGGAGATATCAAATAGGTTATGATTGCAAATAAGGTTATGAACGTTACACGGGATGACGTGTTTATATTGTTGAGCCATGGGCCAAAACAATTGTCCCCGCCGGTGACCGGTCAAGTCATACCATTCTCTATCACTACTTGCACGGCTTGCGCATGTGGAACCCTCGTGGTAGCCGTTTTTCTCTCCCCATTCAATGTAGTCCAAAACGTATGTGCCTTGGATCTCTGACTTTGGCTTATCCACCAGGAGGATCTGGTACTTACAGTCCTCGGGTGTTGCAGTGTATGCTCGGATCTCCATCAGACTATGCACTTCTGGCTCCAAGTACATACCCTCGATAGGTCTGACCTCTCCGCGTCCTTCTCCGCACAAGACTAACTTCACTTTGCCCGATTTGACGTCTTTCCGAGGGACTCCATACTCTAATTCGAACATGCCGCGATCCCCGTAGGTGTCTAAGCACTCATCGCTGCAGTCTCTCGGGAAGAAAAAGCAGTCCTTGCCGCTTGTTATGCCGCGCCAGACATCGGCAATCTCTGCCAGAGGGACTATTCTGGCCCCGTACTCTTCGATAAGTCGAAACCAGGAGTCGGGAGCTCTTAGATGGACTCCCCATTTCCCTCCGTAGTAATCCCCATCCTGTGCCTCCGGGTCATCACTACCACCGTCATTCGATCTCTTCGTGAGTATACCTTGCTGAACTCCGTTATCCCAAAGATCCCCTTGGCGGACAAGCCGTACACGGTAGGCTTCCGTGGAAGTGTTTTCCTGCACCGACAGGATTTCGTCCCGGAAGGAATCCACAACCTCAACCGCTCCCGCAGTAGTGCCGTCGTGAGCAAACATATCCTTGACCATTCGCCGGAGCTGCACGAATCGTACGCTATTATTCATCCGTACCGATTCGTCTTTTTGCCTACGGAGGATTGTAATCGCTGTAACAACTCTGGCTCCTACGAACCACGGCTCACGCAGACTCTCGACAATTGCGATAATCTCGAAATTCCGAAGGATCCATTCTTGCAGCCGAAAGCCATACTCAACGTCCAGCCATTGACTCGATGTGAGGAAACAGAGGTAACCGCCTTCTTTTAAAAAAGCGGCTGCATGGGGCCAGAAGTAGCAGTGAATATCGCTTCTTCCGGACAATCCAGCCTTACTGGTGTCATTGACCAGTTTGCGATAGGCGTTCTTTTTGTTTTGTGGTATGTCTTCTTGTCGTATGTAAGGGGGATTTCCCACTACGGCGTCCAATTGTGGGATCTTGATTTTGCGGTGTGAAGTTTTACCGAGACCTTTTGCTTTAGCGTGATGAGGAACCGTAAGAAACACATTTTCCGGCGCCACCTCAAAGAAATCACTGCGTGCTATCTGGGGATAGTTTTCATCATCGACCAAGTTTCGTGTGGCGAGGTTGATTGTTGTCAAGTGCGCTGCAAAATGGGAGACATCCGTTCCATAAAGGTCCAGAAGAAGATCGTGGTGCTGTCGGTTTGGGGCGAGCTCACGTTTGCGAGCGTACGCCCGGACAAGGAATGTACCACCGCCACAAGCCGGGTCCATGATTGTTGCTTTGCCGTCCCTGATACAGAAGCTGTTGATCAGATCCACGACTTCAACCCGGGTGTAGAATTGTCCATACTTGTGCCGCTCGTCTGGGCTAATTAGTCTTTCGAAAATATTACCAATTACCTCATAATCCAGCTGTGAGAAATCGAAGCGGTGAATCTGGTTTATGAGTTCGCGCCAGTGAGCAACAGCATGATCTGAATAGAAAGGAATGCGGTTGCCTATTCCCTTGTGTTCTTCGCCGAAGACAGTCTCGTAGTCACCGGTAGTCTCCATGGCGCTTGTGAAATGGCCTTCAAGATGCAGACGGAGTTCGTCGCCTTTCGCCATGTGCTCGGGAACCGACAGCTTATCCATCTTTGACTTGTAGCGTTTGAGAAGCGCTTCACGGAAGACAATCTTATTTACCAGAGCATAGCAGGCGAACTTAGAGGCGCGCTCGAGATTATCCAGAATACCTTCCGGATCGTCGTAAATTACCCAGCCCTGTTCCTCCCGCATCCACTTATCAAGTTTCTCTCGGAATTTGGCGTTATTGTAATGTTTCTGTAGCTCAGCCAAAGTTAAGATAATTGGCATGTTCAGGTGCGATTCCAAGGCATCGATGAATTTTTCATCGGGCGATTGTGTGCCTATTTGATATCTGCCTCGCAGAATCTGCGCGAAGTCGTCGAGAAACTTCGGGAGCCAGTATTGAATCGCGTGTGTTGTACTCGGGACGCTGAGGTGACTCGGTTTATGGACTTCCGTTACGTCCCAGGATGTGTATTTGCGGTCTTTTTGAGCGGTTCTTGCCGGGAAAGTTTCCCAGAGGACACATTCGTTGACATTCCATGTGAAAAAGTAAGGAGATTTGGCCCGCATGGCCTTTCTCCTCGCATCTTGCACGAGCTTCTCGTTATAAGGACTTCCCCCGTCGGGCCTGTAGGGGAGTTTTATCTCCCCAGTAAGTACGATCTTCCTGTCTCTGTCGAATAAGGTCAGGTCACGCCGTCTGCGGGAATCCTTGCTTTGTTGTTCGCATCTTACCGACGAGAAGGGAAGACGTTCTTCATCCGCGATGATTTGGTTAATCCAGCCCGCTACTTCGGCCGCGAATTCCCATTCGTTCATATCTGTGACACTCATGGTTGTATACCGACTACAAGATGTTACCCGCACTCAAGATTAGTGGATTTCTAACAGTTCTATTATTGTCGTGAAAGCGGCTGTCGTGTCAACGTAGGCGTAGCGGCCGCCGGTGAAATCGCCGGTCTGGATCGTGGGATAGCCTTTCTTGTCCAGCCACTCCAAAACCTTGTCCATGTCGTTCACCTCGAAGGCGATGTGATGGACCGATTCACCCTGTTCATCCAATGCCTCCTGCCATGTACTCGGACCGCCTATCGGCTCGATCAACTCGAATGTCACCTGTCCCAACGGAAAGAAGGCCAACTTCGCACGGGCGGGGGTCGGCTTGCCGCGGTATTTCGTGTGTGCCTTGTCTTCGGTATCGGTGATGATCGGCTTCGGGACGTCCATGCCAAGCAGGTCAGCGAACCGCTTCGAGGCCGCATCGATATCTTTGACCACAAACGCAACTTGGGTCAGTTTCTTTAGCTCGATACCGCTTTCTTTTAGATCCTCCGCCGCGGCGAGAATTGATCGTTCACTCGCCTCTCCCGTGGACGCGTCATCCGGCGCTGCCATGGCTGACAGTCCCAGTGCCGAGCTGCCTGCTGTGCAGCCCGCCAGACAAGCCAAAAGATCTCGTCGATTGAAGAAACCGCTCTTGGACAGTAATTCGTTTATCATCAAATCCTCCATAGGCGTGCATATCGCATATGTATTCTGATCTTCGCAGTATCTTACCTGTTGCCAGACGAATTACGAGGTTCAGAAGATGCATCCTGTCCAGGCTATTGCCGACTTCCCTGTGTAGAACAGTTCGGGCTAAAGCGTCACAGCCATTCATACTGCGTATTTCGTTTCTGTGGCCGGAAGTCCGCATCCTCGATCAGCTCCCTGAGCCTCTGCTCACTCGCGCAATGGCTTGTGCCGGCCAAACGAACAACGTTCTCCTCCATCGTGGTGCCTCCCATGTCATCCGCACCGAAAAACAACGCTATCTGGCCGATCTCCTCTTTCTGCGTAATCACCGAGGCCTGAATATGGGGAAAGTTGTCTAGAAAGATTCGCGAAATCGCCAATGTTCTCAGATACTCGAACCCACCCACCGGCAGCAGATGCTGGAGACGTGTGTTACGAGGTTGGAATGTCCAACAAATGAACGCGGTGAATCCGCCGGTTCGATCCTGAAGATCACGTAATCTCATCAAATGCTCGACCCGATCTTCATACGTTTCTACATGACCGAACATCATAGTCGCGGTGGTGCGCAGGCCGATCGTGTGTGCCTCTTCCATGACGGAAATCCACTCGTTTGCCGAACACTTACGGGCGCTGATTTGTTGCCTGACCCCGTCTGACAGAATCTCCGCGCCGCCACCCGGGATACTGTCGAGTCCAGCGTCTCTCAGTTCGATCAGAACATCTCGAATCGTTTTTTTATGGAGTTTCGCCATTCCGACAATTTCCGGCGGTGAAAAGGCGTGCAGCGTGACGTCGAATTGTTCCTTGATTGTGGACAGGAGCCATTTGTAGAAATCGAAATCGAGTCCCGGATGAATCCCACCCTGTAGCAATACCGTTGTTCCGCCGACATCCACAAGCTCTTGGACTTTGGTCAGCAGCTGATTCCGGTTCAGCACAAATGCGTCCGGGTCGTTCGAGTCGCGGTGGAAAGCACAGAATTCGCAGCGGGCGGTGCAGATATTGGTGTAGTTGACATTTCGGTCGACGACATAGGTCACAACGTTCGGATCGGCGATCCGGAGCCGCAGGTCGTGTGCCCGTTTGCCCAGATCCAGAAGATCACCATCACGGAAGAGAGTAAGTGCCTCGTCAGGGGATATTCGGGGAATCTTGTTCATGGGGAGATATTTCTGTTTCTTTTGTTGCTCCTAGAATTTCAACAGGGACATCGGGTGAGATACTCTTAACCGACTCTCGAATTCCGTCCAGCCAGCGCTGACATTCCTGAATTTCATCACGGTACTCTGCGAATTGTCTTGCTCGGACAATGTGACTGACCGCCTCATCCCATTGTTCCTGCTCGACTGCATATTGAGCAAGCAGCAGATGAGCGCGGCAATCGTCGGGACGCAGCCGGACGAATTCGCGGAGGGCCTCCGCCGCGGCTTCGTTCTTCCCTTGTTTCAGTCTGCAATTTGCCAGAGCCCGGTAAGCTTCGGCAAGACTGGGGTTGTGTTCTACAACACGTTCGAACTTCTTCTCAGCTTCAGACCAATCTTCCTGCTTCATCGCAATTCCGCCTTCCGCGAGAAGCTGCTCCACATTGGGCGCACACGAGGCCAGCAGGAGAAGTCCGGCGATGGCTGCATATAGAAGTCTCGTTATTGGCATCGTATATTCGCTTTCTTTCAACCGTAGCGCCCAGGTTTACCCTGGGCGACCTTGAGATCCGGGATAGACCCAGACAATATGCGCCTGGCCGGCCCGGACGCCCGGGATGAACCCGGGCACTACGGTGATCCTGGCTCTATTCCGGCTGTCGCATTCAGGATCGAGAATGCCCACGTTCATCATACCTGACTACAATATTTCCTAAACGTCTCTAAACCGGTGGCAAAGCGAGTTTTGCCTTCAGGACTCATACTTGATCATTTCTGTATGCTTTCCTAGAATGAAATTGCCCGGGTTAATGCAAAGGCATCGAACGGAAGGTTGGCGAATGAATCAGGAACAGGAAGGAAAACTGGAACGATTGAGGGCGATTCTCACGGAGATGGGAAATGTGCTTGTGAGCTTCTCCGGGGGTGTAGACAGTACGCTGTTGGCGAAAGTGGCTCATGATGAACTCGGCGAGCGAGCGGTGATGGTGACTGCTGTCGGGTCAATTCATCCGCAGCGCGATTTAGAGGATTGCCGGAAGATCGCAGAAGATGTCGGATTTGATCTTCGGGTTATTGAAACAACTCCCCTGAAAAACAGAGGCTTCGCACGGAACCCCTCCGACCGTTGCGCATTCTGTAAAGCGGAGATCATGGACAGTCTTCGTGATCTGGCCATTCGCGAACATGTGGATCACATCGTTCAGGGAGTCAATGTCGACGATCTCGGCGACCATCGTCCGGGACAGAAGGTCGCCCAAGAGAAAGGAGCACGCTTCCCGCTTCTCGAAGCGAAGATGACCAAGGACGATATTCGGGCGATTTCGAAGGCGCTCGGTCTTCCCACGTGGGACAAACCTTCGTTCGCCTGCTTGGCGTCACGGATTCCCTATGGGGAAACAATCACCGAGGAGAAACTGAGACAGATTGAAAAGGCCGAGATGCTTCTCGCCGACGCGGGATTTCATCAGTACAGGGTTCGTCACCATGGAGACATCGCCCGGATTGAAGTGTATCCCGAGGAGATTTCGCGCCTTATTGAGATGCGTGAACGACTTGTTCCGAAACTCAAGGCGCTTGGTTTTGCTTATGTGGCAGTGGATCTCTACGGCTTTCGGTCCGGCAGCTTGAACGAGTCGGTCCAGTCGGAAGGGGACAAACGAGAGACACCGGACACCAAGGAAGACGTAGAAGAAACTCAGATCGATCCCACGGAGGCTTACGTGATCCACTGTGACGGTGGCAGCCGAGGGAATCCGGGACCGGCAGCGTATGGTGCGATCATCGAGGATACCAAGGGGCGTCGTGTGGCGACCTTGTCGCAATTCCTGGGAAACAAAACGAACAACGCCGCCGAATACCAAGGGCTTCTTGCCTCCCTCCGAAAAGCGGCCGAATTGGGTATCAAGAAGGTGAATGTACGAATGGACAGTGAGTTGATCGTACGTCAGCTCAACGGCCGGTATCGTGTCAAAAATGCCAATCTAAAACCGCTTTACGCAGAGTGTATGGATGTTCTCCGTCGCTTCGATACATGGACCGTCGACCATGTGCGCCGTGAGAAAAACGTCGAAGCGGACCGGCTGGTGAACGAAGCGCTGGACCGGCACGGGAAGTATTAGGCGAACTAGGTGTTAAAGCGTTTCCATGAAGTGATAGACAGATTCCTTGAATCGCTGAAAAACGTCGCTTGCCGTTTCAACACCCTTCTGCATGCGACTCCAGTCAAGATGTAGACTATAGCCGTGTCTCACAAGATGCCTGAACCTCCGAAAACGAGAGAGATCGGATGCAAGCGGCTCATCAAACAAGCACGGCAACGGACGGTAGGAGGGATGACAGAACCGATCGAATAAATCCAGGTGCCAAGCATCCCCAACTGGGAGAGGTACCTCATAATGGTGTGAAATGCGGATCAATATATTCTCAACCCCACTATAGGCCTCTGCGAGGAAGGTGGCAGCGGCGGCTTTTTCCCGCATGGTTGGCTCTCGATTCGCCAAGTCCTTTCCTCTAGAAATGATCTCATTGATACTGGTTTGCATAAGATCAAGTTCAATACTGATCTGTTCGGAAAGGTCCTGTGGTTTCATAGCAAGACCTTACCTTTGGATTCTATGTATCTGGTGAAACGGTTGGGCGGACTCAGAGGAATAACATCCAGGGGCACTCGCAGTTCTTCTTCCAAGTCAGCGCCAAAGCCAAAAATCTCCCACCCCTCGATCCCATCGCAGGCGATATCAATATCCCTGGCATTCTCGGGGGATTCAGCAGCGCTCCCGAATAGAATGACCCGTGTCGCCCCATAAGACTTCGCAATCGATACGATCTTCTCCAGGGTTTCTTCTGTGACCTTCATCCCGCAGTTGCCTCGCACGTGTTTGGTATTTCGTCATTCAACTGAATATCAGTATGGTAGCACAAATCATTGTCCTCCAGTCCACGGGGTAACCTGCGCTGGGGGGGGCGAGACCAAGTCGCTTATCCTATTCCATTGAGAATCAGACGTAGGCCATTGTAACATTCGAGATTGACATCGGCGGAGGATCTGGTCGCCCTTTTCAGTCGATGCTAGACTCTTCTATAGCATTGTGATGTCGTATGGAGGAGAACCTCCGAATGGTTCATGTGAAAGCGCAGCGGCCGTCCAATTCCGAAATCAACAAAGTGGCTCATGATGACCGCCCGGTTCATAACTGGTACCGCTTCGTACTGTCGTTTCCTCCTCATTTGGTTCGCGAGTACGTTGAGAAATTCGACCTGGAAGAAGGGAATCACTGTGTACTCGATCCGTTTTGCGGGACAGGAACAACGCTTGTAGAGTGCAAGAAACTGGGGATTGCAAGTATAGGCATCGAAGCGCATCCCATGGCGCATCTGGCCAGCAGAGTCAAAACAGACTGGTCTCTCGATCCTGACGCTCTGCTCGATCACGCTAGTGAAGTCGCGGAGATCACTTATTCTGAATTGGAATCACAGGGTCTCCCGGATTGTGAACTTCCGTTGTTCGATTCCGAGTTGTCTTCCCCCATTTCTGTTCGGACTTCGTTGAAACAAATCCCCCCGGAATGTGAGAAGTTGTTGCTGAAGAATTCAATCTCTCCACTTCCTCTGCATAAGACATTGGTTCTTCTGGAGACTCTGGAAAACCATCCAGTTCAGACCTATTTGCATCATGAACGCCTTGCGTTGGCGAAGGCGCTTGTTTCGTCAATCGGGAACCTTCAATTCGGTCCGGAAGTCGGGGTGGGGCCACCGAAGAAAGACGCCCCCGTCGTATCCAGCTGGCTTGCGGAAATGCGGACCATGGCGGATGACTTGCGAAATGTCCCACGTAAACAAAATACGGAATCGACTGTTTACCACGCGGATTCGAGACAGATGCTCGATATTGTCGCACCGGCATCGGTGGACGCCGTAATTACTTCCCCTCCGTATCCAAACGAGAAAGACTACACACGGACAACCCGTCTTGAGTCTGTGTTGTTGGGCCTCATTCGCAACAAGGACGAACTTCGACGCTGCAAAGCGGGACTCGTTCGATCGAACACACGCGGTGTGTATAAAGACGATGATGATGATCGATGGGTCGGAGAGCATCTGGAGATTCAGCGGATCGCTGAAGAAATCGAATCTCGGAGAATCGAACTCGGCAAGACCTCCGGTTTTGAAAGAATGTATCACCGGGTTGCGAAATTGTATTTCGGCGGTATGGCTCGTCATCTTTCCGAATTGCGCAGTATTCTGAAACCCGGTGCGCGACTCGCGTATGTGGTCGGTGATCAGGCGTCGTATCTTCGTGTGATGATTCGAACGGGTGAGTTGCTTGGGAATATCGCAGAATCATTGGGCTATGAACTGTCGGGTATAGACCTTTTTCGTACGCGGCTCGCCACAGCGACGAAAGAGCAATTACGGGAGGAGATCGTTGTCTTGAACTGGCCCGGAGCTCAGGCCAAAGAAATAGGTACCCGCGGAAGAACACTTGAGCACCTATCCGTTGTGTAATTTATGTAAATAAATACTTCATCTTTCATTTTCAGACTGCGACTTTTCGAGTAATCTCCGGCGCAGAATCTCAAACACGGCGGAATTGTCGTAGTCTCCCAGCCCGGACTCGACACCGGCTTCGAGTATCCTGCGATGGAGATCCGACAGATGGAGATGGACATCATTCGTCTTCCCTTGTTCGAGGATTAAGCGAACATCTTTGAGGTGCTGGCTCAGGCGTGCCTGTGGTGCATAGTCCTTGAACAGCATTTTCTTCCCCTTCGTGTCCATCACTCGCGAATACGCAGCCCCCGATTTCAAAAGATCTAAGGTTTTCTCGAGATCCATCCCCAGCGATTCGGCCAGTAGCAACCCCTCGCTCAACACCAGACGATTCAGCCCAAGGACAAGATTTACAACAAGTTTCGCTTCGCACCCTTTGCCGTTCTCACCCATATGAAATACTTCCCGCGCAAATATACCGAGCAAATCCTCACAGGCCGCGATGTCCTCCTCGCTTCCACCCATCACAACAACCACATCGCCATCCTCTACCTGTTGCGATGAACCGATAATGCATGCATCGATGTACCGGTTTCCTCCATCGGAGAGTTTTCTTGCGATATCGACTGTGGCGCTCGGATCGCCCGTTGTTGTATCCAGAATCACTGAGCCTTGAACGCCGGTGGAAATAATCCCGTTTTCTTCAAGAGTCACCTCGCGCACAATATCGGAATTCGGTAATGATAGGATAATTCGCTGAGAACACTCCACCACCGCAGGGCAGGAAGAAAGCGCTGTACCTTCTTTCGCCTCCAACTCTTCACAACGTTTCGGATCGATATCGTAACCGAAAACGGTATACCCCGCATTCAACAATCGCCCCGCCAATGCACTTCCAACCAGGCCCAATCCAATGATGCCTATGTTTCTCTCTTGTGGATGTGATTTCGCTGTCATGCTTTTCTTGCTTGGTCTGAATTCTCACAAGCGAAGAAGTAATTGTGTTCCCCAGATCAGGATGAAAACAATACCCCACGCCACGAGAAAACCAACCCACGATTCGGTGCTCGGCTTGACGATAAACAATCCGCCCCAATCGATTAGACGCTGATTTTGGGGAACCGCCTCGTCCAAAGGCCGGTCAAGTTTTTGTTCTTGTCCTATCGGAGTGTGGATTTTTACAAAGAAACGATCGACTTTTTGAGAATCCATGGGGGTGCTGAGAATGCTGGCAAGCCACGCCGCAAGGATTCCGATTGGGAGAAATACCGCCGTTTGATACGCGATGGCGGGCGCAGTTCCGTAAACCTGTACAGGGAACATATAGTTCTTCACAACAAAAAGGGTTAGAACGGAAACAACAAAACTCACAAAGACACCGGTTGTGTTCATCCGTCTCCAGAGAATCCCGATCCAAAATGACACACCGATCGAGGCCGTGAGTTGAAAGAAAGTAAAAATTCCTTCCAGAACGGTTCGAAATACAGAAGAGAAATACCAGGCGGTTACGACAATCACCACTGCGGTTATGCGGCCGACCTTCAAATAATGCTCCTCGGTCAGCCCGGGGCGGAGGCGGCTTCGATAGATGTTCTCCGTGATTAGGCCGGAAGTCGCCACCATCAGCGCGTCACAGGTCGACATCGCCGCAGCCATAATGCTGGCGAGCATGATTCCTCTCAGCCCCACAGGTAACAGGTCTGCCACTGCGTACCCAAAGGCTTTTTCCGTTTCCATGCCGCCCGTCAGGTGCGGGTACATCACAATGCAGCAGACCCCGATCAATGCCCATCCCAATGTGCAGATCCGTTTTAGAAAATTCCCGTAGGTCATTCCCACACGGCCCTCCCACTCGGTTTTCCCGGCGGAGGTTGTCGCCATTACCTGCGATTGCGCCACGATCCCCACCATTGAGTTGAAGGAGAGAAACGCAATCACAAACAGCGTGATTTGCTGAGTCGAAACCAAATCGAGACCGCCGGGAGGAAGCGCGGCACGGAGTCCTTCGAAACCGCCCACGGTCCACAGCGCAAATGGCACCATGAGAAACGACAACACCAGAATGAAAATGCCTTGGACCAGATCGGTGAGCACCGCGGCGACAATTCCACCGGCAGTACCGTAGATCAGAAAAGAAACCGTCATTAGAAGCACGGCTGCTGTTTGCGATATCTCGCCGCCCGTCATGGATGAGATTACAAGGCCGGTGCCTTGAAGCATAATCCCGATATTCATTGTCATGGTAAACGCACTGACGATGACAAAAAGCGTGGCCGCAGATGGACCATATCTGTCGTGGTAGACATCCGCCGTGGTGAGGCTCCGGCTTCGACGGAAGATCGGCGCTAACAGCCAATAGAACGGTGTGGTGAACATCCACTGCCACTGGACCCAGATGCCGGAGATTCCGTTCCGATAGCACGCGCCACTCACCGCGACTGCCTGTTCGGTGTGAGTCCCGGCACCGAATGAGTGGAAGATCATCAGAATCTTACCGAAACGCCGCCCGGCCATGAAGAAATCTTCACGAGTGCGGATCGTGGTTCGGGTCGCGATTCCAAGGATGGTGATGCCCAGGAGGTAGAGGACCAAAGCGACCCAATCCCAAAACGCCAAGCCTAATAGGTGCGATTCATTGCCCATTGTTTCAGTGTATTTGGTGGGTTACGCTCCTCGGGAATCATAGCAAATAGGCGAAGTGATTCCGTCGCTAACCCACCCTACTTCTGCTACGTGTTCTCTGCTTCCTCTTGTCGTGTTATTCGAGGGAACCAGACCATCACTACTCCATAGCACAGAACATACACAAGAATCAACGCGTAAAACGGCCTTGCGAACATAGCCAGATCATACAGACTCCAGCTCGGTGCCCAACAGAGCGTTCTCCAAATCATCTGTACCAGAACAGCGAATACATGATAACCGACAAAAAGCAGGAACATATTCAAAGCGATTCTCTTCTGTGAGGGACGGCGATAAAGCCAAACGGCCATTGGTATGGTACACACGAACAGCGAGATCACAATCATCGGCCATGCGTACGACAACACGGACAGCAGCGTGATTGTGGTGCCATCGGATGTGCGGTAACCGATCTCGCTCGGAAAAACCTGCATGGCTTCGTTGGAGGTAATCAGCGCCGTGGAGAGCGGCATCTGAAGTCCAACAATAACCCACGGCCACCAACGGCCGAACACCAGACCGGCGAAGACGATAACTCCACCGATAAAGGGAAACACCGCAAGGAATTCACCCACCGGGTGCCGCAGGAAATAGCCGATAACGACAACAATCCAAACAGCAATGCCGGTCCATTCGATTACAGGAGAAAGCGGCTTCCGTTCTGTTGTCTCCGAATCGATTTCATTTCGTTGTGTTCTTAGCGCAGCAGCTGCGACAAAAAGCCCCACGATAAACCCATGCGTCAGCTCCATCACTTTCCACCAGTCGATCCAGGGGCTTAGCGCGAATTCTTTGTGTGCCCAGGAAAAGGCCTGAAACATTTGTCCGATGGAGAATCCCAAACCCCCGCCGAGAATGCCGAACAGACCGAAGCGAAACGTCACAAAATCTTTCTTCCAAGCGCGTGCGTAGAGGACCAAGACCAACAGACCGGCCCATATCGCTCCCCACGATTCGGTACGCGGAGCGTTTTCCGGGTTGACGGGATCGTATGAGAACGTGATCGGCGGTGAGGTATCCGAAGGAGAAAGGGGCCGGTTCAGAAGGGCAAGCCCTGCGACGGACGCGATAGTCATTATGGTGACAAGGAGCGCGATCTCTCCCGTTCGGTAGCGGCGATGCATCAGTCCCAAGCCGATAAACGCCGCCCCGAGTCCGCTCCACGCACCACCTTTGACAGCAGTTCCCAGAATCCCCCACCAATAGTGCTCGCCACCGGCCACGTTAACGTTGGTCAGGCCGAGTGTCTGGCCGTAGGTCATCTCGCCGCCGAACCAGAAACCCATCGCCCCAAACGCGGCGACTCGGACCAGGGTATCGGTTCCCTTAGACCCTTCCGGTTGCGTATGGCCAACAAGACCGAGGATTCCAACGACCGCCATTCCCAGAAACGCACCTGGAATCGCACCGCCCGGCGCATTCCCGATCATGCCGTTAATTGCCCACCCCAGGGCCATTAGCAAAGCCGTCATCAAGAGGACCTTATGGTTAGGCATATCTTGGGTTGTACGGTTCTGATTGTTCATCGGATTTGTCGATACTCTTTTGTCGTTCCCGTACACCGCTGCGGTTACGCTCAACGACAAAGAACAGTATCACGTAAATAGAGGTGGGAGTAAGCGGAGACATACACTGTTCAGGAGCCGGCATCTCCATGAAAGAACGGGCGGTATGCCCGGAGGTAGTGCCGGAGACATACCGCCCGCTCGTTTCTCTTATGCACGGAAAGAGGTTCTGGCTTGCGGGATTATTCCAGCTCTTTGATCTTAATGTTGCGGAACCAGATCGGTGCACCCGCGTGTTTGCCCTGAAAGCCGATCTTTCCTTTGGTTGGAAGCTCAGCGAGAGGATTACTCAACCACGAAGGAATCTCGGTACCGTCCGGGTTGGTCTTCGCCGACGTCCATTTGCTCATGTCCATCTCAGTGACCTTCTCGCCGTTCAGGGTCACTTCAATATTCTGATCCACACACTTGATGGTGAAACGATTCCAGTTTCCAGGTTTCTTGACCGTGCTTTTTGTCGGAGCCAAATGACCGAAAATCGCGCCGCAGTGCCAGCTCTTGGGCGAGTTGGCCCATTTATCTGCATAGTCGTCGGCGATCTGAATCTCGACCGAGTTGGGAATCCAGTTGTCGGGCTTGGAACAGTAGACGATCACGCCGCTGTTCGTACCTGCTGCGGTTTTGAATTCCAGGTCCAGAATGAAATTGTCATAATCCTTCTTCGTCCAGAGGGCTTTGTCCTCACTCGCTGTCAGGACTCCATCTTCGACTGTCCATACACCGCCGGGTCTCACAGCGTTCGAAAGATTTTCGTTGAAGAGGCTCTTCCAATCGCTAGAATCGGGATGTCCTTTCCCTTCCTGAGCAAAGGTCGCTCCAACACCCACCGCCACAATAAGAACACACACTTGGATGACGAGATTGATTCTACGTATCATTGCTGCTAGCTCCTTACGATTTGGTATTCATAGGGTTTCGGAATGCCGATACCACTCTGATGGTAGATGTTATCGTTCCGAGTTTCCAGATCGAGTTAGCCATATCTCGATGAACGGCCTTACCACCCCCAAGCGGAATTTGGGGGGCACCCGACCATGTCACGTCTTCGGTATGCATTTTCCCGTGTCTGTTTTATCCTTCTCTGTTGTGCTCCGAAAGTCATAAATGAATAGGGTATTTCCGACTACATAATCCGGTTCCCTTGTCTGAAACCGGTCAACGATCTTGAACGACCCCAGCCCGCACATTACCGATGAGCTGATTGCGTAGATCGCCGGCTTGTCCATTTCGTCACGACCCGGCACCTCCGCGGGAATACCGTACAGTTCAAGCAACTCAGGGGCTCCAAAATGGAGGAGGTAAAGACTATCGATGTCGTTCTCATCGATGAATTCTTTCAGTTGTCGAACATCCTGCCCCCAGTCGAGATTTGAATCGGCGACCCAATAAGTCGGCGGGGCAATACGCCGTGCAGCGAAATTGAGATACGGAATCGTGTCCGGATAGTACGGAAGCACACTCAGGAAACAAGCAGTCCCAATTACACCGGCATACATCTTTGGAACGACTGACTTGCTTTCTTGATTTCCCCTTTGAGAAAGCCACTTGACCGTTCCTCCTGCCCACAAACATAGAAACGGTATGACAGGAAGAGCGTGCCGCCAGCCGATATTCGCCCGGTTCAGCAAACAGATGGAAACGAAGTAGAACAGAGGCGGGACGATATAGGCTAACTGTGCGCTTCTTCTCAGATCCCCCATTCTCCACCACACGATCAAGCCAAACAAACCCGCCGGTACCAAAGCAACCGGTGTCTTGATCAGAGAATTGATCGGATAGTAATACCACCAGCCATACACCCGGGTTTCACCCATCAAATACCCCTCATGAAATCCGCGTGCGTGGTGCAACTGGAAGAAGAATCCGTCAAAATAGTTGAACATCGGAAGCCATTCTCGCATCGCAACCCAAACCGGATCGGACGGATTGGTGGAGTCCGAAAGTGCGCCCGTTGTCATTCCCAGAAAGAACTTGACAGGGAAAACAACACTCTGGGCAAATTGCCATGCGGGGCTCCAGTGAGGCGGTCTTTCTTCCGCTACGGGATCGCCGATTTCGAAACCAAATCCCGCCCAAATCACGAGAATCGACACCGCAAAACAAATCAACAAATTCCCGACCGTTCTTTTCCCGTCGATATTTCGCTCGCGATTCGCTTCCTTCTCTCTGGATGCAAAACGATTCCAGATCGCCGGACCGTTGTACAAAATCCAGGTGAGTGCGAACGCGGGCACGACAACGAATACGGAATGCTTCGACAGCAGCCCCGCGCCCAGCGTCAAACCGAGCAATGCGGCCGATTGTTCATCGTTTCGTTCGAGAAAACGGCAAAATGCCCACGTCGAAAGGAAGAAAAACAGGGCCGCACTCAAATCGGTTGTCACCAGTCGACCGTGTGCGAGAATGTTGGGCTCGACAGCGAAGAGTGTGAGTGTCACACATGCAGGCAGGAAACCCGACAATGAACGCGCCACAAAAAACAGCGCAACGGACAACCCCAGTGTCAGCAGGACCGTCCCAAATCGAGCGGCGAAAAACAGATGCTCGAAATGGTCGGGATTTGCCAGAAGCATCTTCCTTGAAAACAGACCGAGATGGATGGCGCGTTCCCACGCCTGGTTATCGAAATCCAATCTCGGGTTGTAGAAAATCTCGGCGGGGAGAGCGCAGACTAGATTCTGCAGGGGAGGATGGTCGCGGTTGAAGCGAAAATCCCCTGTGTTCAGAGCCGCCAGTCCGGCGGCCAGATGATTCGGCTCGTCGCATGTGGGAGAGGACGCAAAGAGTCCCGACACAAGAAGAACGAGCTGGACGCTGAGAATGACAAGAACAGCCCCGTACTCGACCCATCGGGAGGAAAAGCCGGGGCTGCTCATTCTTTCAGCTATGTGCGGTTGTGTCTGCGTCTTTATTCCTTAATGTACTTCTTGTAGTTCGGGCTTGCGTCTCCGGGCACATCGCCGCAGGTCCATTCCAGCGCTTTGATGATCATGCCCTGGAACATCGGGCTTTCCCACACATCCTCACGGTGCCCCAGCGCCGAGCAGAATACGCGGCCGTCACCGTAATTGCTGCACCAAGTGATCGGGTACGGAGGGATGTCGTACTTGTCGCCTTCCATCCCCTCGGTTTGGAGCATGAGAAGCACGTGCATGTTTTTGCCCAGATTCACGTTTTTGTTGACATACCATTCGTCGATCATGGTTAACTTGATGGGCAGACCGACCATTGCAGGAAACTGCGAGTCGACTACTTGCAGTTCGGTGAATTGCTGCTTGCCGTGGGTGGCGAACTCACCGCCCATCATGGCCATGAATTCCTTGTCGCCGTGGAATGTATCGGTGACGGTATGAGAGCCGAGAAAGCCACCGCCGGCTTTGATCCACTCGAGCAGATCCTGCTTTCCCTGTTCGGTCATTGGTTGACCCTGGTCGCTCTCCCCGGGCTTTGTCAGGTCGCCCGTAGTATACATCATCACCGTGTCGAAGTTCTGTAGGTTCTTCGCGTTGATCATGCTCGCGTCTTTCGTACAAACAACGCGAAATCCGTTTAGGGCGCCGATTTCGACCATGATCTGTTCGGCATGCCCCAAGCGGTCTCCCTCCCGTGCGATTACGCTATGTTGAAAGCCTGACGATTTTGTCAGAAACAGCACACGCCGTTCAGCTTTCGCTGCAAAACATGGATCGATTGCCGAGCCGAGAGCGGCGGCGGTCAACAAGATGGCACACATGCGAGTTGTTTTCATAGCTACATCCTCTTCTTATTTGGAATATGAGTTTGAGATTCCATTATACGCGTCAGATCGGATCGCTGACTACGTTTGTCCACTCGCTTGAACCTGCACGGTTGTCTCGCCTGCGAGTCTGCAGGGATCAAGCATTGGCCCGGACATGGATCGAGGTGAAAATATGGACCCCATCCCGCCTGAAATGATTCTCAATTCTCCCTTTTGGAAACTTGTCGCGGATCAACGGAACAGCGTCCCTGTGCCCTTCGCTGACAATGAACAGCAGCGGTCGTATGGATTTTTCCGGCAGGCGGGGAATCAGATCTCGTGGATTTTCAACGTCGATTCCGCGTTGGTTCGGTGCGAGGAACCGTATTGTCCCCACATCAAAGTAGAATTTGGGCGGAGCCACGAAGTAGATCACCGTGCCGGGTTCCTGCTCGGCAATCTCACGCGCCATAGCGGTCAGTGTGTAGTGTGATGACCACTCGGCATGGTACATGCGGAAATACAGGTGGAGGTTTGTTGCAAAAATGGCGGTTAAGACAAGAGCGGCTACTCCGATCCGTGGGCCGCGTTCCATCTTCTCACGGGAGGGTTCCTCCGGGCTGAGCAGTCGATCCAACGTCCTGCCCGCAATCAATGCCAACATCGGCGGGACTCCCGCCAGGCGCGGGTAGAAAGGGCAATCGATTGTGAGCGCCCCTCCGATCACGAGGATAGGCAACGCGCACAACACCGGCAGCATCAATCGCCCGTCCCTCACCGACCAAATCGCCAGAACCACCCCCATCATCAGCAACGCACCGGCCAGCCGTTCGAAGATCGGGGCCGGCCCCTTGTACTGCATACTCGTGTCTTTGAAGACCGTGGGTGCGAAGAGTGCGCGCTTGAACTGTTCTTTCCAGATCTGGGTTCGGCTGCCGCCGGTTTGATACATGCTGTCGAGGTGAAGCATGGACCCTTCATTTCCAACCAGCACCTGACGCGTTCGGTCCAGGAACGGGACATTTTCCTTCTTCACCGCCAATAACAGCGGGGACAGGGTAAGAATCATCGCAACATATCCGCCCAGTACCGCTTTGATCAGAAAACCGAGATCCATTCGCCGTACAATCCAGACGAAAAGGAATAACAATCCCCAAAGGAACGGAAGAATGTAAGCCGCCTGATAAGAAAGACAACTAATTCCGAGCACCACGCCGCCCGCATGTATCCAGGCATAACTGCGATCCTGATAGGCGCGCAGAAATAAATAGAACGTCGCTGCAGTGAAGAACGTGATTTGCCCGTACCCGACGCCACACCGCATCAGATGAATGAAGAAATGGTTTCCGATGAGAATCAGCGATGCAAAAACAGCGGAACGCCGCCCCCACAGCCTTTCCGCACTTAGATAGACGAAAAAGACCGCACCGACTCCCATGAGAAGAACGTGCATTCGCAGACCGAACAAATCGTCGCCAAATACATACAAGCTGGATGCAGCGATACCGAAGAAGAAATTCGGTATCGAATACCATTCGAAAGGCAGAAAAAGATCGCCAACCTCTCCTTGGGCAATCGCTCGTGCCCGGCACCCCATTTCGCCTTCGTCGCCGTGAACCGTCTCGGGGATACTGTCCAGCGCGTATCCGCCGACGAGAAGCGTTAGCACCAGTATCGGTAAGAGCGGCCAGCGTCGCCACCATCTGGCTGTGAATCCGTCTCGACCGACGATCCGGAATACCGGCAAGAGGCTCAATACAACGAATCCGGCGAAGTTGAGATGAATCCACGTCGGTGACGCCTTCAGCAATCGGAAAACGGGGAGAAGCAGAGCGGAAATCGCAATCAGAGTCCAGAGCAGACGTTCATCGTTTGCCGGTGTTTCCGGTTCTTTTCCCTCATCGGATTGCTTTGAAGTTGTCCGGGCCGGGCGGGTGAGGAAGTGCGTGGCCGTTCCCACGACCAGGATCGCCAGCATGCCCGCAAGGAATCGGTGAGCCCGCAGGAGTTCGATTCCTACCACGCCCAACAGAATTAGAGGCACCGCAATCGCAGGTCGATTCATGACCCCACGCTCCGGAGACACGATTTTACATAGAGTAGCGTTCCTGTAATGTAGACAGAACCCTTCCGGTTCGAACGCATTGAGCAAGGCGACCCGCGATTCCGCTCAGGAGGAAAAGTCTCTCTCGACTTGCAGGGCAAGGTCAGTAGAATGGATGCGTTGAATCGCTCCGGTGCCCGAAAGACGGCGCTCCTAAGAAAACGCAGCCGTTCTTTTTCACAGAAAGGGAATATTGTGGCTTCCAACATCCTCGACAATCAGGAACGAATCGCGCACGTCGATCCGACAGGAATGCTGAAATGGACATGTGAGTTCGCGGACCATTGGCGCGATACCTTCCGGCGGGCCGAAGGAACCGACCTGCCGCGACTGAGGAACATCGACAATGTGATTCTCTGCGGAATGGGCGGATCGGCGATCGCTGGAGACTTTCTTCGCAGCTATTTGGTGTATAACAGTATTGTTCCGTTCGAGGTGTGCCGGAATTATCGTCTGCCGGGGTATGCCTCGCCGCGCAGTCTTGTGATTATCTCTTCCTATTCCGGCACGACCGAAGAGACTCTTGCCGCTTATCGCGAGGCGGTCGCTCGGAATTGCCAGGTCTATACGATCTCCACAGGCACGGAAAAAGATGTTCTGAAAAGGATCGCCGTCAGGAACGGTCACGGACATTTCGATCTGACGCCCGGCTATCAGCCCCGCGCCGCGACTGCTTTCTCGTTTGTGCCGTTGCTGGTGTTCTTCGAGAAATGGGGGCTGGCGCCTCCGCAAAAGGACGCAATCAAAGAGACCATTGATGTGTTGGATCGATGTATTGCCGACTACGGAGTAGAGACTCCGGCCGACAAGAACCTCGCAAAACAGATCGCCTTTGACCTTCAAGGCAAATTGCCGATTCTCTACGCCGCAGTCGACCACATGGCTCCGGTGGCGGTTCGCTGGCAGACCCAGATCAACGAGAACTCGAAAATGCTGGCGCACGTGAATATTCTGCCCGAGATGAACCACAACGAGATCCTCGGCTGGCCGGTCACGACCGAATCGATCGGCCCGAAGTATTTCGAGCGAGCGCCGCTTTATCCGGACGGCGAACCGGTGAGGCCGCAGAAGGATCTTCTCCCGCTCCTTTCGGTGCTGTATTTGCTGGATAAAGACGATCATCCACGAACGATATATCGGTTCGAAGTGATGAAGAGGATTATCTCCACCGGCTATGGTGTTCCGGTCCGTGTACTTGAATCGCGCGGAGACGGGCTGTTGGCGCGAATGTTTTCTCTGGTGAGTCTGGGCGATTTTGTGAGTGTCTATCTGGGCATTTTGTCTGCCATCAACCCGACGCCGGTCACCGGGATCGATTATCTGAAAGAGAATCTGGCGGGGTTTGAGGGATGACGGCCCCCTCTTTACTCGATATAGACGGCTTTCTACTGGACCTGGACGGGACTTTGTACCTGGGCAATCGGACGTTTCCGTGGACTGGCCGGTTTCTGGAGACTCTACGTTCGAAAGGGAAGCGTCTTCTCTTTTTGACAAACAATTCCTCCAAAAGCACGGCGGATTATCTGAGTTCGCTGAATGAGCGTGGAATCCCTGCCTCGCGAGATGAAATCCTCACATCAGGACAGTCGGCGATCCGCTATCTGCGCCGGGAAACCGCGATCAACTCAATTTACCTGATGGCTACGCCGAGTCTTGAGCAGGAGTTCCGCGAGGCGGATTTCGATCTGGATGCCGACAAGCCGGAGGCGGTCGTGTTGGGGTTCGACAAGACTGTCACTTACGAGAAGATTGTGCGTGTCTCGAATCTCTTGCTCGCCGGTTTGCCGTACTTTGTCACTCATGCCGACCTGGTATGTCCAACAGAAACCGAGCCCATCCCCGATACCGGCTCGATGATGGCAATGTTCGAAACCGCGACCGGCAGAGTCCCGACTGTTCTGGGAAAACCATACAAACCCATGGTGGATGCCGCTCTGGATCGACTGGGCACATCGCGCGAACGCGCGGCCATGGTCGGAGATCGGCTGTATACGGATATGCGGATGGCCTCGGAGAACGGCCTTTGCGCGATCCTTGTCCTCTCCGGCGAAACGACGCGTGACGATCTGAAGGATTCCGGACAACACGTGGATTTCGTCTTTGAGGATGTCGGGAAAATCACGGATATGTTGCTCGCGGGAGGGCTCGCGGGAGGGTTCTCGGGAGGGCTCTCGGGAGGATTCTCGGGAGGGCGAATCTCCCGATGAGCCGTCTTCGGCGCCGACAACTCCGCTCGGCGAGGGCGCGCAATTCCCAAACATTCTCCCAGCCCAATTCTACAACATAATCCCTACCTCAGCCCTTTGCACTTATCGGTGTTTATTCGGTACAATAATCAGAACACGCAGAATGCCGCTCAACCCGAGCGCTTCTCTGAGCGCAGTCTGCTATACGCCAACTCAAAGGAGTTCATAGTCCCATGAGTCGAATCACCAGACGCCGATTCTTAGGTAAATCATTAGCCGGAGCGGGAACGCTGGTTACCTTCCCCTATTTGTCGAACGCCGCAGGGAGTGCCGGATCGAAATGTGTGAGCGATCGTGTCGAACTCGGGAAGACCGGAATCAAGGTCTCGCGTCTCGCGATGGGCACAGGGATGCGCGGCGGGGGTCGAGAATCCGACCAAACACGGCTCGGTCAGAAGAAATTTACGGAACTCATGCGAGAGGGTTTCGACAATGGGATAAACTTCTTCGACATGGCGGATCTATATGGTTCGCATCCATTCATGCGAAAAGCACTCCAGGGAATTTCTCGCGATCAGTGTGTGTATCTTACCAAGATTTGGCTTCGGGACAGCTCATCGATTGATCCGTCCGGGGGTGCGAAGAAGGAAATCGAACGTTTCCAGAAGGAACTGGGAACGGATAGGATCGACATCTGCCTGCTTCATTGCCTGACCACGCCGGACTGGCCGAAGGAATACGAACGAGTTTGCGACGAACTGTCCGAACTGAAACAAAAGGGCGTTATCCGAGCGGTTGGGTGTTCGTGTCACAGACGGAGCGCGCTGGAGACCGCTGTCGAGAATCCGTGGGTCGATGTCATTCTGGCCCGTATCAACCACAAGGGCAACAAGATGGACGGCCCTCCCGAGGAGATTTCAACGATTCTCAAGAAAGCCCTTGCGAACGGGAAATCCATCGTCGGGATGAAGATTTACGGTGAAGGGACGCTTGTAAAGCCGGATGAAAAGGATGCTTCTTTGAAATACGTATTGGGGAACGATCTCGTGGATTCGATGACCATCGGCACGTGCAGCCTGGAAGAACTCGACGACAGCATCACGCGGATCAATAAAGCGCTGAGAGCGTAAGCATAGGGCGCTGAAAGATCGAGCACCGGTTGCGCGGCTTTCACCGAAACGGATTTCGATTGTTATCGTTTTGCGTGTTCTCCGTAGTAGATCCGTATCATCCGTGATTCGCCGATGTCCTTCTTGTTGAAAAGAGAAGAAGAAAGGGGGGGGCGCGAGGCTCCGCCCCCGCCCCCAGGCACACGGCCGTTTGCCCATCTGGATTGCCATCCAGAAACTCGTGACTCGTGTCTAACAACTCTCACGTCGGAAGAACTCTCTCCGACATTACGTTACTTTTCTCGATTACTCCTTCTGATCGTACAGCGCCGCGTCCTCGACAGCTGTCACCAGATCGCTGATGTCCCAGAAATGAAGCGCGTGGAGCCCGTGGAGCTCGTCTCCGTTCACTGTGACGAAACGTCTGCCATCGGGAGCAAACGCAATGATGTCATCTCTACTGGCCGGATGATCATCTTCGTTCGATGTGACCGGATACGATCGGAGTACTTCGCCGGTGTCGACATTGACGACCAATCTGGGATGCTCCGGCCCGCTTCCTCCAATAACCGCGATCTTCCCGTCGGGAGAGAGTGCCGCCGCCTTTGGAGTTCTCCCAAAGTTGAAATCTCGGATCACCTCTCCTGTTTGAACGTCGATAACCATAACGGTGGTACGTATCAGCGCTCGCCCGCAGTCCCTTGACAGTGAAAGACCGCGACCGTCAATTCTGTATAGTGCATCATCCATTCGATTGCGAAGGGTTTCATTGAGGTCCAAGAGCATGGTGTCTGTCTCGCAAACGGCAAGCACCTGTCTTCCATTAGGCAAGAAAGCAAGAGAGCGAAACCAACCGAATTGATACATAGGCGGCTGTCCCACAGGAATCGTATGGCGAGCAATCTGCTCACCTGTTGCGACATCCCACGATACGAGTCCTCCTTCGCTATCACCAACGAGCAGTGTTCGACCGTCGGGCGAAAAGGCGACTACTGTCATGCCGCCACGATGTGCTAGACCGCGCGGCAAGGGCGGCGCCTCCGGATTCTGGACGGTACGGACGAGCCGTCTGCTCGCCACATCCCATACCTTCGCATAGTAGCCCGCGTATCCCGTCGCGGCCAACTTGCCGTCAGGCGAGAAGGCAACACCAGTTACTGAACCGTGCCATCCAGTTTCTCGCAACCTGCCAATACGCTCGCCGGTCTTGGCCTTCCAAAGCACCGGCTGATACAGTCCGCCAGTGAGCAGCTTGGTACCGTCCGGGGAGAAGATCACTTGATTAACTGCATCTTCCTTATTCTTGTTCTCAATGGATAAGACTGGGTTCTGTTGTGCTTTCACCGTATGAGAACCTGTCAAGAGAAGAACACTTACTAGAAGCAATGTTATTCTGGATTGATAATCGCGTATTCTCTGCATGGTATTCCTCCTTGTCGTTGTGATGGTTCTCTCAATAGTCGAACCACAAGAACGTCGGATTCTCGTCGACACCCGGGATGTTCCAGGTTGTTTCACCTCCGGATTCGTCCCCTTCAATGGGACTGCCGTAAGACTGAAGGCTGGCGCTCCCGTCGTTGATCGTGAACTTATAACAATTCGCGTAATACTGGTCATAATCGCCGTCGACTCTGAAAGTCCGACTGCCCTCGGAAGGGTCGTAATAGTCGTCGTCGTTCTTATACCGCCAGATGGCTCCCCATAGTTGCCCGTCGCTCGATTCCGCTGACCATTGCGTGCTTTGTTTTGATATTCACGTTGTGCGTTCCAGCAAGGGGTTCCATGCCCGCGCTCGAGGTACTCCTGCGGCCTCAAAGCTTCTGCGAACCAGAAAACGTTGAACCCCTCTCGACAAGTCTCTCAGAAGAAGCCTCTC
>CAZTDD010000021.1:0-62257 GCA_964612675.1 uncultured bacterium
TCTCGCCGTTGAATCGGACAAAACGAGATGGCCACGCTTCGCTCGCCATGACGGATATCAAGCACGTTAAATCATCGGCTCCGACGGTCCTTCGCTCGCCATGACGGCAACGGGGACCGCGGTTTCTTCCTCAAATCACCGGCCTCGCCGGTCCGGGGCTCGCGATGACGACTGGAACGTAAACGCGTATGATACAGAACGGACTGGACATTGCGATGGGACGATGGAACAGAAACAGATGATCGAGATTTCCGCTGTAATCCCTGTTTATAACGAAGAAGAGAACCTGGCGGAGCTCCATCGAATTTTGACAGAGACGTTGGAGTCGCTGGAGAAACCGTTTGAGGTTCTGTACGTGGATGACGGCAGCACAGACCGATCGGTCGAACTTTTACGCGAAATCGCCAAAGACGATCCGCGCCTTCGCGTTCTCGTTTTTCGTAGAAACTTCGGCCAAACTGCGGCACTCGCCGCCGGGATCGAGCACGCCAACGGCGACATCATTGTCACCCTCGATGCCGATCTGCAAAACGATCCGCGCGATATCCCCAAACTGATTGAGAAGACCGGCGAAGATTACGACGTGGTATGCGGATGGCGAAAGAACCGCCGCGATTCATGGAGCCGACGATTCTCGTCGTGGTGTGCAAACCGACTGGTGTGGTGGATTTCCGGGCTTCGAATCCACGATATCGGCTGTACATTGCGAGTATGTAAAGCCGACCTGCTAAAGGAAGTCGCGCTGTACGGCGAGATGCATCGGTTTATTCCGGTCTTCGCACATCAGCACGGTGCACGGATTTGCGAGATTCCGGTGAATCACCATCCGCGCAAAGGCGGTCACGCCAAGTATGGCATCGGCAGAACGCCGAAAGTCCTGCTTGACCTTTTGGTACTTTTGCTGCTGGGAAGCTATTTGACGCGTCCGATTCATTTCTTCGGTGCGATTGGCGGTACGCTGATCGGAGGCGGTTTTTTATGCGGCCTTTGGGTTCTGATCGACAAATTCTTCTACGGGGGGAAAGCCCACCGAAATCCGGTTCTGCTGTTGGCTGTGTTTTTGGCGTTGCTCGGGGCGCAGATGATTTTAATGGGTCTGCTCGCGGAGCTGATCACGCGGATTTACCATGAATCCCGCAACAAGCCGATTTATATGCTGCGGGAGACAATCAATCTCGATACGGAATCCCGATAAGTCAATCGTATCCTAAATCCGAACAACTTCCTTCCGGTCGGCAGCCTCGCGGGCTTTGATACAGACACGTGTCATACGGATCGCATCCTCCGGGCCGATCAAGTGTTTTCCCTCGCCTCGCAACTCCGCCGCGAAATCGATAAACAAGTTTCCTGCCGGAGGCAGATCGAGATCCTTCGGTTCATCATTCCCGGCGATCAGTTCGACTCGTTTCCCGAAATCTTTCAGCTCGATCACGCCATCCGCTCCGACAATTCGCAGACGATCGTCGCCGTGCGTCGGCGCTTTTGGCGGACGGAGATAATCGATGTGGATATCCGCGACGCCGCCGTTATCGAACTGGAGAACCATCGCGCCGTAGTCTTCGCAGCCCGGGTACTCGGGGTGTTCTTTGTTCCCGTGAAGTCCCATGACCGTGGTGTAGTCGAGTCCGGTTGTAAAATGGATGTAATCGACCGCGTGGATTGCGACCCATAGGAACGAGCCGCCGTAGGTTGCGCGTTTTTTGAAAAAGTCGGGACGGCTTCGGCCGAATTTATACGATTTCTGTGCGCTGGCGAGGATCGGCTCGCCGATTTTTCCCTCTGCGATTGCATTGTGGATACAGAGATACGCCGGGATGTAGCGCATACCGAACATTGCGGTCAGCCGGACGTTATTCTCTTTGACGGCGCGTTCGAGCGCGTCGAGGTCTCTTTCGGTTGTCGCCACGGGTTTTTCCGAAATGATATGGATACCTTTCTCGGCGGCGGCGATCGAGGCTTTGGCGTTTTGGTAATACGGCAGGCACACCACCGCCACGTCGAGTGTTGTTTCTTCCAGCATTTGTTCGTACTGGTCGAAAACGCGGGTTTGTTCGGTGAACAGTTTCGATCGCCGCAGCCACGCGACATCTTCGTCGGGCGTGGTTTTTGCGTACGCGGCTAGTCGTGCGCCTTGTACGCTGGGCATGCCGCTGAAGACGTAGCCGGTATGGCCCTGGTTGCCGATCAGGCCGACATTGATGGTCTCAAGATTGTTTGATGCGGCGTGCGTTGTGGCGGCGATTGTCCCGTACAGGCCGGTTGCGAGGAATTGTCGTCGATCCATGGGAGGCTCCTTTTGGATTGGAATCCATGAAGTTTCTACCAGAGATCCGCCGGCGGGAACAGGTTGTTCGTGTGTGCATGCCCGCCGCTCTTTTTCGATACCGGGTGTGTGAGGACAATGCTACTATAGGCTCCATCACCCCCGTCCTGCGCGAAGGAGATGTCCATGCCCGACAAGAAGAAGGACGAACAAGAACAACAATCGCAATCGGTCGACCAACAATCGCAACCGGAAGAGCAAGAAGAGAGACAGCGGCCGGTCGCAATTGTCGGCATCGGTTCCTCCGCGGGCGGTTTGGAAGCGCTGACTACGTTTTTGGACAACCTTCCCGGGGATACGGGCTTGGCGTTTGTCGTGGTCTCCCATCAACCCTCCGACAATATCAGCATGCTCCCCGAGCTGCTGCGAAAACACAGCCAAATGAACTTGAAACAGACTTCTTCCGGGAATTCGATGCGTTTCAGTCGCTGCAGAATGAGTTGAGAAACAAGATTTCCGAGCTTCCGGAAGACTATACGTTTCGCGCCTGGGTGCCCGCGTGTGCGACCGGTGAGGAGGCCTATTCGGTGGCCATTACTTTGGTCGAATCGATGAAACAATGTAAGAAATACCTCGAGGTGCAGGTGTTCGCCACCGATCTTGATGACGAGGCCGTTCAACGGGCGCGTTCCGGTGTCTATCCGGACGGAATTGCCGCCGATGTGCCTCAACATTTCCTCGATCACTATTTTGTTCGCGAAGACAGCCAATACCGCGTCAAAAAGGAGATCCGCGATACACTGGTATTCGCCCAGCAAAACATCATCAAAGATCCGCCGTTTGGCAACATGGATCTGGTCTGCTGTCGTAATCTTCTGATCTACTTAACAACCGATCTTCAGAAGCGGCTTCTCCCGATTCTTCATTACGCGTTGCGTCCTGAGGGGATTCTGATGCTTGGTTCTTCGGAAAGCATCCTGGAACACGAAGATCATTTCGAGCGGATTGACAGAAAGTGGAAGATATTCCGAAAAGCCCAAACACCTTTCCCGGATCGCGATTTGATCGAATCCACCAAACGACCCGAAATCGAATACCCGGGCTACACACCGGAATTCCACGAGCGGGCACGCCCGACGCGGGACATGCTCGACATCGAACAGAAACTGCTTTCCACGTTCGCCCCCACCAGCGTCATCGCGAATCGAGACGGGACCATCAAGTATGTCCACGGGCGAACCGGTCTCTATTTTGAGATGTCCTCGGGGCAGCCCCGAAACAACCTGTTCGAGATGGCCCGTGAGGGGTTGCATCCCAGTCTTTCCTCCGCGATTCGACAGGCGGAGGAACAAGAGGCCCCGGTCGTTCGAAAAGACGTCAAGGTCAAGACAAACGCTGAATGGAGTTACGTGGACATTACCGTCCGAAAAGTCCACGAGCCCGATACAATGCGCGGGTTCTTTATTATTTCGTTTGAGCCCGTTGAGGAAGAAGAAGGCGAGGTCGAAGAGGGGGAAGAGGAATCACAAGAAGAGCAAGAGTACCGCTCGGTGGAAGTTCGGCGCCTCGTCCGCGAAACCGCCCAAGCCGCCATGATCTTCCTGTCGATGGAGGATGTGACGGGGAACGAGTGAGAAAGCCTGCCGGAAGCGGAGAGGTATAAGCCGGTCGGAAGAATACAAAAAAGGAAAATGAAAAAGAAAACCGTCACCGCCATTTTACTGACACCGATCGCCCTTCTCATTGTGGGGCTGGCGACTTGCGCGACGTTCGCGTCGCGGAATACATCGTTTGAAGAGAAGATGAATGCGTTTGTGACGAAGGACGAGCCTGGTTCCGAGTTCAGACTCCTTAATGGGAAGGATCTTTCGGGGTGGGAGGTGCATGGGATCGGACGATGGACGGTTGAGGAAGGTGTCCTCACAGTGAAACGCGGGCTCGGCTATCTCGCGACACGTTGCGATGCGTTCGACGACATTATCCTCTCGCTGGATATTCGGGTCAGCGAGGAAGGAAACAGCGGTGTGTTTTTCCGCTCGAAAGACCCGGGGTTCGGTCTGCGTCCATGGCCGGAAGGATATGAAGCTCAGGTCGATAACCACGATCCCCAAAACCCTACCGGCAGTATTTATGACATGGTGACGGCGGAGCCGTTGCTTACGAAAGACAACGAGTGGTTTGAGATGGAGATTTCAGCCATCGGGCCGCATATTGAGATTCGGGTCAACAATGAAACGGTTGCTGAAGCGACCGACACGACCCATAAAAAAGGGTTCATTGCTCTCCAGGCTCACGATCCATTTTGTCAAGTCGATTTTCGGGAGATTGTGCTGAGGATTCCGGAGAATACAGAGGCTCTTTGGTGACCGAAGCGGTTGGTGAAGCCCTGGGAAATCCCCTGAAAAATGCTTGCGGATGTTCTGGATTAATGTTACAGTTGCTGTAATTTAATATCGATTCGGTTGACAATTACAGCAGTTTATCAGCCGCGCCGACATACGACAGTTGCGGATTCAATGCGGAATTCGTTCACTATAGGTAGAGAGTACGTGCTGTGTTGCTTTTGGATGAAACCACCGCGATTCGGCGATGCTGACAGATTCTCATGCGAAGGTTCGGCTGCGATTTGTTCGACGGTTTCCAACAATGGCGATATCTTTTGGTTGAAGAGTGAGTTGAGTGCGTTTTTCTGCATCGAAGATCAAAAAACAAACGCGAAAGGGTTGGTTCGTCGGTTGTTGAGAGGCTGTAGAAGAGGTTTTCCAGATTTAGTATGAAAAATGAGAGTATTTTCAGCACAACCCGGCAGGTTGCCATTCGCGAGGCCCGCGAGTTGATGAATCGGTTTGACCACGAACCGACGCATGCGCAACAGGTGTGCCGGCTGGCGCTACAACTATTCGATGAACTGACCATTCTGCATGGATACAGTGATGAAGAGCGGATGTTGCTCGAATGCGCTGCATTGCTCCACGATATTGGGTGGACAACGAAGCATACCGCGCATCACAAAGGCTCCCGGGACGCCATCCTGGCGGAACCATTCACAGGACTCGACGATATACAGAAGTTGATTGTGGCCCTTGTGGCCCGGTATCATCGCAAGTCCCATCCCCGTTCGAATCACAAGGGATACCGGGACCTTTCCTCTGATCATCGTCGTGTGGTCCGGGTGCTCTCCTCTTTTCTTCGCATCGCGGACGGGCTCGACCGCAGTCATACCAGCAATATCAAAAAGGTCACCTGCGAAATCTGCGAAGATGAAGTCGTGTTCCGGCTTGTGACCTATTCCAGTCCCATGACGGAACTCTACGGACTGCGCAAGAAGATCAGCCTGTTTGAAGAAGTATTTGGGCTGTCTGTGTGGCCGGAGCCGGTGAAAGAGACGGCGTACGCTCAGGGCTGAGCAATCTCATTGCAGAACCGGATAGAAAGAAGAGACGGCCACGCTTCGCTCGCCGTGACGGCAAAGTGAACAACCGCGAACAGCCACGCTTTCTTTACAACGTCTCCCCCGGCGATCCCCGGTGTTCTCAGAATGTGTAGACGATTTTCGTAAACACCCCCCTCATGGTCTCTTCATCCTCCTCGCTGACGCTGTTGTATACGAGGTACCAATGCGCGTTCTCGACAAATTCCCAGCCGAAGATGACGCTGATGTTGTGGATGCCCTCGTCGCGATGTTGGAGAGACGTTTTGACCCACATCTCGTCAGTGAAGAAGTAGTCGAACACGATGCGATTCAATAAAGCCGTGTTTTCCTCGCCATCCTTTTCTTCCTCGAAACGGGTAACCAGCTCGTGCCGAAGTGGAAGTCGTTCCACCACCTTGACCTGTTTTTCGAGGACAAACTCATCGTATGCAGTCTCTTCAAATTCACCCCGGGCATATTCCAGTTCTGTGGAACGCCAATAGTCCGATTCATGAAACACGACACCTGCTGATACCCGGTCGTTGTTGTATGGAGCATGATACTCATCCTCCCGGCTGACGAAGACGCCGAAATCATTCGGAAAGACGACCTCCTGCCACAATCGATAATCTCGTAGTGTGGTTTCCGAATCCTCGTTCTCGTAGAGTTCAACTTCGGCGAATGTGTCGAATTCCTTGTACCATCGATCTTCCGCCTCATGGCGGTACCAGGTCCGGAGTTCCGGTCCGAAGATGTTTCGCCTCGGGATATACCCCAGCATGGGATTGAACTCATCGGTGATCGCCTTGTACCTCAAGCTGACATCCCATGGATATTTTTCGTAATCGAGCGATGTATATCCGAGATAATCGGTGCTGTCCTTTGTCGGCATGCCGAATTTATCCTCATCTCTGTCATCGGCGACCGAGCCTTGGAATCGTATGTTGTAATCATCGTTCAGATAGAATTTGCCATCCGTGCTTGCAACACGGGAAAATCCATCCTCAAATTCGGATGCGGCGGCGTAATATCCAATATTTGATTTTTGCCCGACCTCCTGCACGACCCGGAACACACTCGAGTTTCCCTTCCGTGTATCGTCGTGATGGATCTCGCTGTCGATGTTCAGAAACGCAAATGCGTAATCGCCGTGTTTGCCGTTAATTCGCGCGGCGGTTTGAATATCGGTAAACCGTCGGCTGTAGTAGAGACGGTTTCTCATTCGCAGGAGTTCTTCGCCCTCACGGAAAAACGGTCTTTTCTCAGGGAGAAGTCGTTCGGTATCCCGTAGTTCAATCGTGTCGGCGTCCGCTTCAACCTGTCCAAAATCGGGATTGATCGCCCAGGCGGTGACTATCGAAGGCGAGAGCCGGAAACTGATATCGCCGCCGGTTTCCGCCGTGAAATCGCTGTCCCCGTTGAAACTGTATTGGCTGCTGGCATAGGGAGAAATCTCCCAATTGCGGTCGAATTTCGTCTCGGCGAGGTTCAGCCCGGTGAGATGGCCGAAGTAGCGCGGTTCATAGCTCTCCGTTGGATTGAAACTCCAGAAACTCTCGCTGTCGATCCGGCGGACGATTCGTGTGATGTTGAGCCCCCATGTTTGATCGTCTCCGCGGTAGTAATTCATAATGCCGAAAGGAATTCGCATTTCGACCGTCCAGCGGTCTTCGTGAATCTTTGCCGCAAGGTCCCACTCGGCCGACCAGCCGGTGTTGAATGAACCCGGTGCCGCACCCGACTTTGCATCCAGTTTTGTTCCCAACGGATTGCTGAAAAAAGCATATTTGGACCGGTGATCGTGAAACGGGTCAAACTGGACTTCCACAAAATCGTCGCCTCGAAAGAAACGATCTTCGCGGCGTTCTGTCGCTCGAATTTCGTCGATCTTGTCGTCGAAGCATTCAACGGAAACGTAGAGATGTCGTTTCGTGTACGCGATCCGTGTAACCGTTCGAAGGGGGGCCACCTCGTGCGTTCGTTCATCGATGAAATCGGTGGCGATATCGGCCTCTTGCCAGAACGGTTCGTCTAGAACGCCGTCGACTTGCATCTCCGTATCGACTTGGAGCGCCTCGACCGAGGGCACATCGGCATTGGGATCGTCGTGGGCTGGCGTATGAAACGCAGACAGAGATATCGCCATCCAGAAAAGACAACGCAGAACCGATGTCTCAGAGCGTAGGGGAAGTGGCTTTTTCATACGGCCCGGCGCTATCCGTGAAGAGAGATCAAGGGAAGATTATGCTAGCGGATTGTAGTCTTCATCCTAGGTTTCCTTAGGACGCCGGGGTTGAAGCCTTCTCCGCTTTTACGCGCTTGACATCGTTCATCTCGGTCGGGCCAGCCACAAAACCGACACATCAATACGTTGCCGCAATCGCTGCAGCCGCCAACGGGCAGCGGCTTCCCGCAAGAAGGACAGGGTTCCATCATCATGATTCAGGAGCTCCTTGCAATGATCATTTGTTCAACTACAGTATTGCTCTAATGTTCACCCTTGTCAAGAGAAAAATGGCTGGAGATTCAATCGTTCTCAGTGAGGGTGGGTGGCCGGTAGATAGTGTACTCCTCGGTATGCTCGACAGGCCGCCAGTCGATTGCGTTCAGGGTATCGTCGGCCTGCTCTGAGTACGCGGCGACCAGGCGGACATTTCTCGCCCGGATGAATTCGGCAAATTCGGAAGGGGGCCGGGAGAACACAGAGGGGTTCCGCTCGTCATTGAGCAGTTCCATACCGCTGAAGCCGATCCCGCGATCGTAGACCCACTGTTCCCGCAATGGACTGCCTGAAAACAGACGGACAGTATTGAAATTCCAGGGCCGGATCTCTACAAGGATCTTGCCTTCCTCCGGCAGGTGCTCGGCGACAGCGAGTCCCGCTTTGATATCTTCCTTCGGGATGCCCTCCGGATGGTGTTTAACCCGGGGCACTGTAATAAGAAGCGTGGCAAAAACCAGGATCACTGTCCCGGGAAGGAGTGCCCCCCTGACCATTCGCCGCAAGGCAACCGCGGCGAGAGGAATTAACAGGAAAACAAGGGGCAGCTGAACGGTACGGAATACGTTATGTGTCGGAATCAGGCCGCGAATTGCGGACCAGATCTGATATGCAAAGAAAAGAATGAAGATCCCAACCATCCACACAAGGGGTTTCCTGAGGAATTCCCGTGTCGATTCTCTTCGGCACCATAATAAAACCAGCCCCACCGGAGCCAGGAACGCCGCGACCGGAGCGATTTGTACGAGGATTTTGGGATATTTGGCAGCCAGGCGAATCGAGGGATCGAAGTAGGTTTCGAGATACTCGGCGGCGTTCTGCACAAACGCGAGCGGATGCCCGTGACTACGGTATTGATGAAAACACCACGCTGCGACGAAGACGCTGCTGATGCAGATTGTGAGTATTGACAATAAACCCTTCATAAATATCCCGCGACGCTTGTCGGTGAAAATCCCAAGAAGGAGCCCGGCGAGCAAAAGAGGGAAGACGATCCACGATTCATAACGCGTGGCGGTTGCGGCACAAAGGAACAGACTGCTGAGGAGCAAAGCCGGTATGCCGCCCCTAGTCCAGAACGCCACCGCCGCCGCTACAGCGCAGGTCATGAACAGCAGAAGCGGCGATTCCGCCAATCCGGAAATGCCGAGCCAAATCAGCTCGGGTTGACACGCGAGAAGCCACACGCCGATGACAGCGGCACCCGTATCCAACGAGCGGCGCAAAAGAAAATAAAAGATCGGAATCGTTAGCACGCTGCAGAAAAGAGAAAAAAGACTCAGCGCTACACTGGGAGGAACCCCCGCCCCGGTAATCAAGCCGCCGAGCCAAATCGGCAGCGGCGGCCACCAGAGTGCGGGAAAAAGAGTCGGCTGATGCCAGCAATCGACTGACAGAAGTGCGCGTTCGACCTCGTCCGCCGAAATTGCGAAAAACCAATCGCTTCGCCACCATAGCCACAAACTCAGATCCAGCCGGTAGAGCATGGCGAAGAAAACAAAGATGGCGGATGCGGAGGAGGAGAAGTCCTCCCCACCCCGCATCTCGCTTTCACTAATTGGTTCGGGAATATCAATCGTATCCATCACATCTATGCCACATTACTTTTTCGTCGCCTTGATTGTATGTTCACCCGGCCTCAGCTTGACAGGAACTGAGAAGCGTATACCGCCCAATTTGTCCTTCCGTTCCGTACAGGTATATTTCTTTTCATTTACCAACACCTCCGGATGGATATTCAATAACATGACCTCTGCACAGCTTTGCTCCGGTATGTTGAGACGATAAACAATCGTTTCATCGTCTTGCGTAAACGAGGTTTTCACTTCTCCCTTTGGAGTCGTGACCGAGATATTCGCCCATTCCAGGTTCGCTGGGGGTTTCGGTGCAAATGCGATCTCGTCCCAGCCGGGCTTTTTCGGTTTCAAGCCCATCAATTCCCCGGCGACGATAAATATCGGGCAGCTGCTCCATGGATGGCACCAGCTCGTGTTCCATTTTTGGTCCGGCCCCCACGCTTCCATACAGGTCGTCGCGCCCGCCTCGAGCATCGTGTACCACGAGTGCTTGTCATGAGACGTGATCAAATCATAAGCGGTTTGCGCCTGGCCCGCGTTGTATAAGCCTTCCAAAAGAAACGAGGCAAAATACACGCCGCACTGGATGCGCTTTTTCGTTAGAAATTCCACGATCCGTTTGCTACCCGAGCCCGGCTGCAATTCGAACATCAATGGCAGCGCATTTGCGTGCAGCGAACTGTGCGAAGAACCTGCTGCGTCGATGAAGAGACCGGTTCCATCCTCTAGCAGAGATTCCCGAGCAGCACGCCCTACTCGTTCAGCCTTCGCTTGTGTTTTTTCTGCGTTCTCGGTGTCATTGATGTGATTGTAAAGACGTGCGGAGCTGGAAAGAGCCCCATAGTAGAAATGATTCAAAACCGTGTTGACTCCTTGAGCGGCACGGTCATAATCATAGTTGTCTCTCAAATTGTCAGGCCAGTCGACCAAATTCCATTTTTCATCGACATTCTCGAGCAGACCGTTTCTATTTTCATACCGAGCAAAATATTCAAGCAGCCCGTCCAGGATGGGTCTCATCGACTTGACGAACTCCAGGTCGCCGCTCCAGAGGTAATATCGTTCCAAAACAATCGGCCATAATAGAGAATAGTCGGCGATTTCCTGCATATAGTTTCCGGGCGCAACGGCCATAAGGCCCGGGCAGATTCTCCCGGAGTGTGCGAAATCCTGAAGCGCCTTTCGCAGGATTTGGATGTCGCCGGTCAAATAGAGATGCGACTGCCCGGTAACATACGCGTCGCCCAGGTAGCCGCCTTTTTCGCGTGTAGGACAATCCAGATAGGTGTCCTGCGTTCCCTGTTCGACACCGTTTCTGCACAGATTCCAAATTCGGTTGAGCAACTCATCTGAACTCTCGAACGAACACGCGTCGTCCGAAAACGGGTAATGCCTATTGAATACCCATACATTCTCCGGATCGAGTTCTTCGGGCCAATTCAGCACTTCCACGTAGCGAAATCCCTTGTAATCGAAGAATTCGATTCTCTCCTCTTCGCGGCCAGAGAGTGTGCAGAATTCCTGGTAAAGACAACCGGCCCGCATGTCATACCGGACTTCGTTCTCGCCGGACAGTTCTTCGCCGTGCCGGATTTCTACAACGTGGTTTTTCGGACCGGTGACTATGAAGCAGGTCGATCCTGTAAGTTCCGTACCAAAATCGATGAAACACCTGCCCTCTCCTGTCTTCACAACCTTCGCAGGCCATACCTTCTCCAAGGCAAGAGGAGGGGTCTCCTGCGGAACAAGAGTGTAAAGGCCGGGCACCGGATTCGATGACACATAGGGCTGTGACCATCCGCTGTCGTCGAAGGAAGCGGATTTCCATTCCGGGATGGCCTTATTCAAATCGAGATCCTCCGCAAATTGCGTTTTGTAGCCGATAGTGCGGGTTGCGGAATTGATCTCGCTGCGATGATACCGCCACGTATCATCCGAACCGATGATCTCGCTTTGACCGTCTCGATAAAGAACTTCCAGCTGAGCAAGCAGGCCTTGTTGATTATCCCCGCTTGCCCAGACACGGTTTACCAATCCCTGATAGTAAACATGAACCGCCAGACAATTTCGATCGCCTGGAATCATCTCATCTGTTACATCCCATCCATTGTATGGATAGGCAAATAAATAGGCGGGAGCCGGCCCGAGACCGATATATTGTTCATTCACATATAATTTGTACATATCATCGGCAGTAATAAAGAGTTTCGCGCTCGCGATATCTTCATTTCGCAGTCGGAATGTTTTTCGATAAAGTGTATGAATGTCGCGGGGGTCGTTTTCGTCGGTCTGAACAGGAACCTTATCGTCCTCTTTGCGCAGAAAATGATAATAGGGCTCAAGTCGAAAGAGGGGATCTTGAATCCAGCGGGCGTTCCAGACGACGGGATGTTCTGAGTTCGTCAGGTCGAGTGGATCGCTACCGATCTGCAAACGTTTGGGACTTTCAGCGGATATCGGTGTATGTAAACAGAAGAGAAAAATAGAAGTCAAGAATATGATTTGATACGAAAAGTATTTTTGCATGTTATACTCCCTTTTTCTGCTGGTTGCTCTCCTTGACCGCAGGTTTGTAACATAAGACTGGACTTGTTGCTAAGCCAAACCACACGTCCATTTTTCGTGTTCTCGTGCTGCTTCGTGTCTTCGTGATTCAATATCCGCACGGGCAATATCGTTACGTTAACAGAATACTGAGCGGTTTGCCGGGAGGGCGAGGCTCCCGCCGAGCCGAGGACTAGAAAGAATTCGGCTCACCAGGAGGTTCGCCCTCCCTTCGCTCCTTTTCGGGAGCTTCACTTAATGATATGGTCCCACGCGTTATCTTCACCGGAAATCGCGATATCGGTCCGTGCCTGACTCGATGAACGGGAAAATCGCCTCCGCGAAACGCTTCCCCAGCTCGATTTGACCCTGGGTATCATAGTGTAAATCGTCGTCCCATTTGCTCAGATCGTCCGTATCGACCATTTTGATGTGCGACATTTTCTCGGGTAGGATTCGTTGTGCCTCACGGACCTCTCCGGCAGCAGGATAATTCTCGGGAGGCGGATTTACGATACCGTATACAAAAGGCAAGGATCGAGCGCCGAGATCTTCACGGATTCGCTCGATAAACGACCGGAAATTCTTTTCGTAAATCGTACCTGCCGCAGGAAACCGGGCGTCCCGTTCGCCCTGCATCCAGAGCACACCCATGAACTTCGTTTGTCGCCCTTCCGTGCATCGCTGAACATACCGCATCAGGTTCTCATATAACCTTCCGGCGCTCACATTATCGGTCAGCGCCGCGTCCTCTCTTTTCCAATCGGGAGCCCATGCGAAAAGAGAAGTTCCTCCGGAAGCGTATTTGATCAGGAGGATTCTCTGCTTCGGGAACGCTTTGCCCATTTCGTGGGCGAACGTTAACTCAGGACCGAATGTCGACTGTCTTGCAAACTCGGTTGTGCGGCCTGAGACACAGAGTTCTACATTTTCGGGCGTGGCTTTGAGTTCATCGGAGAGTTCGCTGGTTTTGCCTTGTCCGACCATGTTCGACTGACCGGAAAGAACAAACACCCAGGTAGGCGACTCCGCGGTCGTTGCGTGCATACAACCGACAGTCAGGAGAACGCCAACCACACACACAGCTACATTCATCTTTGTTGTTTTGCATTGTAAACACATTGCTTTCTCTCCTGTGAGGACGATAGACCTATCATTCCGGCCGTGTAACCAAAAAGCAACCGACTCCGTGCGGAGCGAGGGTCTTCACACGTACTGTACCGGTCTTTTTGGAAAGCGTGGCGTCGGTATCGAATCTTCCAAGAAGACTCACCAACTCTTCATTTGACGCGAGAGTGATATCCAACAGAGATCCGCCAATTGAATAAGGCAAGGAGTTGTACACCGTATAGATTCGTGCGGACGATTCTGCTCCGAAGCGATTCGCATGGACGCCTTCCACGTTTGTTGGTATGAGCGGTTCGCAATGCGTTGACGTAAAGAGATCGGAATACCGGTCATAAATCGGGCGTGTCTGCCGGACAAACTCGCGGAAGCTGGCGCTGTACCAGGATTCGGCACGGCCTTTCAGCCAGGTCGCGTGACCGTGGAAAAACGCCAGTTTTGTGTCCTCCTCGCTGGCGGCACGCGGATGGATACCGGGAATAAACAGTTCGATGATCTTGAACTCGGGGAAGGCATAACGAAACAGATTGAGTTTCGTTGGATGCGTGTTTTGATTTGCACGGTACATTCCATAACAAAACGCCGCATCCACCAGCTGTGCTGTCAGGTCGCACGGTACTTCCTCGGTATATAGCGCCACGTGCGGAGACGACTCCTCCAGCGCAGTTCGAATCGCCGACAGCATAGCATGTTCGCCGATCAACGGCGGTTGTCCGGGACGATGGTTATGGTCAGGGTTATAGCACGCCTTCCCACGGTCGGCGAAACCATATTCATCCACATATAGCGCGTGCGCACCTGTCTCCTCCGCTACACGCTTGTATGTTTGTGAAAAGTAATTTCGCCATTCCTCGACTGCGGGGCACATAAACATCTCACGATTGCCAGGCCAAAACTTCTTTTCTCCGTTCTTGTCGACAATCTGCCACGCGTTGCCCACGTCTTCAATAATTCGGCTGCGCTCGTCAACCAGATATCCTTCCAGGTACAGGCCGGTCCGGACACCGTGTTTCATTGCCTCGTGCGTTTCTTTTTTCAAATTGGCCGCACCGCCAAGTTCGGAACAACTGTAATCGCCCACGCGGCCCCGTTCTTCCGAGTAAGCCCAACCGGAAATATCGATCATGTCGATACCGTCGAAGGATTCGATACTCTCACGAATCAATTCGGAAAATGTATATTGATTGGTTTCTTCGTCGAATAAATAGCCTGTTCCTCCGAGCGGATAATCTCGACGGCAAATCCAGACATTCTGCATCCATTCCCGGATCTGATCGTCTTCCTTATTCCATTCTGTTGTCCACGCCCGATACGCCGCGAGCGCTTCATGCCAATCGTTGGTGTGACCTCCAAGAACCGTCGGGGCCGATGTCCATGTGTCGCCCGGTTCCAAACGGATCGACATGTGGTGTCCATACGTTACACGCAAGTCGGTACCGACGGAGTGTTTTTGTATCGCGTATCGTTTGTCGCGAACATGGAGGTCTTTTGTAAGAAGGTACATCCCGCCGCGAACTCCTGAGAAAATATCCATAAACTGCAGCGGAAATCGACCGCTGTAATCTTGCTGCAAATCCGCCGGCTCGGATGAAATAACCGCCGACTGAAGCGGAAAACAATACATGTCTCCTTCCAGCGAACGCGAAAGCCTCAGGCAGCGCAGATCGGGTACACTTACGCGGATCTCTTGCGGGTTCGGGGCGGTATTCACTACTTGCAAAGTGAACTGAATACCGTCCTCTTCTGTTCGAAGCTCGCTTCTTAATTTGAGCGGGACTTCACCGTTCTTATGAGAAAAAGAGACTCTGTCCGGATGGATCGAGCCATCGGGTATCGAGCTATCGAAAGAATAAGACGGAAATTCCCGACCACCCAGTTCGACGGTGAAGATTCGCCGGTCGGTTGCCGCGCGAACAAGAGACTCTGCGTACGAGGAGTGAGATAACTCCACGATCTGAAAGTCTCCTGTTCTTGGTAGGGTGAGAGTTAATGTGCCGCTCTGAAGAACGACTGTTTCTCTATTCAGCGACACATCGCACGAGGTCTGTTTTTGTGTCTTGGATTCTCGCTTTTTTGCAGAGGGATTCCGAACAGGAGAGGGATCCGGCGCGATGCGTTCCCCGTGACGGTGGAGGGAAAGACCTATCAAAGAAAGCTGTCCATAGGACATTTCTTCTTGAATGGTGAGAGACGCGAGTGTCTTACTTGGATTGCAGGGAACAACATAGGCCGAAATGCCTTCATCGACACGGAACTCCTTTTCGTCGATTTTGTAAGGGAAAGACTGAAATATCGAACCGTCCTCATATTGGATATTCACCAATAACCGTTCCGGTTCACGTGTTGTGGTCCGCTTCGCAAATCGCCAGGCGCTGTCGGTTCCGTACAGACGGCAACCGAGCAAGAGGGCGATTTCAGAAGCAGCCCCGTCAAGATGAATTTGTATACTTCCTTCGTTTTGGAGTGAGGTAGTTGGGAAAGCGCCATTAAAATGAAAAGGAAGTGCATTGATGAAATAATCACGACCGGCTTGAAGAGAAGGAATAATTGAAAAGACTTGACTAAGAGTCGAGCTGGAATCGGCTCGTTCCAGTTCAACAGTTTCCCACTTTTTCGACTGGTGTGGCGGAATTATCTGTGAAAGGTCTATATTGGTCGGAATCGGCTCAAAATCCGGATTCTCGAATGTAAGATTTCGGATTTCGAGTTCAGCGCTTTTCTCTGGACGGATCGTCAAAACAAACTGGTCGATTTGATGAGTGTCGAGCAATCGACTCAGGTCGAGAGAGACGTCGTGCCACTTTCCGTCGGGGATCAACTCTTCCCCCGCCAGCAGGCTTGCGTCTCCGCGAACCGCCAAAGGATTCTCGGGATTATCTGCACCGGGCGTTACAGGACCCGTCGCACCGGACCGAACAAAAAGAGCCGGTTCCGATTGGCTCCATTCCCCGGTCGCGCGATATTGAAACGAACAGACACGGAATGGATCGATCCAAATCGGCTCGACGGTCAAAGTCCACCGTGCATGGGAACCTCCCGTTCGGAAAAACCTCGTGTCGTGCTGTTCCCCCTGGATTGCGTCATCAGCTGCCTCGACGAGTTTCCAAGGAGTAGACGGGTTGAGCGTCCATCCAACCGCAAAAGGATTCTCGGCACAAAAGCCGCTGCACGAAAAGAGAAGAAGACACAGAGTCAGAACTGTTTTTTCTTTCATTCGTTTTGTTTCTAGCGAATGTTTTGGATTCCTTCAAAGAATACTACGGTACTCTATCCTTGGCGGGAGTACAACCTGTCGCGCCGCTCTGGAGAGTATGATCTCAAAGTGCTTGCATGAAGAATGACATTTTGGGGATAGAGAGAGCGGCGGACCTAATAAGGGCCTTTTTGAAATCATCGTTGATCACGTACATGCAAGGCAAGGGGTATTGCGATTCTAATCTTGCCGTTTCCCCAAGCCCCACCCACCGATGAAACCGCCTATTAAACCACCCAGGCCGGTCAACACGGGAACGAGAATCTCTGGTCTGTCCCGAAAGAGAATCAAAACAAGTACAGTTAGGACGACAATCAGAAGGAAAGCCGAGAAGCAATAGGCTCGACCTGACTTTCTCTCGGCAAAGTCGTTCTCCTGCGAGCGTTTATGCAGATCATATTGACGTTCGTCGTGCTTCGATGCGAGATCTAAGACTTGTGAAATGTGCTCGGTTGTCATTCTATGGTAGAGAGGATTACCGACGGAGCTCATTTCCATGGCCATCATCTCTACCAGCTTCTCGGGGCTTTTCCTCGCCAGCTTTTCGGCCGCCGATTTCGCCTCCTCAGGTAGACTGCTTTCCTTGCCTTCGAATGAATCGAATTGATTATCCCCAGTCTCAGTATTCTCGTTCATTCCGTTCTCTCTGTGAGTCTTCTGAGCGAGAACGTCTCAGCGGATCTCGTCTCGAAGATATCTTGAAGAATCTCAACGACATTATGCTCGACAAACTTAGACGCAATATACATGGCTAAAGCGTTTGCCTCTGACTCTGTTAGGATACCTTCTTTTTCCGCCTCTAAGACGGACGAAAGAGAGTTGCGTACGGTTTCGAGGTACCGGCTCCTGGAAACGCGTGAAGGTTGTTGTGGTGAGAGAGAAGAAATCAGAGAATCTACGAGTTGGGCAGAGGTCCCTTCAACTTCGCTTTCTGCATCACATTCAGGCTCAGCGTTTTTCTTGCTGCTGGAAGAGAGCGCAGAAAACGAAGACAAAATACTCAAGGGACGTCTGACAGTCCTTTGCGTACTCTCGTATGAAGATTTCAATCTATGGTTCATGGGGTACCCCGTCACAATCCTCTTTCAACCTTGTTACCGGAGTATAGCCTTCGACCAAGACATCATCCAGCAAATGGCAATTCCAACGACAAGTCTAAATGTACCTAAAGCAACTGTATCTTGTCAACAAGCAATGTCGACGAGAGTCAGCGCTCAGAACTGTCCTCGGCCGTGAATCTTTCTCCCGTATCGTTTTCACTCACAGGCGCGGACGGCAACCGAATTGTTACCGTTGTCCCTTTCCCCTCCTCACTCTTCATTTCCATCTCTCCACCGTGCTGCCGAATAATGCGGGAACAATGATAGAGCCCCAGGCCCGTTCCACCTCTGTCTTTTTTCGTTGTAAAGAACGGGAAGAAAACGCGGTTCCGTAATTGTTCCGGGATACCGCAGCCGGTGTCGCTGATGGAGAGGGAAACGTTTTCTCCATCTATTTGCTGAAGAGGCTGGTCTTTTGGTGTGAGACGTTGTGTTTGTCTGTGAATGTGGAACGAAAGCCGGCCGCCTTCCGGCATTGCATCCAGCGCATTCCGGACCAGGTTATTTAGTACCTGACGGAGTAATTCGGCATGTGCCGAGACAGTCACCGCTTCTCCGGGGAAATCCCGCTCAACCTGCACTCCGGCCTCATCGAGCTGCGAACGATAACTGTCGATTGTCTCATTGACCAATTGTGTGAAATCCACCGGCTCGGGCGAAATCTCGGGCAGCGGTTCGAGCAAGGCATGGACAACTTGTTCGAGCCCTTCGATTCCTTCTTTCACGGCTTTCACATATTTCGACCGGGGATCGTCCGGAGGAATCAGCCGGTCCAGGGTAGAGACATTGTTGATCAGTCCATAGATATTCAGCTCCGTCTTGATTGCGTGTGCTGTGCCGGAGATTACTTCACCAATCGATGCAAACCGTTCTGTTCGTCGAAGCCGCTCACGGCTTTCCTTCAGGCCCGCACACATTCGGTTGAATGTGTCGGCGAGATCCCCCAATTCATCGTGTGTACGCACGTTAATGGTTTGATCCAGATCGCCTGTACCGATTTGACGAGCGGCATCGCTGAGGGCCAGAACGGGTTTTGCGATACTCCGGGCGACAAGAATCGCGATCAGAATGACTGCAAGCGCAGTCAATACAAGAATGAACCACAGCTCGCTTGCCAGGCTGTCGGCGATTCGTTCAACCGCCTCGATTTCCGCTCCGAGTGTCACTCCACCGAACACGCCGTTCTCTTCGTATGGTCCCACATCAAACAGAATCGGCGCGTAGGCCCGTGCACGGAGGACGGGTTGGATATGGTCGTACCCCACGTTGCTGATCATGGCCATCCCGCCGCGCTGGGACAGAATGTTGCTCATGATTCGCAGGTAGATCGGATCGCGCCACTTGGCCATGGAGTAGAGATTGAGCGGCATCCGCCCGATTTCTTCCAGTTCCGGCGAAGTGATCCCTTCGTGATACGGCTTGACCGGCGTCCCGTCAGGATAGAGACCCCGAATGTCCCAGAATTTTGGGTGCGTGATAATCCAGCCTTCATCGTCAAACATATAGGCGTAATTTCCGCTCGTATAATTCGGGACCACAACAGGGCGCTCGGAGAGCGGATCGACATGCTGAGTGAATTCCATGAGATGCCGATGGTCGAGTGAAATCATCACCATACCCGTAAAGATATTGTTTTCGTCATGGATCGGCATCGCGAAACGGATCACGCCGTCGTATTCTTTCCCCGAGACTGCGTTTTCAACACGAGAGGCACCCGCAAGCTGTTCTTCTTTTGTGACATGCCAACCGGTCAAATGGGATACATGTATTTCTCCCGGGGGCAAGGCCTTTGTTTGCAGAAAATAGTCTTCCGACTTGTACGTTGTGTTTGCCGGATCGGAGACATCCCGGAGTTGGCTTTTCGGGACGATGCGTTCATCACGGATCAGTATCTTCTCCTGACCTTCAGGGCCGATATATGCGATCTCCCGGTAGACGGGGATGCTGAGATGGACTTGAATGGGTTTGCTTCCGCGAAGTACGCGCCGCCAGATCAGGCGGCGGTGACTGACACAGAATGCAAGATACGACTCTGAAGTGCGCGGCAAATCAACGACCGTACGCAGATCGGTTACGCACGTATAGAGAAAATCCGAAACCCGGTCGGCGATATCCGTCGAGCGAAACAGAAGGATCTTCTGCGACTCGTCGAACACAGTATCTTTGCTGCGGCGAATCCCTCGAAACGCGAAAATCACCAGAGGAACCAACGCCACCAAGAGAAAACACAGGAGGATCTTGGGAAATACGCCGAAATGAGCCCGGTTTTTCGATTGATCAGGAGTGTTCATACTTTGGAGATGGGTAGCCAAGCGCCTCGAGAGCTTGCGCAATGTCCTCGCCACCAAGTTCGGTTCCCTCGGAGAAAATCACCGCCCGCTGGATGACGGCACGGAGACCGTGAACGTTGTCCGGCCACGGCGTACTACGAAGAACATCCACAGCTGCGGGGGACAACGTCCGACAATTCCGGTTCTCTTCCTCAGCGAATCGGTGCAGAAAATGCTGTGCCAGCAGGTCTAAGTCCTCCCCGCGCTCTTCAAGGGGAGGCACGGTTACCGACAAAACCTCCAAACGAGTCAGAAGATCTCGGCGGAATCGCCCCTGTGCCGCCAATGCTTCCATATCGGCATGGGTCGCGCAAATCAGACGAACGTCGCTCTTGCGTGGATGGATTTCACCCGCTCGCACATAGGTGCCTTCATCCAGGATTCGGAGCAGAGCGACCTGAACCGACGGCCCGGTTTTGTCGATCTCATCCAGGAACACCGTCCCTCCATCGGCTACTCCAAATACACCGGGAGTTTCCGTAGGGTCTCCTGCGGGACCGGAGCCGAACATCTCCCGTGTCAGCACCTCATCCGACATTACGCCGCATTTGACCGGGACAAACGCGCAGCTCTGCCGGTGTGGATCATTCGCATGCAGGGTCTTTGCAAAGAACTCCTTACCCGTACCCGGCTCGCCACGAAGCAAAACCGGGGTTCGGGGAGACTGGGCCGCTTTTCGGATTACCTCGATCACATTCTGTATTTCGGAAGACCGGCCGATCACCTCGCCAACCTCCCTCTCCGGTGGCGGTTGCTCTTCCTCCTGTTTCATTTCTTCGATGGCGCGGGAAACCACCGACCGAAGATCGTCAGGAAACGTCCGCGACATCACCAGATAGTCGAACGCACCTGCACGGATTGCCTCCACGGCGACCGGAGCGGTCGCTGCGTGAACCGTCATGATTATCGTGCGGATTCGCGGATGGTGTTCACGAATGTGACGAAGCAGAATCAACCCATCGTTCTCTTCCGGCATCCGCAGATCCGTCACCACAACATCGTAGGATCTCTGGGAAAGTTTCTCGATGCTCTCTTCCACGTTCGCCGCCCGGCCGACCTCGTATCCCTCCGCTTCGAGAACATTACAGATCGAATCTCTCTGATAATCCTTGTCATCCACCACAAGGACCCGCCATGTGCGTCCGCTCGAATCCGACGCGTCGGATCGATACTTCTCTCCGGTGCCGGTCATCAACCACTCGATAGAAATGCCCGTACGGGCTGTCACATTCAGGAGAAAATCGATAGGCGGAGTCCGCCCGTTTTCATAATTGTGGAGAGTCGAGACACCGACGCCAAGAAAGCGTGCAAACGCCGCAGTACTGCGATTTCCCTTTATTTCTCGGAGTCTTTCAGGGATTGAGTCGACTTGAGACCGGATTCTGCTGTTTGGATCAGTCACTTTTTTTGCCCGTTACTATTGACAAGGTTACATGTTTGTGGATATAATATCCAATAGGTCGTTCACAATCGTAGCGAGAAGCCTTTAGAAAATGTGAATTTGAGCCCTTCGTTCATAATTGTAGACGGTTTCCAGGCTTAAGTCAAGCCATTTGTGAAAGGAACGTGGATCATGACGGGAGAACGACATCAACCACTCCGATACCCTCCGGAATCTCCGAAACGTCCGAATGCGGTCTATTGCGCCCTCTTAATCGCCCTTATTCTTCTATATGCCGTATATGCTTCCGCTGAAGAGGTCTTGGTGTTTCGCGACAGTGAGGATGTTGTTCTTGACGGGGCCGAGAACGGGGTCGATTCCTATGCGCCTTCCGTGGCGACAAACGCGAGTGATCTGGCGGGTCTCGTTTGGAGCGATACGCAAGCCGGAGTGGTCGACACATTGATGGTTCTTTACGGACCCACGTTGGAGAGCCAGTCTGACGTGGTCTATGTTAATGATTTATTTGACGATACGACGACTCGGAACCCACGTATTTCAGCTGGCGACGACCAGGCTTTCTCGATTGTGTGGTCGGATAACCGTAGTCAAGCGGATCTCTACGATGTGTATTTTGCTCGGATCAATACGAATATGGAGAAGTTGTTTGACGAGGATGTTCGGGTCAATGAGCCTTTCAACGACACAAACGTGGAAACGCCGGATGCTGCCTCCATCGGCGACGGAATCGTCTGTATCTGCTGGACGGACAACCGGCAAACAGTCAGAGATGTTTATGCACGACGCTTTCACGAGGATGGCAAGGCTATCGATGCGCGCGATTTCATTGTGAATCCGCTATTTGAAGGCACCAATTCCGTCCAGCCGCGCGTGAGTGGCGACCGGGAAGGGACTGCTGTAATCGTCTGGTCGGACGACCGTCTGTATATCCCCGGTCCGCCGGAAGATGCGCGGAGCGACATCTTTTTCCGTCTTCTTCCGCGAACAGCGATTCCCAATGACAAAGGCGAGTGGCCGGGACTAGACGAAGACATTCAAGTAAGCGATGCCGATGATGGAACCGATGATGCGATCACACCGGCGGTTGCCGGCAACGAACATGGTCTGTACGTGGTCGCATGGTGCAACCAGAGTAGTGACAGCAGAGACAAACACATCTACGCGGCGGTAATCACCTCTTCAGGAGAACGATTGACATCCGAATTCCAGGTTGATCTGGCCCCAAGTCCGGGGACGGCATCCGACCCGGCGGTGACATTCCTTGGGTACGATCTGTTTTTGATTTCTTGGTATGATGGAAGAGAAGACGGGGTTGTGGTCGGACGCATCTACGATGCCGTCATTGACCGTTTCATCAGCATCGAATTTGTGATCGGCGATCTTGTTGGGCCGACGGTGGAGCCGAGCGTGGCGGTCTTCAGCAACCGGATGTTCATGACGGCCTGGGCGAACCAGGAAGGGGAAGATTGGGACGTTCTGGGAAACATCCACTTCTGGGACATACTTGGCGATCTCAATGTGGATACCCAAGTCTCGGCACTCGATCTGTTTCGGTTCGCCGGAAATTGGCAGCCGAAGACAGAAGTGACAACCGCCGCCGATTTCGATGTAGACGGTTTTGTGGACGCAAATGATGTTCGGATCTTCCGAAGACAATTTGGGACGAATCTCGCAGGACGTGAGCCGTTGAATTTCTCGGTAGCGTCTGCGTCTAAACGAAGTGAAGGCCGAAAGCTCTCGGCTACGGGGGCGGAGCCGCGGGAGATCGAACCGCAGGCTCGTCGAAGCGATGAACGTCTGAAGCCGAGACGAAAGCCGATATTCATCGAGCAACCTGGGCTGGAGATTCAAGCCCAAGACAAGGATTTCCGGTTGGACAAACCCAGACGGGTTCGTTCCCCGGAACCGAGTACACAGGTCAATCGTATTGATACAATCAACGACAATGGGGATCAAACACCTGCAGGAGGACCGCTCTTCTTCAGGGGAAAGTGGAGGTAACGATCATGAAGAAACTAACACTGCTAACGGCTGCCGCAATTGTATTCCTGGGAACAGGATGTGCCAGCGGACCGGGGGTAGCCAGCCTGAGTAGTTACCTTTACGCTCCCGCTGAAGAGCAAATGTACGCGGAGGCACCTCCCGAAGAGATGGCTCCCCAGGGACCCCAGCCCGGCGACAAGGTCGTGGAACGGGTCGTTGAAGAGGTTCCTGTGGAACGCGTCGTTCGCGAGACAGTCGTCCGTGAGGTACCGGTCGAACGTGTTGTGACGGAGCGCGAAGTGATTATTGAACGGCCACAGCGAGTCTATGTGACGGGGACTTGGTACGATCCTACAGACGTCGTAATCAGCCACATACATGGACCCGGATGCGGACACTATTTCCACGCCGGAGTTTGGTACAACGATCCCGATCTGATCGTTGTGGACGCCTATACACCGCGCTGCAGTTACGTGCATTACGACGGCCTCTGGTATCCGCGTGCCGATATCTTCATCACGACACGTCACTACCGACGGCGTTCGCATGTCGGGTCGGTAGTCATCTGGGGCAGTGGCGCATGGCCGCTCCCGTGGGTGCCGACCTACTGGCACCACCGCCGACACCACGGCCCATGGTGGCACCGCGATCGAGACGTTGACATCGATATAGACATTAATAACTACGGAGACGGTGGAGGCCGATCGCCGAAAACCGAAGTCGACGCGGGTGGACGACGTCTCAAGAAAAGCCCGCTCATGGACAGGCGTGCGAGACCGAAACTCGTGAACGACACCGTCACCCCCGAAACGATCGCGAAGTTGGACGATGTGCCGAAGACAGGTCTGAATGCGCGGCCTGTCTTGGGACAGAAACCGCAGCGAGGCGATGATGGCACGTCGATTGCCGCGCCCTCCTCGGGTGCAGCCATCGGGGGCAAGGGAGCCCAAGTGCGTAGTGTGAAAGCGACACGCGGCAGCGACGATGTGAAATCGCGGCGAACAACGCCGGAAGTCGCAAAACGGTCCGGAACAACGAAGGACGTACGCAGCACGGCCGCAAAAAGATCGCTCCTGAGCAGCCCCCGTTCGGTGTATCGTGGAGCGCGCCCGGTGAGCGGACGAGCGGTCTCGCGGACGACTGCGCGAAAGCCATTTCCAACCGAGAGCGGATATAAGTCGTCGCGAACGGCTCCTCGGGTTCCTTTGGTCGCGCCGGATACCGACACGAGATCCAGTCGATCCGTCCGAAAGCCGAGCGTGGCTGGTACCAGCAGATCCACCGAACCGGACCGGTCCAGCACGGCCGCTTCGCCGCGCAGCACGTTCAACAGGGACGACTCTGAGCGAAACAAACGGCCGGTGCTGACAACGCCTCGACGGAAATCGACAAGCACCGTGCGGTCCGATGACAAGGATTCCCGGCGTTCGACGACCATTTCGGTGCCGAAATATACGCCGCCGTCGCGTAGTGTCCGGCGGCCGGGTGTCATCGACACGGAGCGTTCCGCGCGAAGCAGTCGCTCCAATACCACGGTGATCAGTCCGAGATCGAATCGTTCTTCGAGATCGACCACAACGACACGGCGTGAGGTACGACCGACGCACAGCGTGGAACGAAAACCGACTGTACGAACACCGTCGAGGTCGACACGGTCGCTTCGGAGCTTGCGGAGCACCGCTCCATCGCGGTCCACGTACAAAGCACCCCGGTCGAGCTCTTCGGTGCGTCGGCAGACAACTACGCCATCGAGCTCGAGCTACAGCACACGGTCGAGCCGCCCGAGCCGGTCGTCTGTACCGTCGGTACGGAGTTCGCGGACAACCCGGTCCAGCCGTCCGTCCGCCACCTCGGTTCGTAGCTCGCGTAGCTCGCCCTCCCGGCCGAGCATCAGCGCACCGCGATCCGCTCCGAGCCGGTCCCGCTCGATGTCTTCCCGCGCCTCGTCGAGCAGTGCACGATCTTCGGCGCGGTCGTCCGGAGCACGAGCAGCCCGGTCGGCACGATAAGAACGTAAATCGAATAGTAAGAGATTCCACGAAGCCCGCCATCCAGGCGGGCTTCTTTATGATCCTCGATTCTGATCCTCGATGCTTGACAAAAGTGGATTTTTCCGTGAACTTCGTTAATATCCCATTGCATCCAAACAGCGTTGGGTGAAAAGAATTTGTCAAACTAGGGTATACTAACCAATGGAAGCAGGCTCGAGATCTGCAACTCATTGTGAACGCGTGACCGAAATGGCGAAGGATACCGTTGCTCTCGTTTTGAATGGTGAGGTTACCCTCGCCAACTATGCGAAAGCCGTAAAAGGTCTCTTGGGGTTGATGACGGCTCTCGGGAACGAATATGCTTCCGGCAACTCCATTGATTGGAAGATCGAATGCTCTGAAGCCGAGAGCGCGACCATAACAATACGCGGTACCGTACAGAACGAAGAAGAAGTCTCTGGTGTTGAAACAGTTATTAATGCATATGAACATGTCGGGCAACAAATCGCGCAAGGTGAAATCCAGGATGTACCCGTGGATGTCGCAAACACCATCCGCGAATTGACCGGCATCATCGACACACAGATTTCGTCTCTACGATTTGAGACTGCGGACTTTGAGTGGGAAGTTGACGGACCTTTGGAAATGCTCGATGAAACGGAAATCCCGGGGCGGGTTTTTGTCCCTCCGCATAATCTGGAGATTTATGGTGCTGTGAAAGGGAGGATTCAAAGCATTTCGCGAGAAAGAACACACAGGTTCGCGATTTACGAATATCATTCGAATAGAGCCGTCAGTTGTTATTTGCGACCCAACTTCGAAGAAAAGATGAGACAAGCGTGGGGAAAACTCGCGATGGTCGAGGGTACGATTCGGCGGGACCCACGGACCGGCGCTCCCGTGACTGTTCGCAACGTACAAACCGTCGAAGTTATACCTGAAGGGGAATCGGAAGCATGGCGGGATGCGTTGGGGTGTGCTCCGAATTACGCGGGAGGCATTCCTGCCGAGAAAGCCACGCGGAGAGTCAGGGATGCCTGAAACGGGGAAGAAACCAAAGTATTACTGGGATGCTTGTGTCTTTATTCACGTGATTACCGGAGTCGAACTGTCAACACTGGAACCTCTATTAACCCGAGCACAGAATAAAACGATTGAGATTTGTACCTCATTGATAACTATCGCCGAGGTTGCAGCGACGCAAGATGAGAAAGAGAGCCGTCGATTGGATCCTGTTATCGAAGACAAGATCGATACGTTGTGGCTTCCATCTTCACCTGTGAAACTGGTCGAAGTATTCGATTCGATTGTTTTTCAGGCCAAGTCGCTGATGCGGCAAGCAATACCCAGGGGGTGGAGTCTCAAACCGTATGATGCGATTCATTTGGCAACCGCACAGGTTGTCAAGGTCGATCAGTTCCACAGCTATGATCGCTCCTTGTCCAAGTATTCAAGTATAACGGACTTTGAGATACTCAAGCCGACCACGTTACAAAGATCTCTCTTCGAAAACTCTAACGGCGAATGAGTAACAACGCTAAAGGCTGGATAAGATCCTTTAACACAGACATGTTTGACACAATCCTCTTCGATTTCGATTACACGCTGGCGGATTCGGCGAAAGGCGTTGTCGAGTGTATGAACTTCGCTTTCGACCGGTTGGGGCTTCCTCTTACACCTCCCGACGATATCTGCAAAACGATCGGCCTGACTCTTCCCGAGGCATTTCGTGTCCTCGTGGGGGACGGACACGACGACAAAACCCAGGAGTTCTTCGATCTTTTTGTAGAACATGCCGACCGGGTTATGGTCGACCTGACGGTTCTTTTTCCCGAAGTGCGCCCGATGGTTGAAGAACTTCGGAACCGAGAAATTGGCCTCGGAATTGTGTCCACGAAATACCGCTACCGCATCGAGACCATTTTGGAACGCGAACAACTTCTCGATTCGTTCTCGGTTATCATCGGCGGGAATGACGTCACGGAACAAAAACCCTGCCCCGAAGGATTGCTGAAGGCAGTCGGTAGGTTTGACGGCTCTGTTTCGCGGGCGCTGTATGTGGGCGACAGCGTGGTCGATGCGGAAGCCGCCTCTCGCGCCGGGATCCCGTTCGTCGCCGTTCTCTCGGGGACAACACGACAAGAGGAATTCCATAATTATGATGTTTATAGGATACTACCCGGACTCAGTACACTCCCCGGGATTGTGACAGAAAGAAAATGATTGCTCTATCCAATGATCATGGTGTCGGACAGGTTCGGTCTATTCTTCGGAGTATGCTTCTCGTAGTCTTTGTCCTGCTACTTTCTTGCGTCGGTACAAGCGAGGAGCGAACAATCAAGACAGAAGAAGGAGAACCTTCGCTTAAGGATCTTGCATATGCCCGCAATATCTGGATCGGCACGGCGGTCGGTGCGCGAATGCTCCGTCAAGATCCAATTTACCGCGAGACCCTGTCCAGGCAGTTCAACATGGTGACCACTGAGAACGCGATGAAATTCAGTCGGATTCATCCCGTTCAAAATCGATACGCGTTTGAGAATGCCGATACGATTGTCGATTTCGCAGTAGAACACGACATGCAAGTTCGTGGGCACACCCTCGTTTGGCATCGTCAATTGCCCCGTTGGCTCACGGAGTGTGAATGGACACGCGCCGAACTCAACGATCTTCTCCGCGATCACATCATGAGTGTGGTCGGCCGATATCGCGGTCGAGTCCGATACTGGGACGTTGTCAACGAAGCGGTTGAAGGCGACGGTTCTTACCGAAAGAGTATTTGGTTCAAGACGATCGGTCCTTCGTACATTGAACAGAGTTTCCGCTGGGCACACGAAGCGGATCCGGACGCGAAGCTCTTCTATAACGATTTCCAAGCGGAAGGACTTGGAACGAAGTCGGATGCTGTATACGAACTGGTTGCCGACCTAAAAGCGCGAGGTGTACCTATCCATGGTGTCGGTCTGCAGATGCATATCGATGTGCCCGGTATGCCCGATTCGGAGGATCTTCGAGCGAATATTCAACGTCTGGCCGAACTGGATTTGGAGATTCACATCACGGAAATCGATGTTCGTCTCCCTCAACCGGCGGACGCGCGGGATTTCGCGGATCAAGCACGGGTTTATGAAAACGTTCTTTCCACAGCGTTGGAGTCGCCCCGTTTCAAAGCGTTTGTCCTGTGGGGATTTACGGATCGGTATTCATGGATACCCCGGTTCTTCCCGGGAACCGGCACTGCTTTGATCTTCGATGTGGACTATCAATCAAAACCGGCGTACTATGCTCTGAAAAATGCATTGGAGATGTAAACCGGTTCACTGGTTCGACGTGGTCTTTGCGAAACAAAGCACTGACGTTACATTCTACGGACCATGCCGAGTGAGGAACTTCTTTCCCAAGACCGAGACTGGTGGGCAGACTGGTTCAACGAGCATTATCTCGATGTCTACCCCCATCGGAATCGTGAAAGCGCTCGTGCCGAGGCACATGCAGCGATTGAGTGGCTCCGTCTTTCTGCGGAAAACTCGGTTCTCGATTTGTGTTGCGGTTCGGGGCGGCATCTGTATTGGCTGTTCGAGGAGGGGATCACTCAGTCGGTGGGGCTGGATTTCTCGGTTGCTCTGTTGAAAGAGGCGAGAAAGAAGATCTCTCCCGAGCCGTATCTGGTCCGTGGCGACATGCGCCGCCTGCCGTTTTCCGGTTGTTTCGACGCCGTCCTTATGTTCTTTACATCATTTGGATATTTCGATACCGACGAAGAGAATTCGCAAGTCTTACGAGAAATCATTCAAGTTCTTCGTCCGGGCGGCGGGTACCTGATCGATTATTTGAATGCCTGGAAAGTGAAAGCGACCCTTGAAGCCGAAACCGTTCGGACACAAGGCGATTCAACCATCCACGAGATTCGCAGGATCGTGGACGGCGGCAGACGTGTAAAAAAAGAAATCTTCATCAAACGGAACGGGAAAGAAGACCGGTACGAGGAATCCCTTCGCTTATACAGCCCTCCCGAGTTACTGGCGATGTTCGAGATTCTCGACTGTATGCCGGATAAGGTATACGGCGATTTTGACGGATCGGCTTTTCGGACCGACTCGGATCGTGTAATTCTCGTTCGTTCCCCGCGCGATTGATCCTCAACCCCCGCATTTATGTCAATGTCATTAAGTTAGCAACATTCTTGGCGGTTTGCCGGGAGGGCGAGGCTCCCGCCGAGCCGAAATCACGAAAAAACGCGGCTCGCCAGGAGGTTCGCCCTCCCCTCGCTCCTTCTCGGGAACTTAGGTTAATGACATGGTGCATTTACGTTCGATGCGAGTAGTCCGAGTTAATTTTCACGTACTCGTGCGAAAGGTCGGAGGTCAAATACTCCGACTCCGAGGAACCTCGGTGAAGATCGAACACAATTTGTATCTCTTTTTGCTTGAATATCTCCGCAACATCGCTTTCTCGATAATCGGTCGGCGTTCCATTTTCAAACACCTTGATGGAACCAATCCAGAGTTCCGTTTTGTCGACATCGAACGGCATGCCGCTATATCCGGCGGCGTTGACAATGCGTCCCCAGTTTGGGTCGCCGCCGAAGATCGCCGTTTTGACCAGAAGCGATGTTGCGATCGTCTCCGCGATACGTGTCGCTTCGAGATCGTCGCGTGCGCCCCGGCAGACAATTTTCGCAACCTTGGTTGCGCCTTCCCCGTCATGCACCAATTGACTTGCAAGGTCTTTACAAAGCAGAAGCAACGCCTCCCGGAACGCTTTGCCGAATTCAGTTCTTGGTTGGACTTCTTCACTGGACGCCAGCCCGTTCGACATCAGGACAACCATATCGCAGCAGGAGGTATCTCTATCGACCGTAATTCGGTTGAACGACTGTCCGACGGTTTCCAGCAGCATCGGCCGCAGCGTTTCTTGCGCGACTCGCGCATCCGTGCTCAGGAACGCCAGCATGGTCGCCATTTTCGGATGAATCATCCCGGCCCCCTTGGCCACGCCGCCCAGGGTTATACTGCGGCCTTCGGCGTTGACACGATACGCGGCGTATTTGGGCACAGTGTCGGTTGTCATGATCGCGCGGGCCATACTTGGTCCGCCTTCCGGGTCGAGTCCGGCGATGGCCTGCTGGATTCCGTTCCGGATTTTCGGCAGCGGTAGAAACTCTCCGATCAGACCGGTGGAAGCGACGACGACATCCTCACGCGCGATATCGAGATGGCGGCCTGTGGTTCGGGCGATCTCCCGGGCATCCAAAAGGCCTCGTTCGCCGGTCGAGGCGTTTGCGTTGCCGCTATTTACGATCACCGCCTGCGCGTGGCCGTTTTGAAGATGCTCCATCGACACGAGCAGCGACGCACCCTTCAACTGGTTTGTCGTGTATGCGCCTCCGGCCGCACAACGCACCTGGGAATAGAGCAGCCCCAGGTCCAGCGCATTGTCTTTCTTGATTCCGCAGGTTACACCGGAAGCGCTGAAGCCCATTGGAGTTGTCACGCTGCCGTCAATCTTCTTTATGGTCATCCGTTTCTCCCGTTCGCTCGATTCGTTTTCTGTCTGATAAGTATCACTGAATCGGTTGCTTCTGTAGAGTATGCCCCGCTTGTTCCTGACAATTTCGTTCTGATTGTGGAAGAATGTGTGGCGGGAGCGATGGTGGCGGGAGCGTGGATCGAGTCACCGTTTGAATCGCGAAAGGAGGAAATCAACCCCCTCTGCATCTCCCCTTGCGGCAGCCACGCAAGCGTGGCTCCTTTGGGGGAGACAACGGAACCGAGGCGTTTTCTCTTTTTCCTCCCCCGAAGATCGGGGGAGGCCAGGAGGGGGTTGAGATTCGTATCCCAGACTTTTTGCGGTCTCGTCAAGATTGGGGAGGGTTCGGCTGGGGTTGATAAACGTGACCATGAGAACTTCAGAGACCCGGGTTAACATGACAACCATGCGAATCGCATTTTTCAATTTACGCGCGCATGGGCTGTTCGATCCGTCGAACACGACCGTCTTCGGCGGGGCGGAGGTTCAGCTGTATCACCTCTCGACCGGCTTGGCCGCACGCGGCCATGAGGTCACATTCATTACACGCGGTCCCGGGCCGAAACAAACCAGGGTTGTCGAAGGTGTGTATGTCAAAAAGCTGCCTCTGCGAACCGGGAGTTTTGGAAAAATCGTTACGCTCGCCGAATCGCTCTTCTCTCTGCTGACCTCGAAAAGCGATGTCATCGTCCAGCGCTGCGCAGGGATCGAAACCGCCCTGCTGGCAGCGGCGGCCCGCTTGACCGGCGCGCGGTTTTGTTTCATGAGTGCGAGTCTTCTCGATTGCCGGGACCAACTTGCTCGGGAACAAAAAGGCTGGCTTTACAATGTGTATCTTTGGGGATTGCGGCGCGCGAATTGCGTGGTTTGCCAAAATGATCTTCAACGCACGCTGCTCACAGAGAATTTCGGTATCTTCGCCAGTACACTCCCCTCCGCTTGCGCTCCGGTGGACGATACGCCGCCGGACAAAACCGAGGACGAGCAAAGCAAAGTCCTGTGGATCGGCCGCTGCGATCCATACAAAGATCCGCGTTCGTTTCTTCGACTGGTAAGGGAACTGCCGGATATTCCTTTCCGTATGATCATGCCGCCGGGCGAGTTTCCTTCCTATCAAAAGGAAATCGAGCGAGAAGCCGAAGGACTACCGAACTTGGAGCTGCGCGAAAAGGTCTCGTTTTTTGAGATGGATGGGGTTTATCGCCACGCGTCCGTTCTCGTGAACACCTCGACCCTGGAAGGATTTCCGAACACATTTATGGAAGCGATGCGGGCGGCTGTGCCGATTCTCTCGTATCGCCTCGACCCCGGTGGGGTCCTGGAGACCGAAGGTGCCGGGGTGTGCGCTCATGATGATTTTCAGGTATTGGCCGACCTCTGCAGGTGTTGGCATGAGAAGCCCGAATCGGCCCGTCCGTATGCCGAGGCCGGACGCGAGTATGTGAGACGAACCCACGACCGACGGGTGGTTGTCGAGAAGTTTGAAGAGATATTGTACCCCCGCCGGACGGATGGACTGCCCCGCCTGCGACCGTTAGAGTGACCGTAATCCATAGAACTGGGAGGATTCCGCATGCGAGCAAAAGATCTGCTCACCCGAATGAAAGAAAAAGGGGCATCGGATCTCTATTTGAAAGTCGGCCTGCCGCCGTCATTTCGTATCAACGGCAATGTGATGCGTGAAGATGGTCCGCCGATCGCCGGCGACGAAATTCAGGCGATTGTCGACGACATCATGAACGACTACCAGAAGAAACGATTCGAGGATCGCCCGGACATGGATTTCGCTTACGCCATTTCGGACGAGCTTCGCTATCGAATCAACCTCTTCCGTCAGCAAGGGCAGGTCGGTCTGGTGGCCCGCTTCATCCAGAGCGAGGATCTTTCGTTTGAACGTCTTCAGCTGCCCGATGTGGTTCGTGAAACCGCCGAACTCCAACGCGGGCTTGTCCTGCTAACCGGCGCGACCGGCAGCGGAAAATCGACGACCCTCGCCGCGATGGTGAACTACATCAATCAAACCTTCTGCCGCCATATCATGACCATCGAAGACCCGATCGAGTTCGTTCATACCGACGGCAAATCGATCATTAACCAGCGCGAGGTCGGTTTCGATACCTCTTCGTTCGCGGATGCGCTGCGACATGTCGTTCGGCAGAGCCCCGATGTGATTCTGATCGGCGAGATGCGGGACACCGATACGATGATGACCGCGATTTCCGCCGCGGAAACCGGCCACCTTGTTTTGTCCACATTGCATACCGCGGATGTGTCTCACACACTCGACCGGATCATCAACTATTTTCCGGATCATTTGAAGAATCAGGTCCGGCAGGAACTGGCGCTTTCGCTGGAGGGAATTATTTGTATGCGACTGCTCCGCCGACGCGATCAAGAGGGCCGTATTCCCGCCACCGAGATTCTGCGTGCCACGCCCAGTGTCCGCAAAGCGCTGCTCGAGGGCGAACTATGGCGGCTGAAGGAACTGATGCAAAAAGGCGGGGAAATCGGTATGCATACGTTCAATCAGGATCTGTTGCGGCTGTTCCGCGACGGGCTGATCGAATTCGATGACGCCTTGGCGGCCGCGACCAACCCGGACGAGTTCAAACTCAACGCCCAGGGGATGTTTACCGGTACCGATTCTCTCGGCATGTTCCAACCGCGATGATGTGTGTCGGAGATACATCGTCACCGATCGTCATGGCGAGCCACGGACCGTCGGAGCCGGTGATTTGAGAAAGAAAACATGCTCGGTATCCGTCATGGCGAGCGAAGCGTGGCCATCTCGCCGTTATGCGCCAGCCGATGAGATTGCTTCGCTTCGCTCGCAATGACGGTCGTGAGAGGATGAGAAGAAACAAGGGTAGGGTGGGTTAGCGGAGCATAGAAAACCAGAAGCTCTCAACGCTGCGACCTTCGTTAGCGAGGCGTAACCCACCAACAAGGCTGGAGGAAACCGATGAACTTCCATACCGAATACTTGACCTTCAACACAAAAAAGCGCCGCGAGTATATCAATATTACGTCGGAAGTCAGCGCGGCGGTCGGCAAAAGCGGGGTCCGTGAGGGGATGGTCCTTGTATCCGCAATGCACATCACAGCCGGCGTGTATGTCAACGACGCGGAATCCGGGTTGATCCAGGATATCGACGACTGGCTCGACAAACTTGCCCCGCAAGGTCCTGACTACCGCCACCACCGCACCGGCGAAGATAACGGCGACGCACATCTCAAAAACCTTCTTGTCGGCAACCAAATCATTCTGCCGATTACGAACGGCGATCTCGATTTGGGACCGTGGCAGCAGGTCTATTACGCGGAATTTGACGGCCGCCGAAAGAAACGATTGATTATCAAAGTCATGGGAGAATAACATCCCGCGCGGACTCCGGCCTTCGTGTTCGCGACAAAATACCGGAAGTGCGATGAGACGGGTTTTCTCGTATCCGGCATTCGTGACGTTTCTGCTGACATTCGCGGTTTATCTATTTTTTCTCTGCCCGGATGTGGCGTGGGAGGATTCCGGGGAATTCGTTACGGCCGCTTACTGTATTGGTGTGCCTCATGCACCCGGATCTCCGATGGTTGTCTTGCTCGGCAAGATTTTTTCCTGGATTCCCGTTGGATCGGTTGCGTATCGGGTCAATCTGTTGTCGGCGGTGAGCACCGCGCTGGCGGCGGGGTTCTTGTGTCGGTTTCTTGTGGTGTTTGCTGCGTTGAAGTCGAATTCAACCCCCTCTGTATCTCCGGCAGGTTTGACGGGACGGGAAGAAGGAGTCGGACAAAATCTCAACCCCCTCCTAACCTCCCCCGATCTTCGGGGGAGGAAAAAGAAACGAGCGTGTCTGCAGCGGTTTCTCCCCCAAAGATTGGGGGAGATTCAGAGGGGGTTGAATGCCTTTCTTGTTCCACCTCAACGACTTTTTGCGAACCCTTCAATCTTGATGGCGTCGCAAGAAGTCGGGAAAACGGATTTCAACCCCCTCCTACACCTCCCCCGGTCTCGGGGGAGGAAAAAGAGAAAACGCCTCGGTTCCGTTGTCTCCCCCAAAGGAGCCACGCTTGCGTGGCTGCCGCAAGGGGAGATTCAGAGGGGGTTGAATGCCTTTCTTGTTCCACCTCAACGACGTTTTGCGAACCCATCAATCTTGATGGCGTCGCAAAGAGTCGGGAAAACGGATTTCAACCCCCTCCTACACCTCCCCCGGTCTCGGGGGAGGAAAAGAAACGAGCGTGTCTGCAGCGGTTTCTCCCCCAAGCGGGCCACGCTCGCGTGGCCGAGTAGGGGAGATTCAGAGGGGGTTGACACCTTACTTTCCGCATCCCGACGACTTTTTGCGAACCCGTCAATCTTGGGGAGGGAAACAGAAGGGAGTTTTGACACAGCCTCGGAGTTGGGGGTGGCACCCAGTTCCGGTTGCCCGCCGGGTGGCCCCGATTGCTTGCCAACCGGGGTGGCGAAGCCACAAGAGGTGAGCGCAATAGGCTTCGCTCTCGCCTGGGCGATGTCGCCGTGGGTGATGCGTCACGCGCTTGCGGCCGAGGTGTACGGTCTCGCATGGACCTGTCTTCTCGGATCGTTTCTGCTCGCAGCGATCTACCGGAACAACGGCTGCCGGGCATCCTGCTCGCAGTATGTGCTCTTGGGACTCCTCGCGGGTATTGGCGTATCGACCAGCGTCCTACTCGCACCGTTCGCTCTCTTGTTGTGTTTCATACCTTTCGTCGACCGGCGGGGAGCGTGGATTGCGGGCTCCCGGACAGCCTTGGGGTTGGCGTTGGGGCTGCTGCCGTTGTTGTTGCCGGTGCTTCGTTCGGGGCATCCGCCTCCTCTCTATTTCTCCGGTGCGTCGAGTCTCTCGGGACTGATCGAGTATCTATCGGGAGCGCAATTCGAACGTCAGGTGATCGGTGCGCCCTTTCCGGTCGACAGCCGAGTGTGGCTGTTTGCAGCGCTCGGGATTCTGTTGCCTGTTTTGTTCGCGCTTCGGTTGTCGCCGAGACCGCGCTGGATTTGGCTTGTCGCCGTTGCGATTGTCAACCTGGTTTTCCTCCTATTCCGGCGTCATCCGGGCCATTTTTTTGTTCCCTGGCTTACAGCGGTGCTGTGTCTCGGGTATGGCGTCTGTTCCGCTCGGTTTCGCACCTTCGTCGGGATAGGCTTGATAATAGCCGCGTCGGTCTGGTCGTATTCTTCGCCGTTGCGAACGGGCGAGATCCCGCTGCGCTGGGCGGAACGGACGGTGTCACACATACCGGCCTCTTCAACATCCTTCCTGGGCGAGATCAACGCGACGTTTCCTCTTTTGTATTCCCGGGTCGTACAGGGCGAGCTGGAGGAATTGACGATCCATCCCGTGTGGAATTCCACTCGTGTCGAGCGGCTTCACCGGTTACGCTCGACAGAGGGCGTCGTCTATACAGACATGGATCTGGTCGATTTTGCGACACGGGTCAGCGCGCTGACCGACCCGTTCGCGGACGCCGTTCCCGATCCGGTTCTCTTCAATGTCTCACCGCCGGAGCGATTGTCGTGGGACAGCTGGTGGGATGCCGAACGCCGCTGGCTGCGGGAGTACCAGCCGTGTATGACACGGCTCGACAGGCGGGTTCTCGGAGAGCATTATTTTAATCTCGGAGTTTTTTGTTTGGAACGAGGGAATCCGTTGGGCGAGGATCTTGTCGGGTTGGCGAGGGGGCTGAACCCGGAATTGCCGCAGCTGCCGGACATGTGAAGGACCCGTTGGTGGGCTACGGGCTTGGTAGACGGGAACCAGGCACCGTAGTGCGACACGACGCCCGTGAGCCCACCCTACGACGCCGCGAGGACGTGGCTCCCGGGGGAGGGCGAGGCTCCCGCCGAGCCGTTGATCCTTGACAATAACGAAGGGTGAGGTAGATCCATGAATTTCGCTGAACTTGTCAAAACACCGGATATTACTCTGGACGATTCTGGACCGATCGGCAAGATCGTTCGCGGATTCAATCGTGCGACTATTGCCTTTGCATTGAACACCAAGGAAGAGATCCATCACGCGGTCAAGAAATCCTACCCGATGGGCGACAGCGATCCCATCTACGAGGCTCTCAAACGCCACTTCAAATCGGAGAAGGATTTTCTTGTAGTCGATGCGGTTCCGTACGACGAGATTCCGGCCGACGCGGTCAAAGAAGGCGCGGAGGTAGGAGTCTACTTTGTCTCACAGGAAGTCCGTATGGGCGGGTACGGGAAAATCCTACATCGCGTGGCGAAAGGCATTGTCAGCAAGGGGAATGTGTTGGTCGGTAAAGATGCGTTGATGATTACATTCCCCGATAAACTGATGTCTGTGAACCGCCGGAACCGTTACCGGGTATACTTAAAGCTCGAGGAACATTTCTGCGAGATCATCGATCTTCCAACCGACCGAAACGCCCCGATTCCGAAGTACACCATTCGCAATATCTCGAACAAGGGCATGTGTGTGATCCTGCTCTCCGTGCCTGCGGACAAGGTGCCCGAGAAAGGCGATACCGTCTACGCCCGGATCAGCCTGTTCACACCGCAAAAAGGATACGCGGTAAAACGAGGGGTGATGGTCAGCACGGCCGAAGTAACCGAAGGGAAAGTCCAGCAGGACCAGTACGTGCTCAAATGCAGGGTTTGTTATGTCGATCAGGGCAACGAACGGAACACGTTGCTCGGGGTGGAGTTTCACGGCGTTGCTCGCGAAGGAACGACGGTCGATCCGGACCGGTTTCCCCGGTTGACCTATGTGCCTGTTGAGGACGACGGTGTGGAGGCGATGATTCCGTGGATCAACCGAATTCAACAACTTCGACGGGCGGAGGAGAGAGACCTTATTGCGTGAGGGGATTTTGTCATCACTCCTCCCGCCCGTAAATCGCGGCCAGGAGTTCCTCGGAGGAGCAATCCTTCGAGAGAAACCTCTCTGCACCGGCGCGGATCATCTCGTCGGATATTTCCTTGTCCTTGTGCACGGACAGTCCGAGGATCCGGATGTGGGGCAATTCGCGAGCGATGCGGCGGGTGGCCTCGATACCGCCGATGCCCGGCATCGTGACATCCATCAGAATTACATCGGGATCGAACTCATGAGCCATTGAGATCGCACTTTGGCCGTCCACCGCTTCACCGACCACTTCCAGACCGGACTGGTCGTCGAGGACACTGGCGATGGCCTCTCGCACCAGGTCATGATCGTCGGCGAGAAGAATACGGATCGGCCCTTCGCCCCTTCGTTCACTTTTCTCGCGGGATTTCGCTGCACGGTGTAGCAGAGCTTCAGCCGCTGCGGCGTCCATGGTCACCGTGTCGGCGGTTATTTCGATAGAGTTTTCGGTAACCGCCAAAGGCACGGTGATACCGATCTTTGTACCCCTACCGATTCCAGACTCGATCTTCACATCACCGCCGATAATGCGCAGCCGTTCGATGACGCTGAAGAGACCGAATCCGCCTTCCGCCTCGCTTTGTTTCCCCAGGAGTTCGGTGTCGAATCCTTTGCCGCCGTCCTCGACATCGATATAAAGTTTGTCGGCGAGTTGCATCGATCTAACGCGGGCATGAGTTGTTTCCGCGTGTTTGACTACGTTGAACAAGAGCTCGCGGACAATTTGGAACAGGAGTCCCGACAGATCGGGGTCGGCGATTTTCACCTCTTCGCTCCCGACTTCCACTTTCAGTTCGTGGGTCTTCTCCATCCAGTTCGCGAGCCATTGGAGGGCGGCCTGGAACCCGCTCGTGTAGAGCATGGGGGGACAGATCTCGACGGTCAGCGAGCGGGTTTCGTCACAGCATTGCCCGAGCATTTCGATCAGGTCCGTCAGCGGCTTCTTCAGATCGTCCTTTTCTGTCCGCTTGGCGATCCGTTCCGCTTTCCGTTTGGAGGCCACCAAGAGTTGCTGCAGGCTGTCGTGCATCATCTGGGCGAAACGGCTGCGCTCCCGGTTTTCGGCCTGAGTCAGTTGCCTGGCCAATTGTTCTAGTTTGACCGCGCGCGCCTCGGCTTCAGCCGTCCGTTCCCGGACAAGCTTCTCGAGATTCGTATTCAGTTCCTGTAGATCGTCTTCCAGTTTCTGACGTTCCGTGATTTCCTCGACGACGCAATTAATCCCTACAATGTTACGGTGCTCGTCGAGAAGGGGCAGCCAATGTTCCATCCAGTGGCGCGTGACGCCGGGCTGGGAAGGAGTCTCGCCGGAGACTTCCATATTGAACGCCGGTTGCCCGGACGACAGCACCAGCTCCATGATCGGCTCGACTTTGTCGACAATATCTGGAACGACCTCACGGAGAGTTTTGCCGATATGATCCGGGATGCTGGCGCCGTTGATCTCCGCCAGCCGCTCGTTGATTCGAACGAATCTCAAGTCTCTATCGAGAACACAGAATCCCAGCGGCGCGTAGCGGTAAATCGATTCGATCTCGAGCATTCGTTCGCGGGCTCGGCGTTCGCTTTCCTTCTCCGCGGAGATATCCATAAGGGACAGGTAAAAACAAGTCTCGATATCGAGCCCCCTCGGATTGGAGATAGCCTGGATGCGGGCGTCGAATGGCGTTCCGTCGGCCCGTTCCAGAGTCAGTTCCACCGCGTCGACCGTTTCGTTCGCAAGGATCTGCTGACAGAACAGATAAAAGGCGTCCTGGTGGTCCGGTTCAACAAAATCGGTGAAAGTCTTGTCGATCAGCCGGCTCTGGTCGATACCGAGGAGATTGCCGGCGGTTCTGTTGGCTTCCACGACTCTTTTGTCGCCGTCCAACGTGATAAAACCGACCGGGGCGGAATGGTAGAGGGCGGAATAGCGGTCCCGAGCCTGTTCCAGCTCTTCCTGGGTGGCTCGGAGGTTGTCGTTTTGGATTTCGAGTTCCGCCTGGTGGACCCGAAACTCGTGAAAAACTTCCCGCATGTCCTTTTCGGACATACGGTCAATGTTTTCACCGGTTGCTCGAAGTTTCTCTTCTGCGCGTCGTCGCAGGTCGTCGGGCCTTTTGCTCATCTGTTCCCCGTGGTGTAGATGTTCGGAGTGACAGCAGTGCCACTGCTCCTTTGTGCGACTCAGTCGTCTCCGATCGGCTTGTCTTCTGTATACTTGTCTTGATTCCCCGAGGAGACCAAGGCAGTGCAACGCCCCTATTAGACCGAATTCTCCGACAATGTCAATATCCTACCAAATCGGGGGGGGGGGGGAGACCAGGGTACTTGTCGGTAAAAAGGCGACGGCAACATCCGCTCTGCCTTCATTTACTGACGGTGCTGCAAAAAGTCAGCGGAATGCGGGAAGTGAGGTGTCAACCCCCTCTGAATCTCCCCCAATCTTTGGGGGAGACCACGCGTCGATCGCATCGTTGTCTTCTCCAAGATTTGTTGGGAGAGATGACGAGATGTTCCTCCCCCGAAGATCGGGGGAGGTTAGGAGGGGGTTGAAATCCGTTTTTCCGACTTTTTGCGATGGCGTCATTTACTAAGTAGGTGGTGACCGACAACGTACATCTCTACTTTCTCCCGCGACAATGGCGCCGGATGCAACTTTCCTGTCGCCCAAGAATCGTAATTAACCGTTCTGTATTCATCCCCCGGGTGTTCTGTCTGTCCAATGGGCAGGATAGTCATCGCGGAATCCACGTCGTGCATCGGCACCCATTGCGAATAGGATTGCGCTTCCTGCGAGAGAATTGTGCCGTGATCGGTACACGTCAACTCGGGAAACGTGAGGTCATACTTCGTATCCAGACTTGGGAATCCGTCCAAAGAGACGAAATATCCCATCTTCTTTTGGCTTAATTCTTCCTGTGCGCGATCGTGCCAATCCTTGGGATTGCGCCCATACCGGCGGACGGCAGCCTCCCACGCCTGGGCCAATACACTTGCGATGTATTCCTGCTCCTGCTCGTTCAGCGATGCCTTCGGATCTTCAGAAAGACGTTCCGAGACCTCTTTCAGGAAACGACACAGGCCGGAATCGCCGCCGCCGTATGTCCATGTCAATTCGCTTGTTGTCATGCGGAACATCGTCGGGATCAGATTCACCAGCTCGCTGCCCCGCCGGTCCATGCAGGATTCCGCGCCCTTTTCGTACCAATCTTCCAAGTATTCGAGGGCGTTCATTGTGTTGTCCGGCAGCTCTTTTTTTAGTACGTCCCGAAGGTGATGGCCAAACCGGACTATTTCGCGTTTGGCGGCGTTCACACAGTCGTAGTGGATCGCTAAAACATCTTTCGGCGTGAATCGCTCTTTCTCTTTCAACAGCTCGCGCAGACGCCATGAGCGAACCGTATCGCCCCCCGAGCCTGTGCTGATACCGATGGGAATCGTGTAGTAAGGACCGATCGGGCGATGGTTCGCGCTTTCGAGATAGCCTCGTGACGGATTCACAACATGCGGCAGCAAGTCGTACGGGACGATGCCCTGCCAATCGTATTTCGACGCGGAGCCGTCATGGGTCGCTTTCCCCTCATCGAGTGCGTGACGGGACCGGATGGGTATCGCGGCCAACGTCCAATAAGCGATATCGCCCCGGGTATCGCCGAAGACGATGTTCGCGCTGGGGAACCGCCACCCTTCCAGGACTTCAGAAAACTCGGCGACATTGTTCGACCGGATCATCGCAAATGCCCCCTGACAGGTTTCGCGGTCGGTTTCACACATCGGGATTCGTTTCAACACCACTGTTTCATCCCGGCGAACATCATGTGCAATATCGTTCACGACCGGACCGAGGTGTGTTTCGCGCAGAGTGAGTTTGACGGGCGATCCATCTTTAACCTTGATGGTCTCGGTCCATGCGCGCATGTCTCGCCACTCGCCATCGAAATAATACTGATCCGGATGCTCGGGATCGGTCTTCAGAAAGAACTGGTCCGCCTGGTCCGCCCCGAGTGCGGTAAGCCCCCAGGCGACATGTTCGGTGAAACCGATCAAGAGTACCGGGCTGCCGGGAACACCGATCCCTCGCGCGTTGAATGTCTCGCCGGAAATGTGGAATTCGTAGAATAGCGATGGATTCCGAACGAGGGTTTGCGGATCGCTGCAGAGGACCGAGGAGCCGGTCGAGGTCTTCTTTCCGCCGACCAACCAGGCGTGACTGAAGCGCGGTCCGTCGCCATCGCTTGGCGTTTCGGTTTTCTTTGTTAGGCCGTGTTCTTTTTCGAAACGGCGCACCTTCTTGAGCCATTCGTCGGATACATCCTCCCGTCGAACGACACTTGCCTCTTCGTCGATTTCAACCTCGGGTTGTACGGATCGACCACGCAGCGCACGAGCGCCTCGTCCTCCGCGCCCTCTCGCGCCTCGCGGTACGGCACCGCTTTTCAATCGGTGATAAACCATCGTGTCGTGAAGACCCTCAGCGGCGAAGAATTTCCCGACATGCCACCAGGACGCAATACAATCGGCGGGCGTCCACGGTTCTGGCTCCAGGCCGAGTTCGCCGAATAAATAAAGGAGTTTCTCCGGATTGTCCCGAATGAAATCGTTTACACCGTCGCTATATGCCTGCAGGAGCGACATCGTTTCCTTGTCGAGATTCTGAGCGACTCGTTTTGCACCCCGATAAAACCCCATAATGCGCATCTTTTTGTCTTCATCGACCGCCGTCCCTTTTTGCCGGTTCAGCTTCGGTCTATCGCCGACGACTTCCGCCAGCCGCCCCTGGATGATTCGAAGCGAGTAGTACATCTGAAAGGCGCGGTCCTCCGCGCAGGCATATCCCAGGCCGTACATCGCGCCCTCGTCGGTGTCCGAGAAGATGTGCGGAATACCCCATTTGTCTCGAAGAATTTCGACTGTGCCGTATTCGTCGCTGGGTTTCGCATCAATGGTCTGCGAAACAAGAAAGAAGATGGCTAAGATCGACGCGGTCAATCGTAAACAAAGCATTAGACAAGTCTCCTTAGAACGCCTCGAGATACTGAACGTGACGGTAGAACTTTCATTACGGTATCATGTATTCAAATAACAAATTACGGGAGAGTAGAAGACTGTAGGGTGGGCTCACGGGCGTCGTCGTGTACTACGGTGCCTGGTTATTGTCTACTGGAGCCCGTAGCCCACCAACGGATTGATCCGAATTTCATTGGAGGTTCCACGCTCGACATCGAGGCTGATGGTGCGACATCCGAACAGAAATTGGTGGGCTGATGGGAGGGCGAATCTCCCGATGAGCCGCGTTTATCATACGAAACAACGGCTCGGCGGGAGCCTCGCCCTCCCGACAAGGTGCTCGCTATTTTTCTGGGTTAATTGAAATTGGCTGTTAATCTCGCGTCTTGTCCGTCAATCCCCCGTTTCCTGTCCCGGAACCGCTTGGTTCGATAGCTGCTCGAACAGGCCTCGCAGCGCTTCATCAAACGTTTCAGCATAACTGATATTGTCCTATAGGCTTTTCTACAAACAGATGGGGAAAACGCGGTTTCTACCGTGGGGGAATGCCCCACGGGTCCGAAGAGACTGTTTGCATTGAGGATTTTGTTTCGTATTACTTCTTAGTGAAGGGACTGTCGCTGGCGTACACCGCCGGTCGGGGAGTTGGAGTGAAGGACCGGAAACAACAAAACAACAGAGAATGCTGAACAAGCAGCAAACAAAAGGAAGACAAAATGGCTGATGTGAAGATCCAAAGACATGTTCCGGGACCGTCTGCGTTTTTCGAGGATCGTGCGCATGCAGGCCGGGAGCTGGCGCAGTTTCTCCATTTTCGCCCGGACGAACCATCGATTGTCCTGGCCTTGCCGCGTGGCGGTATCCCGGTGGCTGCTCCCATCGCGGAGGCGCTCGATGCCGAATGCACCGCTGTTCTTGCACGAAAACTCCCGATCCCCGATTCTCCCGAAATGGGATTCGGCGCGGTTGCGATTGATGGAAGCCGGGTGATCAACGAAGCGGTTGTCCATGATTTCAGAATATCCCACTCGCAGGTTGACCGAGTTGCAGAGCTGGTCAATCGGGAAGTCCGTCGCCGTGCGGAAAAATATGTCGGAAGCGATTCACCTCCCGACGTAAATAGAAAACATGCGTTCATGGTGGATGACGGGTTGGCGACCGGCTACAGTATGCTGGCTGCGGTCAAGATGGTCAGGAAGGGCAATCCGCTGTCTGTTACACTCTGTGTGCCGGTCTCTCCGATACGCTCCATCCACACCGTCGAGGAGCATTTCGACCGGGTTTACTGTCTTGCCGCGCAAGAACGGTCGCCGTTTGCGGTCGCGTCGTTCTACGCGGACTTCCACGACCTTTCAGATGGCGAGGTTATCGAGATCCTCGAACGAGGTGAGAAAGCAAAGCGATGAAACGAAAAGATTTTGACACCGCCCATGGAATCCTCTACACCGATCAATATCAACTGAGCATGGCGCAACTCTATTTTCGTGTCGGTCTGCATGAGAAGGAGGCGCAGTTCGATCATTTCTTTCGCGATTATCCCGATTACGGAACCCACAAAGCCGGGTATTGTGTGAACGCCGGTCTGGAATGGCTTCTCGATTGGATGCGTCAATCCTCCTGTCGCGACGAGGACATCGAATATATGCGCGCCCAAAAAGGCCAGACCGGCGAGCGCATCTTCCAGGACGATTTCCTGGCTTGGTTTCGCGAAAACGGAAATTTCGATTGCGTAAACCTGCGTGCGATCCCGGAAGGACGCGTTGTTCATCCGAACATTCCTCTGACAATGGTACGCGCACCTCTGGCCATCGCTCAGATCCTGGAAACGCCGCTTCTGAATCTCCTGAATTTCCAGATCCTGATCGCCAGCAAGGCCGCTCGAATTCATGAAAGCGGAAAAGGACAACTTCTGCTGGAGTTTGGAATGCGGCGTGCTCAAGAGAGCGGAGCGAATGCGGGAGCGCGGGCGGCGCTGATCGGGGGTGCCGATTTTAGTTCCAATGTGGGAATTTCCCATGTGCTCGGGTACCCTCCGAAAGGTACGCACGCGCACAGCATGGTTCAGGCGTTCATGGCGCTTGGCGAGGGCGAATTGGGCGCATTTCGGGCGTTTGCCGATTTGTATCCCGACGATTGCGTACTTCTGGTCGATACGATCGACACCCTTCATAGCGGCATCCCGAACGCGATCAAAGTGTTTGAGGAATTAAAACAGAAGGGACATCAGCCCGTCGGTATACGGTTGGATTCGGGCGATTTGGCCCACTTGAGCATCCAGGCCGCCAAGATGTTGAATGACGCCGGATTTCCCGATGTCAAAATCGTTCTGTCCAATGAACTCGATGAACTGGTCATCCTTCAGATTATTACTCAGATTCAGGAGGAGGCGGCCAGCTACGGCGTTGACCCGGATCAACTGATCCACCGTCTGATGTACGGTGTTGGGACTCGTTTGATCACTTCGCAAGGCAAATCGGCACTGGATGGGGTCTACAAATTGGTCGCTTTGCGGGATAAAGAATGGAAACCTGCCATGAAAGTCTCGGAGACCCCCGAGAAGACCATCAACCCGGGCGACAAAAATGCGTGGCGGCTGTATGACCGACGAAACCGCGCCACGGCCGATCTTTTGACCGTGGCCGAGGAGGATCCACGAGGGGCCGAGGAGATCGTCCTTCGGCATCCCACCGACCACACGAAAGAAAGGACACTGAAACAGGATGATGTGTCCGCCGTTGAGCCGTTACTGGTCGATATCCTGAAGGACGGCGAATTGCTGGTCGATCTTCCGTCCATGGAAGAGATCCGGGAACGAAGGAAAAAGGACATGGAGAAGCTGGATCCAGGTGTCCGCCGGATTATCAATCCGCACATCTATCACGTCTCGCTGTCCGATAGGCTCTGGAACATGAAGAATCGGTTGGTGGAGAAGGCAAGAAAGGGGTGATTGTCTGAAGGGCGGACGAGGTGACTACATGAACCCATGCTCGCTGAGAAATTCTCTTGTCATGCCGGTCGACTGCTCTTTCCCCAGCATCCGCTCGACATACCGGGCGAGCATGTCAACCTCCAAATTGACTTTGTCGCCGACACGCCGATATTGAAGAGTGGTTTCCTCGAATGTGTACGGAATGACAGCTACCGAGAATCTCTTCGTTGAGATTGACGCAACCGTAAGACTGATTCCGTCAATTGAGATCGACCCTTTCTCCGCGATGTAGTGCGACAGTCCTTCGGGAAACTCTACAGTCAGTTCGTAGAATTCGTCGGTCTGCCCCAGGTTCGCAATAACCCCCAGTCCATCGACATGGCCGAAGACCAGATGACCGCCGAGTTTATCTCCCAGGCGAAGCGAGGTCTCCAGGTTTATACGAGAACCGCCGGTGAGCGCCGAGAGATTCGAGCGAGATAAGCTCTCCTGGGATACATCCGCAGCGAACGCATCCGTTGTTTTCTCGGTTGCGGTCAGACAAACGCCGTTCACGGCGACACTGTCGGAGACCTCGATATCCTCGATGATATCGGGGCAGGCCACGATGAGGCGGGCGCCTTTCGCCCGTCGGTCCATCCTCCGCACCGACCCGATCGACCGGATGATTCCTGTGAACATGGTTATTCCTTCACGCCCGCAATTTCCGTCAGTCTCCCGTGAATCAAGACATCGCCGCCGATCTCGCTCACTTCCACATTCCGGAGGCGCGACGCGTTGCGAACTTCATCGACGCCTCGTCCCGAGTAAACCTCGGGAGCGGTCGAACCGCCGATCAAGATCGGGGCGATGAAAAGATAAACCTCATCGACCAGGCGGGCGTCCAAAAACGAACTCGCAACCGCCTGTCCCCCTTCGATCAAAATCGATTGTACCTGTTTGCGGAACAAATGGTCGAGGACCTGCTTTGGAGGCAGGCGATTCTCCTCGCGGGGAATCCGGGTGACTTCGATATGCGATGCCGGCAAAGAGGATGTATCCACCACTTGACCGACCAGGATTTCGAGCGGCGCCGCGTCAATGTCGCGTATCGTATCGACCTTCGGAAAAAGCCGTCCGCGTGTGTCCAAAACAATCCGCCTCGGCTGGCGAAGGCGATCGGCGGGAACATCGGTCGGGCGGGCGGTCAAATGAGGTTTGTCACGCAGTGCGGTCCCGGAACCGACCAGAATGGCGTCCACCTGAGCGCGTAGATCGTGAACTTGCGCACGGGATTCCTCGGAGGAGATCCAGCGCGAGTCGCCCGTACGCGTCGCAATCTTCCCATCCAGGCTCATCGCCATTTTCAACACAACCCACGGACGATTCAGTTGATGAGCGCAGATGAAATAGCGATTCAGCTCCTGTGCTTCCTCAGCGCAAACCCCGAGCCGGACCTCGACGCCAGCCTTGCGCAGCTTCTCGATGCCTCGTCCGGCAACCTGCGGGAACGGATCCTCCATAGCGACAACGACACGCGAAATCCCCGCTTCGATTACCGCATCGACGCAAGGGGGCGTTCGTCCATGATGGAAACACGGTTCAAGATTCACATAGAGGCATGCGCCGCGCGCTGCTTCTCCGGCTTCCCAAAGAGCCAGGATTTCCGCGTGCGGTTCCCCGGCGCGCAAATGAAACCCCTCGCCGACCACAATCGGGACGGGTCCGCTCCAGGACACGATAACTGCGCCGACACGGGGATTTGGTGAAGTGGTATAGCGGCCTTCGGCGGCAAGTTCGAGCGCACGCCGCATATAAGGCTCATCATATGTGCTGTCGAAGTTCATCAGGGCGGGATTTTAGCCTGGACACTGCTCGACGCCGTACAGTCCCATTTCTGTTGCGAAGCGATTTAGGTCTTCTAATACAATTCCCAGAGGACGTTCGTCTTTGATCTCAACAATTAGAGGGCCTTGGAAATCGACATCGGACAGCGCCGAGAAAGTCTCTTCCCAGGGAATTTCCCCATGTCCGGGGAAGAAATGGTCGTCGGAATGCCCGGAGGTATCGCAGGCCTGAACCGCCAGCAGAGGACACTCCAGGTGGCGGATGCAGCCCGGAAGCTGCCCGTTCACATAAGCATGTCCCAGATCCAGGGTGATCCCGAGATTTCCCATGCCCAATTTCGCAATCCGCGAGGAGAGTTCAACCGGATCTTCACAGAAAAGCGGGCGAGGATGATTCTCGACACCGACGAAGAGGTCCCGTTCGGCGGCATACCGGGCCAGCTGTTTCAGACTGACCATCAGAGCGGGCCATCGTGTACGGTCATCATCGGTCTCCGCTTCAACGCTGCTTGGATGGAAGGTGACCAGACTACCGCCGAGTAACGTGGCGGCGTCCAAAACACGTAAACACGCCTGAACCGATTCGTCCCGCTGAACCGGGTCCGGCGAGGACAGATCGACTCCGATCTTGGGAGCGTGGAGGGTTACACGGCGAATGCTGAATTTGCGGAGCGCCAACCCTGCTTCCTGCACCGCATCCGGATTGCGCAAATCCAGATGCTTGTGGGTTGCAAAGATCTCCAAGGCGTCAAAACCGTTTCGAACGACTGTTTCCAGATGTTCAAGGAACGGCTGTTCATGCCAAAGATAGGATGAGATGGATAGGTACATATCTTCAGACATCATTCTCACGCGGGAGTTATATATCGAGCTCCCGATCAATACTCAACTGCGGTCATGGTTGAGTTTATCGGTGTGCACATCGATGTCAAGTCACTCAATGAAAATCGGTAGCGCCTGTTTCTTTGTCTGTCTATAATGAATGTTCTATCACAGAAAGTCTTAACCGTCTGGTTTTGCTACGAATACACGGACAAAAACCTGTAATCCTGAGGCTGTACCGCATGCGCCGCGAATCTCTTACCATTGTACCGGATTCAATCCCGGATGGGTCTCAAACAAAACATCTCCGTCACTGCCCAGGCCGTTGGTTGCCGAGTAGGAAACCCACTTCGGAGAGTTCGGATAACTGCCCAGTGCAAGGGTATCGTCGTCCATATCCGGTCCGAGGCTGGCCAACGCGTAGTCTTTTTCGTTCCCGGGCTGTGTGCGATACGCCTCCCCGAATTCATAGAAGTTGTGTCCGTTTACGTATTCCGCAGGGTTTTTCGGCTGAAAAAGGTCGATGGGGACCGTGGAGAGATACGCGATAGGAGTCGTGAATCGCTTCCAGGCCTCGTACCACCCGCCGATGGTCCAAGCGTCGGGCAAGCGGCCGCTTCCGTCAAGGCGATACGTCTCGAACGCGGTTCGGATGGTATTGAACTCGGCCTCCACTCGGCCGATCTTCGCGCGCAGCTGCGCGTTAAGGAAATTAGGTACTGCGATCGCCGCGAGGATGCCGATAATCGCGACAACGATCAAGAGCTCAATCAAAGTGAAACCCCTGCCGCTTGAGCGTGAGAGAGAGTATGTCATTTCTGACTCCCGGTTTCTCATAAGAATAGCGTCGTTGGGCGATGCCATACACAGACACGTGTAAAGAATATCAAAAAGGGCCGGGAAAGAGAATGCCCAAATCGTATGGCAAAGGGGTACGTATCGGAAGTGAAACGACAATAGAGCGCCAGCCTCACGATTGAAGACTCTTTACCGATCTCCTGTAACAAATTCCAAAAACCCGAAGTACTGCGGGTGATGAAAGGCGGGAGGATCGGTGAAAGTCGGCGACCAGCACAAGAACTCGTTTGCCCCGTCTTTCGGACGTTCGATGCGAAACAGATTGCAGCGCCAGACCTCGCCGGGGATCGGCGTTAGTCTGTCCAGATCCCGGAACGGTATCGCGATTTCCACTTTCCAGGATGTGTCGGTGCTATCGGGATCGTTTATCTTTCCGTCGACTGTAACGGCTGTGCGCAGATTCTCGGCGTTCCATTCGATATCCCCCGAGATGGACTGGGAGCCTTGCTCCGGTGTGTAACGATTTGTGATATCCAGGTCGCAGATGACACCCAGTGGATTTACCTCGATCTCGAAATATCGGCGCACATCGCCCGTGGGCGACACGAAGAATTCAACGACTTCTTCATCCCAAAGGTGCTCGTCCCGCTCAGTCATCGTGGCCCAAATATGGGGGTCTTCACAGTGGAAGCCGAGATAGAGGTTCTTCTCATCCCAGCAGAGGCGAGCGGAGGTCGAATAGTCGCTGGGTTCGCCATCCTGAGCCCGACGGAACGGATCAATTGCCGGCGATGCGCTCCACGCCGGGTCGTCCAACCGCCCGTCCAAAACGGGGGGGACTTCGATTTTCGGACATTGATACCGGGGCAACTTCCTGTAATCAACCACGCGATCGGCCATAGCAACTCCGGCGATCAGGCAAATCAACCAGACACATAAACAACCGACAACGCGCCGGCTCACATTGGTTACCTGCGTTATTTGTGGCTGTATACATGGGATTCGATCGGTTCGCCTAATCATCTATATTTTCTTGAACTGGGACTTGCCTACGCCGCAATCGGGACATACCCAATCGTCCGGCAGCTCATCGAAACCGGTTTCGGTGGGGACCCCGCCATCGGGATCTCCGGCTTTGGGATTATAGATATATCCACAAACGTCGCATTTGTATTCGTCCATAATAACCTGTTTCCTCCCGGCTCGCCTTTCAGGGGATCTCCTGTGCCCGGCGAGCATGGGATGTTACAATGGTGGGTAGTGTATCCCTCATCGGTGGGCAGGACAACCTGCCCGAGGGGCTGAGATTCCTTGATTTCACTTTGCACTGTGTTAGTCTAAAAGTTTGCAATTCATGGTTGAAACGAACGGAATGACAACTTTATTATGAAACGCACATATCAACCCAGTGTCATCAAGCGAAAACGCACTCACGGGTTTCGTGCCCGAATGAAGACCAAAGGCGGCCGCAAAGTAGTTCAAAGAAGGCGCAAGAGGGGACGTCATCGGCTGGCAGTGTGAGATTCGCCGGACCCCTCTGTTTTTGGGATCGTCTTCCTGAAAAAGGTCGTATACGGTATAGCAGGAGAGCGTCGTCTGAAAGAAGCCGCTCGAAACCGCAGTGGAGAAGTGACGAGGCAGGGAGACTTGTCCTCAGGGGCTGCACAACAGCGGAGGCGAACGGACGGAACCAGATTTAGGCAAGAAGTAGGTCGATGTGACCGGTCAAGGGGAACGCCTTCGGGTACGTGAGACGTTTCGGCGGTATGAACGGCTGCGAAAACGACGCGATTTTGAACGGTTGCGGGCTGGACGGACTGTCCGCGGGACGCTGTTGAGTATCCGGTATATGCGAAGTCCCACGGATGTATCGCGTTTAGGAGTCCAGGTCGGGAAGCGGGTTGGATCGGCGGTTGTGAGGAACAGGGTCAAGAGACGATTCCGCGAGCAATTTCGCCGACTCAAGAATGAGATCAAGGAACCGACGGATATGATTCTGTCGGCCCATCCGGAAAGCGCGACGGCATCCTTTGCGGAGATTGAAGAAGATTTTCGCCGCGTACTTCGAAAAGCCAGGCTGTTGTAATCGTACGCCGCCGCTCCGGAACCCCCGATCCATTGACCCGCCGGATTGAAGAGAATGCGACGTTTACTGGTCCAATGTCTGCGAGTATACCAACAAGCGATTTCTCCTTGGTTACCGCGGATGTGTCGCTTCTATCCGTCCTGTTCATCCTATGCCTGCCAGGTGATTGACCGCTTTGGCATTTGGCGCGGACTCCGTCTCACAGTCGCTCGAATAGTCCGATGCCACCCGTGGCATCCAGGGGGCGTCGATCTGCCTCCCGAGCGGTAGTGCCCGCCCAGTTTGGAACGAGACGGAATGGAAAAGCGAATGATTCTGGCCATCGGGTTGTCGATGGCCGTGATTCTGATTTTTAGCTGGCGCAACACACAGCGTCTCAAGGAGGCTCAACGCCACCGGGCCGCCCAACGTGCGGCTTCCGCGCAGCAGCAAGAGGAATCCGTCCAAAGCGCCACACCCTCGGCTACTGCTACCGCTGAACGAACGCCTCGTTCCGAGCAAGATCATCCCACTCAAGAACAGCCTTCCGTCTCCAATCGCTGGAGCGGGCTCGCCGCAGCGGACGAAAAAATCCAGCACGTTACTCACGTTATCGAAAGCGACCTGTGGAGGGTTGAGTTTACGAATCGAGGAGGTGTCCCGCTTTCCTGGCGTCTCCTTGACTATCAGAAGATCTTCCCGGACGAGAGATATCTGAAACTCCGTGCCGCCCAGCAACCGCCACCCTCTGTGCCCCCACGTCTCGATTCGCCCAATCAGCTTCGCGCTTATCTTGACTACGCCGATTATCATCTCGACATACAAGAATTAAAACGCTACAGGCAGTTGAAGCCTTACCTTGGCTCCGCCGAATCCGCGGGACCGGTGCAGCGCTTGAACGCTGCCGAAGAGCTGGTGGTAGGAGATGAACTGTACCCCGCGTCCCCGCTCGCATGCCGGTGGGGAACCGGGCTTTGGGACAAGGATGTGGTCTATGACGGCCGGAAGCGGCAATTGCGAGACGGCTCTACCGAACTGACCTTTACTGCGGAAGCGGAGGGGCTGAAGGTCTCAAAAATCTACATATTCCGTCCGAGCGAATACACGATCGATTTTCGGATTCGCATTGAAAACACGACCGATTCCGAAATCTCGTGGGGAGATGACGGCACATTTCGGGTTACCTGGTTGGGCGGACTCCTGCATCCCTCCACCCAGACTCAATCCCTGAACTCCGCCCACGTGGCGAGTGTCGACGGCGATATCGGCAACCATCCGAAGATGCCGCGGCAGACGGGAGATTATGTTCAGGTTGCGGAGGCGGCCCTACAGGAGAGAAACGATCCCACACAGGTTGGCAGCCTCGGACTGCTTTGGCAGAAACAGGTTTTCCAGAACGGTGTCCGGTGGGTAGGAGTCGACACGAAGTACTTTCTCGGTGCGATTATCCCCAGCTCCCGGACAGACACAGCGTGTGTCGGTCTATCAAGGATCCCGGGAGAAACCGTCGATTATGTTCGCCCCATAGTCGGTTTGGATTTCCCCATTGAAAACCTGGCTCCGGGGAAAGTGGAAGAACATGAATTTGAGCTGTATGTCGGTCCCAAAGACGGGGATTTATTGGCCGCTGTAGATCCTACCCTCGAAGAACTTGTGCAGAATTATTTTCTCTCGAGTGTCGTTTCTCCGATTGCCCGTCTTCTCCTTTATCTGCTTCAGTTCTTCCACCAAATTGTTCCAAACTACGGCGTTGGGATCATTCTCTTGACCTTCATGGTCCGTCTGCTGATGTATCCGCTCTACCACAAACAGATGGCTTCGATGAAGAAAATGCAGGCGCTTCAGCCGAAAATCAACGAACTAAAGGAGAAATACAAAGACAACCCCCAGGAACTCCAGAAGAAAACGATGGAGTTCTACCGAGAAAACAAAGTGAATCCGATGGCAGGCTGTTTGACGATGCTGCCGACGCTGCCGATTTTCATCGCGCTGTGGGGCACATTCAATCAGGCCATCGAACTTCGCGGAGCGCCTTTTGTGGGCTGGATTCAGAACCTTTCGGAGCCCGATCAGGCGTTCTTTGTCCCCATTGCGGGATACATCATTCCAATAAACATTCTTCCGCTGCTTTACTGCGTGCTGATGCTCTGGAGTCAATCGCGGCAAAAGGTGGAGATGCCGAACGCGGCGGCAATGAAAGTCATTCCGATCGTGTTTGTCTTCTTCTTCTGGTCCATTGCCTCCGGAGTCATTCTCTACTTTGTCGTCAGCATGAGCGTGGACACGGTGCAGCGGATACTTATGGATAAGTTCAGCCATGAGGAAGCCCCCCAAAAGGCTCGTGCGGGACCGTCGGCAAGCAGCCGGCCCAAGAAGACCGGCACTCGGAGCCAATCCCGGAGGAAACGGTGATGCAAGGAACAACCAAAACAGGAAAAACGATTGAAGATGCCATTAGCAATGGACTTGAAGTACTGGGTGCGGAGCGTGACGAAGTCGAGGTGGAACCTCTTGAGACCGGTCGATCCGGTTTTTTGGGGCTTTTTGGACGACGCGATGCGAAAGTCAGGATCAGCGTCCGACCGGATGACAAGGTCAGTGCAAGAGTCTTGATCCGAAACATTATTAAGCGATTGGGGCTTGCACTCGAGCCGGTTGTAGAAGAAGAAAACAGCAGTCTCGTGGTGAAACTGGGCGAGGAGGCCTCGATGCTGATCGGCCATCACGGCCAAACCCTGGATGCTCTGCAATATCTGGCGTCGCGAATCATCAACAGCGAACGAGACAAATGGAAAAAAGTGATCATCGATATCGACAACTACCGTGACCGGCGCGAAGACAACCTTCACAGTCTTGCGCAGCGGCTCGCGGATCAGGCGCTAAAAGAAGGACGGGATCAACGGACCGATCCGCTTAGCGCGCAGGATCGCAGAATCATCCACATGACCTTACGTGACCATCCGAAGGTCACGACGTTCAGTGTAGGAGACGGGGCATATCGCCGTGTGATTGTCTCGCTCAGAGAAGGTGTGCCGGAACGTCGTGACAGATCCCGTTCACAGCGTAACCGCGGCGGACGTCCACGCGGCGGCTCGCGTGACGGAGGAAACGGCGGTGGCACTGGATCCCGCACACGTTCACGTCGTTCCCGCGGCGGAGCACGGCGCGGTGGCTCAGGCCGACGGAACAAAGAGTCCATCGGCAAAGACCGCTCCGGCGATGGGGGGCAATCGTCCAACGGTAACAATTCGTAAAGATTGTCCGGCACTCTGCCGATGGATAGAGTTATGGTAAGGTTTTTAAGAAAGTTTACGAGAATGTGTTCGTGTTGGCCGCGGCCTTAGATGTCGAGAACCTCCGGATTGAGAGTGTCATCGGCCGACAGCCCTCGACTCTGACGTGGAACTAATGACGGGATAGACGAGGCGGTAAATGATGGTATGGCGGTGGACTGATGCGCGAATCTGGATAGTACGTTTCATACTTGTCGTCTTTGCGATCTACTTCGCAGGACCCACGTGTGCCGACGAGCGAATCGATACCAATCGCGAAGCCTATGAGATTGGTAGACAGAATTTCACTGAAGTGATTCGACACATTCGCCAGCGCTATGAAGACCCCAACACGGATTTCAAAAAGCTATTTGCCCACGCGCTCTATGGGGCGGAACAGCTGGTGAAGAATGTGGAAGGAGCGAGCGCGGCCATCACTCTAGCCACTTACGCCCCCCCCTACGAACTCAACGACCTCGAATATATTAAGCATCTTGGCGATCTGATCGAAAGTCGAATCCAGATCAGTTCGGCGACTATTGCGCCTGTCACCGGTCTGTGGAATGCCACGTTGACCTCCATGGTGAACGCCCTCGATGATCCGTATAGCCAGTACCTGCCACCCAGGAATTATGGCGATCTCCAGCAGTTTCTGTCCGGCGAGGGCAATCCGGAGCACCGCTTTTACGGTGTCGGAATCCATGTCGATTGGGACTATGTAAGCAACGCGGGCCTACTTGTTGTGCGGCCGATCCCCGGCAGCCCGGCGTTCTTGGCGGGGATTGAGTCGGGAGACGTGATCGTCGCCGTGGATGATGTTCCTCTCAGTGCGACGGGAACGCCGGAGGAGAACAGGAACGCGGCCATTGATCAAATTCGCGGGCCTGAAAACACGAAGGTCAAATTGACCATCCGCCGTCCGGGAGGTACTCCCTTCCCCATCGATTTTGTTCTCACACGCCAGCCGATTCAGCAGGATCAGCTGCTTATCGAGGAAATGCTCGACGACGATACAGGATATCTGGGATTGCTGAGTTTCTACCAGAACTGTGCCGTGGACGTCCGAGACGCGCTTCGACGCTTACATCTGCAGGGAATGAAAAAACTGATCCTCGATTTCCGTAACGATCCCGGAGGGTTTCTCGATCAGGCGGTCAAGATTGCGGATCTCTTCCTTCCACAGGGGGCTCTAATCACGTATACCCAAGGTCGATCGCCGGATACCCGTGTCAATTTCCTGGATCAGAATACAAGCGACCAGGGCTTCACCCAGATTCCGCTGGTCATTCTGGTCAACCAGTACTCTGCTAGTGCTTCCGAGGTGGTCACAGGGGCTCTCAGCGACAGCAAACGGGCCACCGTGGTGGGGACAAAAACATTCGGGAAGGGCTCCGTTCAGGAGCTGTTCCAGCTGCACGGCGATGCCGGCCTGCGCCTGACTGTCGCCAAATACTACACGCCGAAGGGGCGTTGTATCCACGACCTCGGCATCGAGCCGGATGTGGAGGTTGAGCGCGAACAGTACGAAACAGCATCCGCGGACGTGACCGATGATGAGGCGGATGAGGAAGAAGCGAGTGAGGAAGAGCCGACTCCGGTCAGCTACTCGAGCCGGCTGGAGAAACTCCTTTTGACCGACAACCAGCTTCGAGCTGCCTTTCGGATCCTGAACCCAGACAGTCCTCTCGTAATCAACTGATCGACAGAAAACTCACGGTGGAGCCGTCCCACCACCCAAGGCATTGCCAAACACCGCAGTCATAACAGAGGGCAGCATAGGCTCAATGTCATTTAGGAAAGGGGGAAGCCGTTTACTGGGAGGGCGAGGCTCCCGCCGAGCCGAAACGAAGAAAAATGCGGCTCACCAGGAGGTTCGCCCTCCCCTCGCTCCTTCTCTGAAAGTTAACTTAATGACATTGAGCATAGGTTCCCCGTCTATGAATTGGATAGAGTAGAAAGAGAACTCGATCCTGTTCATTGGTCGGAACAACGGAGGTGTTTTTGTGACCGATTTCACTCAGTACGTGAAGGCAAATCAAACTCGCTTTATCGAGGAACTTCAAGATCTCGTTCGAATACCGAGTATCAGCACTGACCCGGAACACGTAGAGGATATCGCTAGAGCGGCCGACTGGATCGCCGACTCGCTCCGCAAACTCGGCCTGACCGCCGAAATCGTTCAGACCGAAAGACATCCGGCTGTCCTGGCCGAATTGAATGTGCGTTCCGATGCTCCAACTGTAATGATTTACGGTCATTACGATGTGCAACCCGCCCGCACGGAAGATGGATGGAGCCGGGAGCCCTTCGCGGCGCAGGTCGAAGGAGAAATTCTCTACGGCCGAGGCTCAGCCGATAACAAGGGACAGATCTTCTCGCATATCAAGGGCCTGGAAACCTACCTGAACACAAAGGGAAATCCGCCCGTCAATGTCCGTTTTCTAATTGAAGGAGAAGAAGAAATCGGCAGCCCCAATCTTGAGACGTTGATTCAGGAGCGAAAAGCCGGTCTTTCTCCCGATGTTGTGCTCGTCTCGGACACCGCTATGTTCCAGGAAGATACGCCTACGATCTGTTATGGGCTTCGAGGGCTCGCCGCTGCAGAGATCACTGTGTATGGCGCGAACCGGGATCTCCATTCAGGATCGTACGGCGGAGCCGTAGTAAATCCGCTCCACACGCTGACCGGGATTCTCGGAGCGCTACACGACAGGAGCGGGCGTGTGACCGTACCCGGCTTCTACGACGATGTGGAACCTTTGCAGGAGTGGGAACGGGGCGCGTGGGACGCCTTGCCTTGGGACGACAAGATATTGTGCTCGGAATTGGATGTGGAGAGTCTTTGGGGCGAGGAGGGGTACACGACTCTCGAACGATGTTGGGGACGCCCAACTCTAGAAATCAACGGATGTTGGGGCGGATTCACCGGGAAGGGGACCAAGACTGTGATCCCCAGGAAAGCCTCGGCGAAGATTACTTTTCGGTTGGTTCCTAACCAGAGTCCTACCAGGGTCTTAGACCGGTTCGAGCAATATGTGAGATCGTTCCCACTGGATGGAGGCCGTATCGAGATTGCCCGCCAGGCCGAAGGAAATCCGGTGCGATTCGATGCAAAGGGGCCCGCAGTTGAAGCCGCCAAGCGCTCTCTTGTCCGTGCGTTTGGAAAAGAACCTGTATTGATCCGTGAAGGGGGTTCGATCCCGATTGTGGCAGCCTTTGACAGGGAATTCGCGGTACCGATTCTTCTTTTGGGGTTCGCGCGGCCGGATTGCCGCGCTCACGGGCCGGACGAATACTTCTCTTTGGAGGATTTTCGGCGGGCGATCCTGGTCTCCTCTTCGCTCTATGAGGAGTTGAACTCTTTTTTAGGTGAATGACACGGGTGTTGGCGGCTTAAAGTTCTTTGACCGCGCAGATTCCCAAAATAAGGAATTGACAAAGGGTTGGGAGTCTGCTAAGAATAGGCACGAGTCGGGCCGTGCCGCCCAAACCCTCTAAATGAGTCGGTTCGGAATCGTATGTCACCGGATCGACCATGGGAAAGCCACCCGGCGATGGGCGGTCGGGGGCGTTCCGGTGCAAACACAGCTAAAGTGGTTAACGACTCTGCAACGTATCGAGGACCGATCGCGCGCGCTTCGTGATCGACGCAAGACACGTCGTTGTGTCGAAGAATTAGAATCCCTTCAAGCAGAAAGAGAGCGTGTTCGAACGCGGATCGATCCGGCGCTTCTGCGCCGATTCGACATGCTTCTTGAGCGCCGTCAGGGCAAGGCCATTGTGCCTATTCGTGGGAAATCCTGCGGCGCATGCGGCCTGATCCTGCCTGCCCAGACGGTAATCGACGTCCAGACACGGGAATTTATTATTACCTGCGAGTCGTGCAGCCGATTCCTCTATTGGGACCGCGAGGAAGCCAGAGCGCGTCGTAAGGCCAGAAAAGAGAAGGCCTTATGTGAGCAGGAGGCAGCTGAGGCGGCAAAAGAGGAAAAGCGACGCAAGGCGAAAGAAGCCGCCGAGAAAAAAAAGGCCGCTCGCAAAAAGACCGCCGAGCGGAAGAAGGCGGCCGCAAAGAAGGCTGCTCCAGCCAAGAAGGAAGCCGCCACCAAGAAGAAAACCGAGGCGAAGAAAAAGACCACCGCCAAAAAGACCGCTGCCAAGAAGAAATCCACCGAGAAAAAAACCACCACGAAGAAGAAATCGACCGCCCAAAAGAAAACCGCTCAGAAAAAGACTGCTCAAAAGAAGACATCCTCTAAGAAGAAGGCCGCTTCCGAGAAGAAAGCCACTTCCAAGAAGAAGACCAGCAAGAAGAAATAGTAGCAAGTAGGTTTCCCGCGAATTGACTGAATACGCCGGACTTGGCTATCCCTCCCAGCCTTCATTTCATAGCAAGGACGCCTCCGGACCGCTGTTCTATCTGTTTCCCTTCAGCAAACACGACTGGTCCACTGACTTGGCAGCGGTGGAAGCGTATGATATTCAGACTTTGAGAATCCCATGATCGGAGTAGTGAGATGATGGATTTAGCATTGCGCCTTCGATTTCCGGTACTACTTATCGCTTCATCTGCTTTTGCTTTCGTTCTCCCGGTGCATAGTGTTTCCTTCTCGAAAATCGTTATTGACGCCAGTGCGGAGTTTGAATGTTCCGGCATCGGCGATATCGACGGTGACGGGAAGAACGAAATCGTTTCCGGTTCTTATTGGTATGATTACCCCAGTCTCGAACGTCATTTCATCTGCGAAATCCCCGAATCCCACGGATATCGGGACGATTTCTCCAATTTCCCGATTGACGTGGACGGTGACGGAGATTTGGACATTGTCTCGGTGACCTGGTTCAGCAAGAAAGCCGCCTGGCGGGAGAACCCCGGAAACGGAATCGGAACATGGAAGGAACATGCGTTCGATAGCCCGGGTAATATGGAAACCGCTTTCCTGGCGGATCTCTCAGGTGACGGTGTGCCTGATCTGGTGACCGATGTGGCACAAGGTGTGATGTGGTATGAGCGTCTGGATCCGAACGATGGTCCGCCTTACTGGAACCGACGGTCTCCAGGCAAGGAAGGAGTGGAACACGGCCTCGGCAGCGGTGACCTGAACGGCGACGGTCGTCTGGATATCATCACACCGCTTGGCTGGTACGAAGCCCCAGAAAACCGGGACGAAGACGAATGGATTTGGCATCCGGAGTTCAATCTTGGCAGGCCCGGCGTCCCGATACAGGGGCATGATGTGAACGGCGACGGTCTTACCGACATCGTCTGGGGGCTGGGGCATGACTACGGGGTCTTTTGGCTGGAACAGAAACCGGGATCGGGTGACAACAAGATAGAGTGGGTGCGTCATACGATTGACGACAGCTGGTCGCAGGCGCATGCTCTCTTCATTGTGGATCTCGACGGAAACGGACCCGGCGTCTTGACCGGGAAGCGATATTACGCGCATAACGGCAACGATCCAGGCGGCAATGACCCGGTCGGTGTCTACTACTACCGGTATGATCGCGACAACGGCGAGTGGAACAAGATGGTCCTGGATTACGGCAACCGGGTTGGGTTGGGCCTGATGCCCGCCGTGGACGATCTCGATGGAGACGGGGATATCGACATTATTTGCTCCGGAAAAAGCGGCCTGTATCTGTTGCTGAACGAGTCAAAATAGGATCTCTGTCTGAATGCCTGAACGGATGACCAGCCGTGAACGTGTCCTTGCCGCAATCCGGCATGAGGAGCCTGACCGGGTTCCGCTGGATTTTTGGGCGGAGGATGTTGTCTGGCAGCGGCTGCTTCGCGATTTGAACCTGCCTTCCAAACGCGCATTGCTCGAACGGTTCCATATCGACCTGCGTTGGTGCGATCACAGGTACACCGGGCCGGATTTCAGCGACTCCTCTCGGGGTATTGTCGAGAATATGTGGGGCGAGCGGTATCGCAGAGAGTCGGACGGCACGTTTGTCGCTTGCGGCGGAGCGCTCGACAAGGCTGCATCGTTCGAAGAAATCGAGAACCACCACTGGCCGAGCAACGACTGGGTCTCTCACGATCATCTCAAAAGACAGATTCAGCAGGATCGCGAGTACGCCATTCTGTACGGATACGCGGATATCTGGCAGCGGGTGGCGATGGTCCGTGGGATGGACAATATGTTTATCGAAATGATCGAGCGTCCCGCCTGGGTCGACACTATGACCGGCAAACTGACTGATTTCTATTTGGCGGATTGGGCACGGGCCGCCGAGAGCACCAATAACGGAATCGATATTTACTTCCTGATCAGCGATCTCGGCTCGCAGACCGGTCCGCTCATGAATCTCAGCTTGTTTCAGCGATTCATCAAACCGCGTGTTCGACAGATGGCCGAGCTGGTGCATTCGTTTGGAAAAAAGTTATTGTTTCACTCGTGCGGGTCGGTGCGTTTGTATATTCGGGATTTGATCGAGGCGGGTGTTGACATTCTGAATCCGATCCAGCCGAGTTGTGTCGATATGGAACCGGCGCAGCTGAAGGCGGATTTCGGCGCGGAGCTTTGTTTTCACGGCGGTGTGGACGTGCAGGATCTTCTGCCGCACGGTGCGCCGGCGGAGGTCCGTTCGGCGGTCCGCGATTTGATCGATACCATGCGTCGAGACGGCGGCTTCATCCTCTGCCCCAGCCATACGCTCATGCCGGATATCCCGACGGAGAATGTGGTAGGGATCTATGAGGAGGGGGTGTGTTCAACTCGTCATGCGTCTGAGGGGCCTTTGTGAGGAAAAGCCATGAGATTACGGAGGGAAACGCCATGCAGCTATTAAAACTTCTCCGCGCGGAGAGGGATCTTCGAGACAGGATTCCTTATACGGCATACGAATGTGAGGCCCCCCTTGTACGACTTCGAGACGATGAGTTGAAGATAAACGATAACCCGGGCGAGGCCGAGAAGTTCGTGAGTTGTTTTGTGGAGGAATACCGACATGTGCCAGAGGAGATTGAACGCACAGCGTCACCCGTGCGAAGTCTTTACCGTGTGCACGGATACCTAGCTTGCGTGAAAGCAGATCTCATCCCCTATAGCCGAAAAACCGAGGAATCCATAAAGAGGATCATTGGTCAGTCGAGTATTGGAACGGAGACACGGCAACTTGCCTTGGCCACTCTCGAAGCATGCCTGTGGGTACGGTTCAGCATAACGTCCAGGTTTGAAGAGCGGGGCGTTGATGTTCACGTCCCTTCTTTTGACTTTCACAAATCCCTGCCGGCTGAAGTGCTCGCAGTGAATCCTCGGGACATACTCGTTTCCATTTGCCTGCCTTCGGGCGAGAGACTACAGAAAGAAATGTCTTCACAGGATGTTGGTGAGATGGTTCATGCGTTGGAACCCGGCGCAGAATTGTCTGTTCGACTTGTCGGACGAGCTACACTCTCTCCAGAGAATCAAGCCCTGAATCACGGTCGTGATACTGATATAATAGGAGTAGAGGACGCCAAAGAGGTCGGTTACGACTTATGGCAGAAGGTATTATCGGTGTCTCCTGAAACTGAACTTGTGGAGAGCCGACAAACTGAAAGCGAAGACGGTCAAGAAATCATGCCAAACAAGGCGTACGAGACATATTTGGCGCACGAGGAAGATCTCCTACGAGACCACGCAGGAGAGTATGTGTGGAT
>CAZTDD010000022.1:0-59385 GCA_964612675.1 uncultured bacterium
GCCCATCCAGGCGTACCGAATACGCCAATAAAATTAAATCCCTTGCTCTTCGCATCATTCAGATAGCTTTCCATTTCCCCGTCATTGAATCGAACCCCTGATGTCCACATGGTATCTCCAAGAAGGAAAACGGGCTGGCCGTTTTTTTGAAGGATATGACCATCAATACTGTACGGTGTGTTTGCAGCACGGATTTCTGATGAAATCATGAAGAAACATAATACAATAATGCATAAATGGGCTTTACCATGCGCAGTTTGATGATACTTTGACGAATTAAACATTTTCATGCGGGCTCCTTTGAAAAACCATTTTACACGTTATCCCGATTACCTGTATCACCTAGGTGGTCATCACGTTTATGATACTATTCACTTTCGCCTAACGAATGCTTTTCGCTCAGTTTTCTTCGTTGTCAGCAACCAATCCTTCGTCCCTTTGTTGGATCACCAAGACAACATACGTCATTGGATCGAAACTCTTTGCAAGATAACCGAGTCAACAGTCTTCCGCATCATAACAGCAAGGTCATCATTGTCATTCTCTCATTTTCAAAATCACCAACCGTCCACCCGTTCAATCAGCCGATAATAGCCCCAGATATGGCGCCGCCAGTCGTCTTCCGTATAATTACCGACCGGGAACAGCCTGTGCGCCTGGTAGGACTTGCGCATATGGGTCATGATGTCGGTTTCGTTTTTGGGTGGTTCCGAGTTTTCTCTCAGGGGCGGCCGCTCATCGAGCGGTGGAACGGGGCCGAGTTCCTTGCCGGGAATCGATTCTTTTCTCGCCCATTGGCAGATCTCGTGGGGGCTAAGAAACGAAGCCACAGCCAGGAACGGACGATCGTGTTTTTGCTTGAGAAAATCGGCCGCATATTCCGGGTTCATTATAGCGTCTCTTCCAACAAAGGTGTCAAAGCCGCCCCGGCCCTCCAGTGCGACGTGCCATTTGCCGAAATAAGCGGTCTTGTAACCGGCGCTTTTGAAGATCTCCCCTAATTCAAGTCCAGTAGGTTCTAGCCTTTTCCGGCCATTGGTTTGGACACCGGTCTGGTGGGGGTATACTCCGGTCATCATGGACGTGCGCATCGGCATGCAAAGGGGATTTGGAGCGTAGGCGCGGGTGAAACGAACGCCGTTTTCAGCCAGGGCGTCCATATTCGGTGTGTGTAAATACTCTCTTCCCAAAACACAGCTCATACCGTCGCCGAACTGCTGGTCCGTCATGATTATCAAAATGTTGGGTTTGGAATCGGCCGCGTTTCCGGTATTTTCCAACACCGATATTGCCGGTAATGCGCAACCGAATGTCTTGAAAAAATCTCGTCGTTTCATCGTTTGTTTATCCGCCCGTTGGGTGAGTCTGTCATATATTGCATCTACTTTCACTCTAATCGGTCAAGTCCCTTCTCTGCTTCGAGATGACTATCGTATATTCTCCCATCTGAAGCGACTGTTTCAGCCAACTCTCCTGCACCAATCGGAAACAGCTGGTAGAAGATATTCCTGTCCGACGTCTGGGACTGCAAGAACGATAACCTCTGCAAGCACCATCGGTCCCCTGCCGGCGAGAGCATTGAAGCATGGTTCTAAGGCAAACCCCAAAGCGCCTAATCGCACTTCCGGTTCGGCAGGTTCGAACTGGGAGTGCCTTTGGCCTTGCTGCCTATGCTCATAATCCAGCCGGCGCTTTTTTCATTGTTCATTCCTCGGCGTTTCAAACAGTTGATTACAGCGAAGTCCAACCGACCGGTTACAGGGAAAAGCATTCACGGAACAAACTTGTATCCCATTCGATGGACGGTGACGATATGCTTTGGATGTTCAGGGTCTTCTTCGATCTTCTGGCGTAGTTTGGCGATATGATTGTCGACCGTTCGAGTCGATGGAAAGGACTCATATCCCCACACTTCTTCCAGAAACATCTCACGGCTTACAATCTCGCCTCGATGTTCCGCTAAGAGCCGAATCATCTCAAATTCCCGTGGAGAGAGTTCAATCGGCTCTCCGCCTTTGGTTGCGTCGTAACGGTCGAAATTGAAATAGAAGTCACCGAACTGATATTCCCGCAGGTTAGGACTTCCGCCGATCGTACGGCGAAGAATCGCTTTCACGCGAGCGAGTAATTCACGCAGGCTGAACGGTTTGGTGATATAATCGTCTGCACCGACTTCGAGCCCCAGCACCCGGTCGCTTTCGGAACCTTTCGCGGTCAGCATAATGATCGGAGTGACATTGCCTTCCCGCTTCAATTGACGGCACAGATCGAGTCCGTCCATCCCCGGAAGCATCAAATCCAGAATGATGAGGTCAAACGATTCCTGTTGCGCCAACCGCAGCCCTTCCGTCCCGTTTGCGGTGGCGACCGTGGTGTACCCCTCGTATTGGAGATTGTCCTCAAGACCGCGCCGCATGTCCGGCTCATCTTCCACTATAAGAATCTTCGTCATGTTTTGTTGTCACTCTCCTTGGTATCGGGCGAAGACCCCGGAATGGGAATGTGGAGAGAAAACGTCGACCCCTCGCCCGGACTGCTGTGAATCGTCAATCGGCCGTGATGCCCTTCAATGATATGTTTGACAACCGACAATCCCAAACCGCTCCCTCCGCGCTCGCGCACGCGGGGATCGTCCACACGATAGAACTGACGACACAGTTTTTTGACCTCGCTGGGAGGAATGCCGATACCGTGGTCGCGTACGTTGATCGTTACATCTCCATCGACATGTCTCGCATCCACTTCGACAAGCCTTCCTTCCCCCGAATACTTGGCAGCGTTCGACAAAAGATTCCACAGCGCCTGCGTCATCGCACCTCGATCCAACCGCACCATCGGCAGATTCGACTCGACGTCGACACGGAGATCCAAATTATTTCGGGACATGTGAAAGCGCATTGAATCGGCAACATCTTCGACAACGTCCGAGACAGACCCAAGGCTGAGCTGATATTGTTTCTGCCCTGCCTCGATCTTGGAGAAATCCAGCACATTGTCAATCAGCTTCGATAACCTCTCACTTTCCCGCGTTATCGTATGAAGATACTCGCGGCTTCGTTCGGCGTCTCGAATGCGCCCCATTTCTAAAGTCTCCGCAAACAACCGAATCAAACCAAGTGGCGTGCGAAGTTCATGAGAGACGCGCGCGACAAAACTCGCGCGAAGATCCGCCAGGTTCAATTCGCGTCTCAGGTTTTGAATCATCTGAATGATCGCCAACACCATGATCACCGTTGCGGTAATAATCAACGGAATCGTGACACCTCGGACTTCCTCGATACTGAGCCACTTTCCCACACCCGCATGACGTGCATAACGAACACGCCAAAACGGAAACAGTTCGAGGCTCCATACATGTTCCGAATACCCTTGTGCGAAGAGTCCGGGTTGGCCCGGGGCGCTTTCCGCAATGACCGTATTTTGTTCGTCAACGACCTCCAACGGATATTCTCCCATCAAATTGTATTCCCCGCCCCAAATAATACGCGTTTCATGAATGATCGGTACGAGAATATCCTCTTTGACATACTCGAGGTCGAAAACAAATCCCAGGGCCAACGTTCGCGCATCGGTCTCGGGCTGCCGGTCCAAAAGAAAGACAGTATTCGAGGCGACAAAATAACCGATCTCTTCATCGCTGTTGACGAAAATGTCCCCTTCGACCTGAAGGGAATCGGCTTGCTGTCTCGCCATTTCGATATCGTGCGAAATCCGTTCTCTCAAATCATTCACCATCGTGTCAGACGGAGAATCACAGCGTTGCCACACACTGATCTCCGACAAGCGGCCGGGGAGTAATCCAGGGGCCGTCTGCGCCTCTTTTACGCGCTCATAGAAAAGAAGAGAATCGTCGGCGCTTTGGACATAGAACCAACGGACGAATGGTAAAGGCAATCGGAAGGCAAGACGCTCGGCGGTACCCCTCAATAGTTCTTCAGCCTCGCGTTGATCGGCATAGAAGCGCATCACGATGGTAAATTCGCGCTGCCGCCGTTTCATTTCCTGTTTGAGAAACTGGTCGATGGTTACTTTGTGACTATCGAGATCGCTGGTGATCAATGGGCCGAGCGCCATCTCTACATTGCCAACAACCTTGAAACCGCAGTAGATAATCAAACCGGCGGGCAAAATAATCGCTAGTGGGGCGGTAATCAGCAGGCGGCGGCGAGGATTCGAGAGTGGCATATTCGCACCTCACACAACCTGGTCCCGTGCATAGATCATAGCCGTTGGAACAGATCCAGCTTTAGTCCAACGATTCAAGCAAGCGAAACAGCTGATTTCGAGTCGTCAAAACAAATGTCGATTCATCATCGGCGACTTTTTCCAGGGCCTCCAGAGATCGGAGAAACTCGTAGAACTCCGGGTCGCTCTGATACCCTCGTACCGTACGTCCTGCACCGGTTGTGGGATCTTCCTCGCGGAAGCCCTGTGCATAGATTTTCAGTGCTTCCGCTTCCCCCTCGCCTTGGATCACACGTGCCTGGCGGAAAGTCTCAGCCAGTTTAATTTTCACTTCCTTATCGGTTTCCGCCATGATCTTCGTCTGTTCGGCCTTGCCTTCTTCTTCATAGCGCATCGCGATTCGTTGCCGTTCCGCCTGCATCCGGGAATACACTTTGTTCTTGTTATCTTCGGGCAATTCGGCCCGTTGGATCCGAACATCGATAACGAGCACACCGAACTCTCGCGCAGCGGGAACGCATTCTTCAGTAACTCTCTGATTGATCTCCTCGCGGCCGACTTCGATCCGACTGACTGCATCGCTGAGGGCATACTCCAATTCGCGGTCGAATATGTTGTTCGTTGTCCGAATAATCTCTTGATACTCTCTTTGTCCCAATTCCCGGCGCAACACAGAATAAATAATTTCGTCAAGACGAGACCGGGCCGCCTCCATGGTTCGCACCTTTCTCATGAAACGGAGGGGATTCGTAATCCTCCATCGCGCAAAATTGTCTATGATGAGGGTTCGTTTATCGCGCGTTGTAATGGGACGCGGATCGGATTCATAGGCCATTAAACGGTTATCAAAATGAGTCGCTTCCCAAAGAAACGGTATCTTATAATAGAGTCCGGCTCCGAAACTCACATCGACATCCAAATGCGATTCCTGGTTCGTTTGTTCGATCTCGTCAAGAAGGGTTTTTTGTTCCTCTTCGGTACGAGCCCCGGAAATCACCCAAATCGGACGCCCCAGTTGAGTAACAACAACCTGTTCACGTTCTGAGACGGTGAACAAACAACTGGCAACAGCGGCGAGAATCAGAATCCCAACGACACCCAGTGCTATCATTTTACCTTGACTCATCAATGGAAAATCCTCCCAGCATCCCTTTCAGGCTTGCCTGTATTCCTGCACCCACTACTCTCCACTTTAATCGCGAGATGCGAGTCATCGTTCGTTCGATGTCCCGCCCGCGTCTCTTTCCTGCGATGGTGTCCTTTCCTCCGTGGTGGCGCGAGGAGGTCTCTCTTCCTGAAGATTGATAAACTTCAACACATCCTCATCCGCCCCGAGAATGATCTTTCTCTTCCCGGGAAGAATGTTTTCCATTGTTTCCAGATAGAGACGGGTCTTCGTAACGTCTTTGGCGGTTTGATACTCGCGCAGGATGCGGTCGAATTTCTCGACCTCTCCCTTCGCTTGCACGATACGCTGTTCTTTCTTTGCCTCGGCTTCACGAATGGTCTTCACAACCGTTCCTTCGACACGTGCCAGTTCGCTGTTGCGGTATCCCTGCGCCTGATTGATGTATCGTTCAAAGGATTGGCGGGCGCTTTCAACCTCTCGGAACGCCGACGCGACCTCATCGGGTGGTGATACATCCTGAAGAACAACCGCAATAATTGAAACACCCAATCCGTATAAATCGACCAATTCTTGAAGCTTTTTGAAGATTTCGGCTTCGATCTCCCCTTTTCCGTACGTAAGAGGAGCATCGATTTCGTAGTCGCCCACCACCTGTCGAGTGGCTGCTTCTGCAAGGTTTTTTAAGGTCGAATCTGGACTGCGAACCTCGAATCGATATTGAAACGCATTCGAAACACGGTACTGAACCGCCATTTCCACTAAGACAATGTTCTGGTCGCCGGTCAACATGACCTGCTCTTCCGTCACATCTCGATACTCGGCACTCGGTTCAGTTCTGACTGTGCGGTAGCCGATTTCCAGACGTTTCATTTCCGTAACCTGTTCTTTTTCAACAACTTCAATCGGCCAGGGAAGACGAAAATGGATACCGGGCCCCGCAGACCGAACATACTTGCCGAACCGCAGAACAAGCCCTTCCTCTTCAGGCCCCACCGTGAACCAGGGCCTACCGGTGACGATAATAACCAGCAGAACGGCTGCGAGAACCCCATACAGGATAAACTTGGGGCTCGGTGTTCCGGGGCGCAGTACGATTGTTCCGTCGTTGTCAGTTGACCAATCCATTATCTACATCCTTTGTTCTTATTCCACATTCTGAACCTGTTCACGGAGGCGGTCAATCTGCCCCTTGAGCCGCAGGACTCTTTGTACCACTTCCATGGAGGAACTCTTGGCTCCCATCGTGTTCGCTTCCCGAAACATCTCCTGGCAGAGAAAATCCAAGCGGCGGCCGACCGCCTTGTACGCATCGGTCTCGACGGAATTCTCTTCTAGAATCTCGCGAAACTGGTCTACGTGGCTGAGAAGCCGAACGCACTCCTCCCGAATATCGGAGCGATCCGCGTAATACGCGATCTCTTGAATCACTCGGCTCTCGTCTATGTCGATTTTTTGCACCCACTCCGCAATTCGTTCGGTCATTTTGTTACGAAATTCCTCCAGAACCTGCTCGCGGGCTCCAGAGATCTCCCTCGTGACATGCTCGATTTTCGTGAGAATCTTGTTCAATTCCGCGGCCAGGTTTTCTCCTTCCCTCCGCTTCATGGCAACAAGGTCGCTCAACGCGCGCTCGACGATCTTGTGCACAGCCCCCCATAAATCGTCAGGCGACAGCACCGGTTCCTGCACTTCAAACACCCCCGGCAGGTTCAAGAGAAATTCAAGCCGAACCGGCCTAAGTTTAGGGAATTGTTCCTGAATACCGCGAATGGCTTCCAAATAGCGAGCCGCCACTTCCGGTTTCGAACTGACCAGGAACTCGTCCTGCATCTTCAACTCGCCCTTTAGATAAATCTCTACCCGGCCCCGCTTGATTTGTTTTCCGACAGTATCTCTCGTGGGCACGTCGAGCATCGCAAGCGCCCGTGAAGAATGATAGTGAATATCAAATCCTCGATGGTTGAGCGATTTCATCTCACATTGAATCTGCCCCGAGTCCACTTTGGTGCAAATACTGGCATATCCGGTCATGCTGCGAATCATTTCGATTGATCCAATCTTTGTCTGAGTCTGCGGAACAAGAGAATCCGCCATCCGTCGAACGGCGTCCGAAACACATATCCCACCGGGGTACACGGGATCGCGCGGGAAGAAAAGCCTTGACGAACCTGTATAGCGTAACATAGTTTGGTCCACCTGCCAGCTGCGGGTACATCAGAAGAAAGGCGGTCCCGAAGTCTATGTCTGCACGAATCGGTATCATCGGAGGTTCCGGAGTCTATCAATTCGAGGGAGTGGAGTATCATGATGAGGTCGCAGTCAATACACCTTACGGGAGTCCCTCGGACGCAATCCGCCTGGGCACCTTCGCCGACCGCGAATTGGCTTTTCTCCCCCGCCACGGCCGAACCCATAGCTTTAACCCGACCAACGTTCCGTTTGCGGCGAATATCTACGCCATGAAGAAGCTCGATGTCGAGTGGATCATCGCCTTGAACGCTGTTGGCAGCCTCGCCATCGAGATGGAACCAATGCATCTTGTGATCCCCGATCAGCTGATCGATCGCACCAAGAGTCGGATCAATAGCCTTTTCGATCCAATCGCCGTCCATGTCGGCTTCGCGGACCCGTTTTGCAACGATCTACGCAGCATTCTCATTCAAGCCGCCAAGGATTGCCAAATCACGATGCACGAGAAAGGAACGTACGTTTGCATGGAAGGGCCGCTATTTTCGACAAAAGCCGAGTCGCACTTGTACCGCAGCTGGGGAGCCCACCTGATTGGCATGACCGCCCTCCCGGAAGCAAAACTCGCGCGGGAAGCGGAGATCTGTTACGCGACTGTCGCGTCCGTCACCGACTACGATTGCTGGCATGAAGAGATCGTCGATATTCAAACGGTAATCGAGTATCTGACCAAGAACGCGGAGAATGTGAAGAAGGTGGTCAAACAGGCGATCCAATCGATTCCGGCGTCGCGCCCTACGGAACATCCCTGCGCCATAGCTCTGAAAGACGCCGTTCTGACGCGACCCGAGGATTTCCCTAAGGAAAAGCGAAAGGCGTTTGAGTTCTTGTTGAAGAAGTACCGATGATATACTATTTTTGTGAGCTTCAGACCGAAGGTAGAGAGGATCACGAAGATGGAAGGAAAGAGATTCATCCGATCCGTACGACTGGAGAATTTTCTCTCCTTCTCGGGTGAATCTGAAGCCATTGACTTAATGCCTCTGAACGTGCTGATCGGACCGAACGCATCGGGCAAATCGAATCTAATTGAAGCCTTTTCGATTCTTCGGTCCGCGCCGGCAGACGTGACGAAACCTGTGCGAGAAGGCGGAGGGATTACCGAATGGATTTACAAAGGCGATGCTCAGAGCGCCGTTGCCAAGGTCGAGGTCACGGTCGAACATCCCGAGGGTGTTATGCCGCTTCGCTACGGCCTGAATTTCGCCCAATCGGGCCAGCGGTTTGAACTTGTTGATGAATACGTTGAAAACGAAAAGCCGCAACCCGGTCAAGAGGATGTTTATTTCTTCTATCGTTACCAGAATGGTCACCCCGTTTTGAACACACGCATTCGATTAGAGGAACCGTCGGGGACACAGTCCGGGCGATCAAGACGAGAGCTCCGCCCGGAGCAGCTGACTCCAAATGTGTCCGTATTAAAACAGAAAATAGACTCCGATCACTATCCTGAACTGACTTATTTGGGTACTCGATTCGCAGGAATCAAGTTATTCCGTGAATGGAATTTCGGACGTTCCACACCTCCCCGCATGCCTCAGAAAGCAGATTTACCCGAAGATTTTCTCCTGGAGAACGCTGCAAATGTGGGACTTGTGATCAACGACCTCTTGCACCAAAAATCCGTTGGAGACCAGATTCGTGAGAACTTGAAGCAGATCTACGAAGGAATCGAGGATATCAGTACCAAGATTCACGGCGGAACAGTCCAGATTTACCTCCACGAACAAGGACTCCACACACCTGTACCCGCCACCCGGCTTTCGGACGGTACTCTCCGTTTCTTGTGTCTTCTGTGCATACTCTGTCATCCGAGTCCCCCTCCTCTGGTTTGCATTGAAGAACCCGAGCTGGGCGTTCATCCGGATGTGCTCCCCACAATCGCGGATCTGTTAGTGGAGGCTTCTCAGAGAACGCAACTGATCGTAACGACCCATTCCGACATTCTGGTCTCGGCACTGACAGAGACTCCCGAGTCCATCCTCGTCTGCGAACGCACAGAGAAGGGAAGCGAGATGCGGCGCTTGGACGGAGGAGAGCTCACAGAATGGCTGGAGAAATACCGTCTAGGGGAGCTGTGGCTGATGGGAGAAATCGGTGGAACGCGATGGTGAAAGAGATTCGGATCTACATCGAGGGAGGCGGCGACCATAAAGACACGAAAACCCTTTTGAGGAAAGGTTTTGGCATTTTCCTTGAAGGAGTACGCGACAAGGCCAGAGAGCAGCGTATTGGCTGGCGAATCGTTGCTTGCGGCTCGCGGGATAGAGCCTACGATATCTTTCTGACCGCCTTGCGAACACACCCCCAATTCTTCAACGTGCTTCTTGTCGATTCGGAAGGTCCTGTCACTCAATCACCGTGGGAACACCTAAGAGACAGAGACAAATGGGCCGACGGAGACAGATCGGACGATCAGTGCCATCTCATGGTCCAGATGATGGAAGCCTGGTTGATCGCCGATCAGGGTGCACTCGAGTCCTTTTACGGCGAAGGATTCAACAGAAACCCTCTTCCAAATGATCCGGATGTCGAACAGATCGACAAGAATCGCTTAGAGAAATCGTTGAAGGACGCGACAAAAGACACACAGAAGGGGAAATACGACAAGGGGGATCACTCCCCAAGAATACTCGAGAAGCTGAGTCCCGATATCGTGCGCCAAAAGGCCAGGCATTGCGATCGACTATTCAATACCTTGCTGAGGATCATTGAAACGAAGTAAGCCTCGCCTTCCGACAAGGTTCCTTGTTCAACATCGACACATCAGATTCGCTTATAGACTGTCACGTATTCTAATTCAGTGACAAACCGGCGTCATCCAAATCAAGCCGATACAGAATCTGGTTGTAATCGTGGCGTGGTGTGACTGCGGGATCATCTGCAAACTGCTGCGTGTATGTTCCCTCAAATAAGAGTATCGGTGAATCCGGAGGGGTAAACGCCGGGTGCAAGCGCGGGTTATAGAACGTGTAATTCGTGTGGGTCACTACCTTGATCGCCGGCCCCCATGGACCCGTAGGGCAGTCGGCCTCCGCATACCAGATCTCCCCAAGAGGGGACGGTTCTCCGTGCAACTCCGTGAAGACTGCAACCCACTTTTTGCGATAGGAATTCCACGCAATGGAGCCCCGATGGGGAGTAATTCGTTCATCGCCCGCGATAGACGGCACAGTCTTTTGCGGCTCCAGGGGCTGCCAGGACTCTGGATCGCTCCATGCCTCAAAGCAGGGAGCACATTTCAGGTGGGGAAACGGGTCGCCAAACAGAACCCATTCTTTCTCGTTGGTGTCCGTCCAAAATGTGGCGTGACCGTCGGGACTGACTGGCGGCTTGGGAGATTCGGACGTTTTCGTCCACAATACGCGATATTGCTCGAATTCTTCGGTTTCCTCGTTCCAGACGCACAGTCCAGTTTCGTAGACTGTCAAAGGCGGCTTCACTTTGACGTACTGTGCAACCAGGCGCTCTTTGCTTTCTTTATCCGGGAGACTTACGTACCCGCTGACCCACGTCGGACCGTCTCCCGGCATTTTGGCGATCACCCGGGGGATTCCCTTATTGTCGGTAAAGTAATCATAACGAAGGCGAATCGGCGGCTTGAATGACTGAAGAGGGCGAAGACTCGTTGTAGCGCCGATCATGTGGAACAATCCGAGCGGATACTCCGGCAGCGTCGTGTCGCCCCATGCCCAATATAGCCTGCCGCGATGGACAGCGTTCTGAACACTGTCACAGCCCAAAATCCCTTGTTCACGCCATTCCGATTCCAAACCGAGTTTTTGAGACTCCGCGTAAATTCCGCCCCCGGTGATACGGCCGAGACGTTTGGCCGGAAGCAAGCGTTTCACTTTCACAGTCAGCCTTCCGCCGGGCGTGGGGGTAAGACGGACTCCCCGGTAACCAAATCCATCTTTGGGCACTTCGTATCCGTGCCCCTCTACAAAGAACCAAGTTTCCACACCCATGAGCTCGGGCAAGTCGAACGCAATGACTCCCGCGTTGTCGGAGACGAACCGGACGTTATGAGTTGTACGTAGCTCGACCAACGGAACAGGCCAGCCGCTATCCTCTTCAACAATGTCAATCCTGCATGGCTCAACGGCATGAACCGGCCGGGAAACAAGGAGCGCAGCGGCGAGTTGAACCGTGCACAATAGAAAGACGACCGTCAAGCGCGTTCCAACGATCCACTCTTGCGAGAATCCGCGCATCTTCCAAGGTCTCACGGGCTTTTGGCAGCCGGTAGGTGATTAGATCCTGATACCATTCATCTCTTCCAGCACACTGCCTCGGTTGGGCGAGACTATCGGGAATCGCCTTCTTGTTGCTTCCTCTTCTTCGCCTGAGCCAATTTCAAACAGAGCGACCGCAGATCCGAGACCATTCTCAGCCGACGTCCAATGGCCTGCGGCGTCATGTCGCGACTCGTCTGCCGGCTTCGGTCCGTTTGCTGAGACTGCTTCATGTCATTCGCTCCCGTCGAGACGCTCTAAATCCACAAGATCTTGTGGTCTTCCAGCCAAGCGTTTCATTGTTCGCAGTCCATCGAGAGAAACGACTTTCAAGGAATAATCATCGACCTGATATGTCTCCCGTCCCGCCCAAACGTCCTCCAGAATCGGCGAGACGAGGACCAAATCCACGGTGAGCAATTCCTCTCCGCTCGCTTTAGAGATACGGTAAATCCGTGATTCCGTTTCCTGGCCTATGTCAAACGGGATACTCCCTCCGGACAGCGTGTATCCGTGGGCGTTAAGCAGATGGAGAACACTCTCCAAGTCCTCACCCTTTATCAAGATGTCGATATCTTGAGTCGCTCGCGGGAAACCGTGAAGCGCCACGGCCAAACCGCCACAGAGCGCGTACTCGATGCCTTGTTCATTCAGCTTGCTGGCAATTTGCTGCAGTTCTTCACCGATATTCAGTGTCACTCTGTTCTCTCCTTTTCGCCTGAGCCAATTTCAAACAGAGTGCCCGCAGATCCGAGACTATTCTCAGCCAACACACGATGGCCTGCGGTGTCATGTCGCAACTCGTCCGCAATCTCTTCAGTCAATTCGAGTTGCCCTTTGAGAATCAAGGTAAACTCATGTTTGGTCATTTTGATCGCTTTGGGTTCTCTCTACCAATCGACCAGTAATATACTTGTGGAGCACACTCCCCATGAGTGTCTGATAGGGGATTCCCTCTTCTACGGCCCGAACCTGGATGTCCTCCAGGTCTTTCGAGGAGATCCGGATGTTCACTCGTCGGTCTTTGTTCAATGTGTTGCGTGCGTACACACGGTGCCGACTGATCTCCTCCTCAACATTCGGCACAGATTCCCATTCACCGTTTTCCAGAGATTCAAGAAGTTCGCGTTCTTCGTTGTCAAGTTGCAGGTCCTTTGTCATCGAATCACCTCAGGTATTTGCGGGTCAATTTCCGACTCGGAATGATCGTCTTTAAGAAGCGTTCTTCACCTTGTTCCACGTATGGCACTGCATACACGTACTTTCGAATTTTCACAATAAGCACCTTCTGATGGGGATATCGCCTTTCGTTGGGATTCCCTATCACGTCCAGCAAATCTCCGCGGTCAATGTGCAGAACCACCTGCTCAAAACTCACACCGCGTACGTCCCTCAGCCAGAGTTTTTTTTCATAGTCCCATCGATAGCGCATCACGCAAGTAGTTTATCACATTGTGTGCCTTTAGGCAACGATATTACATGACATGATCCTGACAGGGAGACCCTGCAAAAATGGAGTGGTATTCACCACCATCCCCACAATTCGCAGGACTGTACAGGCGTCCTGAGGAGCGCCAACCAGACGATTGCCGCTCGGATTTCATTGCGATTCGGCGTGGTCAATACCGCATCCCGGCCTTCTCCAGTCGGTCCACAACCTCACGCATCCGGTCCTCTTCGACAGTCAACGCGATTCGTAGATAGCCTTCCCCATGCTTCCCAAAACCGGAACCCGGTGTGATGAGCACACCTGCCTCAACAAGCACTTTCGTGGCGAAATCGGCGGAGGATGCACCTTTTTCGGGGACAGGTGTCCAGACAAAAAACGTGGCGGGCGGCTTGCGCGGCTGCCACCCCAACCGTTCAAGCCCTTCAATGAGAACATCGCGACGTCGCTGATAGACTCCACAGATTTCTTTGGTGAAATCCATGCTCCCCGTCAACGCGGCAATCGCTGCGTGTTGAATCGGTTCGAAAATCCCCATATCCAAATTCGACTTCAGTTTCCCAAGAGCGCCGATGACCTGTGCATTGCCAACCGCGAACGCACACCGCCATCCGCTCATATTGAACGTCTTTGACATGGAGTGGAATTCGATGCCAACTTCTTTCGCGCCCGGTGCTTCCAGGAAGGAAGGCTGCCGGTTTCCGTCGAATACCATCTCCGCATACGGCGCATCATGAGCGATAATAATATTGTGCGTCTTCGCAAACTGCACCGCTTTCGCGAAAAAATCCACCGAGCAGATGGAAGCGGTCGGATTGCTCGGGAAATTCAAGAGCAGCAATTTCGCTCGTTTGCAGATCTCTTCAGGGATCGTGTCGAGGTCCGGTGCAAATCCGTTGGATTCCAGAAGAGGCACGAAATGGACTTCCCCGCCCGCCGTCACAATGCCGGGCAAATACGCCGGATAACACGGATCGGGAACGAGAACGACGTCCCCTGGATTGATCAGCGCTAACGGGAGGCCGCTCATGCCGCCTTTGCTGCCGATTACGGACATGACCTCGATATTCGGATCGAGGTCAACACCGTACTGCCGTTGGTACCACTGTGCAACAGCCTTCCGAAAAGCAGGCAGTCCTTTGAACGACGGATAATGGTGATTGTCGGGATTCAAGGCCGCTTCGCAGAGCGTGTCCACGATATATTTCGGCGTTGGACGGTCCGGGTCGCCGACCGAAAGGTCGATCACATCGACTCCTTTCGCCTCTTGTTCTTCTTTTTGTTGATCGAGCGCATCGAACAAATAAACAGGAAAGTGTTTCAGGCGTTCTGCTGGTTGGATATTCATATCGAGTTCTCCCATAGTCGGTTTATTGAGTTCACGTATCGCTTCCCTATCGCCGGATCGCTGAAATAGAACCTGGATCAGTCCTCGTCGGGGATTCTGTCATCCGGCAAATAGGGGAATTTCATGAAGACCGCCACACAATCTTCCTCTGTATCGTTGATCAAATCGTGCTTTTCACCCGCGTCGATTCGGAATGCGTCTCCAGGCTTGACCCGATGCTCGACACCGTTAATTACGAACTTGGGCGTCCCCTCCAGAAAGAAAAAAGTCTCCTCGACAACACGGTGGACGTGTCTGCCATAGTCCCTGGAGGATTGTCCCGGCTTCATCCGCACAAGTCCCCACTCGATATTGGGACCCTGCATCATGTATTTCGCGCCTGCGTCTCCCATCGACCAGGACACTTCATCTGCGTTTCGATATTTCATAATTGGCCCCCTCTATTCGATATCGTTTCTCCAAAGATCCTCTACGGTTTCCCGACGGCGAACCAGCCGGTATGAATCGCCGTCGATCATGACCTCTGCGGGCCGTGGCCGGCCGTTGTATTGAGACGCCATGGACATTCCGTAAGCCCCCGCCGACATGATCGCCACGCAGTCACCGGGCTCCAGGCGGCTGATTTCGTAATCCTTCGCGAAAGTATCGCTGCTTTCACAGATACCGCCAACAATGTCGACCTTTTCAGTTGCTTGGGTCTTCGGCACAAGCGGATAAATCTCGTGACGCGCGTCATACATCGCGGGCCGCATGAGATCGTTCATGGCCGCGTCCAATACGAGGAAAGTGCGTTCCCCGGTGTTCTTGCGGTAGAGGACGGTGGACAGCAAAACGCCCGCGTTTCCCACCGCTGAACGGCCCGGCTCGACAATCAGCACCCCATCGAAACCGTCCAGGCGCCCGGCAAGCCGTTCACCGTAATCGTTCGGTCTTTCAGGTTCACTGTCGTGATAACGGATCCCCAGCCCGCCGCCCAAGTCCACATAGGTAATGTCTATACCATTTTCGCGAAGTCGCGAGCGGACATCGAGTAAAAGATCGCATGCTTGGAGCAACGGAGAAGTATCCATCAGAGAAGACCCGATATGACAGGCGAGTCCGCGCGGATCGAGTCCTCTCATATCCTTCGATTTGTTGAATAAATCAATCGCCTGGTCGGTCGGAATACCGAATTTGTTCCGCCTCAGGCCCGTGGAGATCTTGGGATGGGTTTTCGGATCGATATCGGGATTGACTCGAATTGCGAAGCCCGCCCGCCTACCGCGCTGAAGAGCCACATCATTCAAAACCTCCAGTTCACCGGCGGACTCAACATTGACCATAAGAATGCCGGCATCCACTGCGGCTTCGAGTTCGTCCCGGCGTTTTCCCACACCGGAAAAGACCACGCGATCCGGCGGGATTCCGGCATGTAAGGCCTGGCTCATCTCACCGAGGGAAGTAACATCCGCACCGCATCCCTGTTCGTTCATGAGACGGAGAACCGCCTGACATCCGTTTGCCTTCACAGAGTAACACAGAAGGTGTCGGAGTGTTTTTAACCCCAAAGCGTACCCGTTTGTAGCTTCGCGAACGGCTTCTGCGCTATATACATAAACCGGTGTTCCGTATTCCGCGGCGATACGACGGAGGTCGACCCCTTCGCCGTGCAGAACACCGTCTCGGTCCGCAAAAGTGGCAAATGCTTGTCGTGTCATGTTCGCTCTCTCACGTTTATTCTTCAAAGCCTGAGCATTGCCCAGGCGAATCCGTAGTAGAATCCAATCCAGCCATCTTCGGGGGGTTTACGCTCCGAAACCGCCGTCAAGATCCTCTTCACCGTGGAAAATGCGTTGGAGGCGCTTGAGCCGGGCTCGGTTCTTTTGACTGCTCATCACGCTGGCCGCTTTGGCCAACGTCGACCCTTCCCTCATGTTGCAATGGAAGATGATGTCATCATCATCCAAGGGGAGTCCTAATCGAGTCTTGAAGGTCAGGTAATGATCGAGGAGTTTGCTCCGCTCGAACGAAATGTACGAACGCTCCATGTTCCCGCTGACACCTTCGCTGCCGAAACAAGACTTGACGTATCGGCTGAAGGCAAAATTCAGCTTGGCATATTCATACAGCTGCATCGCAAAACTGATGGGTAAGACGGTAATGAACTGATTGAATTGGCGCTGGTAATCGAGCATCTGCTGCAAGGCTTTGGCCGGCTCCCACTGGTCGACAAAAACCGTAACCGCATGCTCGGTGACCAGAACCGCCTGTGGCGGTCGCGCGCCCGACTCGAGCTTGAGATTGACCACCTGTGCCCGGTCGAAGTAGGCGCACAATTCTCTGATCAGGTCCAGGATGATACAGAAGCCTTCACGAAGCGATTCCATCAGAATGCGATAGCGCTCGATCCCGAGATCGAACCAGCTGTCGCACATTTTATAGACGGCTTCCATATAAGCGTCCCATCGCGGCGTACGCTCCTTGCGAAGAATCACTTTGGCGAGGTCGAGCAACCGCCGAAGTCCTTTGAGGCGCCATAGAGCATCCCGCACACGGACTTCGCGCATAATCTCCCAGTTGTAGAAATCTTCCAGAAAGCCGGCTGCCAGTAGATCCAGCACCCGAGAGATGTTGAAAAAACGCAGCTCGCTCGTTCCCGGCTGCTGGATATTGATCTTCCGCCCCATTACCCACTGCGGCTGAAGAAGACAGTCCAACTTACTGATGTTCTCCAAAAGACGACTGTCGACAGAAATGTATTTCTCATCCAAAATGTTTCGTGTTCCGATCACCCGGATCACTTCATCGAACTTCAGATTCGACTCGTCCGCCGCATCGTCATACACGACAATGAGTTTAATTTGGGAGATTGAATGGCCGAAACTGACTTCGTCCATATAGATGGACTGGATACCGGCAAGCCGCCGCGCTTCCCGCACCATGTCCTCCATAAGACTGCGGTACCCTTCTTTGCTGACACGCACAGGTTCACCGGTGAAGGAGTAACTGTCCTTACCGAGGCCGGCGAGAATATCTTTGCAGGGATCGGTCGCAGGTTCGCTCACTGGAACTCCTTACTGATGCCGCTTTTGCGGGAGCCCTCCTCCGGGTTCGGTTCATACTGAAGCGGCCGATTCAACGGCTGGCCGGATGTGCACGACCGAATCGCTTCCTCATTCCAACTCCTCTGCAACATAGAGACATATCCGAATTCCGGATACCATAAAGGTTTATAACTGATTCGTGTACCAGCCGCAAGATCTGCGGCCCCGCTTGACCCGGACGGCAAGCGTATCTAGATTGCAATGGAGGCGACATGATTCGAGTAATCGGCATTCTCTTTCTCTTCATCCTTCTTACAGTACCCGGAGCCTGGGGTGAACCTTGGCTTCAGATCTCGGTCGATGAGATCGGGGCGGCCTCTCCAGTCAGAGCGTTTGCAGCCATGCCGATCCGGTTAGCGACCGCTGTCTACCAGGCCGTTCCCACAAAGTACCACAAAGATGCTCTTGAGTATGGATTTGACCTGACAAAAATCGCTCAAACCGCCGATCGGTTGGCTATCGGAGAAAAAACAACCGTGGAGAGCGAAGGAATCACCCTCCAGATGGCCAAGTTCGATCGGGAGGAACCCGGAAATGAAACTCCCAGCTTCGTGGTCGTCAACATCAATGACGCCAATATCCAATTCCCCCTCCTCCTGACGGGAGCCGCGGTGAAAGCCTTGACCTATTTCTTTGAAGAGCTCCAGCCGGTGAAAGAGGAACTTCGTGTGGTGGTCGAACAAGCGAAAACATGTCCGCCGGGCCGAATTCTCTGGTGTACGGACCAATATGATACCCTGGAAGTGTCTCTAAAGTAGTTCTGGTGACTCTGAGATAAGACATCTTTAGTGTTTTCAACCCCTTATCAATGAAAGCATAATGGGGTTCCTGTTCGAATGGACTGGACTTTGCCGAGAAAAGTAATGAGGACTCAACCATGCAGACAACCGCCCATCACCGATTCAGACCGGCCTTTTCGACCTTTCCGTTAAGAATCAGTCTAATTCTCGCTTTCCTTGCTTTTCCGCTGCTCTGTTCAAGTGCGACTGAAGACGAGATTCCCCCGATGCCGGAAGGGTTCGCCTCAGAAGACGAAGTGAAGGCGGCGTTCGCCCAGGGCAAAATCAAGATCGTCGATGCCGCCAATGTCGAGGTTCCTGAGGGTGTTATCGAGAAACGAAACATCGAGTACGGGAAAGTCGGAGATCGCTCGTTGGAGCTGGATCTTTACCTCCCAGAGAACAACGACGGACTCATACCTGGATTGCTATTCATTCACGGAGGCGCGTGGAAAAGCGGCAGCCGGGAGATCATGAAATACTACACGGTCCGATACGCAAAGCGCGGATACGCCTGCGCCACGATATCCTACCGTTTGGCTCAGGAGGCCCCGTTTCCCGCGGCTGTTAACGACGCCAAATGCGCGGTCCGGTGGATGCGCGCGAATGCCGCGAAGTTCAAGATCGACCCGGACCGGATCGGAGCCATCGGTGGATCGGCCGGAGCGCATCTCGCGATGATGGTGGGATACTCTCACGATGTCCCCAAACTGGAAGGGAACGGCGGACACGAAGGTGTTAGCAGTCGAGTACAAGCGGTCGTCAATTTCTACGGGCCGGTCGATCTCACGACCGACTTCGCCCGGCGACAAGGCGCCGTGCCCAATTTCCTCCAAGGCAAAACGTACGAGGAAGATCCGGAACTCTACAAATTCGCCTCCCCCATCACTCATTTGACCGAAGACGATCCACCAACGCTGATTCTGCACGGTACGATCGACGGAGTCGTTCCGATTCATCAGGCCGACCTGCTGGCTCAGAAACTGGATAAGCTGGGGATTCCCTTCGTATACGAAAAATTCGTCGGGTGGCCTCATGCGATGGATTTAGCAGAGGCTGTCAACCTGCGTGGACAATATTTGGTCAATCAGTTCTTGGAGAAACACTTAGGGAAGAAGTAACAATTCGATCAACCCGGCTCTCTGCCGGTCCCAATCGTCGGGTTGCATGGAACCACCCGCTTTCTCAGCGACTGCGCTTGCCGCTTCACGGCCCTTCTGTTCTTCGGCCATTTTCAGCAATTCGTACTCCTGCAGTCCTCGGCGAAGTGTCTTCAGCCGGATGCTCGGCAGAGGACCGTGCAACCCATACTTCGCCCCGGAATACAACAAAGGCCGTAAAGGTCCCGTCCGCTCGCTTGAGTATTCATCGCATCGCTGGTTTCGAAAGCAGATTCCTCCTGAATTCCGTCGAAATGCCAGCCACGGCAAATCGCGGATGTTGTCAGATGGTTCGGGCGTAACACAAGGATGGAGATAAAACCAGATCTTCACATCAGCTCCGCTCTGAGCGGTCCTGGCCGCCTGGATTGCAGATCCATCCCAGGCGGGATGATGGATATTCCACAAATCGAAATAGCCGATAAGTTCCCGCTGAAAATAATCCAAGGCGTGTTTATATTGCGAGCCCCGGATCTGAGACAAATCAATGCGAAGACCGGCGTCGATACCAGGATGTCCGTGAAGTGAATCGCGAAGCATGGTCGATAGAGAGCGCAGGACATCCGCGTCCTCCGGCCCGCCGGGACCATCCAAATCCCACGGAAAGAACCCACACCGCTCTCTTTGGCTGTAGTAAACAACATAGGAAGGTTCGGTCCATCCTCTCTGGGCGATATGGAAAATGAATTCTTCTGCGAAAGCTCGGTTCTCGGCGGCATAACGATCCGTCCCCCAATGACGGAATGCGCAGGGATATTCAAGACTGAAAGGCAGAACGAAATGACGGAGGGGTATACCCGCGCGTGGAAGATCGGAAAATGCCGATCCATCCAGTAACGGCCCGAAACGGCGATCCCAGTCCATCCAATTCGTCACTCGAATTCGCTCGCCGCTCCCGCGAAGAGAAGGAGCGTATCCTTCCAGCATGATGCCGCCTTGTGCATACGGCAGTACTGAATACGTGACCCGATGTTCGTGGGCCATGCGATGGAAGGCAAGTTCGATCTCTCGATGGGGCGAGGAAGCCACAAGCACGCCGGGAAATGCACGCGCGAAATCCTCTTCGCCATAGCTCAGGAGATCGACATCGAGGCTCAGTCGATCCGGCAAGAGAATGTCGACAACATCCAATTCGACGGTGAATTCCGCCAGACGGAGAGAACCATGGTAGGAGACTTTGATTGTGCTTACATATCGCCCTATCGGCGTACGCTCGGGAATATAGATGTCCACCCAAATCACCGCCGCCCGCTGCCCCACAATCTCTTCAGCCGGATCGGAAGTGGAGAACGGCACGATTCCCCCCAGATCCAAAGGCACTAGTTCATCGGGATAGAACTTGTCTTCAATGGGCACAAAGGACTCACGGTACAGATGGATATGTTTTGATGCGTTTAGTCGTGTGGAGCCATCCAGGTCCTGAGCGGTAATGAAGATACCTTCAACCGGTTCTCCGAGAGATTCAATAACGATCTGGAAAGATAGAAACTCGTTTTGCACGCTCTGCAGGCGAACCGTTTCGCCGCCCGCATCCCATACGCTGTTTCGTCGGGCGAGTGCCTCCGAAGCCTGGGCAAACCCATGGACGTTTGCGGTTTGCGGATCGATTCTCGCCCAGTCGCCGATACACCAGACACGAGCGGGCTCGTTTCGACTGCGGTCAGCAATCGGGGACATTGCTCGCACGGCGTCCCTCCTACTGGTAATCCCCGGGTATTATACCAATCCTCGTTCCGCAAGTTCTTTTGCGGCCTGGTCAAATTTGTCTTCAGGGGTCGCGGTCTTGGACCACTCCACCAGCTCCCTCAGTCCCTCTTCCCGAGAGACTGTCGGTTCAAAGCCCAGTTCCGTCCGGATTCGCGTAATGTCTGCAGTACAGTGACGGGTATCCCCTTTCCGGTATTTGCCCAAGATCTGGGGTTTGATGTCGCTGCCCATCAGTTCGGCCAACATTCGCGCGACCTCGTTGATGCTCGTGGGAATCCCCGAGCCGACATTGTAGGTCTGGTAGTCGGCTTCCGGTTTTTCAAGGGCTAGAAGATTCGCCCGTGCTACATCATGGACGGAAATAAAGTCTCTGGACTGATTGCCGTCTTCGTAGATAACGGGCGGATTGCCGTTGGCCAGCCGACTGATAAAAATCGCCATGACTCCCGTATAGGGATTCGACAACGACTGCCTCGGTCCGAAGACATTAAAATACCGAAAAGCGACGGTCGGGATTGAATAGGCCTTCCCAATCGTGTGAACCATGTCCTCCTGTTGACGCTTTGTCTGCGCATAGATCGTGGAACACCGTTGTTCCGCCGTCTCCGGTGTCGGTTCCGGGATCAACTCTGCTCCACATTCCGGACAGAGATGTTCCCAGATCTTCTTCTGCAGCTGTTCCTCCGAACGATCCCAGGAACGCATCGGCCCGTGATTCGGACAACGATAACACCCTTCCCCATAACCGGTCTGCGAGCTGGCGATAATCAGTTTGCGGACGTTGTGCTCCTCGTTCGCGAGAAGATCCAGCAGATTGGCCGTCCCCCCGATATTCACGTCCGTATAGTGTTTGATTCGATATTGAGACTGGCCCACACCGACAGCGGCGGCTTTATGAAAAACCACGTCCTGTTTCTTCAGCGCCCGCCTCAACGCATCGATGTCGCGCACGTCTCCCTTGATGAACTCAGTATCTTTCGGGAGATACTTCGGTTTCGTTCCTTCGGGATGTACCTGAGGATCGAGATTGTCGAATATTCTAACCTGGTGGCCAAGTTCATTCAGTGTGTCCACAAGATGGGAACCGATAAATCCCGCACCACCAGTGACGAGTATCTTCATTGTGATCGGCCTCCGTTCAAGGAGTTGAGAATCTGTTGCCTTACTTCGCCTACTCCCGCATCAGACCGGTCTCTTCCCCCACGAGACGCCCGGAAAACCATAGAAGAGACCTGCAAACCGGTCAATAGTCCGTTCAAGTCCCCGAGGGCAAGCATGAACGCAGACACAAAAACACAAGAAGCTCGATCAATGTCCGTAACCTAATTCATATCAAAGAGATGCGCGAAATAACCGCAGAAACGGATATTTGACAAATACGGGTGCAATCAGTTCGGCAGGTCGGATATTTCGTCGCGTAAGGCGATGGGTTTGGCGAGAATCTCGCTCAGGATGATCCCATTCACCAGGGGATTCGGATGAAGGCGCCCCAAATAGTCCACCGCAAGGTCGGATCGTTTCTGAGCGCGCCGGTGTACAGGCCGCAGGCTACGCGGCTTTCGTTTCATTACCGTTGGCTGCACCTTCGGCCGGATCGGCTGTTCGAGAGGAATCTCTTGTTTGGGGGGCCGGGGTCTCGCTTCCGTTTGTTTCTCGGACTCTTCTTCCTCGATGTCAAAAAGCGGCTTCAGATTGTCTTCCAGTTGTTTGGCCCATTCCCGAATGAGACCCCTCGGTGCCTTGGTCTGTCTGGAAGGTTTCGTCTCGCGGCTCTCTTTCCACGCGGTGCGTTCCCAATCGCGTGAGCGGCCTTGGTCCACTCGTTGTTGATCCACTCGTTGTTGGTCCACTTGGCGTTGGTCCACTCGGCGTTGGTCCGCTCGTTGTTGATCCGCTCGTTGTTGATCCACTCGTTGTGGAGTCCGCTCATAAGCAGTTCCCTTCGGGATCTCCGGTTTGCGCTGAGTCTTTTCACCAAGCCGTTTCCGGCGCTGTTCCTGCGCCTTAGCCTTCTGAATGAGACTGACAATGAAATTGACACCGATGAAGAGAAATATCAGTAAAGGAAAAAGATTTTCCATGTTCGACTCCACCAGAAAATGTCTGTACCTGAAAGTCTAACGCCTTACCGTACGGTTAGGCAAGACAATTCGAGTTCTCGAACGTTGTAGGAAAACCCGAATTCCCTGCACACTCTTTTCCGGTCCGGGTAGGATCACGTCCATGGAACCGATCGTCTCAGAATCTCTCAAAACTCCCCTGATCCTGCTCGGGGGTATTGCGTACGCAGTCATCCTGGTTATCTGCACGCGTTGGTTCGCCCGCCGCCCGGAAGACAGTATGTGTATGATGATGGCGGTCGCACCGCTGGAAGTTCTCTCTTTCTACAAAGGCCTCACGCTCAAACCGTTTCTCTTGTTGTTCCCGGCGGTTGTCGCGGGCTTGGCCTGGCGCTATCGAAAATCGATTCTCGATAGACAATGGGACCTTTCCGAGTGGGATTGGCTGATTGCCGCCTGCTGGGGCTGGACGGTCTTTTCGTGTTTCTTTGCACTCGATGCAGGCCGCGGGTTTCGGATGGCGATCCAGCTGGCCATCGTGTTTTTCATCGCGGTAGGCACAGCGCGCCTGGTCGCGAACCGTACTCATGTGCGGAGATACCTGCGGTTTCTGTCGTGGTCGGCGGCGATAGTCTGTGCGTATGCGCTCTGGCAAGCGGCCGGTTATTTCCTCGGCTTTCCATCTCAGCAGCTGCTCGCTTTGGCCCGCCTGAATCCAACACTGCCTCAGATGCTTGTAGAGCCCGGAGCGATTGTCTTCGCAGACTCGATGAGCGTTGTTCGTGTCTCTGCCACGTTTTTCGATTGGAATGTTTTTTCGGCCTACCTGGTGATGTTGCTGCCTCTCTTCTTGGCGGTCGTCTGGCGATACGCGTTGAAAGGAGGGCTGCCCAATGCGCTTTTCTGGGGTCTTTTGCTTCTAGTAGCCGCCTGGCTCCTGACCTTCTCGCGAAGCGGTTGGATAGGTGGCATTGCGGCTGTCTTGATCCTCACAGGATTGGGTCTACCGGTTCGCTGGTTGCTGAGACGATATATCGTTGCGATCGGAGCGGTCGTTTTGGTTTGTCTGATCGCACAGGTAGATCCGTTCACTTTATTGTTGCAGCGAGTCAGTCAAAGCGTGACCGGCGAAAGATCCGTTCAGGAACACGGCAAATACGGCCTGGCGGCGCTGGACATGCTTTACGAACATCCGCTCACCGGTGTCGGAGTTCACAACTACGCCACAGTCTATCAGCGAGTTTACGATCCCAACATTCCCGGCGCTACCGCCCACTCGGGATTCCTATCGATCTTCGCCGAGATGGGATTTGTCGGCGGTTTGATTTATGTCCTCGCTTTTCTCTATGTTCTGGATAGTTTGTGGAAGGCCCAGAGGAACCGGTCCATGAACGATTCAGACGGGATTTTCCTGCGGTCGATGTTTGCAGCTGTTGTGGGACTGGGCGTCTGTAACTTGTTCTATCATTTCTGGACGCAACTGTTTTTCTGGTGTTTTCTGGGATTCTGTGTAGCGGCTTCGAAAGGGTTGACTGCACCGGCGACGCAAACCGACACTCCCCCGATGTCATTGACTTAATGTCATACGGCACCGATTGCAGGGAGGGCGAGGCTCCCGCCGAGCCGCATGTCGAAAGGAGAATTCCGGCTCGGCGGGAGCCTCGCCCTCCCTGTGGTCTCTTGCGAAGGGCTTAACTGAAATGACGTTGAACGCTCTTTCGAATCTCACAGTCGCCTCATCCCCTCACGGCTGATAGAACTGCTGCGCGTTTTCTTTGGTGATAACCGGTGTCTCCAGCGTGATGGTACGCGGCACGTCTTCTCCCCGGAGGATTTTCGCCGCAGTCTGCACAGCTTCTTTTCCGCAGTTTGGGTAGTAGAACGTAGCCTCCAGGATACCGTCCATGACCATCTTCGCACCGCCGTCCGGGCCGGGCAGACCGTCGACACCGACAAACAGGATGTCATCCGCACGCCCGAAATTCTTCGCGGCAAGATAAGCGCCCATCGCCATCGGGTCGTTATGAGCATAAACCAAGTCGATATTCGGGTTCGCCTGGAGAACCGACGGAAACTGCTGATTCGCTTCGTCCCGTAGCCAGCGGGCTTCAAACTCGGCGATGATCTTGATGTCCGGGTAATTCTCCAGTACTTCACGCATCGGGAGGCTTCGGTCCTGTGCGGGCGGCGAACCTGCGAGGCCTTTGATCTCGACAATGTTTCCCTTTCCGTTCAGAACCTTAGCAATGTATTCGCCCGCCATCTTCCCGATCACTTTGTTGTCACCGCCGATGAAGCACGTGTAGGTATCTCCCACGATGGCACGGTCGATGATGATCACCGGAATTCCCGCTTCGTAGACCTCTTTGATTACAGGTGTAAGCGGCGCAGCTTCGTTGGGAGAAACCATCAGCAGGTCGATCTTCTGCATTAAAAAACTTCGGATTTGGGCGACTTGTTCGTCGTTGTCTTGATGTGCGTCGGCATAGACAATCTTCGTATCGGAATGATTCTCGGCTTCCTTTTCAATCGCAGCGTTCATCGTCTGACGCCACGGCTCAGCGAGGTTGCATTGTGAGAAACCGACCAGATACTTGTAGTCCTCCTCTCCCGCACACCCGCTCAGGGACCAGCACAAACCAACAATCAAAGCAGCTCCAACTAGACGCGACACGTTGTTCATCGTTTCCCTCCGTCGAAAGATGGAGACTATTGTATCTCCTAACAGCGGCCCGTTGAACTGGTGGAAGGAGAGGTTGTAGACACGATTGAAAGGGACCAAACACAAGATCCCCATGTCGCTTCGCTCCTCCTAATAAAGGAATGAAGGATTTGCTGGTTGTCGAGTACAATGAAATGCGATAGAATCAAGCGATTTGCTATTTAACGAAGTCCCGATCCCGTTCCGGCAATCAGACGGGTAGTCACTGTAGAGAGAATGCAAACCGGATGGAGGGAGAAAAATGATCGATAAGCGGAATCATTTCATGACGTTGTCCCTGGTTGTCTCGGTGGTAGCGTTGTTTATCATTCCAAGCGTTGGACACGGCTCCGACTTACGAGGCGATATCACGCAGGACGGAGAGATCGACGGACGCGATGCTCTGAAAATACTCCGAATCGTTGAAGGTATCGAGACAGCGGTCGACGAAGACGTGTTTGCCGGAGACGTGTTCCCGTCACCCGGCACCAACGGACGCTCGATCGGGGACGGACAACTCACACGGGAAGATGCACAGCAAATCCTACGGCACACAGTTGGTTTGATTCCCAAGGGGGAGATTACCGGGCAACCTTCCGATTCGGTCCCGTACATTCACGAGATTTCGCCGTCCCATGGTCCCGTCGGAACAGAAGTGACAATTACCGGCGGGAATTTCTTTGTATCCAACGAACGAAGCAACGCGGTCTTTTTCGGCGAGATCGAGACCGAGATTCTTGAAGTGCATGGAACTCGTATTGTTGCTGTCGTTCCCGCTGATGCGCAATCGGGACCGATTCGTGTGGTCAATAGGGGAGGGGAAGCTATCAGTGACGGCGATTTCCATGTCACTGTTGTCAAGGAATATCAACTGGACGTAGGAAGTGGGGTGGATACGAAGGATTACGGAATTTGGAATGCCTTTCAGGAAACCGATGTCAAAGAGGATCGCAGTTTCGAGATCCCAGTCCAACAGGACGACACCACTCTGATCGGTGCCGTTCCAAAAGGCGATTCCAATAATCTCTTTCTCTTGGTCCAATTTCCAGAGGATCGTACTCCGGTCGATTCCGGACTCCAGTTGGCAGCGGAGGAGGGCGACGCATCGGTCAACGCTCTCTCGACGGCGAAATCCTTGGTCTTTTTGTGTCCGTTCATCGTCACAAGCAACTCGGCTTTGGGCAAACAGCTGATGGAATTGATGGACAGCGTGCCGGAGGTCCACGAGCTCGCCGGCGTCATCGAAGATCGTTATCCGCAGACGAACGAAGGTATAGACGATCCGCAGATCAACGCGGCCTGGGGCGCAGCCGTCCGCGCCGTGCTGGAGGCCATGCCCCCGTCAATGCTCATCAATCGAGACGGAGAGATCGATCACGGACGCTCGGCGGCGGGCATCGATCCCTCCGCAATGCGCCTTTTTCACAGTCCTTCCGTTCTCGCTCCCGGCGGCCTCTTTCAGCACCGCGTTCCAGCCCATGTTCGTCCGGCAAACGCCGCTGATGATCGGCAGGACAGCGTCCCGATTCATCGCATTACCTTGGATGGCGATTTCATCAATATCAAAGAACCGTTCGACCTGAACTCGGGCCTCAGATTCAGGCTCAACAGCAACTATTCGCCGCTCGATTGGGTAATCGTTCTCTCCCAAGTCGACGTTGAAGACTTTCCCTACGGAATCAATGAATCCGCCGAATCTCTTAATAACCGAGTATTTACACGCACGGGGTATTCCGCAGCCACGATTGCCAATGCGAATTTGTGGACCGGAAAAATCGATGTTGCCTACAACGTTGTCGACTATTTTTCGAAGTCTCTCCGATCCGCCGGTAACTATATGTTTCCGGAAGTCCTGAATGAATTCAACGATGACCGACTTCTATTCAATCCACATCCCGAGCAAGCGGAGGGGATTTATATTCTGCGGTCATACAGCGGCGCGATCATGCTCTACGACCGCTTTCAGCATGACGCGAAGATGATAGGTCAAATTCCGGTCGGAAGAGAATGGGCTTGGTTTGCACGTTGTGAAAATATCGGGCAAGCGGTTCTGGATATTTGGGATTTGCTCACAAAGGACAGCAAACGCTGGCAACGAAACGCTTTTCGCAAAGGGTTCAAGAACGCTCTTCGAATGGTGACCGCCTATTCATCCTCCTTCGACGAATCCAGATCCTATTTTGAAATCGTCAAAATGGTGCTGAATATCGGCGTCGAGTACCTGAAGGCCAGTTTCACCACGGGGCCGTCCGGCCCCTTGTCCGGTGCACTCGGTGCAAAAATGAAAGGATTTATAGAGACGCTCTTTGAGAATGGAAGCGGTCTCCTGGGTTTCCTCGATAAAGTATCCTCCTGCGGGCGTATTATCGAACGTTCCCTTGGCCTTTTTGGAAAGACAATAGAGGTGCATTTCGCGATCAGGCCAATCCGAATCGAGCCCTACGGACCGTCTCCACTCGAATCGATGCTTTTTGTCGTTGGCGACCCTTTCAAATTCGAGGTCACCGGCTTTTCACCCACAGTTGGAAAGCCCGGTACGGAAGTAACCGTTACCGGCGAGAATTTCATGTCCAAGAAAGAACTGAATAAGATTTATGTGAACGGCTCTCAAGTGCGTGTCACAAGTGTGGAAGGCAAAGAGAAACTAACTTTTGTCATGCCTGAAATCAAATCATACAACCGAGATCGTTATTTCCCGGTAATTATCGAGGTTGAAACCAGTGCATCCGGCGAGCGGGTCGAGGCCCCCGACAGATTCCAACTCATCCAGTTTCCCACTTTGAAATCCGTCAATCCGAGCGCCGTCTTCATGCCCGTTTCGGACGCAGAGAATCCCTGGGCGTCCCGGTTTCAGGGAACCGAATTTGACATCATGAGCGATGATTTGAATCTCATCGAGAACGCTCCGACAGCGCGGTTTTACGTTTTTCGAAGAGAAGTCGACGAGATACTGGCGGAAGAAAAAAAACGGGTCCGTGCGCGAATGCCGATCGTAACGAGCCCGGGCTCAAGCCAATCATACGGCTATGACGCCGAACTCTATTTAGAGGAGCCGGAAACAGGAATCGAGTCAAATCGCCTGGATATGAGAATTTTGGATAAACCAGTGATCGAGAGTATCGAGCCGACGGCGGTTAAGGCCGGACAGGTTGTCACGGTGAAGGGAAAGAACCTGGCGGTGCCTGCGAGCCCGGAGGAGATCCTCCCGCCGATTGTCACGTTGGAACCGGATGATCCGAATTCCACTCGGACAGCAAGTGCGAACATTATCTACCACAATATGAACAGACTGATCTTTCGGGTTGACGTTTCGTCCGTGACCGAAGAGACGGAAGCGTTTTCGATGAAAATCTGGAATCCGGCAGGCGCCTCAGAGACAAAAACGCTGAATATCCAGCAAGGAGTCATGGCGTTCAATACCGGTTATTTTCCATCAATGCCCAGCGGCTACACGATTGTTCTCGCTGCAATGCCTGAAAAAGACGACGATACGCAGGGCATAAAAAGTAATAAACACTCCGTAAAAAGCAGCGAGGAACTGGTAACCGGGAAATCGCCTAACGGGGTAGTATCGATGCAGGAAGCCATGGCGATTCTGAACGGCAATCTCAATCCTTATAAAGCACCCTACGATGACAGAAACGAAAAATGGTACGTCGAGCGAAAAGAGCAACTAGAAACCGTTACAAATGAAAAGGGCGTGACTACGTATAAATACTATTTTCCGGAGACCCCCATTCCACCAGCCACCGGCTCGTTTTTTAAGAAAGATAAACAGGAAGACGGCAACGGACCGGATCACGAGTACGCAGAGGTTTATTACTACAATATCCAGCACGAAGATCATGGCGGCGACGTAACTGAGACGCACACCGGCGTTCGGTATGACCTGGATGCCGATCCGTTCCATAAGGAAGAGGGGGACTATGTTGTCCCTATAGCCGGGGCTCCCCTCATCGAGGACGGAACGCCCTATCGCGACTTCAGCAAAGGTCTGCGCGACCGGATCGTCGTCACAGGGCCGCATACGTATGATTTTTCCGGTACGATCGAACTCGGCCCCGGCGACACAATCACTGTCTCACAGGACGCGGGGACGGTTCAGATGAACAACACGACGTTGGAGGGAGATTTTACGGAGTATTCTTTCGGTACCGTGAAAGCACGTGGACCAATCCAGGTAAATGGAAATTCAGCACACATCCGCTCGGGAACATTCCATTTGACCAACGGCGACCTCCGTATCGTCAACAAATACGCGTGCGCCATCGATTCCGGCTTTCCCGGCACCCATTTGAACGGCGGTGGCATTTTTATTCAGGGCGGCGGGGGACACAAAATCGGGCATCTCACCATCGCGGATTCACACGGCCCCTCCATAAAAGTGGTTGATTCAAACGACAATCAAATCCGGGCCGATATCGAAAACTCACACTCGCACGGGGTCGAACTGACAAACGTCAGCCTTTCTCGTGTCGACGGGACGATCAACGGAGCGGAAGGGACCGGCGTGACTCTCACAGGAGATTGCAACGATAATACATTCTATGTTCGGGTTTCGGAGTCCCTGAACGGATTCGTAATGGACGGTGGGGAGTTTGCTAATACTTATATTGAAGGATCTATGTTTGACAACAACGGCTACGGCTTACAACTTGCCGGGACAATCAAGAACAACCAGTTGATGGTAAAAGCCTACGACAACTATCAAGACGGCTTACGATTGGAAGGTAAAGACTCCAAGGAAAACGCGATCACAGGACAATTCTATGGCAACGGCGGCAGCGGTATCCTGTTCAAGGACGGGCCGCACCACAACTGGATCTGTAACTCATCCCTCAATGGAAATGAACAGCACGGTATCGCGCTCATTGGAGAAGATACGCTCTTCAATGAAATCTTCGATACAAAATTCGGCAATTTGAAAAACGATCCCGCCTACCCAAGCGGAATGCCGAACAAGGGCTGGGGAATTTATGTTCCTGACGGCAACCATAATTTTATTTGGCATTGCGCCCTTGGGGGAAATACGCTCGGTGGTTTATTCCTCAAAGATATGACGCCATCCACGGACGAGATCAATCAGGGATGGGCCGCCGGCGACGCTCTCTTCGACAGGTACAGCGGCGATTACGTTTTGGTCAGCGATTTAACTGTGGGGCGCGCCGGCTTTTCCGATGAGACCTATCCAAAAAAATCGGAAAATACCTCCGGACATGGAATCCATTTGGAAAATTGCAGCCAAGTGGTGCTCGATCAGATAAATGTTTACGGTCATGATGTCGGTTTGTACGTCGGTGGAACCAATTCATTCGGCAATCTTATCAACAATTTTGTCTCCGATACCGCAAACCTGGATGGCATTCTTGTGAAGGATTCAATCGCCGATGAATTTAATCTTGTGCTAGTCTCTGGTAGTAAAGGCAACGGAGCCCGCCTGGTTAATGCACAACGGACGGTTTTCGAGAATCCCGATTTTATCACGAATGGTTTCAGATCGAATGAACTCTCAGCAGTTGTTATCGATGGCGCTCTGAACGTCGCAGTACAATGTCTTGAAATTGTGAATTCCGGAAAGAACGCGGTCGAGGTTTTGAATTCCGAGAATACGCGAGTTACTGCATGTAATATTTCGCAATGCGGCGCGGACGGAATCCTTGTTTCCGAACAATCGATAAACACAACACTCGATCGCATCTCCTTGGACCAAGCCGTCGGAGCGGGAATTTATTTCGATGACGTCAAAAATGCAACGCTTGAGAGTCCATCCGAAGAATGGAAAGGAAAGTACATTTCACCCAGGATCGAGTTTAATGAAGGACCGGGGATTCTACTCGAAGATTCGGTAAACATCAGGATCGGCGACAGCTCCAGGGGTTACAAGATCTATGATAATCTTAATCCCGGTATCCTGATTATGGGCTCGAACACACAAGGCGTCGACGTCTATTCGAACAGTTTTTTGAATAACGACACCGGCATTCAGGTTGAAGATGGCGGCGATATCGTCATCGGCGGTCAGTATGGCGGCGGGAACCGCTTTTCCTCCAACCGCCGCGCGGATATTCTTGCCGGGGGTCAGGTTTCCGAGCTGACGATCATTGGAAACGACATGCAGAATTCGGGTCTCGGATCGTTAGAATCCGTCGACGTTTCCCCGCCAAGCGAGAGCGCCATTGTTCTTGAAAATGGGATCAAGGGAGCGGCCATAAAAAGCAACACGATCAAAAACTGCCAGTCTCACGGTATCCAGCTGCGAGACGGTGCTACAGAAACTCACATTTCAATGAATGAGATTTCAGATAATGCGGGGCACGGTATTGCGGTTGAAGGACCCGCGACAAGATATAATCGCATTACGGCCAACTCGATCACAAACAACGCAGGTCAAGGTATCAAATTGAACGGTGCGAATAATTCCATCGAGCCGCCTGTCGTCCGGAAGGTGAGCGGAAACGGTGAGAATATCAGCGGAGTGATTCAAAATGCGCCGGTGGGCAGCATTATCGAGGTCTATTCGGACGTCGATGATGAAGGTGAGATCTTACTTGGCTCAACGCCGGTATGGGGCACAGAGTTCTTCATTTCAGCATTTGCCGGCGCAGATGTGAATCTCCACGGCATCGTAATTCATCCCGACGGAAATACATCGGAATTTGGCGGTAGCCAAGTATTTGTATCAAGTCCTTCCGATCCGATTGTCTTCCGTTCAACGGTATTTGGGAATCAAGACATCTACCTGAAGGAACGTCGTAACAAATCCCCCTTGCGGTTGACGGAAGACGAGGCAGCGGATTATGACCCTGTATTTTCGCCCGATGCGAAGCAGGTCGCATTTGTTTCGGAACGATCGGGCAACAGCGACATCTGGACAATGAAAAACAATGGGGGGGAGCAAAAGCCGCTGACTACAGACATTTCTGCGGATTATGAGCCGGACTGGTCTCCCAAGGGAGGGAGAATTCTCTTCGTATCCGAACGCGACGGTAATCCGGAAATCTACGCGCAAAATGCAGTTGGTAATGCCGTCATCACGCAGACGAACGACACGTTCCTTTATAGTTCCAGGAAAAGAACGGGAGAAGGATGGGGCGTTGATTTTGAGACCACTTCGGGCGCGCTCAACGCCATTCAGTTTTATGTGGAGAATCCTGCGGAATTTGAATGGCAAATTCTCTCCTGGGAAGAAGATCGCCCCGGGGAGATTTTAGGGAGCGGGACCGCGTCTCCGACGGACGTTGGGTGGTACTCCGTTCCTCTGGAATCATTCTCCGTACCGGAACGATTTCTTGTCGGCCTCATTTGCCTGGAAGACAATCAACCCACCCTGGGAATTGCCACAAACGGGAATGAAGGCCATCATTGGCAATACAATCAATTTTCCGAAAGTTGGCAACCATACACAGGCGCTTTGATGATACGCGCGGTGCCGGCTTCCGCTCCTCCAATACGTTTGACGAATAACCCGGCCCAGGATCGCTATCCCGCCGTGTCGCCGGACGGTCAAGAGATCGCTTTTGCATCGGGGGACGAGAATGCGCTTAGTATCTGGATCATGGATATTGACGGAAATAATCCTCAGCAATTGACACAAAACGACGGCAGCAATTACAAACCCGCCTGGTCCATAGACGGCAAATGGATCGCTTTCGTGTCAAATCGTGACGGAGACGAAGAGCTTTACCGTATCAATGTTGACGGAACAAACGAAGCGCGCTTGACGAATAATTCGGTCCACGATACCGATCCGGTATGCGATCGCTCCGGCAATTACCTGCTTTTCACTTCCGATAGGAACGATATCCCCGAAATCTATTCAATCAGATTCGGGTCTTCGAATGCTTCTCGATTGACCTATTCAGACAACGAGTCGTCTCAAGCCGATATCAGCCCGGTACGATTGAACTCGATTGAAGGTCAAAACACGGTCAATTCAATTGCCGCTGCGAGGGACGATCATGACCTGAGGCAGAAAAGAACGATTGCTCAGAGTACACCCGACGCGGAAATAAGCGTCGTTATTGATTCCGCGGCGGGGCCAAAGGGCGACACAGTCACCCTTCCAATCCGCTATGATAGCGCTGAAGAACTGGGGAACCTGGCTTTTCAGCTCCAATACGATCCTTATTTGTTCGACCTAGTGGGTACCGCCGTCGGCTCATTCGTCGGAGAGCTGGGGATGTCCGCATTTTATCCAAATGATTTCGAAGTTGGGAACGGCGATTATCGTCTCAACGCAATCCACCCGCTCGGACAACCAGGTGAGGAGTCCGTGGTTGAATTGGTTTTCAAGATAAGTTCCGATGCCGATACGTCCGAAGCGAAAATTAAATTCGTTAATATCGAGGCGTATGGTATTGATTATGAAGAAATCAACGCAATTTTAACAAATGGCACAATCGAAATTACGGATGTGGAGACATCTATCGAAGGTTGGATGCTGTATTAGCTTTTTTGGCCTGGTATCCCGTATACGCTCTGTGGAAGTCCTCGATAACGTCGTTGGCATTCAAGTAGCGTCCGGATTTACCGTCCGGGATAAACCCGGACGCTACGTTGCGTGAGTTTTCCGCAGGGTCTACGTGTAGTCATCTCAGGCGATTGAGCTCTTTTGCCTGAGTCGAACCACTGTTTATAAACTCACGGTATTTCTCACGAAAGCCCGAGTCCTTTTGCGATACCGTCGCCACACGCCTGATCCGCCTTGCGGAAATGAGCAACCATTTTCTCCTGGATCTCTTTCGGGGCCTGCCGCAGGCTGCCCACGATGTTCTCGACCAACCGTTTCTGTTCGTCGGGAGGCATCAGGCGATATAGGTCACCCGGCTGGACGTAGTCCTCATCAACGCCCCGCTTCTGCTCGTAGTGATCGGCGTCGCCCGAGATCTTGAGCGGCGGTTCTTTGTAATCCGGGTTCTCTACAGGGCCGCCGTAGCTATTCGGTTCGTAGTTCGGAGCCGCTCCGCCGTTATCGTCAAACCGCATGAATCCGTCCCGCTGATAGGTGTTTTCCACTTTTGTTGCACGAGGAGCGTTTATCGGAAGACGTTCGTAGTTGACACCCAAGCGGTACCGATGCGCATCGGCATAGGAGACGATTCGGGCCTGAAGCATTTTGCAGGGTGAGAAGGAGATCCCGGGTACCACGCTACCTGGCGAAAAGGCCGCCTGCTCGACCTCGGCGAAGTAATTCTGGGGGTTGCGATTCAACTCCAGAACTCCGACCTCGATCAGGGGATAATCCGAGTGAGGCCATACCTTCGTCAAGTCGAATGGATTCCAACGGTATGTCTCTGCATCCGCCTCCGGCATGACCTGAACGTGAAAGGTCCATTTGGGACATTCACCCCGCTCAATCGCCTCGAACAACTGGCCGGTATGGTAGTCGGGATCCTTCCCCGCGATACTGTCGCCTTCTTCCTGAGTCATACACTGGATACCCTGCTGGGTCTTGAAATGAAACTTGACCCAGAAGCGTTCATTGTTCGCGTTGATGAAGCTGTAGGTATGGCTTCCGTACCCGTTCATAAAGGGTATCCCCTTGGGGATGCCACGGTCCGAAAAGAGAATGGTCACTTGATGGAGCGCTTCCGGAACCTGTGACCAGAAATCCCACTGTCGGAAATCCGGGCGGGTATTGGTTTGCGGCTCCCGCTTCTGGGTATGAATGAAGTCGGGAAACTTGATCGCATCTCGGATGAAGAACACGGGTGTATTGTTTCCGACCATGTCCCAGTTGCCTTCTTCGGTGTAGAACTTGAGAGAGAAGCCTCGGACATCGCGGACTGTGTCCGCCGAGCCCTTTTCCCCGGCTACGGTAGAGAAACGGCCGAATACTTCGGTTTTCTTACCGACTTCCGAGAACAACTTGGCTTTGGTGTACTTTGTGATGTCGTTGGTGACCGTGAACACACCGTGGGCACCGGCCGCTTTGGCGTGAACGACACGCTCGGGGATACGTTCACGATTGAAGTGGGCCAATTTCTCGAACAGGTAATGGTCCTGCATCAATGTCGGTCCGCGTTCTCCTGCGGTTAGCGAATTCTGATTGTCGGGGACCGGTATCCCGGCCGCTGTGGTTAGAGTCTTTCGTTCTTTCATAGGCTTATTCCTTTCTTTTTTATCGAATGTCTGCAGCCGGCCCGAGCGCGCCCTTGGTCCGGCCGATCGTGCGACTTCCTCTTAATTAGGATTGATTCTCAATAAGTAGCATGGCAAACGCGATGCGGCTGTCAAGCCTGGTCGGGGGGTTTGCATGGCGGGGGGAGAAGAGTGGTGGAAAAAGTCCCAGCGCCCGTTCTAAACGCAACCCATGCCTTTTGCTCTGTCCTGCCAGCGTTTCGGGTCACAGCGCAAGTGCATAAGACCGAATACAAGGATCAAGTCTTCTCGCGATTGGTAGACGACGCCGTACGGAAATCGGCTAACCATGCATCGCCTGGTCGCATGTGAGAAATGTGGCCACGCTTGGGGGAAAGCGGAAATGCGGTTGAGAGCCTTCTTCACTTCTTCTGCAAACTCGAAGCCTAACCCGGGGCGTTGAGCGTTATAGTAGTCGACGGCCTCGGCTATCTCCTCCTCGGCACAGGCAAGGATGCGTATTCTCATCGTTCGTTAATCCGTTTGAAGACCGCTTCCGCGCTGTCCGCGGTTATCTTGCCTGCGTCAAACGCCTTGACTCGTGACTCGATCTCCTCTTTCCACAGGGCGTCTACACGCTCGTCGAACGGGGCATCAAACAATTCATCCAACCGTCTTTCCGATTCGAGCGTTACGAGCAGCCACTTTGCCAGAGTATCTTGTTCGGTCTCCGGAAGTTTTGCAGCCTCTTCAAACGCTTTTTGTAACAGTTCCGTCATGTTTCACCTCCGATGCATCCTGACGCGGTGTTGACCGGGTGACGTCAACCGCTTCTGCGCGCAATTGGAGGCCAAGTGCGCCTATCACCTTGAGGATTGTATCGAAACTAGGACTTCGTTCTCCAGAGAGCGCTTTGTAAAGGCTTTCGCGTGACAGGCCGGAATCGCGCGCCACTTCAGACATGCCCTTGGCCCGGGCGATGTCGCCCAGAGCTTTGACGATGAACGCCGCATCGCCATTGGCCTCCTCAAGGCACGCCTGGAGATACGCGGCCATTTCTTCGGGAGTGCGAAGATGATCGGCCACATCGTATGGGGTAGTGATGGTTCGGGACATGATATCCTCCGATACAGTCTATCACATACGCACTTCCCAATCCTCCACCCCCGTCTCCATATCCAATACAATCATGTCCGTCTCAACTTCGGAACGTTCGCCGGTACTATCCGCAACTTGAATGTACACCGTTTGAGGACCGTCTTCTTCGGAAAGAAGCCATGTGACATCGGAAGAGAATTCACGCCATTCGGATGTGAAATTAGGATGATTCGAAATTCGCATTTGCGTGGGATTTCCGGTGACACTGAGGGTAATTTCTACTTGCCGCTCGTCGGTCTCCACAGCCCCGCCGTTAATGATAACGGATTGAATTTCCGGACCGCTTACTTCCTGTTTCTGCACGGTCCAGTCTTCATCCATTTCATCATTGTCGCAGAAATTGATGAGGGTCATCGCTGACGGTTCATTATCGCCGAGTGACAACGAACGACCGTTCAGCCACACGGCCGCCTGAACACCTGGATTCGCTACGCTCGGGGCGGTCGGTCCCCAGGCGACCATGTCGAGAATCGTCCGCCGCGAGGGCTCGCCCATCGACGAAAGCGGATACAACGCCAGAATCTCATCCAACCGAAGCGGTTCATCAAGTCCCAGATCGTCCATCCACCAGGTCACACTTTCACCGCCACGCAGTTCAACCTCCGGAAGCGGGAGCCATTTGCCAGCGTTCATAAGATAAATCGCATAATCCCCGGTGTTGATCGAATCCCTGCGATGGTCCGACAGCGCTAATCCAACACGGTCCTGGGCGGGAGAAATGCCGGACACCTCAACACGCGACAAACAAAGCCCGGCGGCAAAGGACCATTTGGCAAATGGCAGAATCTTCACATCGTCCACCGCGCCCCGAAAACATCGTCCGCCGGACAAACCGATCATCAGCGGTGCATCGTTTTCCGGCATCAACGCGCGCGAGGCGCTTTCGCAAATCCGCCGGTCGTTGCAGTAAACACGCACTCGCTCCGTTTCTGAGCTGTACGTCCCCGCAATGTGATACCAGCGTCTGCCGACGAGTTGCGCTTCGATCTCTTTTCGACCGTACGTGACCCGGTGCTCGATGTCGAATCGGTGCGGCATGAAACAGGGCTCCATCCGGTCCCAGCTGAACGGCCCATAGCCCAACATCAACGCATAGTTGTAAAGATCGTCGGTGCCTTTTGTGACAATCACCGGATTTCCACCGGAGATCGAATCCGGCTGAATCCAGGCTTCGACCGTCACCTCACCGGACAAATCCAAGGAATCCGAATCGGAGACTCGTACATAATCGTTCGAACCGTCTAAGTAAACCGCTCGGCCAAGCCTACCGTCCACACGTTTTGCATCGCCCCGAAGATCCCCACGATTCTCGTTATCGCTCAGATCGTTGGCAAAACCAGTCGCTTCATTGAACGTCATGATGAGACTCGGACGCGGATCGGTGACTTGCAGCGTGTAGGTTTGCAAAACCTCGGTTCCGTCCTCGGTAATTGCCGCGAGTACGACTTCGAATCGACCTTCAGCAGACGGAGTTCCCGACACGACGCCAGTATTTTCGTCCACCGACAGCCAGTTCGGACCTTCCCGCAATTCGTACCGTATCGGGTTGTCCCGGCGATAATCGACCGCGGCGGCATGGTAAACATACATGTCTCCGACAAGCGCTTGATAAACCGGCTTTGTCAAGAACGCCATTCCCTTCGAGCGGTTGATCCAGTTTGCAAGGTCGATACGCCGGTGTCTCACATAGTTCTTCAAATAAGAGACCTGGCTGCTGCTGCGGTGAAGCAGATGTGCGGCCTCGTCGATGCGCCGGTCCATCGTATTTTGTGTAAATAGCGTATCCATTAACCGATCAATTTCTTTGTAATATTGACCGCCGAAAACCGGATGATTCAGAATTTTGTTGATCGCCTCGAATTTCGTGGACCGGATATGCGTGTAGTGTTTCCGATAATTCAGACTTTCGTGATTCGAGCTGTAATTGAATGTTCCGTTCAGATCCCAGGCGAGAATATTCAAGAGTCCGGTAGTTGGGTCATTGTATAAAACATAATTGTGTCCATGGTCTGTATAAGGCGAATCCCAGTGTGCGACCAAAGCTGAGACAGCCATCCATTTCAAGAACACATCGGTTTCCAAAACAGACCGCACAGCCTGCGTGTAGCGTGGGTCCCATGTATCGACAACCGTGAGTATCCGGCAAAACCGAACAATATCGCTCCAGTCGGCTTCTTCTTCGTTGGTCTGTTTGATATAGCAGTCCTGATAGAGTGACGGATCGTCGCCGACATAGCGCCATGTTGCCTTGTTTTGAGGCGTTCCATCCAATGTCGTTTTGTAAAGATTCCCATTATCATCCTTGAAGAAATGATGGCGTCGTAGAAACTGAGAACCGGGATTTTCGATAGCGACGCGATAGGGAATACCATCCGCCGACTTTCCATTGATATGGAAACGGACGATTTCCGATTCCAAATTCGGCAAACCCGCGTCGCCGTATAATTGATAACTCAGGTATTCCTGCAGCAAGGAATTCGGATCCGTTCCGTTCAAATTCAGGCGACGGATTTTGTTTCGATAGAGTTGACTGTGTGGAAATCGAATTTTGAAGCGTGCGTTTTGACTGCGCGACCGTCCCCGGTGACGAATATGGACAGCGTAATAAACCGTATCCCCGTCATAAAATGTAGCCGGGGAATAAATATCCGTTCGATATTGATCGAGAAACTGGCGTTGGACTTCCGGACGCATGACGATTCGAAGAATCGGCACTCGTTCCTCCAGTCTCCGTTCAACCACAGTCAGCAGAGGCTCAGCGCCGCCTTTCTTCGGAAAACTGGTTACGAGATCCTGGGTATCTACCGCCTCGATGTAGAACCGAAGAATTGAGGACAGGTCTGCCCCCGGAATCTGCGCTCCATACACACGATCTCCCGCTCCTCCATCGCCGTGCTCGCCATCGTCAAACATCTCGACACGACGATAGACGGTGCCATTGTCCTCACCGTGATGGAGGTAAACCGCTCCGATATCTCCGTCCACGTCAAACACGCGGGCGGCGACCGTAACAGACTCTCCGGGCTCGGGAATTCTGGGCGTATGATCGACCGCCGTAATAACGGGAGGCAGATCCTCGGTGAACACGGAATTCCGTTCGCCCGGCGTTCCTTGCGGTGAAGAAGCATCCCACGAAGACGCCAGTTCGGAGGGCAATCGAGGATTTAGTCGTTCCAGTGACGAGCCGTTTCCGTCGGCCAGTTCCGACCACGGTGTGCGGTCGTCGTAGGTGACCGACTCCACACAGGCACCGGCAGCATCGAACAGCCGTACCGCATCGCCTGAATTCGCGAAGTCAAAAGAGAATCCTGTAACGTCGACGTCAAATCCATAGAGCGTACGAAACATCTCCGCAGAATCGGCGATTACGAGGTATCCGTTGCCGTCGATCTGCGTCTCTTCCGGCAGAACAAATGTGTGGTCGTCTTCCTGATCCCGCAAGATCCAACCGCCAAGGTCCACGGCGGTTTGAGAAGGATTCAGAAGTTCCACATATTCGAGATCGCTTTGCTGAGTGTTGTACATGATCTCATTGATGACAACCTGGGAAGGCACGGATTTGACGGATAGTACAAGAAGCAGCACGAGGAAAAGAGAGCGTTTTGGGAAGTAAGCCATTTCAAACCTTGGTATCGAAGACTCATTCATCAAACATAAATTCATGTCTTGCAATAGTATAATAACGATAGGACAGAGCGTCAGGCCTAAATTCTCTAAATTTTCTATTGTCTTGGATGCCGATTGCCTCTATGATTCGGGCGTGTCTTTGTCCAAAGATACGTGTCGGAGGGACGGATGCGATGACCGGCACGCGCCGTGCTTTCACGTTGATTGAGCTCTTGATCGTGGTGGCCATCATCGGAGTGCTGGCCGCCATTGCCGTACCGAATTTTATGAACGCCCAGGTGCGTGCGAAAGTCTCGCGTGTCCAAGCGGATCTGCGTTCGTTTGGAACCGCGCTGGAGACATACTACCTGGATCACAACGACTACCCGCGGGACGAAACGGACTCCGATAAGTACCACAAATACATGACGAATCCCTGCTGTTTTCCGCTGACCACACCGGTCGCCTACATGTCCGACATCACCATGCGCGATCCGTTCATGAAAGAGTTGCAAATCCTCCAACAAGAGCTGGGTGGAGGCCACACCGGTTCGTATTCCTATTTCCACTATCGCGAGCGGCTCGGCCAGTATTTCGTCAATCATCCCCGTGTCTATCGAAAAGCGTTCTGTGTACTGAGCCAGGGACCGGACTTCCAGCCTGATTTTCTTCATATGATGCCCGGCTATGTGGCGTACCCGAATGGAACGTTTCCGTGGTCGCCGACGACGTACGCAGCAAGCAATGGAACGATGAGCCGGGGAGACATCGCGTTCTTCGGCGGCGACTCTCCAATCGCTGGGGGTCTGTACGGGGGATAGTATTCCTCAGAAATCACAACCAATCCGTCATTCCGAGCCGCAGACCTCAGAGATCAACAATTCACAACATCGCTCTGACGACGCCATAGGGGTTCGTCGCGCTGGATACATAATGGGGAACTTTTCGATACTCCCCGTTGATGCACTCGTGGATCCCATGGTTTTGGTAATCAACGACCAACGCGTTGAACATTTCCGCGGCTTTCTCCGGATTGCGCCGGGCCAAAACAGCGATAACCCAGCCGCTCGCCGTCCCCCAGAACGCACCGTTCTGGTAAGTACCCGGTTTGATCGGGATCAGCATACGCTCCCAGAACTGTCCCGCAGGGAGATGTCGGACCTGCCCATGCGAGACAATCGACGAGTAGTTCCGATCCAGGTATTCGGCAATGCGCGCCGATTGACGTCGGGAGGCCGCACCGACATACACCGCGTAGGCGCTGCCCCAGATATCGATTTGGCGACAGTCCTCGCTTGCAGCGAAAAACATCCCCGAGTCCTCATCCCACAAAGTATCGAGACTCGAACGAATACGCCTGGCTTGCTTCCTATACTTGGCCGCGTCTCCCGCACCGGACCGGCGGCAGAGATCTGCGAGATCGTTGCAGGCTTCCCAATAGAGAAGCGATGAGAACAGAAGATCGCCGGATTTTGCAATCGTATCGGTGAATCCAAACGGCGACTGCGGATCGTTCGGGTCGTTCCATACTAGTCCAGTCGGAGAGCGTTTTAGAAAGTCCATACCCCGCTCGATCGCGCCTTCCACTTCGGAGAAGAAAGAGAGATCTCCGCGTCGATTCACATCGAGAATGACTAATTTCGCCATGAAGGGTCCATTGTCTTTCGCGTGATCGTTAATTGGATTGGATTCGCCTCCGGGGCTGTAAACCGCCACGCCGTCCTCACGGACACGGTCCGGCATGCAACCATCGGGCCGCTGTCCGTGAAGCAAATAGCGAACAGCCTCATGAACCTCGCGGTCTTCCAACAAATCCCCGGCATACTCGACCATAAATGCGAAATCTCTCGTCCATAGCGCTCGGTAATTACCGATACCATCCGGTGTAAATAACGACGTCCCGTCATGGGCCTGGATTTGACACCCTTCCAGTTGCCGATCGGCCGCGACCCGAAGCCAGGCGAATTTCTCCATGTCGATATTTCTCCGGAACGTGTCGAGAGTCTCTTCGGAGGTCCTAAATCGTCTTGCGGTATCGGTAGAGTATTGGCAGCCGGCGCAGAGGATGAGAAATAATACAAAGAAGAATGGGATTACATAACGATGGATGTAGGACATGGCAATACCTGGCGAGCCTGAATAAAGTTGCTTCTGCAATTCAAGTTTTTTCGACTCCTCTGTATCTCCCCTTACTGCAGCCACGCAAGCGTGGCCCGGGGAGAATAACGGAACCGAGGCGTTTTCTCTTTTTCCTCCCCCGAAGATCGGGGGAGGTTCGGAGGGGGTTGAAATCCGTTCGACTCACTTTTTGCAACACTGTCGGGGGGAGAAGTCCTTGTTCTGTCCGCTCGCTGGTTCTGCGACGGTCTCCGAGCCTCGCCCTTCCGACAAAGCACTCGGTCTTCTATTCCCTTAATGACGTTGCTCTCGCACCTGCCCCGATCTTCACGGGAATTTGCTCGGTACCATTTAGCCCGCTGCCTCTTGTTTGGCCTTGCGAGCGGCCTTTTTCGCCTCTCGCATGGCTTTGATCCGTTCGAGTTCCTCTTTTTCTTTTTGCTCGCGTTCCCGTTTGGCCATCTCGAGTTCGATCATTCGCCGGAACAGGCCGCCGCCTTTCAGGGTCTCTTTCACTTCGTCCGTGTACGGACAGTTGTAATAGAAGAACTCGCGGATTTTCTTGTCCAATTTTGGGACACGTCGGGGCTCGTTCAGCATCCAATGCATATAATTGTCGCGGAAGAGCTGCTTCATATCTTGTCGTTGTTCTTTCATGCTGAACATCGCGAGGAATTTCCCGGTCAGCCCTTCGCTCAACCAATAGTGCATGGCTTCTTCTTTTGCGAAGGTCCATCGGAAGTCCGACAGGGCGTCGATCAAGGTCTTGAGAGAGTACCGGGGCGGGAAGAGACACGCCATCAGGCGGGGACCGGTTCGTTTGTTGCCGGGGCTCCACGGTTCCCAGCACGCAGAGCGCGTACCGTACCCGGGAAGAATCAGCCAAAGCGGCTGTACCTCGATATCCTCACCTTTGTATTTGCGCTGGAACATTTGGTAATCAAAGGGAATCAGCATCTTGTACGTTTTGTACACCCACTCGCGCAGCAAAAGCGGGTTGTCTCGCGACGGTGTACAAAAATCCGATGTCAGTACGGCGATCAAATTCGCTCTCGGGCCGACGACCATGCGCTGCATCTGCGGGATATTGATCAACTCATACTGAACACATTTGTCGCCCGCCGGGTTCTTGTCCGGCTTACCGCCGTCGAGCGCCATTTCATCGATGGAACTGAATTTAAGATCCTTCTTGTAAATGGCTTCTAGCCATTCATCGAGATAATAAACTCCCGTATCGCCGACCGTGCTGTTCTCGTTGTAAACCGTTTTCCAAAGATCCTCCGTCAGCCAATCCGGATCGACCACACCAAAGCGAAGGAAAAGCCTTTTCGGCCACGAAAGATCTTCATATCCGACGCGTTTCCCCATCCTTGCTACGGCATCCCAATAGACACTCGTGATTCGCAGATAGATATTTCGTTTCTCGTCGGGCTGACAGTCCTTGAGTTGGTCGATTCCCCGCAAAAGCGGATCGACAATTTCTTCGTCTTCACCGTCCAGGACTTGTTTAGTGAACTCTCCAGGTTCGAAAGCCGGAGGGAGAATGTCCGGCACCGGCAGGATAACCGGGTCGTTTTGCGGGTGAGGATAGGGCGCCCCGTCTCGATCAGGCGCTTTCGGGGCTTCGCCCATTTCGATTTCACGCGATTCCGGAGGTGGAGCTGCGGGACCGGCACCCAGACTGACGGGGCCGCCGGATTCCGACTTCGCCTCTTCGGCGGGAGCCTCTTCGGCAGCCGCCTGTTCATCGGGCTGTTCGTCACTCGCTGCGCTCGCTATCGCCCCCTTTGCCTTTTGAGGTATGAACTGAGGTGTTTTCGCGTCGCCGGATTGGGCAACCGCAGCAGCGGGTTTCGCCCCTGCGCTTGCTCCCGTAGCCGAAACACCGGCGTCTTTGGAGTCCTTGAGCTGCGATTCCAGGAAACGAACGCGCTTTTCCAACTTGCGGATATAGGCAACGAGTTGTTCACGCGAGGGCGGCTTCTTCACTTTCTCTTCAGTCATAACGTCCCCTCACCCCTTGGTCTGGTGTCTACGACAAACGCCCCTAAGCAGTCAAAGGGATGGTAAGTATCCTCGGTCACATTCTACTATAGCAGAGGCGATTACGAGACCAATAGCGTCCCACCCCACGCCCCGCCGTTCCGGCGGTTGTCTGGGGGTCGCCCCCGAACCTTCCCTAGTTTGTCCACGGCACGCACAATGCGTCTACGGAGGATGAGTCATGGCGAGCGTTCTGTTGATGGGGGTTGGCCCGCTTCCCTGCTACCGGTCGAACACACTCTACGGTTTCGGCATCCGCACCTGGCAGTTCCTTCTGCCTCTTCTCGCGGACGGTCACAAAGTCATTATGGCGACATCCGAGTTCGGCCAATCGGGCGACTCGGTAGATGTCAACTACAGGCATAAACCGTCTCTCTGGGGAGATGTTGTGCATATTCCGATGCCGGAACCGAACGAACAAAACAGGGGGGCTCTGCTGGGCCGTCTGCAGCAGCTGATTTCGGAATATCAGCCTGTAGCGGTAGTCACTGCCGGTTCGACGATTTCATCCTCACTGGCTTGTGCTCTAGACACTTCCCTTCCCGTTTGGGCCGACCTGTTCGGCGATCTACTGGCGGAAGCGCAAGCAAAATCGGCCTTTGCGGGCAGTGAACAGCTCGAGTTTTTCCACAGCGTCTACCTCCCGATCCTCCGACGCGCCGACATATTTTCCTCCGTATCGCAGGCACAGCGTTTCGCCACTATCGGTCAACTGGGTATCCTCGGCCGACTGGATCATCACACGCTGGGATATGACTTTGTCCACACAATCCCGTGCGCCTTCGACGGCACAATCAGTCCCGTGCACCGAAAGCGCGTGCTGCGAGGCGAAACTGTATCGCACACCGATTTCGTAATCCTGTGTAGCGGCGGATTCAATACCTGGGCGGACGTCCGTACGTTATTTAAAGGACTCGACGCAGCAATGTCGGAGAACCGGAAGATCCACGTCGTCGTGACAGGAGGCGCGATCTCGGGGCACCACGAGGAAGGATACAACTTCTTCACAAAATCGATCAAACAATCGCCGAACCGCGACAGGTACCACACCATGGGGTGGGTGCCGACAGAAGACGTGGATGCTTACATGCAGGAAGCGGATCTGGGCATCAATGTAGACCTCGACATCACCGAAACGCTTCTCGGCAGCCGAAACCGCTTCCTGTCGTGGATCCAGGCCGGCCTCCCGATCCTAACGACAGTTGTTAGCGACATTTCACGGATACTCCATCGAAACGATCTCTGTTTTGGCATCCCGCCCGGCGATCCGGAACGACTGAAAGAGGCGATCCTTTACGCCGCCGATCACGAGACCGAGCGGAAAGAGATCGCTGTGCGCGCACGAGAATTCGGGCATTCGCATTTCACCTTCGAAGTGACCACCGAGCCCCTGCGCCGGTGGGTGGAAAATCCAGCCGTCTCGCCGGACAACAAAGCAAGACAGAAGAAGAAAACCCCGGTTCATCCACTGGACGCGAAGATCAGTGGCTGGCTGGAACAGAAACCCGTTGTCTCGGAAACCGCGCAACAGAGTGCAGGACTGTTTCAGCGCGTTGTCCGGAGGCTACAGAACCCATGATTTCGTTTGAATAGGAAAGAAACTTCATGGAACCTCTGGTTACAATCTGTGTGCCTCATCATGCCGGGTGGTTCCATTTAAGGGATCTCCTGGCTTCTCTACGGCGCGTCCAACCGGAAACTCCGGCGTTCCGTATTCTTGTCGTGGACAACGCCTCTCAGGACGGTAGCCGGGACCTGATACACCACCAATTTCCCGAGACGCAGATCCTCGAAATGAGCACAAACACGGGATTCGCACCGGCTCTCAATACAGCCGCCGAGGCATCCGAGACGCCCTGGCTCGCGTTTCTCAACAACGACATGCGAATTCATCCCGGCTGGCTCGTCGAGGCGTTCAAAATTGCAGAGTCTCACAAAACAGGCTGTGTCGGCTGCCGAATCCTGTCCTGGGATGGTGCGGAAACACAATTCGCCGGTGGCGAGATCAATCTTCTGGGGAAGGGATTCGAATGGAATGACGAGGACGTTGACGTTAAGGAAGAACGCGCCCTGCTCTTCCCGTGTGGGGGCGCGATGCTCATTCAGAAGGATTTGTTTCTCGATAGCGGGGGATTCGATGCGGATTATGAGATGATCTACGAAGACATCGACCTGGGCTGGAGGCTGAATCTGTTCGGTCACGCCGTTCGCTACGCACCCAAGTCCATCGTATATCATCGCCGCCATGCATCCCTCGCGCGGGTCGCGTACGCACAAAAAGCGATCTACCTGGAACGGAACAGCCTGGCAACCATGTACAAGAACCTGGCCCCGGAGAACTGGGCTGTGGTGATGCCGGAATTGATGCGCCTGGCGATCCATCGGACAGAATCCATGCCCACGGCAAATGCCGCAAATTACGACCATTTGCGAGGCATTCAGGCGTTCTTCGATGACCTTCCTGGATGGCGAGAAAAAAGAAAGAAGGTTCAGCGGGAGCGGAAAGTGTCGGACAAGGCGATCCTCTCCCGTTTCTTCGCTCACCCAGACAGACTATGGGCCTATGCGAAGGAACACAGGGAAGCTCTGTGTTCGGAAGCCTACCTGAGAATCCGAAAACCGATTCTGGAAAAGATCTCCAGCGCGATAGGACTACAGGCTGACGAGTCCGGCGAGTCGAGCGTCGATCTACCTGCTCCGTAGATCGGCGAGCGCTTCGCGTGCCTCTTCTACATACTCGCTCTGCGGATAGTCTCGAATCAGGGTCTCATATTCCTGAACCGCCTTATCGTACTCTTTGAGATATCTGTGGTAGATCCTGCCGATCCGATACTGGGCTTCGGGGGCGTGCATCGAGTTTGGCCACTCTTCCACAATCTTCCGGAATTCCTCGACACATCGCTCGAAGTACGCGGGTTGTTCCCGTCGGCGAACATCGAAAATCGCAACGTGCTGAAGTTCCATGGCGACTTTGTATTGGACAACGGAATCGAGACCGGTGCTCTGACTCGTCTTCTCGATCTGCTCCTGCTGTTGCGACAAGTCCTGCTGTTGGCGATCGATAATCGCTTGCTGCCGCTGAATCGTCTCAGACTGCTGTTCGATGGTCTGTTGCAGTCGATCGATTTGCACTTGTTGCTTTTGGAGCGTATCGAGGATTTGACGCAACGTTTTTTGAACATCCAGCGGCTGTTCTTGTTGCGAAAAGACACTGGGAGCTCCCACCCCGGCGATCAGCATAGCAGTCGCCAAAAACGTAATCACACCGCGCGAGTTTCTTTGCAGACGAATCATCATCCGTTCACCATCCGAAGTAGTGGCAATAATACGCCCCGCGCCTGCCGTGTGGTTTGGAGTTTCAAAGCCTAACCTCAACAGGTGGGTGCCCTGTAGAGAGCTCTAGTCCCGTCCCTTATCGTGAGGGCATGGGTCCCGCTCACCAGAGAGGGCTCCCGATAGGCTTACATCGCCTCGAAATCTTCCTAACCATCACCAGCGGCGCAGGGTACATTAGCACATTATCAAATCCGCGGTAGTCGTTCAACATCGCCGCAACGTCCATCGAGCCCATCGAAATGACGCGTCGGTCTGCCTAGGGCGCTACCGGTCCCGCTCCAAGATCTCCGCCCGTCAAAGCCGTTGAATCGTCGATCAGAAATACCTCCAGACGGTCTATGTAACACGTGACCAATCCGTCTCCCGAAAGGTTGGCGGCCTGGATGAGCGGGATAACACTCCCATGAGGCGGATTATAGATCATCGTCAGTTGCCGCCAGACTCCACTTGTGGTCAATGTGTCGGCGAGTATTGATGTGTTGATCGAACCGTCCATCGAACCGTCCAGTGTGCCCAAAGCCACGTGCACGCCGGCCCCTGTTGTCCGCACAGAACACCGCAGCAGTACCAAGGATTCTCCCACATCGAGAGGGCTTCCTACGACAAGCGATACCTCACTAGGATCGACATCAAAGACAAGCCCCGTACCATCCGTAGCACCTTCGAAGGCGGAATCCGTGGGCACAGCGCCCGGACTCGACTCTCCTGCGGCGGCATCCCCAAATCCTCCGGGATAATGGGTAAACTCCGGTGCGAGACTATCGAATTCGTACACCACCATAGGTGTCAATTCAGTCGGTGGAGGTACCGGGGTCGGAGCCGGTGTAGGCGTCATTGTCGGTGTCGCTGTGGCCTCAGCCTGCCCATAGAGCACAATCGAATCCGATTGAGGGTCGAATGTCACTCCGCTCTCTCTCATGAGCTGCACATACACAGTCTTTTCTCCATTGCCCGGAGGAAGTTCCCATGAAACCGTCGACTCAAAGGGAATCCACTCAGCGCCTCCGAAATCGGAATTGTTCGAGATCCGCATGAGATCGGCCGCCTCTTCGCCGTAAATCTTCAGTTCGACTGTGCGGCTGTCGGTTTGGTACACTTCGTTGTCAATTACGACAGGATACACATCGCGTTGCGAGCCGAAGTTCTGAACCCAATAGATCCTGAGCGAACCGCCGCCTTCCGCAACGCCGACACCGATTTCGCGAAACTCGGGGCGCAGGATATTCGCGCGATGCCCCTCACTCTCCATCCATGCGTCGACGACCGCCGCCGGTGTGTTGTATCCTCCGGCGATATTCTCACCGCTCCAACTGTAGTCGTATCCAGACGCTTCTATTCTCTCCGACGGAGATCTACCGTCTTTGCTCGTGTGGTCGAAATAATCCTGGTCTCGCATATCCTGCGCATGCAAAATCGCGGATTGATCAAGAAGTTCATTTCGCCGCAGTGGCAATAAACCCTGCTTTTCCCTTTCCAGATTTGTAAGGTAAATCACCTCTTGTTCGTTGAGATACCGGTTGCTGGGCTCGGCGAGAGGTACATACCCTTTTCCGGGTGCGGGGCTGAACTCATACCCGAAGTCTCCGGAGCTGTTCCAAAACCCGATGGCGTAATGGGGGATCTCCCCAGAAACAGGCAGAGCAAGCATCATCATACAAATGAGGTAGAAACAACATTGAAAAAGCATGGGGTGATGTCTCCTTCCGGGAAGCTTCATAACGGCACACCTTCGCTGATCAGAAAGGGTGTGGCCTGTAGCAGGAATATACGGAAAGGAGCGGGAAGAAGCAAATAGGGCGGGTACCGATAGGTATAGTCTCCGCAGCAAACCTGCGGCGAAAGAAGAACGAGTAGACTGAAGACGTTCAGGAACCGGCAAGGGCTACCTGAGGACTCGACTTCCCGTTCAAGACATCTTCAAACGTTGTCGAATCCAATACCCCCTCAATCGCATCGCGAACGTCATTCCACACATAACTGACCGGACAGGTTTCGGCACGAGGACAGCTATTGACCCCGTTACAGCTCACCGAACATTTGAACGGTAGAACAGGTCCGTCAATCAGCCGAAGAACTTGACCGAGAGAAACATCGCGTGGATGAGAGGCCAGCCGATAACCGCCTCCCGCACCGCGCCGACTCTCCACGAGACCCGATTTTTTGAGGTCTTGGAGAATCTGTACGAGGAAAGGATGGGGAATGCTTTGACGTCGAGCGATTTGATCGATTGTGAGGACACCTGTCGAGGCGTGATTTCTTGCCAATTCATACATGGCAAGCATGGCATACTCACCTTTGGCCGAGACTCGCATAGTATTTTCCTTAAGTTGACCATGTAAATGATGGATTACTGATATAAAAATACAACACAATATGCTGCGAGGTCAATACTTAATATGACAATCCTGCAAGACAAACAGTCTGAAGTGACGTAATTAGAGATAACCAAGTCCTTTCAGAGCGTCTTCGGTCTTCTTGTCAATCGTCGCAGGACGAGAGCTCCCGGAGGGTGTCCTGAGCCACTGGTCAATATGATCTCCCAATTCCAGTGCCCGGTCCGGAACGTCACCCGGGTCAAACTCGATTTCCTGCTCCACGGGATGCAGAGGATCTTCGAAGTAAAACAAATCGCTTCGCTGCCAGACCTCCTCACCCGGCGGATACTTCGCGACCGCATGAAGCCCGGCGCCGCCGTCAACGCCTTTACCGGCTTCCACGCGACTGCCGGCGATGTGTTTCATACCGACCCCCGCATCTTGATAGGGCACAACATTTTCTCCTTCGAAATCGTCAATGAGCCGGTTTGAATCCCCGACAAGAACAACATTATCCACCCAGACATCCACAATCCTCTGTCCGGGTACTCCTCCAACATCGACAGCGATGCTTTCAATTCGGATATTCTGCAAAGGCCACCCCTGCGATTTCCCATATTCTGTCGCGCGTTGATAGAGATCCGTTGTCGCGACAACCGTCCAGCCCTCCGACTTCTCCGGAAGGCCATATTGGAAATGGATCGACTCGCTACCAAGGCGGGAGGCATTAACGAAGATAGAAGGCAATTCTTCGATCGACTCGATATCCGCCGTGGATTGAGTATTCGCAGTGTGATACCGAATGTGTGCCGCAACTGTCGCCGTTGGGTCGCCTCGAACGAAGGCTCGAAGGTAACATGGCTCGTCGAGAGGAATATCGACCCGCCGCCCGACAAGCACCGGCTCGCGCCGATGGTATCTTCGGTCCACCAGTTTCCATTCGACTGTCACCGCCCCGAGTTCCTTATCGGCATCGCTCAAATAAGCATGTTCCGTTTCCAGCAATCCGACACGCGTAGCCGGTTTCTCAGTATTCGAAGACTCTTTTGAGGACAGGTACATTCGCAGATCTTTCGCTTCGACTTCCTCCGGTATGGAAAGACCGCACACACTCAGCACGGTCGGCATAATATCCATCGCCATAACAAGATCGTCGACCTCGGTCCCCCTCCACCGCCCCTTCGGCCAGCGAACAATCAAAGGAACATGCATACACGTTTCAAAGAGATCGGCTCCGTGGAAAAACCGGCCGCCTTCTCCGAGGTTTTCACCGTGATCGGAAACCGCAACGACTACGCGGGTAGCGTCTCCGGAAGCTTCATCGAATCCTTGAAGCAACCTCCCGAATTCCCGGTCGACCCGATTCATCTCGCCCAGATAAAGCGCCCGCAACCTTGCCAGATCCGCTGCGTCGAGTCCGGCACCTTCCGAGGCAACCAACGCAGTGACCTGTTCGGCGCTTCCATCGATAGGGCCGTCGTAATTCTCCGGCCCGAAAACATCGTCTTCAGGTAGAGGCTCATAGGGAGAATGAGCGTCATAGTAATGAACCCACAGAAACACCGGCTTATCGGTCGATTGTCGAGCAAGCCATTCGAGAGCCAAGTCTGTGGTTTCGTTTGCCGATCGTTCGGCTTCTTGGCCTTCCTTCGCTTCGGAGAGATCTTCGTATGTGTCGAATCCCTGAGCGAGTCCAAACGTTTTGCTGAGCACAGCGGAGCTAATGAAGGCAGCAGTTGAAAAACCGTGATTCCGGCACACCTCCGCCAGCGTGACAATGTCCTCGGGTACTCGGTCTGATGCAAAACGGACCCCAGTAGAACGGGGCAAACGGCCAGTCATCATCGAAGTGTGTGAAGTAAGAGTAGCAGGGATTTGGCAAGTCGCGCGGCGAAACAGTGTGCCCTGCGCGGCGAGATTGTCCAAATTCGGAGTCTGTGCACTAAGTACCTCAAAACCGTAACACTTTAGTGCGTCAGCGCGAACCGTATCCAGGGTCACAAGCAAGACACGGTTGACCGGCTCGGGGCTCTGGCCGCAACCCGCAAACAACAATACTCCTATGACCGAGAGGCTCGCCGCTAATATCCGCACAGAGGTTGGTGCGGGTGAAGAAAAACCGTCGGTTGTTCGAATATCCACGAATGTACTCTCTATTGGCGATTTGACAATTCTACGTCATAATAAGAATACACGCCTTTCCCCGAGAAGGCATCCGCCCCGGCGGAAATACCTAATGGAGGTGGTCATATGGTAGAAAGACGATTATTGGTATTGGCCGTTGTTGCAGTATTCGCGATGGGCACAGCGGTTCAAGCGGAGACTGTCACCGTCATGAAAGACGGTGGTGCAGATTTCACTAGCATTCAGGCAGCCATCGACTCGATCAACGCAACCGATGGTGACCCGGACGTCATCCAGATTCTTGATGGCGCTGTTTATGAAGAGCAAGTTGTCCTGGGCGGACTCCCGCCGATCGACGAGGCTGCGGGAGACTTTATCGGTGAATTGGTAGCTCAAGACCGAGACCCGCTTACACTGATGGGACCGGAGTCAGGCGACCGTCCGGCGATTTCTCCGAATGTTGGGGATATTCTCAACTACGGGGTTTTTGAAGATGATCCCGGCGACAACTTCGCCGCTGCGCTCGTCTACTTTGGCAAAAACATCACTATCGAAAATGTCATCGTTCAACAGCCCGGGGACGGCCCCTACGGCGTCAACGGTCAAGGTGTGGAAATTACTTTCGGTAACGTCCTCTTTAACATGAAACCCGGTACCGGTGGACCGGGAGAAGACTTCATGAATTTCAATAACAGCGACCGAGTTGCGGATTACTTCAATCAAACACCGAACGACGTCCTTTTTGACGGTTGCGTCTGGGACGGCATGATGGACGACGGCACGAAGTACGGGAACACTTTCATTTACTACCATGGAACGAATGGTGGAGGCGTAGACGGTGAGGAACAAATGAACGTGACACCGCTCACGTTCCGCGACTGCACGTTCATGAATGCGGGCAGCGATTTGACCCGATTACGTAGTCATGGCAGTCAAGACGACGTGGAGCAATCCATGATTAATTGTGTCTTCAAAGACAACGAGGGCAACTCGCTCAACTTCGACGGCGGCGGAAAGAAGGTCGTCGATCGCTGCATCTTTGTCAACAACGTGAACGGGCTGGATGTCTCGCTTCCCCAAGGGGATAACGGAGCCATCCGTATTCGTGGCCGAAGCGGCAGAACCGGCACTGTCACGATCTCGAACTCCATTTTCTCCAATAATGCGAGTCTCGATGCGTACGCCGATCCCGCCGGCGATCAATGGGCTGCAATCCTCGTCAACAACGACGGTGATGACGGCCCGATCACAATCGACCATTGTACGTTCGACGGAAACGGAGTGGGGGTCCGATTTGCAGATTCGTCCGCTCGTCCACGAACAGCGGTCATTTCCAACTCGATCTTCTCCAACAACATCGGGGCCGGGATCACCGCCAACGGTCTGAATCCCAGCTATGTCGATTCAGGTCTGGAAGACGACTTGAACCTCACAATCAAAAATTGCCTGTTCTATGAGAACCAAGGCATCGACTTTGACTTAGGCGCAGCGGTAGGAACCATCACCGGCGATCCAATGTACGCCAACATGGATGCACGCGGTGACGATCCGTTTGCGCTCTCCGAAGGCAGCCCGGCAATCGACGCCGGCGATGACAGTCTCATGGTGGGAACCCAGGATGTCGACGGGAGCGCTCGAGTGGAGGGTTCTGCTTCGGATATCGGTGCGCAGGAATACGGCGCCGGACCGAGTGGCGTTCCGCTCTATATGCTGTACGAATGATCTTCGTGCAATAATAGTCTTTACTCAATGGGCGCTTGCGAATGCGAGCGCCCATTTTCTTTTCCGCACGGTTATCCCCGCCTTGTCGAACCTGATAGTCTCAGCTAGACTGGACGAGGGGTATCGACGATGGATGAATTCGAATCAGTAGGACCGATATCGCAAAGATTGATGGCCCGGCTCAAGACTCTGAACCGGCGGGTGGAATCGGCACCCGAGGACGACCCAAACGGCTGCCCATTTTGCGACGGATATGGGAACATAATCGACGAGAACGGTGCTCGTCCGTGTCGTTGCGTACTTCAACTCCAGGAACTGCGTCACAGCCGGTTGACCGGTGCCCGAATCCCGGCTCATTATCGAAAGAAAGACCTTGACAATTTCAACGCAGAGAAGCCCCACCTCAAGGCCTGCCTGACGATGGCCCGGGAATATGTTTACGACTATTCGTCGCAAAACAAGCGCGGCCTGTATATCCACGGCATGGCAGGTTGCGGAAAGACGCACCTTGCAGTCGGTGTGCTAAAAGGACTTATCGCACGGGGATTCGACGGTGTGTTCTATAATCTGACCGATCTTTTCGACCAGATGCGGACGTCTCTCTATGGTGAAGGAAACATCAACGCACATAATGCGCTTCTGCGCGACCTGGAACGGGATATCCTCATCCTGGACGACGTCGCCGCCCAGAAACATACTGCATGGGTTGGCGATCGTCTCTACTCGTTCATCAATTACCGATATCAGAACTGTAAGACTCTGATCCTCACAACCAATCTCTCTCCGAAGGATTTCACGCTGAAAATGGGAGAGGTTTTGGCATCCCGAGTCTTTTCGATGTGTCGCGAAATTGAAGTCCAAGCCGACGACTATCGCGCGCGGATGAACCGTTCCGGCAAGAATATCTGGCCGTAACGGCTCGGCTGGAGCCCTCCCAGAGTAAGCTCTATAAATCCACTCGCTGAAAAGCCGCAATATCGCGTGCGGGAAGGGTGGTTTCGACGCGCCCGCTTGATCCGGAACGCAGATCCAGGTTGTGAATCCGCTCTTCCCATGTACCTTCCAGGTTGAGCCCTATCGCCACGTCCGCATCCCGGAAGTTTTCAACAACGACAACATCGCCCAAATCATAAAATCCTACGCGTGTTGGAAGATCGACTGCAATCGGGCGACGATGAACGATCGAACGCCGAATTCGATTAATCGCCTCTTGAGGGAGATTCAAGAACGAGACGGGAGCCGGGGCCAAAAACCTCTCTCCAATCGCATCGAAATCCGGTTGAGAAAATGTGCTCAAACACAAGACCATCGCGCGGCCTCCCTCACGCGTAAGCCGCTCGGTAAAGATGGGGAATTTTTCGTTTCCAAGAACCACGGGCGTTTCTGTTCCTGCGGAGGGATGAATACGGTGGGCCAATCGAACTTCCGTGAGGGTCGAGATCCGTCCGTCATCCACAAGAAACTCGGTAGCCTCGCATGCCTGAGCGGAAATTGGAGGAGTATCCAAGCCAAACCGTGTTCGTACTTCCTCCTCTTCCGCCAGCGCGGAGAGGAAAACCGGAGTCGCAACAACACTCCCTCCTCTCTGGAAATGCCTCTCCATGTTGTCAATCAAATGCGGGTCTTCCAAGCTGTGCGATGAGAGGAAAATCGTATCCGCGCGCTCTGGGAAATCATGGCAGGGAACAACCGGTATTCCCAACATTCCAAGATAATCGAATATATAAAACTCTCCCGCACTGCCGCGACCTCCCAGCGGTTTGTAGGCATGAACCCCAATGGGCGTTCGCCCCAAACGAAGATCCGCGAGGGTGCGGAGCGCCGGGATCGAGTCAACGAACGCTTTCTGAACCTCACCGTACTCGAGTAAGTTGCCTAGATGAAACAACGTCAGGTTCTTAGCGCCTGCAAGGACGCTTTGATATCCCTGCTCGACAAACACTTCCGGCGTTATATCGCCGTGATCGTACCAGGCTCCGTATGTTTTCTCAGGATAAAAACTCGCAATCCAGGAGAAATTGAAGAATCCTTCAAACTGCTGAACGTAGCCGAATCGCCTTGTCAGAGGATTTCTCGTTTCCGTTCCAACCCAAACCGCGTCAAAATCGGCTCCTTCCAGTTTCGGGTTGTAACCGAATTCGTGAAATTTGTCGTACCACTGCGGATATTTGATAATGACGCGACAGTGTGGATTCACGCGGTGGACAGGTTCGACGACGCACGATCTGCCGACATACGCCATCAATGTGGATCGATATTCTTCCCAGGACCGCCCTGCGCGCGCCTTGTCGCACAGCGGACACGTACAAAACGTCATAAAGAAATCGTCCACAATAATCTCATCAAACAGCTCCGCCGCCCGGGTCGAGAGTCTTTCGAGATCTTGCTGCGTCTTCTCATTCGTATAACAGAAGCAATTTCCGTTGGGCTCCAACACGCCCCAGCCGCCGGTTCCCGGGGAGGTTGTGATTCCGACGGAAACGGCAATTCCGCGTTCACTGAAGTAGCGATGGCACTCCTCGATCAGTTCCCAATCGGGCTCGTGGCCGTCTCGAAGCAGATCCAGGTAGATCTTCTCGATCTCCATCCGCTTCATTACCTCCGTCGCCCGGTTGCGGCCCGAGTTGCTGTTGAGATGTTGTTCGACGTCGCTTACAACGGCAAAAGTCTCGATATCGAGAGCCCGGCAATGCATCGACACAACCATGCTGACAAGGAGAACGAGCGGCAAAACCACGCAGCGAGTGGGATTGCTCATTGTGAACGGCGATACCATATGAATTTCCTCACTTTCGAGAGCTGTGTCGGTGAGTTACGCGTCGCCGACCAAAGTCTGATCGTTGAAAGCTGTCGATCTGCGTTGCTCCGCGAACCCACCCGACTGTGCTCCACTTCGAATCGCTTTTTCGGGAGGCTGTAAGGCCCTTTCCTCAGCGCACTATGCCAATCGTTCAAGCAGAATGCTAGTGGGACAAACTCCATTCACTTTCATCCTGAAAGACCGCTATGATAGTACCTTGTCAATCGCGGGAGCATACGAGGAATTGTCATCATCAAGATGAGATGGAATGGCCTATTTCTAATTGGTGTATTGGCTGGACTGGTTCTCGGGGCAGGGTGCGCCGGAGAACATGAGGGAGCAAGAACTCCAGAAGATGTCTTGCGGATTTCACGGGCCGGTTTCGAGCCCTATGATCGCTGGCTCGCAAAGGAAATCGCAGCCTATGAGGAATCACATCCCGGTACAGAGGTCTCTTACGAACCGGTACCCGGGCAGGAATATCTAATCAAAATCCAAACAGCGGTCGCGGCGGGAAATGAGCCGGATGTCTATACGCTGGCGGGCCAGTGGATTCCGAAATTCGCACGGGAGAACCTGATCGATGTTCCGCCGCCGGAAATCCAGGAGCATATCCGCGAACAATACGTTTCAGCCGCAGTCGATTACTGCTCCTACGAGGACGTTGTCTACGGTTTTCCGTACGAGGGCGGTTCCCGGGTTGTCCTCTACAACAAGGAACTGGTGGAGGAGGCGGGCATCGACAGAGATCCCGAGTCCTGGGAAGAGTTAGCCCTGTTTGCGAAGAAATGTACGAAGTTCGACGACTACGGCCGGATGATCCAACAAGGTATCGCCATCATGGGGCCGGGCCTGCACGATGATTTCATGTGCCAGGTTGCCGCGTTTATTTGGATGAACGGCGGCGGGTTTATGAACGAAGACGAGACCGAATTCATGCTCGAAGATCCCCGGAGTGTCGAGGCCCTCCAGTTCTTCGTCGACTTGATTCATAAATACGAGTGCACATCGTTGAATTTCATGACCAAACCGGAGGCGTTTGCGACGGGACGGGCCGCATATCATATCGGGGGACCATGGGATATCAGCAATCTCAAGGTCTTGGCGCCGGATATGGAACTCGGCGCGTTTTTGATTCCACCGAAAGAAAAAGGCGGCCCTGTCTATGTGGACAACTCGCCGTGGGTGTGGGTTGTCTCCAACAACAGCACACGTAAAGCGCAGGGCTACGATTTCATCCAACATATTCAAACCAAAGAAGCCCAAATGCATTTCGCGATCGAATACGGTATCACACCGTACCGTTATGATGCGCTTCAAGATCCTTTCTTCAAGAACGATCCCGTTCAAGCAGTGTTTGCGAAATCCAACAAATATATTCACATGCGCCCACGTATCTGGTGGTACGAGATTTGCCGGATGCTGGGATTGCAGTTTGAAATGGCTCTTCTCAAAATGAAAACACCTTTGGAAGCGATGCAAGATGGTATCCGGGATATTAAAAGACAGATGCGAATCCGGAAAGAATCGAGATGAGACCCTATCGACTGACCCCATATTTCTTTTTGCTTCCCGCGCTCCTGCTGCTTGGGGTTTTCTCTTTCGGTGCGATGGGGTATGCCCTATACGTCAGTTTTCACCATTGGTCGGTCATTAATCCCACAATGCCGTTTGCCGGCTTCCAAAATTATCAGTGGGCGTTTCAGGACCCGCATTTCGGCAGAGCGTTTGTCAATACGCTGCTCTATGCGGTCATGGTGACGGGGGGAGGAACTTGTGCCGCTCTCGCCGCAGCGTTGCTGGTCAATTCGCTCCCTCCGTTCAGCAGTCACATCGTACGGACCTCGCTGTTCGCGCCCGTCGTCACTTCTGTCATCGCATCCGCGATCATTTGGCTCTGGATCTACAATCCAACCTTCGGTCTCGCGAACGGCGTGCTCGCGATGTTCGGCCTTCCTCTGTCAGACTGGATTTACAACCCCGACACAGCCCTGGTCTCGAT
>CAZTDD010000022.1:59485-61997 GCA_964612675.1 uncultured bacterium
CGAGTATCGTTCGATAAAATCGTTCTCCACGTGATTGGGGCGATCGTCTCGGTAATCACACTCGCACCGTTTTTGTGGATGATTTCCAGCGCCTTGAAACCGGCGGATCAAATACTCGCGTTTCCACCGGAATGGATTCCCCGCGAGTTAACTTGGACGAATTTCACGGAATCGCTCTCCAGGGCACCATTCGGACGATTTTTCATCAACAGCGGAATACAGGCGCTGGCGGCCACGTTTGGGGTTCTGCTGACATCCTCCACCGCCGGCTACGCGTTTGCGAAATTCCGGTTTCCGGGGCGGGATATTCTCTTTTTGGCTTGCCTTTCGACGATGATGATTCCACCGATTGTCACGGTAATTCCGAATTATCTTATTATCCAGCATCTGGGATGGGTCAACACGTTCCGTGCGCTGATCATTCCGGTTTGCGCATCCGCCTTCGGGATTTATCTGATGCGCCAATTCATTATGACCATCCCGGACGATTTCATGGATTCCGCTCGAATCGAGGGTGCGAGGGAATGGTATGTCTATGCATGGATTATTCTGCCGCTCTCCAAAGCGGCGCTGGCGGCCCTCGCGATTTTCACCTTTATCGCTAACTGGGATAGTTTCCTTTGGCCCCTGCTCGTGATCAGCAGCGAGGAAATGCGGACACTGCCGCTGGGATTGGCGTTCTTCCGATATCATTACGGAATAACGCAGTATAATTATCTGCTTGCAGCGACGGTCGTGTGTACAATTCCGCCCATTATTGTCTTTTTGGCGTTACAGCGATATTTCGTGCGGGGGATTACCTTGACGGGGCTAAAAACGTGATTCCACCCGGGGTGAAACCCTCGAGCGCTACTTAATCGCCTTTTCGGAATGCGAAATCGAAGACATTTGTCCCTGCAAGCATGACCCGCTTGAGCTCATCAACGCTGCGAATGCGTTTGACCCATTTGAACAGATAACTCGGCCGGAAATAGAACGAACGATAGATCCTGCGGATGTTATCGGAAAGTTCTTCGTTGCTCAGATCGGTGAAAAATTGATTGAAAAACGCGTCTGTATGCAGCTTGGACAGATCCAGGTCGGTCCCGTCTCCGATCTCCGGGTGTGTTGCTTTCACCTCGTCGAAAAGCGGCGTTCCCGGATAGGGTGTCGTAATACCGAAGGTAATTACGGTCGGATCGATTTCCTTGACAAACTCGAGCGACTGATCGATCGTTGCCTGCGTTTCGCCGGGACAACCGATCATGCAGTGCGCGTGAGTATCGATCCCGACCTCATGACAGAGACGGAACGCGGTTCGTGTCTGATCCACAGTGATATTTTTGCGAACGTTGTCGAGGATCTGCTGGACTCCCGACTCGACACCAAAACGAATCATGTGACAACCGGACCGTTTCATCAGCGCGAGCATATCCGCGTCGACGTTGTTGACACGGGAGCTGCAGATCCACGTAAGATCCAGATTCTTTTCGAGAATTCCTTCACAGATTTCTTTCACACGCCGCTTGGAGGCGGTAAACAGCTCGTCGCGGAAGAAGATCTCCTTGTATCCCAGATCCTGACATTCCTCCATCTCTTGGAGGACTTTTTCAGCGCTCCGAAACCGGACTTTGTTGCCGTAAAAAGGAGGAGAAGCACAGTACGTACAGCGAGCCGTACAGCCGCGTGTGGTGAACATCGTCGTGAACGGCATTCGTTTGATTACGGGGTTGAAGTAGTGGATATCGGTAGGCAAGAGTCGGCGGTCGGGAATCGGTAGAGTGTCCAAATCTTTAATGAACGGCATCGGCTCGTTCAACACGATTTCGCCGTTGTCTTTGTATCCAATACCGAGCGTTTCCTTCCACGCGTCCCCGCCTTGCGCAAAACGGTTGACAAAATCTTGAACGACCGCCTCCGCTTCACGCTGGACGATGACATCGATGCCGGGAATCGACAGGCTCGCTTGCGGCATGAATGTCGGCTGAGAGCCCCACACCATGGTCTTCAGTTCCGGCAGAGCGGACTTGCAGGCTCGCAGAATCTCCGCATCCTCACGAATGGTCATCGTCGAGGTCAGAAGCATCACTACATCGTACTCACGGGACCGTACGTGTTCGACAAGGTCATCGACACTCATCTGCATGGCGGCGGCATCCAGCAGGTCGGCCTCGTGACCATCCTGTTTGACCACGCAGGTCACAAGGAGCTGCGAAACCGGCGGAAACTGAATTCCGGCGATCCGTTTCCCTTTGCACCAGCACCCGTAAACCAGGTCGCGTGCAACATTCTTGCTGTGTTTGCTCGGTGGTATGAGCGTAAGTGTTTTCATTGCAGTTTCTACAGCTGACTGTATCCTGAGGTACTCAGATCAGATACCTCACTTCTCTCTATTCAACCCCACCCGCCCCCTCTTCAGTCTTGATGGCGCCGCAAAAAGTCGGGAGAGTTCTTCTCCCTCTCCCTCTGGGAGAGGGCCGGGGTGAGGGCACGTTGCATTATCCGCTGACGCTCCTGTGTGTGTGACAGACCC
>CAZTDD010000023.1:0-61425 GCA_964612675.1 uncultured bacterium
TCCCGGGGGGAGAGGGAACTTCCGATGCCAACTTTCGACTTTTTGCAGCGCCGTCACAGCATCACAGCATTGACATCTAGCCTTTCTCGTTTGTTTTTGAGAACCTTGGTGCTATGTTTTACCTAGAGCTCGTGCCGGAGATCCATCTCGTCCGACGTCGTTTCGTGAGGGGCGCCGGCGAAACTCGGGAATTTCCGAGTTTCTCGCCCTGGAAGTCTTCCTCCAGAAAAGATGCGTTTCCGGCGGTTGCAGGTTCTCTTATCTCCGTCGCGTACGGTAACCCGAGGAGTGCGATGAAGTCCTTTATTCAATCAACTCTCGTGAGTTTTCTCGCTATCTCGATTTTGTCGGCCGCAGTGTGGGCCATTGAACCGATCGCGGATGTCTTGGAGCAGGCGGAAGCGTTGGATGCCGAGAACGGGTATCTCTACGCCGGCGGCAGCCGAGCGATCACCATTCTCAGCCTTGCGAATCCTGGGAACCCGGAGACAGTCGCTCAGCTCACCGATGGAGTAAAAGACTGTCGCGACATCGTGGTAAGCGGTAACCGGCTGTATGTCGTGATGGTCGGACAGAGTACGTCGTCCAATCCGGCCCGTCTCAATTTCTGGTCCATCGACGTTTCCGACCCGACCAAGCCGCAGGTGGTCACCAAACTGCACGTTGGCGAAGAGCCGCAGGGGGTCTACGCGGCGGATGGACTTGTATACATCGCCGCGGATCGAGAGGGAGTTTTTATCGTCGACCCGAATGAGAACTCCCTGGTCGGGACTATCGATACCGGGGTCGCCGCTTTCGACGTCTATGTGCGGGGGAACCGTGCGTATGTTGGAGGAGACCTCAGACTCTCGTTGGTCGATATTTCGGACAAAGCCGGTCCAAAGGTATTGGACGAAATGCCGTTTGACGGCTGGGGGGTGGATCTGGCCGCGGAAGGGAATCTTCTCGCCGTTGCGCAGGAGTGGTCCGGAGTCGGCATTTACGATATCTCCGATCCCGACTCGCTCAACCTTGTCGAAAACTACATCTATTACGGCATAAACGACCAAAAGTACGTATGGGGGATCGATATCCGGAATTTGTACATCTACACCGGCCTGCTGCCCGTATCTTCCTGGGACGTGACCAGTCCTCCCGATCCGGGAGGATTGAGCATCCTCGATATCCTCGAGATTGAGAAACGCGGTGTGCGGGAGGTCGGCGAGAAACGCATGGATCACGCGATGGTGGATGTGGAGGCATACGACGGCTATGTGTATGGAGCGGAGGGCGATCTGGGGATCAGTGTCTATCGTCACGGCGGCGCAATGCGGGTCACACCGACACCGACTCGCCCGACACCCACACCGACCTTTACCTATACGGCTACCCCGACCCCGACCGTTCCGACTCTGGCTACCCCGACGCCGACAAGAAGGGCTCCGACACCCACTCCCACGAATACTCCGACTCGAGTGCCGCCGACGCCAACGCCGACTCCGGTGCCGCCCACAGCGACGCCGACCCGAGTTCCACCCACAGCGACGCCAACGCGAGTGCCGCCAACGGCCACGCCGACCACCGGACCGCTGACACCGACTCCACAGCCACCGACGGCGACGCCGACTCTCACTCCTTCAGGCGGACAGGGCGCCTATGTACAGTTTGCATCGGGATTCGATGCGGATTTTGTCCAGGAAGAAGGTTGGAATCCCACCCTACCGTTCTCCGGAGATTTTCAACTGGGTTTGTACACGATCGGTACGATTCCAACGGATAATGCATATGCGGGTGCCACAGACGGGCGAGGATTGCGGATTTTGCTTCAACCCGGCCAGGCAGTCACCTTGATGTCCACCACGGCCGTCCAGACCAATAATCTGCCTGCGATGCTTCGGATGAACGTTCGCGCGGACAGCGACGGCGCTCAAGTGGCACTGGCGGCTGTCGACGCGGCTGTGACCGGATCGGTTGCCAGCCTCATTCCCGCCAACAGCGCGTCATTTGTTAATCGATACCGCCGGATTCAGTTCCTGTATAACGCCGACTCGAATGACATCCTGCCGATCTTTCAGATCGTTCATGTTTCCGGGGGGCCGGTGAATGTGTATATCGACAATTTTGAGGTCCATCTCATACCGCCGGGATCGATGATTCCCGCCGGATTTTTGGGAGCGGACGGCACGACTCCGTGACCGAAAACGGGGAAACCATTGACCGCGTACGGTCAAAATGGGATAGTAGAAGTTCGTACTGAGGATAGAGGAGGCCGATCATGTCGAAAGTCAAAAGCGGCGGCGGAAAACAAAAGAACGGTCGCGACAGCAAGTCCAAACGATTGGGCGTCAAACGATTCGGCGGCCAGATGGTGTCCGCCGGTTCGATCCTTGTTCGTCAACGCGGGAGCAAATTCCATCCCGGTACCGGTGTGGGGATAGGCGGCGACGATACGCTTTTTGCGCTGGTGGACGGCCGCGTTAAGTTTGGGAGACGGATGAACCGTTCTTGTGTGTCCGTGATCCCTGAATAATCACCGAAAACATAGTCGACAACCAAGCGGGCGGGCCATGATGGTCCGTCCGTTTTTCTATGGTGCAATAAGAACTGAATCACGAAGGCACGAAAGACAGATCAGAGCACGGTTAAGAGCGTGTTCAATTCCTCTGGGAGGGTACCCCATCGAAACGGCTGCCGATGCCGGGAGTTCCTTTTTCCAAATCAGACGCGTACTACTATACTCATGAATCCCTCGGAGGATTGGCGTATTCGACGATGCAACCGGAAACCGTGCTAAAAGATATCGCGCAGGCGGTTCGGCTTCGGGAGGGGCCGATGGGCGTTCGAAATGTGCTCTGGGCGTTGTCCTGGAGGCGTCCGCAATCGACCAAAGAATGGTCGCAGACATGCCGGCTGCCGGTGCCGGTTGTTGCCGCGATCCGCGGCGAGCTGGAACAGCGCGGGATGGTCGAAAAAGGCCGACGGCCCCGGGCGACCCCCGAAGGGAATCGGTTCCTACACGCCCTTTTCGGCAAGAGTACCGAATTCGCGAGCCGATGCCCGATTTGTGACGGAAGAGGTATGGTGATCCCCGAGAAACTGGTTCCGGTTTTAGACCAATTCGCGGCTGTATGTGCCGAACGTCCCGATTGTGACGTGACGTTGGACCAGAGCCACGGAACGCCGGAAACCGGGATTCGCCGCTCCCTACTGATGATCGAGAAAGGACTGGTGTCCGGCCGCCGCGTTGCCTTTTTAGGGGATGACGATCTGGTAAGCCTGGCGCTGGGACTTGTTCTGAAGGCCATGGAGCAGCCCGAACCTCGGTGCCCTTTGCTTGTGCTGGATATCGATACCCGTTTCGTCAGTTTCATCCGGGATCGGGCACGCAGCCTGGAGATTCCTCTCGAAGCACAGGTTTACGACGTGCGCAACCCTCTGCCCGAGCCCGTCGAGAGAACGTGCGGAACCGTCGTGACCGATCCACCTTACACGGTTAACGGAATCTCGCTGTTTGCATTTCGGGCGGCCCAGCTGATAGGGAATGACGGGGGAGATCTGGTCCTTTCTTATGCCGACCCTGCTCCGGACGATTTGCACGCGATAGAACGCGAGTTGAACCGCCAGGGCTGGTGTACTGTGGATCTCCGGCCGGGGTTCAATCGGTACGAGGGATCGGCGGTCCACGGACATCAGTCCACGCTGCGGCAACTCCTCCGCACGACGGCCCTCTCTCCTGAAAAGCAATCCGGATTATGCTACTCTCCTCTGTATACAGGCGAGCTGCGTCCAGCGGGCGGAGAGTATCGTTGTTCGTTGTGTGAAACGGCGGTATCGGTCGGTCCGCAAGAAGAGTACAGGACAATCGCCGATCTGAAGAAAAGCGGCTGCCCGGAATGTGGGGGCACGACTTTTCGAAGATATGGGTAGAGCGGTTTCTGGAATTCGGACGGTTTCCACAAAGAGTTGGGTTCCGGAAACAGCACAAAAAGTCGATAACAGGTCGTGTGAGAGCCGGTGGAAAAGCACCGAGCGCATATTCTTTTGGACGCATGGACAGGAGAGCCTGACCTGCTGGAGACGCCGGACCGCATCCGGGAATCTCTGTTGCAGGCCTCCAGGGAGGCAGGCGCCGAGATTATCGGCGAACAATTCCACCGTTTCTCCCCGGTAGGGTATACTGGATACATACTCCTGTCTGAATCTCATATCGCGATTCACAGTTGGGTGGACGAGGGACTATTGACAATCGATGTCTTCGCCTGCCAGGCAAAACAGAGTCGCGCGATTGTAGATCGCCTCTGTACAGAACTCGAATTGAAGCGACGACGGATAACGGAGATCCGGCGCGGAGAGGAGCCCGATCATGATGAAGAACCTTAAGATGATTGTCTTCATCGCAGTGACCATTGGCGTCATTGCCGCCTTACACATGTTTATCTACGCACCGATGAAAGCGGAATGGAACGAGGTCAAACAGAAGACCGAAGGCAGCATCGGTACCTATAACCGTCTTCTTCAGATGACCAGTGGATCCGGCGGCGCAGGTCTCACCAATGTCAGTCAGCTCCTCCAAAATGAACTTGCGCGATTGAAAACCGTCGTGAATCAGGTTGAAGAGAATTTCGATCAGTTGGCCGGCGAATACGACATCGTCGACCAGTACGACAAATCGAAACCCGCGGAATTTTACCGCACTACCCTGTTGGACCGCATCGACCAGATGAAGCAGCTGGAGAGTTCGTCGCAGGTAACGACGATCAATGTTTCGCACGAATGGGGAGTCGAGCCCTCGCTCACGGAAGGGAAGTTCGGGACCGGTTTGCGCGCATTCGATAAGCACGGCCGCGTCTATACCAATTTCCGGGGCACAGGCCAACGCAATCTCAACGAAGCGGAAGGTACGGTCGAGTTCCTGGTGAAACCGGATTGGGACCCGAACGATGAAGAAGTTAAACTGAAGTGTTTATTCTTGGCATTGGGACAGCGCCGCGTTGGGAGTACGGAAGAGCTGCACGAGATCTCACCGGGTCGTATGGTCTCCGGACCGCCGCCTCACGTTTTGGAGAGCTATATCGCTGTTTACAAGGGCGAGGGACCGACCCTGGTTTACGACATGATGAATTGGAGTGGAGACCCTCAAGCGAGACGCAGCACGCTCACTGCTTACATCCAGGATTGGAAACCAGACACGTGGTACCACGTTTGCGTTCAATGGTCCGACAACCGTCAGGCGCTTTACATTAACGGGTCGAACAAGGGCGTTCCGCAGGGACCTCCGCCTGTCTCGATTCGAACCGCCGTCGATATGGAAGATATTGGTTTTTACGGCGGTGGCATGGGCTACGGCGGTATGGGGATGGGCGGCATGGGGATGGGAGGATTCGGCATGGGACGCATGGGGATGGGGTACGGGGGTATGGGGGGGATGGGCGGCAGCAGCCGATTCGGCGCCATGGCCGGCAAAACCCTGACCGAGAATATTGCGATCCCTGACGAGATTTCCGGCATTTTTGTCGGTACGACCGAGAAAAGCGAACACACCGCCGAAGCCGTGATCGACGAGCTTCGTATCTCCAGTAACGTTCGCCCGACTTCGTCCAATGCGCTGAATACACCGGTGAAATCGGATCCAAACTCGATGCTGGTGGATACATTCGAGTCGGAGTTAGCCCCCGCAGTCGACCTGCCGATTCTCCTCGAACAGCTGTTCAACCGTCAGGCCATCAAAAACGACCGACGGAACAATCCGACGGTTATCGCGCAAAAAGAGTGGGAATACGATATTGTGCGCAAAGCATTGGGCATTGATATGGATGTAATGGCGACCGCCGAGCCGACTTATAACACGATCCAAAAAGTGGCGACGTTGAACTACATTTTGCGCAATGTGCAGAGTAGCCAGTATTCTCTCGGAAAACTGTTTGCTCTCTTTGAAATGTCGGAAGTTGAGAAGCGTCAAATTTACATGACCGCAGAATTCGTACGGCTTGCTCAAGCCCTGTGTACCCAGGCGATTGACGACAAAATCATTGCCGTCACCCGTCTCAATAACAGAGGGGAAAGTTATAACGTCACTGATGAGGAGATCCGTAACTTCCTCGAGTCCCAAATCAACGGGATCTACGAAAAATGGTTCCCGGGTATGGAAATGGGCGCCTCCTATGGCGGTATGGGTATGGGCGGCATGGGTATGGGCGGTATGGGCATGTACGGCATGGGTATGGGCGGCATGGGCATGGGCGGTATGGGCATGGGCGGCATGGGCATGGGCGGCATGGGCATGGGTATGATGGGCATGCTGCGATCCGCCGGCGGTTTTGACTGGATGTACGACCCGGAAACCGGCGATCCATTACCCCGCGACGTGTTGAGGCAGAAGATGGAGCAGATGCAGGCCGATGTGAAGAAGGCGCGTCAGTGGACCAAGGCCAAGAATAAGGGCGAGATTCCCATCGAGATTATCGAAATGTATAACGTGGATGCCCGCCAATCCGGGCAGGACTACTATATCAAGCGAGCGGCCGGATTGGAGTTTGAATCCGATACGGATACATACGCACGCTACCTGCACAGCCTGGAGTTTGGTAAGCGGATCGCAACCATCAATAAGTTGGAGATCGAAAGTCTTCCCGAGGAGAAGCTGAAAGTAATCACCGACGTCGAGTCGCACTTCGTTCGGCCAATCCAAGAGGGAGAGGTCGAAAGTGCAGGCGGTGAAGAGGCTGAGGAAGTGGCTCAGCTATGAGGAAACGACAGTAAGTCAGCGCTGGAAACGATGCGGATGTAGGCTGTATTCACCGTTATGCCGAACCGTTGAGTCGACACGTCGACGTCTCGCCGCTTCGTTTGTTCCACAGGTTCTCTAGTCAGTCGCGTGTAACCTACAAATCGCAATATCCCGAGGTGTTGTGTGGTGGATATGGATAAGCCGAGGGTGAAGGTGGACGAAATCGATCGAAGACGACTAATCCGGGACGGTGTGGCCGAAGAAATCGTCCGTTGGCTCGAATCGCTTCTGACTCGCGTCGAGAAGGTTGAAAACGAGCTTAAGGAACGGCAGTCCGGCTACGGGAAGATGCTGGAAGGGCTGGATCTGTTGCGCCAGAAAAAGCGTCAACTGGAGAATCTGGAAGAGACAATCGACCTGATCCTCGAGCGGCATGGCCGTGCGGACCTCGACATGCTTGTTCATTTTGCGAACGAGTTGCGAGACGAACTTCTGTCTCTTTCGAATGACATGGAGACCTTACTTTCAAAGACCAAGCAACAAACCAACTGATAGAAGAAGAGGATGGATTCGGCCCGGACCTCGTTCAGCGGTTCGGGTCTTTTTTGTTGCCCAATTGCTGCAAATGGACTACCGCCGCTTCACCGACCGACACGGCCACCTCCTGCAGGCACTCATCGACCATGCGTACCAACTCTTGCTTGGATTCTTTGGGTTTGCTTTCGCTCATTGAATGACGTTCATTGCGTGTGGCGAGGAAGCTCTTCCGGAACAGGACCTGTTGTTTGTCTACATCGAAAAGCGTAGCCATCACCTGTACAGCCGCATGAAAATTGGCGGGCAGGAACGAGGAAGTCGCGGTCTTCTTTTGGCTTGGAAGCCGAGTGAGTTGGATCTGACCGTGAAAGTGGCGGATTTCTCCGCTCAGGATCAGCGGGGCGCGTCCCCGCTGCCGGTTCAGTACGGTGATACCGCGGCGTTGGAGACTCCTGCTCAGGGCCTGATCGAGGTATTCCTGAGGTTTGTCGCTGAAATCGCGGTCCTGAGTTTCGATTGTCAGCTTGGAGCCGCTTTCTCCGCGTTTCTCTTGGAGAGGGCGGGTGTCCATGAACACCTCAAGCAAGACGGCGGGACGACCGGGCTCTACGGCGGTTACCGACGAGGGTGTTGTATAGGTGTTGTCTCCGGACGGTGTAGTCGTACACCCGACAAGAAATACAGCGAGAGTTACTGTCAAAGCGAGGAACGCTCTGCCGGAGAATCTTGATTCGTGACACATCACAGTAAGACAAGTCTGCATTGGGCACCTCAGTTGCTGACAAAACCGAATTGATGTCTTGTTGACTCTAGACTATCCTACTATCAAAACAGAGCCCATGCACCGTGTCGGTCCAAGGGTTGACCTTTCGCTCATCGGGGTAGTAGCTTGGTGGGCAACCTTTGTTTGTGAGATTCCCCCCGCTGAAGGAGACTTGGATGAACATCGACCTGAATTCCAACGCTTATCGCTGTGTGACTGCGGTCATTCTGACCGGCATACTCGTACTGACGGCTTTGCCGGCTCGATCCGGCGACTTCCAACCATTGCAAGAGAAGGAAACGTATCAGTTCGTGGTTCGATGGGATTTTGTAGAAGATTCCGATTTTCTTGGCTGGGAGACGTTCAATGTCGTCAGCCCCGTCGTCAAATCCGGGCTGCTCTCCGGCAAAGCCGAGAACAGCGATCCGGTTCTCCGATTCATCACGAAGTATGGTGCAGAAGCGCGTCATATCGGTGGTGTTGCGTTTCGTGTGAGAGCCAGTCAGACGACGAAGTGCCAGGTATACCTCGGTGTGCAGGGAACGCAACGGATGTTGGTTCACCTGGGAAACTACACCCTGATGAGCCCGAATGAATTCGAGACCATTGTCGCCCCGCTGACGGAAGAGATTTTACCGTCCTACATCGTTGACACGGTCCGTGTGGATCCCGTGACGACAACCGGCATTCAGTTCGACGTCGATTGGATTGGTCTTATTGCCCCGTCCGCCCCCACCCCGACGTCGACCCCTATTCCGCAGAAGACACCAACGCCGGAATCTCCCACGGCGACCCCGGTCATTGTCCGGCCGACACCGACGCCGACATCCACAGCGACACCAACGCCCACGTTTACACCGACACCGACATTGACGCCGACGCCGACAGAGACGAAGGCGCCGGACATTTCTCCCCGTCCCACACCGACGGAAGAGGTTCGAGAGACTCCTACACCGACCGATACGGCAACCGCTGTTCCAACGTCCACACCTAGGCCCGAGCCAAGCCCGACTGTCCCGGTCGTTCGGGAAACCCCGACGCCCACCGCAGAACCGCTGCCGCCAACTCCGACAGATACCGCGATCCCGACATCGATCCCGACACCCGTGCCGACCGATACCCCACTGCCGACGCCCGAACCGACGGCGATTCCTACCGATACGCCTGTTCCGACGTTACCTGCATCGCCGACACCTGCTGCGTCACCGGCGTGGATGGTTCTATCGCAGGGATACGGAGGCAGTACGGCCAATAAAGTAATGCAGTCCGAGGATATGCAGTTCATCGCGAGTTTCTCCGCGATGCCGAAGCCGTTCGCAGAGTTCCTGAAAAGCCCGCGCGAACGGTCCGTTAATGCGGCAGTGGCGGACATCGATGGTGACGGTGCGCAGGACGTTGTTACCGCTTTCGGTCCCGGGGGGATGGGATCGTCTCACCCATCGGTATTGGTTGTTTGGACACCCCCCGAGAAGAGACTCGGCAAGCTGCGTGTGGTTGGCTCGCGAGGCGTCTTTGACGCCCAAGCGTTGAACCCGCTGCTGCGCAACCCGCATGGCGCACTCAACGTCGCGGCGGGCCGTTTTGTGGAAGATGAGACTCTCCCGATGATTGTGGCCGCCCAAGGTCTTGGGGGCGATAACCAGATCCGCCTGCTTCAATTCGTAGACGTCGGGGAATTCGGGAAACTGGAGATCGTCGGGACTTTCCAAGGACTGACCGGCGCTGCCGTGCGCGGCAACAGCTCCGGCGGAACAAGCGTGGCTGCAGGGGATCTGGACCAGGACGGACTTGACGAGCTGATTGTCGGCCAGATGAACGGAAAAGGCGCGACTACGTTGTTCCAGATTCTCGATCTTACGAAAGCGGATGGACGAATCCAGGTGGCGAAGCGATCCGTACCGATTCCCGCCATGCCTGACGGATTCCGAGGGCTTGGAGGAGTCAACCTGGCAATAGGCGACGTGGACGGCAACGGCGATAACGAGATCATTACTGCCTGCGCGGGGATGCCCGATGGTGCACTTGGAAATGCGGCATTCAAGAATTTCGTGCGCGTGTTTGACGTGGAACTCGATTCAAAACAAAGGATCAGCACGGTCAACGCTATGACAAGTCCTGTTCTCTTGCTTGGCGCGAACCGCAATCCAAGCGGTGGACTTTCGATTGCTGCCGGAAACTTGGATCAGGACTCTGCGGATGAGCTTCTTATTGGGACACAGGCGGTCATCGCTTTGGACACGTCTTCCGGAACGGTGAAGTACAGTGAAGAAGCGCCTGCTCCACTGGTCAAAGGCGTAGAGTTTCTGTTTGCCAAAGACGGGACATTTATCAAAACGGCGGATGTCATACCTCCTTTTAAGGCGTTTGCGGGTGTTTTTGCTCCGACGTCCGGTGCGGTGAATGTCCAGGCTTACCCGTGGAAGATTCCGCCGGTACCTTTCCCGACACCGTCGATTAGTCCGACGATTACTCCAACGTCGACACCCACAAATACACCGACAAATACTCCGACGCCGACCATTTATATCCCGCCGAAACTGGGCTGGATACCGTTCAGCGAAGGCGCGGAACCGACCGACGTGCCGGACATCATCATGAAAGACGAGACCACGACGGGCCTACTGATCAATTTCGATGTGCCCGGTATGTTCGCCCGTGAAGTGGAGAGAGAGGGGGTTATGTATCACCGGCTCTCGATTCCCGGGCATGCCGCTCTCACGAAATACGGCGAACCGGAACTCCCCATCATTGGAAAGATCGTCGAGGTTCCATTTGGGGTGGATTTCGATATCGACATCTTCAAGTCCGAATCGATCTATTTGAATAACTACAATGTGTATCCGGCCCAACCGCCGGAGGTCGATAAGGAACCGGAGCTCGACGCACCGTTTCAGCTAAGCGAAGAGGTCTACGCAGGTGAGGCGTATTATCCGGGTCAGCTGGCCGGTTTTGAGGCGGAGGATATCGGGATTGTCCGCGGGCATCGGATCCTTTTCTTAAAAGTGAAACCGGTTCAGTACAATCCGAGCACAAAGATGATCGAAGCATTTTCGAACATCGAGGTGCGGATCGAATATAGCGAACCTGCGCAACTTGAGCGGGTCGATTCCCGGATCGGATCGCCCGAATTTGAGAAGGTTCTGGAAGCATCGATTTTGAACCATAAGGATTTGGTTCGTTTCCCGAGACCGGTTGTGACACCCAGCCCCGGCGAAGGACAAAGCCGGACGGGATGCGACTATCTGATTCTGACTCATCCCGATTTCTATCAGCCGAAAGACCCGAATAATCCTCTTGTTCGGTTTCGGGATTGGAAGCAGCGTAAAGGTTATGTGACGAAGATTGTCGATGTCACCACGCTCCCTCTCGGCAACACGTCGGCAAGCATCCAGGATTATATTCAAGATGCGTATGACGATTGGGATATTGTTCCCACGTACGTCCTTCTTGTCGGCGACTCCGAGTTCATTCCAACCACTTACGGGACGGTTCATACGTATCCCCACTATCCCGCCGGTACACAGGTTGCGACGGATCTGTATTACACAACCGTGCACGGAACGGATTACTTCCCGGACATTTTCCTGGGACGGCTTTCTGTCGACACGCTGGCCGAGACCGAGGATGTTATCGACAAAATTCTGGATTACGAACGGAATCCGTCGAATGTGGCGGACTACTACAACAACGTCTCGTTGGTGGCGCTGTTTGAGGACGATACCGATCTTCCTCTGCCCGATCCCGCACCGGAAGACGGGGATGAAGATCGAATTTGGATCGAGTCGGCGGAGGAGATTCGGACGCATCTCCTGAATAAAGGGTATGGCGTCGAGCGGATTTACGCGACCAGCAGTGGTTTCCCGGGCGATCCGACCTCGTCGATTCCGCAGACGTATCAGGACGGTACTGCGCTGCCTGCGGACCTGCAGAATGCGAATGGTTTCGCATGGGACGGCGATACCGACGACGTCGAAGACGCAATCAATGAAGGACGTTTCCTGATCAATTATCGCGATCATGGTGGACGCGGCGGCTGGTCGCATCCCGCCTTCGCGAATGGGGACGTCGATGGGTTAACGAACGGCCTCCGCATGCCCGTGATCTTCTCTATCGCCTGCGAAAACGGGTGGTTCGATAACGAAACGGACGCGGCGGGCTTGGGCACGTTGGCGAACAGCGAGTCTGTCTGCGAGCATTTTCTGCGTCACGGTAACGGCGGCGCGATCGCAATCATCGGGGCGACTCGTGTCAGCTGGACCGGGCATAACGATTTCCTGATGTTCGGTTTGAACAAAGCGATCTGGCCGGACTTCATCCCGAATCCACCGCTCACCGGGTTCCCGGCAATTCCGGACATGCTGCAGCCGAGACTGCTGAAAATGGGGCCGATTCATACTTTCGGGAAGGTTTATATGGCGAACGCTTACAGCCACAACACACGGCGGCAAATCCAATTTGAGATGTACCATCTCTTCGGCGATCCCGAAATGCCGATTTGGACCGAAAAACCGCGTGCGCTGAAAGTTGAGCATCCCATTGGGATCGGTGCGTTGGCCGAGCAGGACTTTATCGTAAAAGTGACGGAAGACACGTCCGGCGATCCGCTCTTGAGTGCAAAAGTCGTTCTGACTCAGGGCGATATTCTCTTGGCCGTGCAAGAGACCGATCCGTTCGGTATCGCACGGTTTACTTTTGTGCCTGCGGCGACCGACATCGACATCACCGTGACCAAGCACAATTATCTCCCGTACGAAGGCAGCATTGATGTCAGTGCGTTGGGAGCGGGATTGAATCGTCTCAGTCCCGAGCACGGTATTGAAGGCCAGAATATTCTCGTTGGCGGTCAGAACTTCCTGGGCGAGGAACAGGTCGACATTTATTTCGGCGACACATTGGTCAAGTCGGTTAATGCGGTTGCCGGAAGTTTCGGTCAGGCCGGAGTGGCGGATGTGTGGGTGGAAGTTCCGTCACCTCACGCTCACGGACTCGTAAACCTGTTCGCTCGCGGGAAAGACTCCGGCCGGTATGCGGTTGATGTATTCCGTGTTCGTTCGGAGAATCCAATCGACCTCTATACTTACAATCAGTACGATGAATCGACGTGGCATTTGCATGCCGGTGGGAATCCCACGTGGAATAATCCCGAAATCAAACTCTATGACGATGCCGGGAATCAAGTGCAGTCGGATAATCTCATCACCGGTGTGGACTATACGATTCGAGCAAAGATCCACAACGATACGGACTTCGACGCGGATAACGTTCGGGTTGTTTTCAAGTGGGCGAATTACGGCGTGGGCCAGTCTGATCGCGTGTGGACGGATATGGAGGACGATCCAATCCTATTGGATGTGCCCGCCCACACGGTTAAGGAAGCTTCTGTGGTGTGGGCTCCGCCTTCTACAGGCCACCTTTGCTTGCGGGCGTATATTCATCACGTTGAAGACATCAACGAGGAGAACAACTTCGGACAGGAGAACTGTAACGTCAGTCCGACCTCGTCGCCGGTCAAGATACAGTTTTACGCCTGGAATCCGACCGACAAAGCTGCTGCGATTCATTTTGAAGTCCGTCAGCTGGGAGATCGTCAGGAAGGCGGTACAGGTCCGCTTTGGACCACTCGGATTCAGCATCCCGACCCGCAGGTAATCCCGCCGGACGAGAAGGTACCGGTTTGGATCGAGATCGATCCCGACCCGGCGGATGTGACGAAAGGCCAAGAGGCGGAATTCGCGGTCACGGGCTTCATCGGAGGGCAAATGATTGGCGGGATTAATGTGATTGTGTATAAGGAGTGATGGCGCTGCAAGAAACCGGCAGCTCAAGGTGGTCTGTTAGCGACACGTAGCCCGTCAACGAGATCCTAATCCTGCGAGGGATTGTCCTCAGCGCCGGGCGTTATGTTCTTCATCCGGGGTTGTTCTCCACTTTCTTCCGTCGGCTCTTCTTGAGGTTGTCTCTGCCAGGGGTGTCCCGCAATGGCCTCGACGTGTTCCTGCAGGACTTCCGGTGGTGTGCCGGTGACCAATTTACGCACCGCCAGCGTCAACAGAACCAAGTCATCCACATAGCCCAGCCCCAGGAACGTCAAATCGGGCATAATATCGATTGGGACCAGGGCATAGGCGATAGCGGCGTAGACGAGCAGCTTGAGATAATACGGCACGCGTGGATCGCGCAGCAGCCGCGCAAAGAGTCGAACAAAACTCGGGAGATGGAAGACAAGCGAAGCAAGTGTTCGCATGTCCATCGACTGTGCCGCTCTGAGAAAAGGACTTTTAGAAAACGACTTTGAACGCATAATCCTCACTTCGCCGGCGATGAGCTCCGGGAGAGCCCCAGACGTTGTCTCAGTGTATTTCGTGAGACGCCGAGCAGTTTTGCGGCCTGGACCTGATTTCCCCCTGAATCTTCCAGAGCGCGTTTGGCCAATTCCTGTTCCAGCCACAGATAGGTCTTGCCCGACTCAATCTGATCGCGGCATTTCTGGAGTGTTTGCCACAAGCGGTCGAGCGCCTCCGTCAAATCCGGCGGCGTGCCCGCGGGTTCGGGCGAGTGACTCTCTTCTTCTGCAATTTCAGAATCCTCGCCGAACGCCAGATCGTTGACGTCAATGGTGCCTCCGCGTCCCAACAGGATCAATCGTCGAACGGTGTTCTCCAGTTCACGAACATTGCCGGGCCAGGGGCGCGAAGCAATCACTTCGGTTGCCGCGGGTGTAAAGGTAACCGGACGCGTACTATGTTTCCGGACGAAATACTCGAGGAGGGCCGGGATATCCTCCCGACGTTCTCGTAGCGGGGGAATCGAAATCGTGACGACCTTCAGGCGATAATAGAGATCGCTGCGGAACCGGTCCGCGGCCACTTCACGTGCAAGATCCTTGTTTGTGGCGGCGATGATGCGAAGGTCCGCGTGGATCATCTGCCGGCCTCCGACCCGCTGAAAAATCCGGTCTTGGAGAAAGCGTAACAATTTCGCCTGGATCGGCATGGGGAGCTCGCCGATCTCGTCCAGAAATACTGTCCCGCCCTCCGCTTGCTCGAATTTACCGACACGGCGCTCTGTTGCCCCGGTAAAAGCCCCCCGTTCGTGGCCAAACAGTTCGCTTTCCAGCAGCGACTCCGGCAGGGCCGCACAATTGATGGGGAGAAAAAGACGGTCTTTTCGGCCGCTGTGGCTGTAGACGGCCCGGGCTACGAGTTCCTTCCCGGTTCCACTCTCACCTTGGATCAGCACGAGGGCGTCGCTGTCCGCGACCCGTCCGATGGTTTTGTAGACGTCCTGCATCGCGGAAGATTGCCCGATGATGGCTTCTTCGCCCTCGGTCCACAGGTTCTCGCCCCACTGTACGCTTACCCCCATCATTCGCCGGGCACGCAGTGCTTCGATCACCAACTCTTTCATCTTGGGAGGGTCAAACGGTTTGAGTACGTAGTCGTAAGCGCCTCTTCGCGTGGCCTCGATAGCGGTTTCGGTTGTGGCGTAGGCGGTCATCATGATGACCGGAAGATGGGGGTATTGCTCCCGGATCACTCCCAACACTTCCAGTCCATTCATGCCGCCGAGTTTAATGTCCAAAATGACGAGGTCGATATCCTGTTCACTGAGACACCGGAAGGCATCCTCTCCCGACATAGCCGAATCCACCCGGCAGCCGAGCGGTTCAAGAAAACGGCGAAAGGAATAGTGGACGTCCTTTTCGTCGTCCACAATGAGGACCACCGATTGAGATACCGTAGCGGGTGACATCGTCATGGTTTTTGGCCCCAAACTCCACGGGTTGGCAGTCTATCCCACCCTCGAAAGCAGGTCAGTCAGGGTGGCACCGGTATCCTTGCCGGTGTCGTATTCCCAAAACAGAACGGCGGGGAATACCCCGCCGCCATGGTTGTCAAACGGTTTTAGATAATCCGTCCGTGTCATGTCACGGATTGGACTGCCCAACGAGGAATTCTGCACGACGATTTTGATACCAGGACGCTTCATCGTGACCGAACGCGATTGGTTTCTCTTCGCCCCACGACTTGGTGTGGACTCGATCTGCCGCTACACCTTCCTGGATAAGGAAGTCCCTGGCGGCCATCGCTCGACGTTCTCCCAGGGCCAGGTTGTACTCGTTGGTCCCACGCTCGTCGCAATGGCCCTCGATAAGCATCTGGTATTCCGGGTGATCTTTCATCCATTGTGCGTTGTGCCGCAACCCTTCGATGAATTCGGCCTTGACGTCCGATTTATCGAAGTCAAAATGGATTCGATCAATGACACCGTATTCTTGTGCGTCCGGCTGTTCGGTGATCGGTTTGCGAAAATCGACGCCCTCGGGACGATCGGGGAGCTCTTCGATGTTCCCGGTCTCGATATCCTCGATATCGAGAGGCGGCATATGGCCGGGCGGGGCCTTCTCGACATGGACACTATAGCCGGGTTCGGCAATAGGTTTCTTGGAAGTCCGTGCACATCCCGCGACGGCAACAAGGACGGCACACACTACGAGAAGGGACAGCAGGTCGCGAGTCGAGATTCGCATTCCCAGATTCCTCCGTTTTTGCACGCTGCGATGATCTTACCGGCGCTTATGAAGCCAAACGTTCCGGAGCCGGGTCAAGTTACTCGCCTGTAACGATGGCGTAGAATTCCGCCCGGCGATTCAGCGCGTAGGCTTCTTCCGTTTTTCCGAGATCAAGCGGTTTCTCTTCGCCCCATGATTTGGTGATCAAGCGATTTGGAGCGACGCCCAGTTTTACCAGATATTGTTTCGTACTTTCGGCTCGACGCTCGCCGAGGCCGATATTGTATTCGTTCGATCCACGTTCGTCGCAGTGCCCCTCGATCAAAACCTGATATTTCGGGTTATTTTTGATCCACTCTGCGTTTCTTTTCAGTCCGGCTTCGTACTTGGATTTGATGCTCGATTCGTCGAAGTCGAAATGGATACGCTGACACAGACTGGAGTCGATATCTTCGAATGCGATCTGTTCTTTCACATCGGGCCGTCTTGGGCGTTCGGAGGTTTCGTCTTCAGCCAAAGACGGTTGATATAGTTCTCTCTCCGTCATTTCTTCTGTCTGTTTCGGTGCACGAGCACATCCGACAGCCAACAGTACTACACATAGGGTGACGACAGGCAATACGTTACGAATTGAGGTCTGCATTCGCCTCCTCCTGAGTTTTTGTACGCACAGTGGTTTCCACCACCGCGATAGGTTATTAATTGGGATGAAGCCGTCGGGCTCGTCCCTTATTCACTGGTTCGTATCGCAAAAAACTCCGCCCGACGATTCAGCGCGTAGGCTTCTTCTGTTTTTCCGAGATCGAGCGGCTTTTCTTCCCCCCACGATTTGGTAATTAGTCGGTCCGATTCGACGCCGAGGTTGACCAGGAACTGCTTCGTGCTGTTGGCGCGGCGTTCGCCCAGAGCGATATTGTATTCGTTGGAACCTCGCTCATCACAGTGTCCTTCGATCAGAATGCGATATTGGGGGTTTTTCTTGATCCACGCGGCGTTTTTCCGCAGCCCTTCCACGTATTCCGACTTGATGTTGGATCTATCGTAATCAAAATGGATTCGCTGGACCAATCCGAACCGTTCCAGGGGAATCTTTTCATCGATTACCGGTCGTTGGGGCCGCTCGGGAGCCTCGGGTTTCTCGGGCACTTTCGGTTCAATCAACTCGCGAGGTTCCGGTTCAACTTGCCGTGGACGCACCATCAGGTCGGGAAACAATCCGGGGTGGTTAAGATCTACCAGGTCTTCGTCCCGCAAATCATCAAAACTCTTCAAATTGACCTCGCCCCACGTTGTTCCATGTCCGACTTGAATCGGTAACAACGCCGCAAACAGTAAAAATCCGACAGCGAAACTGATTGGGTATTTCTTTGCCTTTTTCATAGTGAGTCGTTCCTCCACCTTGGCATCGAATTCAACCCGTCCAATTATGGAACCGATTTCTCATTAGCGATAAAGCAGATTCGGCCGTCTGCGCTGGTTGCCCCCTTTGTCCCTTCCGGGAGAGGGCCGCTGGGCATGCCCGGCAGGATCTGCGCCACGGACACATTTCCCCCTTATATTACTGAGCCTATACGCTATCAGAGAGCCTGATTGATTGCAACTGGTCTCAAACGGTTTTCTAACGGGAATCGCGAAGAGAATCGGAAGATCTGTCCGCACTATCCTGTTATCCAAATATTTGATCTTCTTCCTGTTCGCTGAGGTTTCCCCGCTGCCGCAGTATGTTGACCAACTGGATTAGACTGTTTTCCAATCGGTCCATGCGTTCTTCCACGCTCTGCGGAACTGACCGCTGCAGCACCTCTTTCTCGACGCTTTCCGGTTGCTCTACCTGAGGCGTGGGTTTTGGGTCGCTGGCGAAGGAATCTACAGCGGCCTGGCGAATGTTATAGACCTCGAAAAAGTCCAATAGACGGTTGTCGCGGAGGAAGTTCTTCACATTAGGATGCGGATCGAGGAGTTTGATCTTTCCTCCGGCTGCGAGAGCCTCTTTCGTATTCGCCAGAAGCACTTTTCTGAGACGGCTGCCCAAATACTTGAGTTTGCTCAAATCCAAGACAATACTGTAACAACCCCGCTCGAAACATCCACGAAACGCAGCATGGAAGGCGTCCTCGCTGCGTGTATCCTCCTCACCGCCGATTGTAATCACGGATACATCGCCTTCTTCGGCTACATTGATACGCATTACCATGACCTTTGCGCTCCTCCTCTATGCCTAGTGATCACTGTTTGCTCCTACCCGTTGGCGTAGGGATGACAGGATATGCTCCGCTGCAACGGCACATCGTATGTCAACCTCTCCCGGATTGAGGACACGCTTGTCTTCGAGCATTGCAATCAACATACTGATCGTATGCTGCTGCATAAGCGCTTCTCGATGGAATTCTACGCTGTCTGTCCATGGGGCTTGGATGGAGGGTTCCTCGGCGGGTGTCGGGGGAGCGCCGAACGATTTGACCGCGTCCCATCGATGCCTGTAGGTTTCGAAAAGGTGGCTCACTTGGGCTGAGACAAAGGACGCCTTCGCGACTTCATTCGGGCGAAGCAGTCTCACGCCCCCCTCGTGGGCCAACGCCTTCCGATTCTGTCGAAGCAACAGAATAATGGCCGGACGGCCCAGAAATCCCACTGCGGAGAGATCGAGCAAAACCCGCCATCGGTTCTCGGACTCAAGTTCTTGGAAAACAGTCTCTAACTTATCGCATTCTTCTCGAACGATGTGCCCTTCTAGATGAAGGATAGTAATCCAAGGTTCAACGTCTTCTCTCTGAATCACGGCTGTCCTTCGAACCTGTAGCGACTCAACCTCTCCGCTTGCCGAACACGTCGCACACGTCATTTCCTCCTCCGTCAACGGTGGAGGTCAGAAGGGGGCGGTCCCCCCCCTCCGTGTACCCTGCTGACTTTTTTCGGTCTTGTCAACCGTATAAAGGACAAAAGTCGATTCGGTGCAGAGAAGCCGGTTATTTGATCTCTACGGTTGCCCCGACTTCCTCCAGTTTCTCTTTGGCGGCGTCGGCTTCTTCCTTGGTTACGCCGGCCTTCACCGGTTTTCCGCCTTCGTCCACGAGCGCTTTGGCTTCTTTGAGCCCCAGGCTGGTCAGTTCGCGGACCACTTTGATGACCTGGATTTTCTTCTCGCCCGGTGCAACAAGCACGACGTCGAATTCGGTCTTTTCTTCCGCTTCGCCTTCTCCGGCGCCTGCGCCGGCGCCTGCAGGCATCATCCCGGCCATCGGCATGGCTGCCGTGACTCCGAATCGTTCTTCGAATGCGTCCTTCAATTCCGCCGCTTCCATGAGGGTCAAGGATGCGATCTCGTCCAGAATCTGTGTAATCTTCTCGCTAGGCATGGGTTTGTTCCTTTCTTGTAATGCGTTTCCGATTGGGAGCTGGTGCCGGGAGCCTGTCTGTTTTGCGGAAACGACCCGGTTTTTTGACCATTGTGGTTCTGAACGGGCGGTTCGCTTCTATGAGACCGGGTACTCGTGCGGCAACAACTCCTGATACCGTGTATGTATATTCTTCGGCACTAGGCCGCGCTCTCCAGTTTTTGTTTGTAGGCGTCGAACAGACCGGCCAGGTTCTGATGCAAGGATTGGAAGCAGCCGGCCAAACTTGTCATCGGCCCCACCATTCCCGAGAGAACCATGGACATTAAAACGTCCCGAGACGGTAATTTCGCGAGATAGGTCACTCGTTCCGCCGGGATCGTCTGATTTTCGACGACTCCGCACTTCACTTGGATCTGTTCGTGCGTTTTGGCGAAATCCATGAGCGCCTTCGCGGCAGCGGCGGAGTCTGTTTCCGCCATCACCGTGGCAGTCGGTCCTACCAGATGCTCGGAGATGTCGGCAAAGGGCATATCTTTCACCGCCCACGCCAGCATTCGGTTGCGTACAACCCGGACCGTGGCGTTCTCTTTTCGCATCTCACGACGCAGCTGGGTAAAATCATCGACAGAAAGACCTCGGTAATCGAACAGAATCATCCCGGCTAAGGACTCCACCTGTCGCTTGTATTCTTCTGTTAACTCGAGTTTCTCGGCTTTTCTCACTCGGTATCACCTCCTCTCGAATGAATGGGTTTTCCGTTTTCGATTTGCAAAAAAAAACCGGCACCGAGGCCGGGGGAATTGGCGCTGCTTCATTGAACAGCGACTACTCTTCTCTGGGTGGCATCCCCGGTCTCGGCAGGAGATTAAGCGCACGAGGCGCCCCTGCTGTCTCAGACATCAGGATTTTCGTTCAGTTGTGGATTTCTCGATCTAGCTCGATTCCCTTTCTTTTTGCGACCGGTTAAGCGGCCGTCCGTACGACATCCCGAACTTCACTTACATCCAGCCGGACGCTGGGCCCCATCGTACTGCAAAGATAGATGCTTTTGAGATACTGGCCTTTCGCAGCCGACGGGCGGGCTCTCAACAGAGCGTCGACCACGGTGCGGATATTATCCTTCAGATGTTCGGCCGAGAACGAGGCCTTGCCAACCCGCACGTGGATTCCTCCTGAGCGGTCGGCGCGATATTCGATCTTTCCGGCTTTGAACTCAGTGACTGTTTTCTCGACATCTGTGGTGACCGTGCCGCTTTTCGGGTTCGGCATCAGTCCACGCGGTCCCAGGATTTTCCCCAACCGTCCGACGACCCGCATCATATCGGGGGTCGCGATTGCGACATCGAAATCGGTCCATCCGTCCTGGATTTTTTTGACCAGATCATCGCTGCCGACATGGTCCGCACCGGCCTCTTCCGCCGCCTTGGCGTTTTCTCCCTCCGCAAAAACGAGAATCCGAACTTGTTGTCCGGTACCGTGCGGAAGGCTGACCGTTCCACGGACTTGTTGATCGGCCTTTTTGGGATCGATTCCCAGATTGGCGATCAGTTCCACGGTTTCGTCGAATTTTGCCTTTGCGTTTCGTTTGACTAGGTCGATGGCTTCGGCCAGGGAATGGGATTCCGTCCGATCCATCGATTCGTTGATCGCGCGGTATCGTTTGCTTCGTCTCATCCAACCACCTCGAGTCCCATCGAGCGGGCGGTGCCGGCAACCATGGTCATCGCCGCTTCGACGGTATTTACATTCAGATCCGGCATTTTGTGTTCGGCGATTTCACGAATCTGGGCTTGGGTTACTTTTCCGACTTTGTCCCTGTTCGGAATGGCCGAACCTTTGGCGAGCCCCGCCGCTTTCTTCAAAAGGATAGCCGCGGGGGGTGTTTTTGTGATAAAGGAGAAAGATCGATCCTGGAATATGGTCACAACGACCGGGATGATCATTCCTACGTCGTTTTTCGTGCGTTCGTTGAACTGGCGGCAGAAGTCCATGATGGCGACGCCGTGGGGGCCGAGAGCGGTACCCACGGGAGGCGCGGGATTCGCCTGGCCGGCGGGACATTGAAGTTTCACCTGAGCGATGATCTTTTTGGGTGGCATGATCCAACTCCTTGCCCGTCCAGCTGGGGAGGGCTTACTGCTTCTCAACTTGGAGAAAATCAAGTTCAACGGGGGTCGAGCGGCCTAGAATATCCACCATCACCTTGAGCCGGCCCCGTTCTTCGTTGATTTCCGCCACATAACCGGAAAAGTTGTAAAACGGCCCTTCGATCACTTTGACTCGTTCGCCGAGTTCGAAAACGATCTTCGGGCGTGGTTTTTCGTCTGTCGCAGTCATATGCTGCTGGATATTTTCGACTTCTTCTTGAGACAAGGGAAGCGGGGTCCGTCCCGACCCCACAAAACCTGTCACGCCGGGAGTATTCTTCACGACCGACCACGTATCGTCATCGAAATCCATCTCCACGATGACATATCCCGGGAAGATCTTCTGGGTGCTGATATTTCGCCGGCCGTCTCGAATCTCCACAACCTCTTCGGTTGGAATCAGGACCTGGACGATCTTGTCCTGTAATCCCTGAGTTTTGATTGTGTGCTCAAGGTTTTCGCGGACCTTATTCTCAAATCCGGCGTAGGTATGAACGACATACCAGTTCTTAGCCATGATCCATCCATTCGTACTCGGGAACTCCTCAGATTCGGAGACGCAACATCAAACAACTCAGTAGAACAGGCGTTCCACGTTGGTAATCACAAAGTCCCAAAGCGCTGCATACCCGGCGAAAATCGCCACAGTGATCAAAACAACTACGGTTGAGCCACGGACGTCTTCTTTCGTGGGCCATGTCACCGATTCCAACTCGCGCAATATCTCGATGAAAGATTTTCCGAAACGAGTTCTGGCAAACCAGCTCGGCTGACGGTGCCCTTCTACATCCCGTCCACCCTGCAAAAACTCGATGAGCCGCTTGACGATGTTTTCACCCATCGTAGCTGTCCCGTCCCTTTCCGTATGCAGACGAAAAAAAATAGCCCACTTCTTGGACCTGATGATTGGTATACCATCACCAGCCGTACCTGTCAACACATCGCCACCATCGGCGGGTTACGGTGAAAAGTACGAACCAAACCGGCCGGGGCCTCCACCGCGAGCCCCGGATCACTTCAGCAACCCTTGATCGCCCCGCGGTTATGGACCGAACCGGATAATATCTCCGTTGCTCATCGTCCCATTGGTTGCATCGTATAGGAAGAACACGTCCTGCGGCTGATTTCTAGCACCTGAGTCCGCGTTTAGATCCGTATCCGGTCCGCATGAAATCAGAGCAAACTCATAGCTTGTTTCCTTTCCATGAAGGAACTCATGCGGAGACTGAACGAATTTCTTGGTGAAATGCGGCACATAAAAATCGGGCGGCCAACCGTGCGATTCGTAGCAGTAGTTCATCGGATCTCCATCGGGTGCCTCCGCCCAGTTTGGGGCGAATGGATCCGGCCAGCGTCCCTGGCTCAGATAGGCAATCGGTGTTGTCAGAGGATAGAAACGTCTTGGCCACGAGATATTCCCGGCCCGGCTGATATACTTCCCGGTGTCCATCTTGTACATTTCTAGAGCCGTTGCAATGGCCTTGAAGTCGCCTTGGACCCGGGATACTTTTGCCCGCACCTGCGCATTGAGGAAATTTGGCACCGCGATGGCGGCTAGAATTCCGATAATGGCAACGACGATCAGTAGTTCAATCAGAGTGAATCCTCTTTTACGACGACACGACATATCCCATCACACCTTTCTGCAGTCTCTCCGATACTCGGTAAATCCAACCGGTTTTTCATCTGGGTACATATCTATTCTAGCATAGATCATTTGTGACTCTATCCCTAGCGCTCGGAATCCCGTCTTTTGATGATTTTTCACGGCCTCCCATTTGACGAGGCGACCCAAGTCCGTATAATCCCCCGCCACAAAGAACACACCCTCGGGGGAGCGTCATGCTCAGCGACATCGAAATTGCACAGGCAGCCAAACTCAAACCCATCGTCGAAGTCGCGGAATCCATCGGGTTGAGTGAAGATGACATCGACCTGTATGGAAAACACAAAGCGAAGATTCATCTCGACGTTTTAGACCGGTTTCGCGACAAGCCGGACGGGAAGCTGATTCTCGTGACGGCGATGACCGCAACTCCTGCGGGCGAAGGGAAAACAGTAACCTCTATTGGCCTTGCGCAGGCATTGGGCAAGCTAGGGAAACGGCATGTTCTATGTCTTCGAGAGCCGTCTCTCGGTCCGACTTTCGGGATTAAGGGCGGTGCCGCAGGGGGTGGGTATTCGCAGGTCCTTCCGATGGATGAGATCAATCTCCACTTCACGGGAGATTTTCACGCGATTACCACCGCCCACAATCTTTTGGCGTCGATTCTCGATAATCATATTTTGAAAGAGAACTCCCTGGAGATCGACATCGGCCGCGTCCTGTGGCCGCGAGCGATTGACCTGGCGGACCGTACCTTGCGCAACATTGTGATAGGGCTCGGCGGCCGTACGAACGGCGTTCCCCGGGAGACCGGCTTCGTCATCACGGCGGCGTCCGAGATCATGGCGATTTTGGCGCTGGCCACGGATATGGAAGATCTCAGGCGGCGTCTTGGAAATATTCTGGTAGCGTACAACACCGACGGGAAGCCTGTCCGAGCGAAAGATCTGAACGTCGTGGGATCGATGATGGTGCTTCTGAAGGAAGCGCTTAAGCCGAACCTGGTTCAGACAATTGAGAATACACCAGCGATCATTCATTGCGGTCCTTTTGCCAATATCGCGCACGGATGCAACAGCGTGACCGCGACACGGATTGGGCTCAAACTCGGCGACTACTGTGTTACCGAAGCCGGATTCGCCTCGGATCTTGGGGCGGAGAAGTTTATGAATATCAAGTGCCGTGCCGCAGGTTTGAAACCGGACGCGGTCGTTGTGGTTGCCACGATCCGTGCTCTGAAACTGCATGGGGGGGTGTCGATGGGGGCGCTGAGCCAGGAGAATGTCGACGCGATGCTGCGTGGATGCTCGAATCTGAAGGCTCATGTCGAGAACATCGCGAAATTCAAAGTACCCTGTGTCGTGGCGATTAATCGCTTCCCGACAGATACCGACGCCGAGATTGAGGCGATCAAAGGGTTCTGCAAAGAACTCCGTGTGCCGGGGCTGGTTTCGGACGTGTGTGCACGCGGCGGAGACGGTGGAACCGAACTTGCCCGAGCTGTTATCGAACAGGCCGATAGTGGGGAATCTCAGTTCGAGCCGCTTTATCCGCTGGATATTCCCTTGGACGAGAAGATCGGACTTCTCGCCCAGAAGATTTACGGAGCGGACGGAGTCGATTATTCCGCGAGAGCGGTAAGGAACATTCGGAGCATCACGACTTTGGGGCTGGACAAACAACCGATCTGTATGGCGAAGACGCAGCTTTCTCTGTCGGACGATAAGACGAAACTGGGCGCTCCGAAAGGCTGGCGGCTTCAAGTGCAAGAGGTTCAGGTACGAGGCGGAAGCGAGTTTCTTGTGGTTATCACAGGAGACATGTTGCTCATGCCCGGCCTGCCGAAGGTGCCTGCCGCCGAGAAGATCGATCTGGTTGAAGATGGAAGGATCGTCGGGTTGTTTTAGAGGCAGTTGATTTGACGGTTCGAGGACAACCGGCGATGCATTTGTCTGCGGCTGGTCTCGTATCGCGAGTGTAAGGGAACCCGGAGAAGTGGAACGCAGCGGTCTTCATAGAAACGCGGAGTTCATTCGATATTATCCTTCGCCCAGCGGAAGTTAGCTTATAGAAATTTCTCCGAAGCGAAGGCGTGTTCTTTCGGTGGTTTCCTGCACATTTGGGGCTGATAATCCCACAGGTTATCCACAGGTTGAGCGAGGACATAGAGGTGATCGAGTCGAAATTTCCCTTTCAGTAATTTGTTAGAGGGTGGTTAGGGGCTGGTTATAGCCTGTTTTGTCTATAAGTCTATATGAATCAGGTTGCTAATGCTCATTTTGTGCTTTCTGAGCATGGTCTTGGAGGTTATCCAGCTTGGATCCAAGTGTACGGGGGCTTATCGGCAATAAGTGTGCTACCTTATCGCAAAAAGGCTCTTATTCCCAAGTTATCCACAGGGGTTGTTGAAAAATGAACGGAGACAGTAAAAACACCCAAGTTGGCATTATCATGGGCAGCAAATCCGATTTGGAACGGATGCGTGGAGCCAGTGAGGCTCTAGAGCATTTCGGGGTAGGATTCGAAGTTAAGATTCTCTCGGCCCATCGCTGTCCTGACGCGACGGCGCGGTATTCCGCAGAGGCGGAAGAGAGGGGAATTGGGGTATTGATCGCCGGGGCTGGAGCGGCGGCTCATCTTGCGGGTACGCTGGCTGCACACTCGTGTCTGCCGATTTTGGCTGTTCCGCTCGCTTCATCTTGTTTGAACGGCCTGGATGCGCTGCTCGCATCGGTGCAAATGCCCCGCGGTGTACCAGTGGGCGTTGTCGCGATTGACAACAGCTACAATGCCGGACTCCTCGCTGTTCAGATTCTGGCACTTCAAGATCCATCTCTAGGCCGAAAGTTGAAGGCGTACAAACAGGATTTAGCCGCAAAGGTGGAGGCTGCCAATAAGGAGATCGAATCGCAGTAAGAGATCTCAGAGAGTCGTCAGTTAAAATGTTGCCGGCCGTGCTGTCGATTTCAGGCAAGGATTCATGGTAGGATAGATCGTTCCGGTGGACGAATCTGGGCTGTCGGCCTCGATTCGGTTACTCTTATCGGGCAAAGCAACGAACAGAAGGAGAACGAGGCGTGGAGGCATTGGGCCTAATAGAAGTACGAGGTTTGGTTGGAGCCAGCGAGGCAACGGATGCGGCATTGAAAGCCGCTGAAGTACAGCTGCTGCAGCTGGAGTATCCCGGCAGCGGATTCGTAACAGTGAAGTTGCGGGGTGAAGTAGCGGACGTGAAATCGGCAGTAGATGCCGGAGGAAACGCTGCATCCCGTATCGGCGAACTGATATCGACTCACGTGATTCCGCGGCCCCATGACGAGCTTGAGAGAATCCTTGTTTCTCCCGGGACATGGAGCGCAAACGCCGGCTGGGACATATTGCCGGGAGGGAAGGAAGAACCGTCCGGCAGCAAGAAAGCCAAGAGCAAGAAGTGAAAGTTATCCGGCTCTGCGGCTCGATATCGAGACAATCTCATTTGTGTTTCCAAGATCCGCTTGAACCCTCATGAGAATCGGGATTGACGCGCGAGGTATCCGTCGTGAACCGGATGGCATCGGACGGTATACCGCTCAACTTCTGCGTGCAGCAGGAGCGGCGTTTCCGGATGCCGAGCTGCTTGTCTGGTGTTTGCCTTCAGCGATCGACTCACTTCCACGTCTTGCGGGAATTCGGCCGATCCCGCTCAACCGGCATCACTTGAGCCGCTTCACGATACGTCGATTCGGTAAACAGGTCGACGCCGAGAATCTCGATCTATTTCATTCGCCGTTCTTTCTTGCTCCGCTCAAATGTCGATGTCCCGTCATTGTTACAGTCCACGATCTTATGGCGTTGGAATTGCCGGATTTTTTTGCAGACTCGCCTACGTTGATTGCCTGGTATAAGCGTTTCTTTCACCGCAAACATGTTCCACGGTGCCTCAAGGCCGCAGAGCGCGTGGCGGTGGTCTCGCGCTGGGTCGCCGAACAGGTCCAGAGACTCGGAATCGCCAAGGACGACATTCGCCTTCTTCCTGACGCTATCGATCCAAGCTTCACCAATCGGTCTACCGGCTCGGATCACGATCGTTTGAAGACTCTCGGGCTGGAGCCCGGTTTCTTTCTTCATGTGGGGCGATGGAAGCACTATAAGAACCTTCCACTGCTTTTGGAGGCTTATCAACATTATCTCGCGCGAACAGCGCGGCAGCCCGCAAGGTTGGTTTTGATCCGAGGTGGTGGATCGGACCCGCGTGTCGAGATGGCGCTGGATCGATTGCAGCTGCGGTCTCATGTTCATGTGTTGGAACGACTTCCGGATCGATACCTTCCGTCGATCTATCGTTCGGCGCTGGCGCTTGTTCAGCCCTCGACATGCGAGGGGTTCGGTTTGCCTGTGGTCGAGGCTATGGCGTGCGGCACCCCTGTCCTTTGTTCGACAGGCGGTGCGCTACCCGAGGTTGTTGGAGACGCGGGTCTTGTTCTGGACGGTGACTCCACCGATGAGTGGTCGGCAGCCCTGGAACGATTGGTTCGAGACAGCGACCTCCGCGCAAGCCTGACCACGCAAGGACTCGAACAGAGTGCTAAGTTCCGACTTGAGCATATGGCCCACCAGCTGGCAGGAATCTATCGTGAGTTGGGCATTTCAAGGAAGTGATCGGCAGCGGTGGGTTCGACCGGGAAACTCTGTATCGCCATCGATTTGACTGAACCTGGAACACTTATTGCACAATTTGTTGTCGTTCGTGAAAAACGGGCAAGATAATGGGTACAAAGGGAAGAATTTGCCCGCTGAGAGCCTTTTAGGTTATACTAGTAGCTGTCAATATCGTGACTGTGGAACGAAAAGGCCATGAGTAAAGTCCTGTCGCAGGAAGAAATCGACGCGTTGCTGAGTGGTGCAGCGGGGGCGGGTGCCGCACCTCAAAGCGAGCAGCCGAAACCGCCGCCCGGCGGACAGCAGACCCGTAGCCAATCGCAGTATCAGGGAGAGGAATCCCCGCGTGGAAAAGTCCGCAATGTACGATTCGGAGCGGATCAGGTGGTAATCGCCCCTGCGACATTTGAGCCTCTCGAAGACGTCGATCAAGCCGCCGATCAAACAACGATGGAGTTGATCCTGGATACCGAGTTGGCGGTGTCGGCGGAACTCGGGACCGCTGTTCGTACAGTGAAGGAAATCCTGGAACTCGGTCCCGGTTCGGTTATTGAATTGAATAAGCTCTCCGGAGAGCCCGTCGACCTTTTTATTAACGGGCGGACCTTCTCTCGGGGGGAGGTTGTTGTGATCGCCGAGAGTTTCGGTATCCGTGTGACGGACATCATCTCCATCGAGGAGCGGATTGAAGCGTTGGGCCCGTCGTCGTAAAGAGCCTTTTCCCCCTGTTCGTTCGATGGCCGACTTGAATCGCTCTGTCCTGTTTTCCCCGCTTCTGTACAATCGAAAACGATCCTATCAAATCCGCTCGTATTTCTATTCCGGAGGAAATGATGAGAACGCTGATTACGGGTGCAAGTGGATATCTTGGCAGCAATCTGGCGCATGACCTTGCAGGCGAGTTCGAGGTCGTCGGTTCGTACCACTCTCGGTTGATTGAAATCCCGGGTGTGCAGATGGTTCAGACGGATCTTGTGGATCTGGCGTCCGTTGACAGCGTGATTGAAAAACATTCCCCGGATCTGATCGTTCACTGTGCCGCGCAGGCGGACATCGGTGCGGCGCAGGAGCGGCCGACTGAAGCGGAGCAAATCAATCGAATCGGTACCGAGAATCTGCTGGCGTCCTTGCCCCCTGAGGCGTATGTGATCCACATATCGACCGATAACGTCTATGACGGCACAAAGGGCTGGTACGACGAATCCGACGAGCCGGCCCCGATTCACACATACGGCAAAACGAAACTCGCGGCCGAGGAAGCGGTGAGACGATTCGGCGGCGATTGGAGCATCTTGCGCGTTACACTGCTTTACGGGGGGCGTCCGGAGTATCCTCGTCAGTTCTGCGATCAAACGTATCTTCGTCTGAAACGAGGGGAGCGGATAACGCTGTTCGTCGATGAATACCGGACTCCTCTATTCGTGCCGGATGTCGCCCGCGTGATTCGAAAGATGGTCGAGAAACGTCCGTCAGGAGAACTCTTCAATCTGGCGGGACCGGATCGTGTAAGCCGTGTGGAGTTCGGGGAGATGCTGGCCGAGTTGAAGGGTCTTGACGGTTCTTTGATTGACAAGGTGACAGCCGACTCGGTTCCGCGTCGCGTTCAGCGTCCACGAGACCTTTCAATGCGCTCCGACAAGATTTGTTCGACGCTGGGGATGTCGCTCACGCCGCTCAAGGAGGGGATTGAGCGGGGGTATGAGTAACGATCAACTTGCTTCTTGTTTCCTATGCTCATGCTAAATTCTTTTTTTTACATTTTATCCTGTCGAACGTCACGTCTTTCTGTTTGATCATGATGCCGTCGCAAAAAGTCCGAAATTGGCGGCGGAAGTTCCCTCTCCCTCCGGGAGAGGGATAGGGTGAGGGGCGATCATTGCATTGGATTCGCGTATTATGATTGTCTTGTGTATTCGCCAGAGACAGCAAATGAATCAGCGGCAAAGGGTTTGGATGATGACAGGGGGCTGTCACACAGAAAGGAATGTCAGCAGATAATGCGACGTGCCCTCACCCCGCCCTCTCCCAGGGGGGCCCTCTCCCAGGGGGAGAGGGGGAAGAACTCCGCCAGACTTTTTGCAACAGCGTCAATCATCACGTTTTTCCCAATATCATTAGACCGTTAATACAGCTAACCGGTCCGCCGATCACGCCGCGGAGCATGCCGGATCCTATAACCAGCGAGTTGAACCGATACACCTTCGGCGTGCGCTCATAATAATCTCCTGTGACTGACGCTTTTCTTCCCCGGTCGATGAATCCTGAGTATCTCCATCGCTGTCTAAAAGAAATGGCCAGTTATACGTGAAACTGGAAGCGTTACTCACATGAGTAATATATCAGTGTTGCGTTAGTATTTATGCTATAGATCTTAATTGTGTGCATATAAATAACTGTGTTATTTATATTTATGCAGAACAATATGCTCATCTGCAATTGCTGTCAGAGTAGAATGACCAGCCAGTTGTCAAGAATTAACACAGATTTTGTTGTCACTCTTCCAATCTGTCAATATACTGTGCTTGAGTAAGTAAATTTTCGACACCACGTAGGAGGAGGAAAAATGGAGCTGAGAGTCATCGGGAGACTGGTACCGGTGATGGTTTTCATCACTACAGTATTGCCAAGCGGGGCACCGACCTATGCGGCGGGCACCATAGCGAGTGAACCGGATATGAGGGCGCAAGTCTTATGCGTTGAACCTTCTGAGGAAGAGATCAGTGAGATTCTGGCCAACGTTGTTGGCACGCCGGATCCGAATCAGTACATCCGTCAGACAATTGCAGAAGTTGTCGGGACACCTGTTCCCAAACCACGGCTTCCCGAGAGAATCACGCTCTCCGGCAGGATTCGGGATTTTCGCGATTCCCACCCCGATTTCGAGCAATTCACGAGTCCTGAACCCGAGCCCGGGATAGTCAAAGAGGAACTAGGGCCGGATCGCAAACCGATCTATGACGACAGCCAACCGCATCAATCGGTCACAAGCAGCGAGACCTTCCAACAGTGGTTTCATGATGACGAGGCTGTCAACAAAGGCATGGGTATTTCGTTGACCCTGCAGCTCGAGTCGGAGACGCCTTCCGCGAGACCGCGGTATACATTCGATGTTGACGAGTTTTTCCCAATCGACGGCAAGTTGCTCGGAAATGAGGGACGGGATCACAACTTCCATTTCACATTCGAACTCCATACACGTTTTGTGTATACCGGTCCGCAGGAATTCGAATTTGCGGGCGATGACGATCTGTGGGTGTTCATTGACGACCAATTGGTTGTGGACTTGGGAGGGGTTCATCCCGAGGAGTCAGCCAAAATTAGCACCGGAGACTTGGGATTGGTGCTCGGTCGTTCCTATCCAATGGATATCTTCTTTGCGGAACGCCATACCACGCGGTGCCTGTTCCAGATGGAGACCGGGTTGACTTACCTGATCCTTCCGGAAACCCCCACGCCTGTCCCGCGTCCGACAAATACCCCCGTTCCGCCACCGACTCCGACGCCGGAACCGCGATTCGTTCTTGGCGGCGGCTCGGTCAGCGCCACGCCGGGCGAGCGTATCGAAATTCCGATCCGCGTACGCAACATGCCACCGACCAAAGCGATCACATTTGACGTTATCTATGACAAGAGTCTCCTTACATATCGCGGGCGAATCACGCCCAAGGATACGCTGCTGGCGGGATGGGCTCTTGTCGATGCGAACGAGGTATCGCCCGGGAGGATACGTGTATCGGCAGCGGCAATGCGTGCAGACGCAGCGCAGGGCTCAGGTCCGCTGATCGCGCTAAGGTTCGATACGAGAGCGAACAGCGTAAGCACGGCAACCCGGTACGCTATCAGCACGAAAATACAGTTCAGGAATCTGGCGGATGGAGTAACACACGCAGAGACAGAGCCGATCATGATCACCGGCAGGATCAAAGGCGATGTGGATGCGAATGGACGGGTTACCGCGTGGGACGCCCAGCAGGCGTTCCGGATTGCCGTTGGCCGAAAGTCCCCCAACGCGTACGAGAAATGGGCCGCTGAGGTGACGGGTGACAGCCGAATTACTGCCGGTGATGCGCAACGAATCTTCGATATCTCGCTCGGGCGAGCGACCGCAGCGACGGGCGCTCGAAAGACCGGAGCCAAGAGCGTTGCGGCTGCGTCGACAGTTTCCGTTGGTGCCACGACCGGCGAGCCGGGTGAAATTGTGTCGGTTCCCTTGCGCGTGGACACGGGCGGTGAGATCTCCGCATTTATGATCGATTTCACTTACGACACTTCAAAAATGACAGTGGTTGGACTCGACCGAAGCGGCACGCTTTCTGAGGACTTCGGTCTGGTTGACGGTTATGAACAATCTCCGGGGTCGGCGCGCATTTCGGGAGCGGCGTTGATGGCCGATCCGATCGGTAGTTCCGGAGTGCTTGTCTTCGTTCAGTTCCGTATACTGGCTTCCGCTTCAGGCAGCGCTGCGGTGACTCTGGTTTCGACCGACGACGACCTTGCGAACGCCGAACTGGTCTCCGGAGTAGTGACTATCGGAGTAGGTTCCCCCGCGGTTGTCCCGACGCCGACCCCGATTCCCGAACCGCAACCGACACAGTCGCCGTTTTCTGTACTGGTTTATGACAAACCGGACTCGACGGAGGATATGACGGGTGAGACCGATTTCGACACGGTGGACAACCGAAGCCTGACGATCTCGTGGGATGCTCCGCAGGAGAGCGCCACCGACTGGCATGTGTATGTTCGGAAGGGTCTCGGCGGGATGAAGTATGTCGGCCATACGGCAGACGGCACTGCGACGAGTTTCGATTGGTATCCGGAGGCCCCCGGACTCGGTTCCGAATTCCGCAACGGTCCCGACTTCAACTCCGCCTATTCGTTCCGCGTGATCCGGGTCGACGGCGATCCCAGCCCGGATGACTATATCGAGCAGGCAGGTGCGGTTGGATTCAATTTGGACGGTGGAAATCCGGTATCTTTAACTCAACCGGCTGTACCGAAACTCGATGCGGGGCAGGTGAGTTTGTACGACGATGTACTCGGCGGTAACGATATCGCGCCAGCCGGCTCGATTGGGTCGGATACGGACCAGGCCGATTCGCGCGCCATTCAGATCGCCTGGAATTTCGGGGTCGACGCCTCGACAGTGGTTCAATATCACGTTGAAGTGAGTGTAGACAACGGTGAATTCGAATACCTGGGCCAAACCGGAAGCGGGAAGATCAACTACTTTTGGTGGACACCCAACAACGAGTTCAAAACCATCGCAAAATTCGCAGACGGTCCCGCAGGTGGACGCAATTATCAGTTCCGTGTGACGTTGCTTCCGGTTACCGGTTCGCAGACAAGCCTGGTTTCGGGCAAGCTGATGTATTCGGTGGAAGGCAACTGATCCGCAGTGCGATAGGAAGAACCCAACGAGGGACCGGTCGACTTGGCCGGTCCTTCGTTCTGTGTGTGGCAGGTCTACGCCCCGGGAGCGACATCCAAAACACTTTTCACTTTCAACGGTGCCGGGGCAAAATAGCCTTCGCCGTATCTGACACCGACTTTCGCACCGAGGTATTGATCGTAGGCCTCGATTTGGCGTAGATAATCCGACGTGCCGATGTATTTATAATCTTTCGGAACGTCCGCTTTCACGAACTGACTTTCATATGCTTTGAGGACTTCGACTTTTTGTTCCCACATCTCGGTGATATCCACGACGAAACTCACACGGTGCATATCGTGGACGAAATAGTTGTACCAGGCGTTCACCGAGTGCGCGTTTCGATCGCCGTCATACTTGGGAAGGCGCGCGAGAAACAGGGCGGATTTGATCAGTTTGCAGGCGGCTTCATGATCCGGGTGCCGGTCGAAATCGGGCGTTACAAAGATCGCACGCGGACGGAGCAGGCGGATTTGCGCGGCGACACTTTCACGGTTTGAATCGCTATCGGCGAGGCGGCCGTCGCCGAGATCCAAGCAGGTACGATACGCGAGTCCAAGTCGCTTGCCGGCTTCTTCCGCTTCCCTCTCTCGTGTGTCCGCATCGCCTTTTGTGCCGAGCTCGCCGCGTGTCAAGTCCACAATCCCGACACGGGTCCCGTCACGTTGCCACAGAAGAATACTCCCGGACATCCCGATCTCAGCGTCGTCGGGATGTGGTGCGAAAATAAGGATATCGACGGTTTCAGTCATGATGATCTTCTTCCTTTATCGTGAGGACGGCGGTGGGCTACGCTTCGCTTTGAGCCCACCCTACAGTACTTTGAGCCCTACGGTGCTTTGAGCGCGCCCTACAGTGCCAACATCAGCTACCGGATACTCCGATCTCCAAGTACCGATATGTTCCGGGTTCCATAGCCTCGAACTGTGCGGATAGAAGGTGCGAGAATTCGAAACCATATCGGGCCAGGTAATGAACAATGCTCATGGAACGTTCTTGCGGATGGCCCAGCGGGAACAAGGAGTTTTTCAGACGTTCGATTTGCCGGTACAGGATTTCCTCTCGTTCCGCTCGTCTCCTTACAAGCAGGTCTTCTGTTTGAGTGACAATTCGGATCAGGCGGTTTCGTTGTTTTTCAAGAGGCCCGGCCAATGTCGGATCGATTTCCACGCCAAGTTCGGCGTACTGGTCATAGGTTTGTTTTATGCGGTACTCGAGTTGTTCCCGAAGCTGCGTGAACTCATCGGTTGTCCAGGAACGTACGACTTTTCGGACCAACGGTTTTGTTTCCTGTTCCCACTCCCGTGGCGGTAGGCCGGTTTTGTCCAGGATCTTTCGGTCCGCCGGTTCAATAAACGTGGCGCCGGATCGTGGAACCAGGGCCGGTCTGGCCAAAGTGTGACGTTCGTAAACTCTTCGAAGTTGCAGGTGATACAAGGCTTCGTTCGGTCCTGCGATTGTTGCGATTGTTGGGAGCGCTGCGTCTTGAATCACTGGACGGAGGATCGCGGTCGGCGAGAAATGCTCCGGGCGATCATTCAACCGGGTTGTCAAATCCGATTGCGAATGGGCGGACCCATCCGGAAGTACGAAGCCATCCTGTGTCCAATGAACGGGAAGTCTTCTCCCTTGCTCGATGATGAAAAATGAAGTTCGCGATTCCGATTTGTGGACTTGAAGGGGGAACCCCAGCTTATTCAACTCCTCGCCGGCCTGGTTCACCTCCGCGGAAGACTGAGTCGGCGACGCGATCTCCTTTTCCAAAAGAGGTATCGCTGCGCGACGGAGAAACATCGATTCAGGGCGGAAGATAAGAAGACCGCTGTCAGGTACAAGGTTCCAGAGCAGGTGGTCGAACCAATCGGCAAGCGAATGATCCGCTTGATTGTAGCTCGTCGCTATCCATTCGATGACCGACTCAGCATACGGCTGTCGAGTCAATGTCTGCCGTAGAGTAGAGGTTAGGTTGTCGAAACACCCACGCTCTTTTGGAATTGCCGAAACAGACGTGTCGCTTGAAATTCCGTACAAGTCGATTTGGAATCGAACGGGACTTCGTTCGTCATCCAGCCATATGGCATGATCGATTTCGCTGTGGTCGTGGTCTTCGGAGGCATTCCAGAACGCGGGAAGGACTGTTCCATATCCTTGGCCTGTCAACTGCCGTGCGAGTTGTATGGTCTGGAGGCACTTCGATAGGGTATACAGAGGGCCGAGCAGGAGACCGGGTTGTTGGCCCGTGATGACAAGGTAAGTATTCTCGTCTTCGAGTTTCTCGGCGGCGGTACGTGTCGCGGGCGGCGCATTGCGTGCGCGGTGATCCTCGACGACATCGTGTGCCAACTGCCGACGGGCGTTTTTCTCAGAGAAACAGTCTTTTCGGGTAGCGATGGCTGTTTTGATTTCGGTGAGCGTGGGGACCTGGAGGAGCTCCGGAAGGTCTGCGTCCGGAGAAAACAGATTGCCGATACGGCCGAACGACGCCGGCGCAGAATTCTGTCCACATTGGAACTCATTGATCGTTATCATGTTGTTCCCGATTGTCATGATAGAAGACAGAGACCCCGCTCTCAATAGTCACGCCTTTGAAATTAAAGACTCTACGGTAGTGTCCCCCATCTCCTCCGTAGTCCGATCTCCACATGTACACTGATGGTAAGAGTGTATTTGTCGGCGCCGAATTCTTGCCGGCAAGGATTGACTGAGAGTCTATTCCTAAGCGTGGAGGTCTTATCATGCAGAAACGTTTGTTCATTGTCGCCGCTTTGTTGGTCGGTTTTGGGATTTGTCTTGGTGTCCAATCGGTGTCGTCGCAACCCGAGGATCGAGAACGGGGAAGACGTGCCGTCAGGGAAGGTGATGTTCCGAGAGATCAGCCGGAACGCATGCGTCTCGCGCCGGAAGCCGAGCGACGAATCAGTCCGGAGCGCGCCGCGCAGGTTCGCGAGCGCCGCCGCGAACAAGAGGAGCGGCAGCAACGGATGCAGCGCCACGAGGCCGAGTTGCGAGGCTGGGAAGAGGAACTGAAGAACCAGCGTAAACAAATCGAGCAAGAACGGGAAAAACTCCACAGGCGCATCGAGGATGTCGAACAACGCGAACGGAAACTCCACGAACACGAAGCGAAACTCCGGGGGCAGGAAGAAGAACTGGAGGGGCGAAGAGAAGACGTGGAGCGAAGACAACACGAGTTCGAGAAACGGATCCACGAAGTGGAGCAACGGGAACAGGAACTCGAACAGCGGCAAGAGAAAGCCCGTCAGTGGGATGAAGAACTACAACATCGCCACGAGGAAGTGGAACGAAGACACCGCGAGTTCGAAGAACGAATCCACCAAATCGAGCAACGGGAGGAGGAGATCGAGCGTCGTGAGGAAAAACTCCACCGGTGGGAAGAAGAGCTGAACGCGCACGAGGAGGAATTGGAACGCCGCCTTGACGAAGCGGAAGACCGTGATGGAGCCGGACCCATTGTAGGGATCCTTCTCATCCTTGGCGCGGTGCTGTGGATTTGGGCGCTGGGGGATTGTCTGTCCCGGCCGGATAATTCATTCCCGACACGCGGTCACAATGACAAACTCGCATGGACTCTGGTGGTCTTGTTCACCTTTGTGATTGGAGCATTCATCTACCTCTTCCGGGTGAAGAGAGTGCCGGAACAGACGAGCTGATAATGGTGTATGATTGAGTGATATCTTAGCCGATTCGGGAGGAGGGCGAATCTCCTGTTGCGCCGTTGTTTTCATTTCATATCGGCGGCTCGGCGGGAGAGATTGTCCAAAAGCGTGTTTCTTTTTCCTCACCAAGATTCGGGAGTGTTCGGGTGGGGTTGATAAGTTCAGAGTTGTCAACCCCCTCTGTATCTCCCCCAATCTTGACGCTGTTGCAAAAAGTCAGGCGGAGTTCTTCCCCCTCTCCCCCTGGGAGAGGGCGGGGTGAGGGATCTTTGCATATTGCGTCATACCCCCTCTATACTTGATGAATTCCTGTCATCACAAACACCTTTTGGCTCTGCTTGATTTGCTGTGTCTGGCGAATACACAAGATAATCATAATACGCGAATCCAATGCAATGATCGCCCCTCACCCTAACCCTCTCCCGGGGGGAGAGGGAACTTTCGATGCCAGCTCCCGACGTTTTGCGACGCCGTCAATCTTGGTGGAGAATCTCTTTCCTGTACGCTCCCTGGTTTTGAGACAGTCTCAGGAGCCTCGCCCAAGAAAGGCCGGCGTGCAAGAAACCGGAGTGGAACAACGCGGGCCGGGAACGTAATGAAACACCCACTACTTGTCCCTTGTCCCACCTGCAAGCCTTTCTTTCTAGAATCACCGGCACCTCCGCTCCGGGCCTCGCAAGGGTGAACCGGCATTAGGTTCGATCGGATCGCAGGCGTTCAAGGATTGTCTGAGCCAAGGATTCCGTGATCCCTGGAACTTCGGCGATCTGTTCAACGGATGCTTCGCGGATCTTCTCCAGGGAGCCGAAATGACGGAGTAAGAGGCGCTCCTTTGCGGGGCCGATGCCGGGAATATTCACCAGCATCGATCGCTTTCTTCTCTTTCCTCTTCGCTGTCGATGATAGGTGATCGCAAATCGATGCGCTTCATCCCGAACCTGCTGGAGTAACCGCAAACCGTTGTGACGCCGGTCGAGCTTCAAGGACTCCTCGTGTCCGGGAATATGGATTTCTTCTTCCTTTTTCGCGAGACTGACAACCGGGAGATAGTCAAGACGAAGCTCGTTGAGCACATCGATAGCGATGTTGAGTTGACCACGTCCGCCGTCAATCACAACGAGATCCGGTTTTTCGGCGAAATGCTTCTCTTCTTCTTCATGGTTGCGTTCGGCGTGAGTGAATCGACGGGTTAATACCTCCCGCATCGAAGCGTAATCATCGATACCTTCGACGCTTGCGATCCGAAACCTTCGGTACCCGGATTTTCTGGGTGCACCGCCTTGAAATACAACCATCGAGGCGACAGTCTCCTCGCCCTGCGTGTTCGAAATATCGTATCCTTCGATGCGCAGCGGGAGCGCCTCCAGTCCCAGCGCTTCCTGAAGTGCGACCACCGACGGATCGATTTGCCGTGCGAGCCCATGGAGTTTCCGATACTGTTCACCGGCACGTGCGCGGCTGTTCTTTTCCGCGAGTTCAGTCATTCGTCTATGATCCCCACGATGCGGCCGCAGTATCTTCACCGTGTGACCGCTCATTTCCTGGAACCATTCTTCCAGTGTTTCGCGGTCTTCTTTCGGTACGGTGGCATTCACGTGAATCTCACGCGGAAAGCCGGGCGCTTGGGAATAATACTGGAGCAGAAACGAGCTGATAATCTCGCCTTCAGAGGAATTCTGAAAATCATCCAGAAAATGGTGGGAGCTTCCAACGATGCGCCCGTTTCGACGGCGCGCGACCAAAACACATGCGATATCATGTACCCGGCAGTAGCCAATGTAATCCTGATTGTCCCCGGTTTGGCTGGACATTTTCTGACGCTGTGAAAAATCCTCCGCACCTCTAATGATATCCCGATACAATGCCGCCTTCTCGAACAGCAATCGCTCGCTGTACTCCTCCATTCGTTCGTGCAGAATGCGCAGGATATTGTCATGCCGGCCGCGAACGAAGTCGATAATGCCGTGACAAATCTCTTTGTATTCTTCTTGATCGATCAACGAAGCGCACGGTGCGCAGCATCGGCCCATCTCGTACTCGATACACGGTCGCACGGTGAGCAATTTGTCGGAGTCGTACTTACAGATACGGATGGGAAAAATCTCGTTGAGTACGGACAATGTCCGCCGTGCGGCGGTGACATGAGGATAAGGGCCAAAGTATTTGCTACCGTCCGGGTCCACGGTGCGTGTGAGATACATCCGGGGAAACGCCTCATGGACGGTAATTTTCAGGTAAGGATACCGCTTGTCATCCTTCAGCTTGACGTTGTAGCGCGGCTCGTGCCGTTTGATTAGATTGTATTCGAGAAGAAACGCTTCGCTGTCTGTATCGGTAATGACGTAATCGACCGTCTCAACCTCTTCGACAAATGGAGACGCGAGACTTCCGTCCCGGTAGCTGCAATGGGACCGGACCCGTTTCTGGATATCGATGGCCTTGCCGACGTAGACGACATTCTCCGAGGCATCACGCATGATGTAGACGCCGGGTTCGGAGGGCAAGAGGGATATTTGTTCTCTTTCGATCATGGTTATCGACGATGCTTTTTTTGTGAGATACGCTTCGTGAGACTGTCTCAGAAGTGTGTTTCTTTTCCCTCACCAAGATTGACGCTGTTGCAAAAAGTCCGGGATACGGATTTCAACCCCCTCCTAACCTCCCCCGATCTTCGGGGAAGGAACATCTCGTCATCTCTCCCAACAAATCTTGGAGAAGACAACGATGCGATCGACGCGTGGTCTCCCCCAAAGATTGGGGGAGATACAGAGGGGGTTGACACCTCACTTTTCGCATCCCGCTGACTTTTTGCGACGCCATCAAAGTTTGGGGGCGAAGCGCTCTTTCGCATAGTCTCCGTGTTTTGAGACAGTCTCTTCACTTTGAGACCACCCTACAGAGATAACCGAACCGATCCGTTTTTCGTGTTTTCGCGGTGCTTTCGTGTCTTCGTGATTCAGTCGATTTGTTCGCACTCACTCGGCTCGACCCGAGAGGCTGAGCCCCGATACATCTTCGATCAATACTTCCCGGAGTGCATTTGGCTGATCGCCTTCTGTCGCCGGCCAGCGAACGCGAAGGTAATTAGGCGTTAATCCCACCGCATGACCGTCTTCGATTGTTTCAGTCAAAACCGGCAGCCGTCTGCCGATGAATTTTGAACGAGTTTTTTCCGCTTCCCGCAAAGCCAACCGATCCAGGATCTGTCGCCTCTCGCGCCGGACGGGAGGCGGTACTTGCCGTGGCATTGTCGAAGCGGGGGTTCGATCCCGGGACGAGAAGGGAAAAGAGTGGACTTTGGAGAAGCCACATCTTTCAACTGCAGACAGGGATTCAGCGAAATCCTCCTCTGTTTCTCCTGGAAAACCGACCATGATATCTGTCGAGATGCACAGGTCGGGAATCTGTTCGTACGCCCGGTCAATTCTCTGAAAATACTCGGTGCGGCGATACTCGCGCCCCATTTTCTCCAGAATCGCGTCTGAGCCGCTTTGAAGCGGTAAGTGAAAATGCGGGCATAGAATGGCCAGGGATGCGACAGCCTCGATGATCTCTGTATCGAAATCCTCGGGTTCGAGCGAGCTGAGACGCAGTCGAACCAGGCCGGAGATTTGGGCGATCTCGCCGAGGAGACTCGATAGCCGAGTTCCAAGATCTCTTCCGTACCAGCCGAGCCGTGTGCCGCAGAGAACAACTTCACGGAATCCGCGGTCGACAAGGTGTTTGATTTCTTCAATGATTTCTTGAACGGGCCGGCTTCGAGGCTCTCCCCGGCTATAGGGGATACTGCAATAGGTACAGAAGAGGTCACAGCCTTCCTGGATTTTGACGAATACACGGGTACGTTTTGGGTCCACCCCCAAACGGAGTTGGGGGTGGCACCCGGGGGCGACAGTCTTTTCCTTCCCAAGACTTAATGATTCGGCAAAGACTCGGCAGCCGGCGTCAGAAGTTCCCTCTCCCTCCGGGAGAGGGGTAGGGTGAGGGACGATCAGCTCGCCGTTGTCTACGTCTTCCTGCCGTTCCAACCCCCATTGTGTTGCGATTTGCGAGGCCAGTTCCCCTTGGGCTCGAATCGAACAGATCGAGGTGACCCCGGAAATTTGCCGGAACTGTTCAACATCCAGTTCGGCACCGCAGCCGGTTACCACGAGCCTGGACTCAGGATAATCACGTATGAATCGGCGGATCAGCTGACGACTTTTCTTGTCGCTCTCGCGTGTTACCGAACATGTGTTCACAACAATGAGTTCCGGGGATCGTTCGAGATCTCTCCGATCCAGGCACGCCTGGAATCCGTATCGAACAAAATCGGCGGCGAGACGCTCGCTATCGTATCGATTCACTTTGCAGCCCAACGTACGGATCAAAACAGTTGGGGTGCTGCTCTTTTGGGCGGGCATCGATTCAAACCTGTCTACGTTTCCGTTTCAATCAAAACAGATTGTACCAAGGCCAAGGCGGCGACCGACGCAAGCTCCATTCGCAGCGTCCGGGGCCCCAGTCCGACGAGATAAGCGGCCTTTTTTTCCAGCGTTTTCTGTTCTTCCGGTGAAAACCCACCTTCGGGTCCGACGACGAGGGCCGCGCCGTTGGAAAGATCTTCGCGCCGGACTTGGTAGAAAGGTGTTTGGGCGTCCGGAGAGAAGGCGATCACGGGCAATCGGTCTACAGATCGTAGTGACACCTGCAGATTCTCATTTCGTGACTCGATCGTGGGTAACACCGATCTTCCGCATTGTCGGCACGATTCGATTGCGATCTTGCGCAACCGTGCCAGTTTCTCGAAAGCGATACGACCAATGGATCGATCCGCCTGGAAGAATAGAAAATCCGTCACACCGAGCGCCGTCCCGTGACGGACGATTTCCTCGTTTTTGCCCATTTTCCCGGCTGCCTGGATGAGGAAACAGGGAACGTGCGGGTTCGCGGCGTTGGGTTTTCGCCCTTCATACTGGAATACCAGTTCTCTCCGGTTTATCTCCTGCAGACTATATTCATAATCGAACGGGTCGTTCTTGAAGAACACGACTCGTTGATTTGGACGCATCCGAAGAACGCGGGCGACGTCCATCGTTTCCCGGTCCGATGTGCTGATGCGCTCGCTGCCTGCTTCCTCTAGAAAAAGCCGTGTACGAACGTCGTCACTCATGGTGCCAGCCTCTTGGAAACCAGGATGTGCATCTGATATGCTTAGCTGAATCAATTATAACGATGAGGTAGACCATGCGCACGATCAACACACAAGAGATCACCGATGCCGTCGCGGATATGTGTATGAAAGCCAACTACGATCTTCCCGAGGACATTACTCAGGGACTAAGAGACGGTTTGGGTTCAGAAGAATCTCCTGCAGGACAGGCTGTGCTTCAGCAGATTCTCAAGAACGAGGAGATTGCCCGAACGGAACGGTCTCCGCTTTGCCAGGACACCGGCACCACGTGTGTCTACCTCGATATCGGGCAGGAAGTCGCCCTCGAAGGGCAACCGCTTCGTGAGGCGGTGGATGAAGGAGTTCGACGGGGGTACCAGGACGGGTATCTTCGCAAATCCATCGTGGGCGATCCGCTGGAGCGAGTGAATACGAAAGACAATACGCCCGCGATGCTTCATGTGGATATCGTGCCGGGCGACAAGATTCACATCGACGTGATGACAAAGGGGGGCGGCTGCGAGAACATGAGCGCATTGGCCATGCTCAAACCCAGCGACGGCCGCCAGGGAGTGATTGATTTTGTGGTGAACCGTGTACGAAACGCGGGCGGGAATCCGTGTCCGCCCCTCGTGCTGGGCGTTGGGGTTGGGGGGGCGTTCGATGTTGTCGCGGCAATTGCCAAACGCGCCCTTCTACGCGGCGTCGGGAATCCGAATCCCAAGAAACACCTTGCCGATCTGGAACAGGATTTATTCAAAGCATGCAACGATACCGGTGTCGGACCGATGGGGCTGGGGGGACGGACCACGGTTCTATCGGTGAATGTCGAGGCCTATCCGACACATATCGCCTCAATGCCGGTGGCGCTTTCGGTAAACTGTCATTCCAGCCGGTATAAGAGCGTTGTGATTTGACGCCGGACCGCTACTGCGGATCGCCGGCCATCACCCATTCTTCATTGAATTCGACGTGCTTGATCGACTTTCCGTTGCCGGATCTACGATAGCTGTATGTGGCGTGAATCCGCCCGTCACGTGTTTGTATAATCGAGGGATACGAGAACGATCCTTCTCCCGGTTTGACCAACTCGAGATGACGGTGCCATTTCCATGTCTCTCCCTCATCATCGGAAATCGACAACTTCAGGCTGTGCCGTCCCTCAACCGTATCGTTGTACATGAGAATCCAATGACCGTTCTGGAGACGAATCACTTCTACGCTGGAGCCGGGATTTGGGAATTCCATCTCGCCGACACGGCTCCAGGTTTCTCCGTCATCCTTTGATGTAGCGATCCGTATCCGGTTCCGGGGACCGTTCTCGCGCATCATGGCGACGATAGTTCCATCGTTCTTCCGAACCAGGCTGGGCTGGATGTTGCCGAATCCCACCAGCGGTTTGCTGGTTTGCCAGGTTTTGCCCCAATCCGATGTGCTGGCCACGATGCCGATTGAATAGGCGTCCGTGTACAGGGGAAGGAGCAGTTTGCCGGACGGCAAGAGCAGCGGGTGGATGCGAGTCATCCACCCGAGTCGATGCAGCATGCGGTCCTGTCCACGTTTTTCGAAATAATGATAGACCTCTTCATCGGCGGTCAAATCCCCGAATTCTTTTTTTAGGTTTGGTATCAACTCGGGGAACTCTTTGAGGAAATGATCCCATTCGCCTTTCATGTCCTCGTACAGATTATCGGGTGTTACGTGAATATTGTCCTGCCAATCCCACTCGGGCGGGCCGTCACGGTCCTGCCAGTCGGATGAAATTCGATATTTGAGGAGCGACGATTCCCATCGGTTGATCAGCACGGTAATCCAGAAAAGCCACAATCGTTCCTGTGGATCGACATACAAAACAGGATTACAGTCCGGATATCCGGGCGTGTCGGCCATCAAAAAGGGCTCGGTCCAATCCTCTTCGCCGTCGAGTTTTCTCGCGCCAAGTACGCGGACATCATCGGCTTTCCGTTCTCCCGAACCGTGAAACCAACATGCGATGAGGTTTCCGTCGGGGCTCTCGACGAGTGAGGAGCCGTGGTTATGCCATTGTTCGAGCGGGAAGATGAGTTCCCCTTTGTGAAAGGGCTTTTCCGCATAACCGGTAAGTGTCGATAACGCAATAAGAACGATACTCAGCAACCATGATTTCATCATCAATCAGTTTCTCCCATGCATAGTTTAACAATCCACCTAGAGGATATCACGAACCGAATGTCCAAATATCCCCAGGACTGGCGATTCCGTTTGATGCATCGTACTGGTCGGTACTCACCCCCGGGATATTGTTCAGAATATTCTCGTTATCATACTCGCGATTCGGCCCGAGACTGCGCAATCCCCACCGTAAACCCCGTTCGTATTCAGGGACGCCGAATTGCGTTCCGCCGCGCGCTTTGCCGGTCAAGGTGCTGACTTTGAGGTTGTAATACGCCATTTTCGTTTCACGAAGATCGCCCGGGAGACCGTACCCTTCTTTGGTGAACTGGAACACATCCGCCGGATACGTTCCGATATACGCCACAGGTGTCGTCAGCTCGGGGACACCGCGTGTCGCGAATAGAGGAAATGTGACGAAATCCGGAAACGCATTGTGATCGGCGTGGTACATCCCCAGCGCCTGGCCGATATTGCGCTGATCGGCCTTTACGCGTGCGATTTTTGCACGGACTTGCGCATTCAGGAAATTCGGGACTGCGATGGCCGCCAGAATGCCGATAATCGCGACTACGATGAGTAACTCGATTAAGGTGAACGCCGACTTACAGCGAGCGTCTTGGGAATGTTGGTGTCTCATTTGATCCCCATTCGACATTCGGGTTACTCTTTTTTCTCTTTCAGGGCCAAAATGGCGGTTGCGATGGCCGCCAGTCCGAAAAACACGGCGGCTCCTGCATAAGGACTTCCAGTCGCAAGTATGATGGACAATCCGGAAAGAAAACAGCATGCACTGACGACACCCCGATCTCTCATGATTCCTCCTCCAAACAGATTTGCCTACCTATATCCCGTGCACCATGACTCCAGTGCCTCGAAGGATCTGTCCGACCTGGATCAGTTCAGGTACAGTCTCTTTCGCAGTCTCCACGTCCCCTGGACGTAGGACAATAAGAAATCCAATTCCCATATTAAAGACGCGGTACATTTCATCCGAGGCGACATTGCCTAGATCCTGTATGAGCTCGAATATCGGCGGCGGTTGCCACGACGATGCCTCCAACTCCGCGCCGCATCCCTCGGGCAGAACGCGCGATAGATTTCCGGAAAAGCCGCCGCCGGTTATATGGGCCAGGCCACGGACGATGTTTCCTTCTAGAAGCGCCTGAACCTCATTCAAGTAAGAACGATGGGGTTTCAATAACTCATCGCCAAGACTTGTTCCGAGCTCATACACAACGCCGTCCAAGGCCCATTGCTGTTCTGTAAGGAAAATCCGACGAACGAGCGAATAGCCGTTGGTGTGCAGACCGTTCGAAGGCAGACCGAGTATCGCATCGCCGGGTTCAATTGTGCTTCCATCGATGATGTTGTCTCTACCGACAACTCCAACGATACACCCTGCGAGGTCATATTCGCCCTCCGCGTACATGTCCGGCATTTCGGCGGTTTCGCCGCCGAGCAGCGCCATATTTCCGGCTCGGCAGGCATCGGCGAGGCTCTCGATCACCTGCGCGATCACATCGGGCTCAACTTTGCCCGTCGCGAGATAATCCATGAAGAACAGTGGTCTCGCGCCGCAGGTCAAAATATCGTCGATCGAGTGGTTGACAATATCCGCGCCGATCCCTTTATGATTCCCGGTCATGCAAGCCAATTTCACCTTGGTCCCGACACCGTCGATGCTGGAGACCAGAACCGGATTGTCGATGCCCAGCTCGCCCACCGCGAATAGCCCGCCGAAAGCGCCTTCACGGGAGAGGACCTCGGGGCGGTGGGTTTTCTGTACATGGCCGGCGATTCGTCTTTTCAGCGTGTCGAGGGCATCCAGGTGTACACCGGCTTCAGCATATCGATCGGCGGATTCTGTCATTGAATTCCTCTCTTCTATATGGAACGCCTGTAAATACAACCCCCTCTGTATCTCCCCTTACAGCGGCCACGCAAGCGTGTCCCTCTTGGGGGAGAAAATAACTCAGCTGCGTCCGTTTCCTTTCCTCCCCCGAAGATCGGGGGAGGTTAGGAGGGGGTTGACGTTTGCCTTCGTTCGCCCCGTCAAACTTGATGGCACGGCAAAAAGTCGGCCGCTGTTTCTTGATCCGATGTGATCCCTGCACCCTCCTGCCCAGCTTCGCCCACGATCCATGCGGTTTCCAACTCTCCCGAAGACAACCCCCTCTGTATCTCCCCTTACAGCGGCCACGCAAGCGTGTCCCTCTTGGGGGAGAAAATAACTCAGCTGCGTCCGTTCCCATTCCTCCCCCGAAGATCGGATTCGGTGCGTCATCCTGTTCCTCCCCAAAAGATCGGGGGTGGAGTCTCATGGCTTGCCGAAGGCAAACATGAGAGCCGTCGAGGAGGGGGTTGACGACTGAGTAATACCTTTTGTCGTTGTATATCAACCAAGCACCTCCTTTCTCAACAAAACATTCCCTTCACAGTCCCGATAAATAATTTCCTCTTCTTTTTTGATCTTCTCCGCCATCTCGTTTAAATAATACAACGTCGGCGCGGTGATGTGCATGTTATTGAGAAACGGCTGCGTGTAATTGACATCGCCGAATTCCACACCGCCTACGTGAATCGGTATTTTCTCTCCATCCACTTCCCGCCAGATCCCATTGTGGTTATTCCAATCGACACCTTCTGTCAGGAACCCATAATCGCCGTGATGGTGCCGGGCGGCGGTTCGCAGAATCGTGAGGCCGTAGAGTTCGTACACCTTATCGTCCGTCCGCTGAGCGGCTTCGAGATAGGCCAATGCCGCCTCGGCGTTTTCCCAAAGATAGCAGGTGTCCCAGGAATCTTCCATGTACAAAAGTCCACGCGTTTCAACGCCGTTTCTGTCGGTTTCCATGTGAAAACGTTGAAGCGGTTCGAGGCAGTGGGTGAACGCCCAACTGCGGATCGACCGGTCTTCCAGAAGATCGGCGACCCGAAGGAGACACCGAAAGCCGACGCTGTACGCTACATTTTCGTGGTCGTCGTAGGTGTCGTGATTAATACTTCCGAAACAGCCGCCGAGTCCGGAGTAGGTTTTCCAAGCCCTCTCAACATCTTCTTTTTTGTCGAGCAACCCTCGTCGTGTCAGTTCGGTGTAAAGCCATAGGATATACGTTCCATCGCCGGAATGATCGAATTGTGAGTCCTTGTTTCCCCCGTAGGCGTCGAGCGGGTATGGTGTGCCGTTCGGTGTGCAGCGCCGTGGATACCATCCATTTGCGCATAGCCCCAAGTTCTTCGACATCCACGATGCGATGGAGACCGCAACGGATTCAAGACGTCTTCTGAGTATTTCTTCGCGGCAGCGGTCCGCCGCCCAGAGGCATTGGAGACCGATGTGGGCAACCGAGCCGGGGCAGAACCAATCATCATGTTTCTCGTCGTGGAGATAGTTGAGAAATCGGCGGTCGGTGGGAATATCCCGGTAAAGCGTCAGAAAGCCATCCTCGTGAATGAAACCGTCTTCAAGACCGTGATACAAAACACTGATCGAGATCGCAGCCACACGGGGATCATCGAGATCCCGGCCATATGCCAAAAGCTCCGCCGCGCCTCCGATAGCGTTGGCCGCCCAGCCGATACCCTCGACCGCACCGAATTCATGCCACAGGGCCGGTTCGCCTGTCGGATCGACAAAAGTGGAATTCGCGCAGAGATTGCCGTTATACGTTGTCAGACAGCGTCTCGTAGTGAAGCGAATTGAGTCCCGCAGGCTGTCGATTATGGTGTACTCGGGATTCTCTTGCCGGTAGAATTTTGCACACATGGCTCCAGCCTTTCGTGCGGCGTCTTATCGCCGGTCTTTTTCCTCGTCGCCTGGGGCGTGCAGGGATATCGCAGACGAATAGGCTTCCTCCAGTTTCTCCGCCGTACGCCCCCAATGAAAAACCTGCTCGGCCTTCTTCCTTGCCAGTTTCTCGTATTTTCGCCGAAACTCAATGTCTCCTAAAAAGCCGCAAATCCCGATAGCAAGCCCTTCCGGTTCGCCCGGCCGGACAAGGATTCCGCAGCTATCGAGCATACGTTGTACCTCACCGACCGCACTGGCGACAATCGCTTTTCCGGCGGCAAGGTATTCTGCGATTTTGAGAGGCGATTTGCACACCGTGGCGGCATTCTCCTCGAACGACGCTACACAAACATCGGCAGCCGCCAGATACAACGGTACCTCGTCGTGAGAGACGTAATCGATCAAACGAACGTTCTCTCCGGTTGAATGGTTTTTACAGAACTCCTTCAGAGAGTCAAGTCCTTTTCCACCGCCCACGATCCACAGGACCGCGTTGGGAAATTTCGGCTGTACATACTCCATGGATCGAACGACCAACTCAGCGTATGCGGCTCCTTCGAGCTGACCGACGTAGAGGACAAGAGGGGTTTCGGAATCGACTCCATGCCGTTCTCTGATCTCTGTGCCGTCGAGTCCCGGAGTAAATCGATCCAAATTTGCCCCGACCGGCGCCCATCTCATCCGCTCGTCAGGGAATCCCCTGCTGATTGCCATCCTGCGAATGCCTTCGCTGGAATAGGTGATCGTGTCCACCAGGCTCGGCAAGGATCGTTCACAAACCGATATCTGATGACGATACAAGGTGCGCGATTCCACAATCTCCGCAAGCGCCGATTCATGATCGTCCCAGTCGTAATGAATCGGCCGGTCAGCCAGATAAGCGGCCCAGAGCGCTGGAATCGCGACTGACGGGAAACATTTTTGGATGTGGACAATGTCGGCATCCCGCGCCAGTTGCTGCAGAGATCGAGTGTTCTTCCAGAGGTGACTGTGTCGAAAGCCCAGCTGGTGGACCTGTACTCCGTCGGGCATAGCACCATGTACAGGCCGCTCGTGCGGTTCGATTCTCCGTTTGGGAATGTATCCCAGGGTAATGTTGTTTCCGCGCAGCTGAAGATGCCGCGCTAGTTCGACGATCCGAATAGTCCAGGGATCGTAACGCACGTCATGCGGATGAAGCATCAAGATGTTCATGAAACAGCCACCGACACACGATCCCCGATACGGACATCCAGAATCCGGTCGGCGCGTTCTTGGTTGACGGCGATTTCGAGGCGATCATAGCCATCGAAAACCGCGACCGGTTCGCCCTCTGCAACCGCACCGTAGCTCGGTGCGATACCTCTCACCTCAATCGAGCCGAGTCGGATAATCACATCTTGCATGCTGGGACGAACTCCCTCGATCCAGTCGAGAAGCGCCTGTCGCCGGATTGTCGTCACGAGATTGCCGAAACGGTCGATGTACTCTATCTCTCCAACCATTTGGGAGCCGTCGACCTCTGTGACGCACGGCGGAAGTAGAATGGAGGGCGATTCGATGGTGGAACCGATTTCGCTGAGTTCGCCCCCGTTTGCCAGATGTGCGGCGAGGGGCGAGAAGATGTCCCTGCCGTGAAACGTGGAGGAAACCCTATCGAGCCAAAGGGAGCGGTTTTTGGCACAAACCAGACGACGCTCTTGGCACTCTCGCGACCACACCCGGGATATCACTCCGTTGTCCGGAAACACAAAGCGACGGTCGAAAGCGTCCAGCACCAAAATGTCGCGGAGTGTGCCGACGCCGGGGTCGACGACTACGGTGATAACGGAACCACTTGGAAGATACGGGAACGACCAATCGAGAAGGAAGGCCGCGGACGGGACGTCGAAAGGTTGGACGTCGTGTGAAATGTCGATGATCTTTGCGGTGGGGGCGCGGGACAGGATTACGCCCTTCATCACCCCCACAAAACCGTCCCGGAGACCGAAATCGGTCAACAAGGCCACCACAGGAGGGCAAAGAGTGTTCTGAGTATCGATCATGCCGGTTGCTTCTGCTCTTCGGATTCCTTCTGGTGTTCAAGAAGTTTGGTCTGTTCCGGGGCGGCAGGGAGCGAAATGACCACCTGAGTCCCCTGGCCGATTCGGCTTCGGATGTTGATTTCCCCCCGATGCTCGTGCACGATACGTCGTACCATCATCAATCCCAGGCCCGTTCCTTTCTCCTTGGTGGTGAAATACGGTTCGAACACACGCTCCACGTCGCTGTCCAGAATTCCCGCGCCGGTGTCGGTAAAGATGAAGTTGACCTGATCATTGTCGCGGACGAGAGTAATCGTCACGCACCGCTCGCCCGGCTCTCTTCCTTCCTCCAACAACGTTTGCGATGCTTCGTTGATCGCGTCCACAGCATTCTGCAGGATATTGATGAATGCCTGCTTGAGCTGAATCGGGTCGCCGAGGATGTACGGAACCTCTCCTTCTTCATGAACAATGACCTCAATCTTCTCTTCTTCAAAGTCCGGTTTGAGCAAGGCCAACGTATCCGTAATCATCGCACGTGGGGAGAGCCGTACGAAGGAAGTGGCTCCTCGCCGTGCCGTAGAGAGAAACGAACTCAAGATGTTGTTCAGCCGTTTGATTTCATTCTGAATCACGCCCAGGATTTCCAGAATCTCGCCGTCCTGATTTTCCGCCCGCCGGAGTTTTCGACGGAGAAGCTGGAGGTGAATCGAAAGAGAATTCAGCGGGTTCCGGATCTCGTGTGACATCCCCGCTGTCAGTGTGGTGAGGGCTGCGAGTTTCTCGGCATGACGCAACCGTTCTTCCTTCCGGCGTTCCTCCGTACGGTCCACGAAGAAGAAGAGCAGAGATGTGCCCTCATGGCCGGAGCGCAACGGGACGACATTCGCTTCCAGATAAACGTCTCGGTCTCCCTGCCGGAGAACCACCTCCTGCCGCAGGTTCTCCTTACGGCTTTCCATACTTTTGCGGCACATATCAATTACCCAGAGATAGGTAACCACCTCATCCGCAGGCTGACCGGTTACCCGGTCGATGTCGTCGATCTCGAAACGTTCGGCGGCGGGTTGATTCATATAGGAGATGGTGAAATCGGGTGCGATTACCAGCATTCCCTCAAGCATACTGTCGAAGATCAGCCGGAATAGATCGCGCTCCTCGGCTACCTCTACCAGGTAGTCTACGACCTGTTGTTTGTCGATCTTGTCGGCGTGGCCGAGTATGCGGGAAAGAAAAGTGCTTTTCATGATCGTGACGGGAACGGTTCGGTGGGAGCCTCGTCCTCCCGAACGGGACGATCGGGTTACCCTTTCTTTCTTGTGTGCACGGATGACCCATGAACACTCTCAAGAATATGCTCCTAGGTAAAATAGTAAATACAACGGACTACCGTCTCAATAGAGACTTCACAAAACTTTGTAAGAAAGGGATTGGTTGGATTACGGGAGGTCTGATTCGGAACGCCTGTCGAACGACTCTGCTTTTTTCAACAAGCCGAATCGAAAGCAAAGATACAGAAAAGGAATGACCAAGACCAACATTACAAGCCCGACTATCCCGTCATAGAACTGGGACCCTCCGAAGATCTCCTCGGGTACGTTGCGTACCTTGTCGAAGAGGTCTTTCGCGAACTGGATTACAAATACCCATCCCGCGTGCAACCCGATGGCAGTGAAGAGGTCTTTGGTTATGAGCACGGACACACATAGTGCGCTGCTTACCAAGAAAAGACCGACAAAATCCGGGAAAAGATGGAATTGCTCCCACCAGCCATAGAGGAGGTGCTGAGCGGAGACTGGTCCCACCAGCCAGGAATGTCGGTCTATGGGGATGTCGCCGGCTCGAAAAAAATGAACGCCGGAAAAGATGATGCCGGTCAGAAGCAGCGCCGAGAAGGGTTTGTTCCGGCGCAGAAATGCGTGAAACAGAGCCCCACGGAACAATATTTCTTCCAGAATTCCTACTGCAGCGGCCGTAGCGAAGCCTCCGAGGATCGCAGCGCTGATATACCCCAGGGTCAGATTCTCATCGCGTTCGATTACACGATGCCCGAAGGCGAACGCGACCAGCTGAAGGGCGGCCAGGCTCACGATTCCCACTACAAGCCCTGTCAGCAGGTTTCGACGCCATCGGCTGTGACGCACTAGACCGATCTGACCGGCCGGGGGGATATATAAGTATCGCCGGAAGAAGAAAGCACCCAGAAGAAACAGTGCCATGACCCACCGGCGGTACACCTTTGGAGCGGAGTATTCGCGGAGCCCTTCGAGCAGAGAAAGACTATCGATCAGTTGAACAGTTGGGGGAGTCAGTATGGAGGCCCCTATCACGGCACCCAAAACGAGCAGCAGCCAGTTCAAGACTCCCCTGGATGTTTCATTTTGCATAGTTGACTCCATAATTGATGAGGCGACAAAAAGTCGAGGAAGTGGAACAAAAGAAGTATTCAACCCCCTCTGTATCTCCCCTTACTGCGGCCACGCAAGCGTGGCCCTCTTGGGGGAGAATACGCTGCAGACACGCTCGTTTCTTTTCCTCCCCCGAGACCGGGGGAGGTTAGGAGGGGGTTGAAATCCGTATCCCAGACTTTTTGCGAACCTGTCAGGCTTGGGGGACAAGGAATACGTACAGGCACGCGTTTTCGCGTTCATTTTCAGGCTCATTCGAATGCGGCCTCAGTCCGAGCGAACGCGCGTTCGATCCGAAGTACCCTCCACAAGATTGATGCAATCGCAAAAAGTCGGGAGAGATCTTCTCCCTCTCCCGGGGGGAGAGGGAACTTCCGATGCCAACTTTCGACTTTTTGCCGGACCGTCATTATTCACGATCGACAAAAACAACGGGGAGTGATCGGTTGACCACTCCCCGTGAAGAATCTCGTTATCCCAGCGATTAGAATACGACTTTCACGCCTGTCCGGAAGAAGTAGGCTTCGTCGTCAGAACCAGCCAGGTCTTCCGCGCCATCGCCAGGCCAGAAGACGCCGCCACCGGCAAAGGCACCGACTTCTTCGTTGAACTGATAGTCGAGTTGGAGATCCCACTCGAAGCCGAGATCATCGTCGTCAGCGGGATTCGCAAAGCCGAGCATGGTTACGTCATTTCCGTCCTCATCGAGGAGGAAGTAGTACCAGTCAGAGCAAAGGCTCCAGCTCTCGTTGAGGTCCAGGCCGCCAGAAACGTGGAAGATGTGGACGTTGCTGTTGGGATCCAGGATCTCGCCGTAAGTTTTGTCTTCGAACAGAGAAATGAATCCATCAAAATCTTCATCTTGATTGAGAGCGCCCGGGACGTTGTTTTCATCGCCTTCGAGCCATGTATAGATGAAGCCGATGTTCGGATTCATGTCGTATTCCGGATGCCAGTTGATACCGGCTTCCGCGCCGAACCCTTCGAAGTCGCCATCGCCAACCGTGTTCAAGGCTACGCCAGGAATGCCACCGTTGTCGATGTCACCGAAGTTGTAGGCCACTTCCGCTTTGTAGGAGAGAACGTCGGTCATGCAATCGCCGGCCAGACGCGCACCAACAACGAATTGCTCGATTTCGCCCATGTTAACTTCGGAGAAATCACCATCGGTGTACGCGAAGTAACCGTCTAACTGATGACCTTCCATCCCAATGTAAGAGGCGTTGATAGCCCAAACGCCGACGTCGAGATCATCGGGGCCGGGATCATCGACTGCCTGCGCATACCAGACATCGACGATAGCTGTGTCCAGATCCCATTCCAACACGAGGGCGTCGAACGGATCGGTTTCCCATGTACCGATGTCCGCGATATCGTCCGGTGACATCATATTTCCATCTCCGAACCAGAAGGAACCGCCCCACCATTTGTTGAAGTTGTCGGCATGAGGATTATCGCCGAAGGTCATGAACTGACGACCGGCGAGGATACTCAGGCTGGAATCGTAAATGTTCGCGACCTGCATGTAGGCTTCTTCCAAAAAGACATCCAGATCAGTGTGGTTCCGGTCAAACTGATTGGGATCGTTGTCAATAACCGCGTTGTTGACGTTATCCCACTGATACTGCCAGGACTCCATCGCTCGATCTGCTTCCAGACTAATGCGAACCATCACATTGTCCGCCAAATCGGCCTGGAACCACAGGTGAGCTTCTGTACGAAGAAAATCCACTTCTTCGCGCATGCTGTCGTCCAGATCGTCTGTGTTCTCACCGTAGTAGAACAGCAGGAACAGATCGCCGCCAATGTCCATGTTGCTGATGTCGGCACTCGCCGTGCCAGGGACGAAGGCAAAGGCACCAAGCAAGAATAATGTTGCGAAACGTTTCATGAATCAGTCCCCCTTTGGTTATCTTTGGGTATTTGGGTTTATGGCTCTCGGTTCAGTTGAATTTGCGGTTGAGTAGGTCACCTCAACCCATCGGCAGTTATATTTGTCAAACCCCTCAGGGAATTCTGATACCCTTCGCGGCCTGCGAAGACTTGTCTTCCACCTCCTTCTTCGGCCAGAGTCGCTTTGGGACAAATCTGGAATTAAATTGGTACTAAGGCCCAAAGCCGTACAATTGTAAAAGATCTTTGTCCGAAAAGTCAAGCGGTCAGTTCGCAATTTTTCTCAAAAAACTGATGAGTGTGGCAAAACAACCACATCGTGATAAAACTTTTGATCTCAATGCGTTATGATTGGCTTTCCAATACGAAGTAAAAACGATTTCACAGGTCGGGGGGAACTTCCGACTTATTTGTGATAGATTTGGGCTGGATTCGTGTGGAGATCGGAACCAGGCAAGATTCGAGGACACCATCCTTGTCCGCCTGAATTCTGTTATTCTAGAAACGGCGATGTGGTGCGAATGTGTCGCCGAATGTCTTCTAAATGTTTGGATCGTTGAGGGATAGGAAATTTCTCGGGAGGACACACCATCCATGAAAACACGGGTTTGTCCCCGGCTGCGCGGATACAAAAGAGCGCCGATCATACCAGTTTCTGTTCTAATGGCAACGATCCTGTTTGTCTCCTGTGGTGCCTTGCAGCGTGCTACATCTCCTCCGTCTCAATCTGACACAAGTCAACCCCCCGCTGAAGCCGTCCCTCAGCAACCCTCGTCGGGTATTCAGTACAGCACGCTCTCTTCAAACGATATCGCAGGCCAGTTTCCCTACGCGCTAACCTACGACAGGGAAACAGCGACATTATTCTATGCGGATATCTTAAACAACGTTATCTGCCGCAAAAACGCCGACGGATCGGTGGATCTTATTAACCAATCGGTCGGGTTGGGTCTCTCAACCCCGCTTGCACTGGATCACGTCAGTTCGACCATGCTGGTGATCGCCGATACCGGAAACAAACGCATTTGTGGGTTGACGTTCGATGGAAGCGCCAGCGAGCTCCTCACAACGAACGGGCGGGTTACGGGCGTCGTCGTCGTGCCCGGCGATGCGATTTATTACAGTAATTATGATGCCTGCACGGTGATGAAATCCACGGCTGAAGGGAGTCAGACGGCCGTTGCAGGAATGGGGTCTCCCGGATACAGCGGTGACGGAGGTCCGGCTACCTCGGCGGCGTTGAATGGACCGTATGGCTTAGCCTATCACAATCACCAACTCTACATCGCAGACAGTCTGAATCACCGTATCCGCGTCTTAGATCTTCAAAACGGCACAATCCAGACTTTTGCGGGTAATGGAACGAGAGGCACGTCTATTCCGTCTTCTCCGATGAGCGGGTTGGACGTGGCGTTGAACGAACCCCGAGGCGTTTCCGTAGATGAAGAGGGAAACGTTTATATTTCGAATACATTTGGGAATTCCATTCTTTGTTTTGATTCAAAGGGACAGCTGTTGCCGGAGATGGTCAAAACGGAGTGGACCGAGAACGACCGACCTGTTTGTGCTGTGCCGGTCGACGGCAGAGTCGTTTATACAGACCTGGTCACTCCGGGAATTCGCGCCTTCGATACAGCAAAAGCAGTACCCGAGCCGCAGGCGAAAGCACAACCCAAGCCGAAAGAACAGCCACAGGGAGAAGGAGAAGCGAAACCGAAGGAGGCGGCGGAACCGAAAGAGAAACCCGATCAAAAGCCGTCAGAGCCTGCACCTCAAGCAAAAGAGGAAGGCGAGAAGCCCCAACAAGTCGCCCAGGCTCCGGCAGAACCCAAACCACAGCCCAAACCGCCGGCGGAAAAGACGCCTCAGCCCAAGCCCCCCGCCGAGAAACCGGAACCCCCACGGCCAACCGGTCCCAAGACAACGCGGGCTTACCTGATCGGTCCGGAACGTGTGTTGGATCAGCCCTCCGTTACCTACACCCTTTGTGTGGATCTGAAAGCGGGAACCGATGCGGCTGGGATTGTCTCTGAGGTCCGGTGGCAACCGGACCATTTCGAGTTGATCTCCGTTGTTCCTCACCAGGGCTCGGTTCCCAACAGCCGACGTACTCATCTTTCGGAGAGAAGCGACGGAATTGCATTCACGGTTCACACACGTGCCGGAACTCCCGCACTTTCCGGAACGGTGGAACTCGTAGACCTGCTTTTCAAATGTGTTTGGGATTCCGAGATTCCCACGGTCTCTACGATTGAGGTTGAGAAACCAACGATTCTGGCGTTCAACGGCACGCAGTCGAGGGAGAAGGCCCAGGATTTTACGGTCACGAATTTCCTGTATGGAGACGTAAATCACGACAGCCAGGTCGACATGGTAGATGCGGTACTGGTATTGAAGAAAAGCGAGTCGCAGACCTCTCGCAGTGAGTGGGCCATGCATGTAGCCGGCGATGTCGATCTGGACGGGAGGTTGACGATCGCGGACGCGTTTTCCACATCGCGTAGGGCCGCCGATAGAACGTGGGATCTGCCAACCCTTCCGCCGCGAAACAAGGCGAAATGGTCCAGTGAAAACTCTCTTCTGCAGGACGCTCTTATCGGCGAAACAGTGGATTGGGACGAGGTGGAAGAACATAGAAAGCTTCAAGACACATGGACGAAACAGCTGACCGAAGAGGCGGCTGCGCTGTTTGTCCAGGTGCCCGGTCCGATCGGTGAAAAGGATGAAGAGGTATTGTTGGATTTGGTCGCCGATCTTCCGGAAGGGATACACCTCGGTGCTTTCGAGACGGCTGTTGAGTACGACACGCGGCGGATCAGCGTGGAAAAGGTCCTCCTCGAAGAACAGGGGCCGTTGCAAATAGTGGGAACGGCCGAGATAGGTGAAGGAGCCGTTCATCTCGGCGGGATCTGTCGTGCGCCCGGCGACGCCACTGAGACAACGGTGAAATTGGCGACTCTTCTGGTTCGACTCAATCCACCGGACGCTCAGAAAGACTGGAATTCTTCCCTGCGACCTGTCGCACGGGAGTTGATTGACTATAACGGAGAAGCGCTGCTCGGATTCGGCGTCCCCACGCGAATCCGGGGGTACCGTCCCGGAGATGTCAACCGAGACGGCAAAGCCGATAACGTCGACGTTCTCCTTCTTCTGGAGTCGCTGACCGGGAAGAATGAGGCGGGCGTACGGTCATCGAACGCCGCCGATATGGACGATGATGGCACACGAACGATTCGGGACGCGATTCTCCTTTTCCGAACCGTGGAAGGAGAGGATCTGTTTGATGTTACCGATCCGGCGTGGAAAGAAATCGCGGCGGATTATAGGATTCGCGGGTTGTTTGAGCGGGAAGGAGATCCAGGACTTCTGCCGCCTATGGTCGATTTGATTTCCCGCAAGACTCGTGCGAAATCCATGGCGGAGGTAGCGAAAACACACAGCATTTTGGGACTGGACGGTCCGCCCACACCGGGAGAGAGCGGTCATTTTCTCGGCACGATTCTCTATCAACCTCGCCCGGGTTCTTCACTTGGTGGGTATTTGCAGAGTCTCGAATGCGATCCGGCAGTCACGATTGAATCGGTGATGCCCGCACCGGCAATGGAATCGATCAACCAGCCCTTGGTGTATCGCGTTTCGTCCGACCGCAAACGAATTGAGATTTCCCAGATTCTGGACATGGATTTGGAGTCGGAATCAAGACCCGTGACGCTGGCCTCAATTCTCTTCAAAATGTCAGCTGACGCAGACGATTCCATTACGAGCGCGCGAATACGGCTATTGAGTGAGGGTGTGGTCGATCGTTTCGGTAGGCCGGTGGACGTCGTCTGTCCGTCGCATACGGTTTCGAATTTCATTCCGGGCGATGTGAATCGGGATGGAACCGTTGAGCGGTTGGATGAGGTGCTGCTCATGCGGGTCGTTGCCGGTGAAGTTGAGAAAGACTCACTGAAGAACCCCGATGCCGCCGATTTGAACCTGGACGGGGAGGTCGACATCAGCGATGTTGTACTTCTTGAACAAGCTACCCTCGGGGAACAGGGAGAGGACGTGATTCGTCGCGCGCGTCGTCGTTCGGCGATCCTGGAGGAGATCAACGAGACGCATCGGAACTGACGACCGCCTGAACATAGCGGAATCCGGTACGGCTGACGGGGAGGCAAAGAGTGAGAAAAACGAATCTCAACCCCCTCCTCGACGGCTCTCATGTTTGCCTTCGGCAAGCCATGAGACTCCACCCCCGATCTTCGGGGGAGGAACAGGTTCTTTTTCTCCCCCAAACGGGCCACGTTTGCGTGGCTGCAGTACGGGGAGATACAGAGGGGTTGAAGACTTTTCTTCTTCTACCCGGACGACTTTTTGTCGAGCCGTTAAAGTAGTGAGATTCTTGGCAGGAAAAAGAAGATGAGAAAAACCGATTCAAAAATGACATCTTGTTCTCGGCACAGTAGCCGTGTCGATCATGAAAAGAGAATCGCCTGCGTTTGGCTGTCGTTGTCAGCGGCGTGTTTGACAGTTGTCGTCTCACTCGCATACGCGCAGCCGGAGGAAATGGGCTGGTGGGACGAGTTCTCATTGGCACGATTGTTCGATTCTCCGATCGTGTTTGGTACAGTGATGGGGATTTGCGGGATTTTCCTGCTCTTTTATTTCATCTTGGCACTGAAAGCCTCCCGTCTAGAGCAATCGGCACAGGTTTGGGCCGGCGATCGCGGCCTCTCGGATTTGGTCCAGGCCCTCGGAACGCCCAGCGATCATCTTGCGTTCGTCCAGATTCGAAAACTCCGGAGCGAACGTCTTTACAGCAAACTTGTCAAAGAATTGCCGCGCAAGGATTCGTCACAACAAGTGGAGAAACTCCTCGACGATTTGCCCAAAAACGACGAACGAGAGAAGCTCCGAAAGGAGTTGCTTGCGTCCGATACCGGCAAGAAGACCCGACAAAAAGCGTTACTTCGACTATTTGAACTGCGCGACAGCGAGCTGCGACGACTCCTTATGAGTTCACTGAAAGAGGCGAAATCCGATAACGAAGTTAGTGTGAGCGTTGTTTATCTACTCGAAGACCTCGCCGCGAGCGAGGCGAGACCGTTGCTGGAACGATTGCTGTCGGCCGGAAAGATGCCCGCCCCGATTTTGAAAAACGCTCTTCGCCGTATCCCGTACCCAAATGAGGCAAAGGCAAAATAAGGCGGTAGCGAATCCTCGTGTCAATACGTTAATGTTGCAGCCCACGCCGGGACCTTGGCACCCCCGCCCCGGAAGATATCCCCTCGGCTGACCACACCATTGGACGGTTGGTAGACAAGCCCTTTGACAGGGAAATTGTTGGCATTGTAATCATCGCCGACATCCGGCCCGGAACTCTCAAGTAACCAGACATTATTCGGATATTGGATGACATACTCCCGCTCCGATCGTCCAAACCATGTTCCAAGTTCGAAATAAGGATCCACCTCACGGCCGTCCGAGAGGTGATCTCCGACTTGATAGCGGCCTTTGAAGGGATTCGTGCACGGTTCCATGCTGGACAGATAGGCTACCGGGGTCGTCAGGTCGCGGAACCCGCCATAATGTGTGCGAGGATCGCTCGTATCCCATGCCCAGCGGGTATAGGTGTTGTTATCGAGGTAATAGGCCTCCATCGCCGTTCCAACCGTGCGCATGTTGCTCACAGTTTTGGAGACCTTGGCGCGTATCTGTGCGTTAAGAAAATTCGGAACCGCAATCGCGGCCAGAATGCCGATGATCGCGACGACGATCAATAGTTCGATTAAGGTAAATGCTTTTCGCATCATTTCGAGCCGACCTTGGCTGTGTATGCTCGTTGAGGGACACGTCACAGATCTACCTCCGGAGGGGCAGCAGGAAGAAGCGGCTTCAGTTTCTCCACCAACTTCGGAATATCCTCGACGACGACAAGCCACAGCCGTTCGTATTCGATTTCACCGTACTCATGGGCAAGAAAGTGTCTCTGCCCGATAATGCGCTCCCACGGGATACTCGGGTATGACGATCTCAGTGAAGCAGAGACGTGATTTGCAGCTTCGCCAATAATCTCAATTTGTCGTTCTCTAGCTCTCTTTAGAATCTTGTCACCTTGGAATTCGTGAAACGTCCTCCCGCATATGAACTCTTGTGCCGTTTGAGCGGCGTCCAACATATCCCAGAGATACGTAGTGTCGTCCTTCTTATGCAGCATAAATCACTTTGTGTGACTTGGCAATTTCGTAGCGTCGGAACGGGTTACGAATCGCGTCTGGTTCGGCCAGGTCAACCTTTCGACCGAAAATCTCTTCTAGCTCCTTCTTCATGTCGACCAGGTCGAAGAGACTCCAGTGAGCCTCGCGGGTACCTCTGACCAGCACGTCCACATCGCTGTCCGGACCAAAGTCATCTCGAAGGACCGATCCAAACAGTGAAAACTGCGCGATCTTCCACTTGTCGCAAAACGCCTTTATTTTCAACATATCCAGATCGATTTGCGGCTCCATGAAGCTTTCCCCGTGTGGATTCGGCTTCGTCTTCTCCATGATACGGCGCGCGAGTCCTCAGCGCAAACATGAGCATTATAACACACGACAGATACTCTGCGAGACAATACGCCGGCAAAGATGTCGGGGTCGCAAAAAGTCTGGGATACGGATTTCAACCCCCTCCTAACCTCCCCCGA
>CAZTDD010000024.1:0-60603 GCA_964612675.1 uncultured bacterium
CTCTCCCGGGGGGAGAGGGAACTTCCGATGCCAACTTTCGACTTTTTGCGACCCCATCAAGGGGTAGGGTGAGGGGAAAATAGAGGTAACCAATTATGGATCGCCGTAGCTTTGTCCAGACGTTAGCCGCGATTCCGGCTGCCAATGTACTATCCGCTGCCGCCCGGGGCGCGCTCTCGAAGGAACCCTTTGTCGGTATCCAAATCGCGCCGCACAGCATCCTTGATGAAGGCATTGAATACTGCCTCGATCTTTTGAAGGAAACCGCGCGCATCAATGCTTTGCTGGTGTATACCCACAAATACTACGGAGCGAGCGGCAGGCCTCCCGAGGTTCTGGCGCACGATCATGGAGTTCCCGTGCGCGACGAACGAAGGCGGAAACTCCCGAAGGTATGGGTAAAACATCAAGAGAAGTATTTTCAGGATACGATACTCCGACATCAAAAACCGAACCCGGAACACGAATACCACGATCGTGATTTATTTCGCGAGCTGGTAGATCCCGCCCGTGCACGCGGCATGAAAATCTATACGCGAATCTTGGAACCCCAGACAACAAACGGGCTCGGTTTTATTGAGAACTGGGAAAAGGTCCTTACTGTCGATATCAACGGAAACCGTGGAAGAGGCCCCTGCTGGAATCATCCGGAATACAGGGCGTGGATCGTCGCAACCGTCAAAGATCTGTTTGAAAACTACGAACTCGACGGAATACAGTACGGTGCGGAACGTGTCGGTCCGCTGTCGGAGGTTCTCTTTCGAGGCTGGGTGCCGACCTGTTTTTGTCAACACTGCGTTCAGCGAAACCGAGACAAGGGGATCGATCCGGACCGTGCCCGCAAGGGCTACAGAGAGCTCCACACTCTTATGGTGGACGTAGAGAAAGGAAAAGAGAAACCGATAGACGGGGTCATTACGAGCGTACTTCGAGTTTTCCACAAATACCACGAGGTATTTGCTTGGAATTATCAGTGGTTTTTGACGGATGAGGAGATTGGTAGGGAGGTATACAGCACAATCAAATCGATTCAGCCTTCCGCCCAGGTTGGTTGCCACATCGACCATCAACGATCCAGCTGGGACGTTTTCTACCGTGCCGCTGTGAGTTATTCAGACATTGCCGAGTGGGCGGACTTTATTAAGCCGATCCTCTACCACGACATTCTCGGTCCACGGCTCCGTTGGTGGGTTCTGGAACGTATGAACAAACTGGTCTTAAGCGACCTCACCTTGGAACAGTCTCTGGAGCTTTTCTACGCCGTCATTGGCTATGACAAAAACCGTGAGCCGAATTTACAAGAGCTGGATACCACCGGTTTATCCCCGGACTATGTGTATCGTGAAACGAAGCGATGTGTGGAGGGAGTTAACGGAAAAGCGGCGGTATACAGCGGCATCGGATTCGATGTACCGTGGCACTCTCCGAAAGGGCAAGTTCACTTCCCCAGCGATCCGGATAATGTTTACAAAGCTGTAATGAAAGCCTTTGAGGCGGGAGCCGGCGGCATCGTCGCCTCCCGCGAGTACGGTGAAATGCGCGTCCCGAATCTTCGCGCTGTCGGCCGGGCGGTGGATGAGTGGAGTTCCTGAGTTTATTCGTGAACCTATACATGCCGATGATAAATCAGTCCGAAGAAATCCCCTATTGTGAGGAGAGATACTAATGCGAATAGTCGATCACAGACATCGAATACTTGCCGTTGTGCTTTTTGTCGCCTTGCCTTTTGTCGCCATGCCCTCGGTTTCGTTCGCTGAATCGAACGTGGACGGCAAAGAGATTCGCCTTTTGTGGCTCGGTAGCAGCAGCACATACTATCAAGATATGCCGCATCAGATGGCGGAATGGCTCGATGAATATGGATGCGCAACGGAAGCTGTCTCCGATCTCGCAGGCAAGAGCGGGACAGGAGTACAAAAGTATCTGGAACCGGATTTCAAGCCGGAATACGGGCTCGAAAAGGGACAAACTGTCTTGGACAAGATCTGCGACGGAAACTACGACTTCGTCGTCCTGCAGGTCCCCGTGGATTTTCTTGCAGGAGCGCAAGGGAACGACAGCGAGACGTTTGACAAAGCGATCGACATCTACTCCGCCGCCGCGAAGAAGGCCGGCAGCAGAGTGATTCTCTATGAACAAGGCTGGGGCGATGGAGAGATATTCGAGACTGGTCAGAAGATGCTGCGGGATGCCGCCGGCCGAAATGACGTTCCCATCGCACCGTGTCGTACCGCCTGGGAGCATGTGCGAAAGGAACACCCCGTGATCGAATTACACGATCTTCCGGATCGTGTTCATCCCGGTATGGTAGGAACCTATTTGAATCTGTGTTGTTTCTATGCCGCAATTACAGGAGAGTCGCCTGTCGGTTTACCGGTTCGTGAGATCGAATATTGGCCCTTGGTAATGAAGGATGGCAAACGCAAACGGGACCGTTCCGGCGCTCTCTTTACCGTCAATGACAATCTCGCCGAATATTTCCAGAAGACGGCCTGGAAAAGCTGGCTTGAGGTACAGAAGGACTTGACAAAATAAAGCCGCCGAACGCTCTAGTGAAGAAGCAGAATCCGAGTTATATTGGACCCCCATTTCAAACAGGCGTGAAGAATCACTATGTCAAACAGCCAAAGTAACATCCAGAAAGCATTCGAAATCGCAAAAGAACGGTACGCGGAACTGGGAGTCGATGTTCATAAGTCACTGGACAAGCTCCAGAAAGTCCCGATCTCGCTCCACTGCTGGCAGGGCGATGACGTCGGCGGGTTCGAGAAGACCGGCGAGGATCTCGGCGGCGGCCTGGCGGTGACCGGTAACTACCCCGGCAAAGCGCGAACGCCTGACGAACTCCGCATGGACGTCGACAAAGCACTTTCGCTGATCCCGGGTAAGCACCGTTTCAATCTCCACGCCATCTACGCTGAAACCGGCGGGAAACGTATCGATCGAAACGAACTGGAGCCCGAGCACTTTCAAAGTTGGATCGACTGGGCGAAAGAACGGGAGATGGGGATGGATTTTAATCCCACGTTCTTCGGTCATCCGAAAGCCGACGACGGATTCACCCTTTCCCACAGCGACGAGGGAATCCGTCGATTCTGGATCGAGCATGGGATCGCCTGCCGCAAGATCGGTGCCGCATTCGGAAAAGCACTCGGTACACCCTGTGTGACGAATCTCTGGATCGCGGACGGCTACAAAGATATCCCGGCGGACCGAAAGGGGCCGCGCGTGCGACTTGCCGAGTCACTCGACGCGATATTCGCTGAGCCGATTGACCCGAAAGCCAACCTGGATTCGGTGGAATCGAAGCTCTTCGGCATTGGGTCGGAAAGTTATGTCGTTGGATCGCACGAATTCTACATGGGCTATGCGATCAAGAACAACAAACTGCTCTGCTTGGACACGGGCCATTTTCATCCAACGGAAGTTGTTTCCGACAAGATCTCCTCTGTCATGCTCTGGCTCGACGAGATCCTGCTGCACGTCAGTCGCGGCGTCCGATGGGACAGCGATCATGTTGTGATTCTGAGCGATGAACTACAGGCGCTCGCCAAAGAGTTAGTGCGCGGAGAGTTCCTCGAACGAGTCCATATCGGCTTGGACTTCTTCGATGCCAGTATCAACCGTGTGGCGGCCTGGGTCATCGGAACCCGCTGTATGATCAAAGCGTTACTGATGGCTCTCCTTGAGCCCGTCGATCTGCTGCGTCGTTTCGAAAATGAAGGAGACTACACGAAACGATTGGCGATGATGGAGGAACTCAAGACAATGCCTTTCGGTGCGGTGTGGGACTATCACTGTCTCACATCGGATGTTCCTGCGGGGGATTCGTGGCTCGAAGACATCAAGCAATATGAAAAAGAAATCCTATCGAAACGGTGAACTGATCGCATGAACGACTCATCCACGGACAAAAACAAAACAGACCTGACACCTGCGGATCTCCTTGCAGACAATCCCGACGGGATTGAGGAACAGTTGCATGTGGGCGATGAGTTTGAACGCGAACGCGTCCCCAAGAGATCGCTGCTCGGGTTCAAGAGTTTCATCGGCATGTACGCAGGCGAGCATTGTGCCGGTACGGAGCTGATGATCGGGCCGTTGTTTATCGCCGCCGGGGTCAGCGCGTTCGATCTTGTGTTCGGCTTGATCGTGGGCAACCTTCTCGCTGTGCTGAGTTGGACCTTTCTGACGGCGCCGATTGCGACACGAGCACGGTTCACGCTTTACTATCAGCTCGAGAAAATCTGCGGGCGAAACCTGGTTACCATTTATAACCTGGCCAACGGCGTCATGTTTTGTTTTCTGGCGGGTGCGATGGTGACGGTTTCCGCGACAGCGGTCGGTGTGTGGTTCGATTTCCCCATGCCCGGCTTGACCGACATGTATCCCAACAGTGTCGGTTGGGTTCTGGCGGTCCTCATTGTGGGGTCCTTGATCGCAGTGGTCGCCGCGTACGGATACGAGAGTGTGGCCCGTTTCGCCAATATCGCCTCACCGTGGATGGTACTCGTATTTCTGGCTTTTGGATTCGTGGCTCTTCCCCAGCTTGGAGTCACTTCGCCAAAAGGTTTTTGGACCATTGCCAAGGAGACAATCTGGACCGGCGGAGATCCTCTGCCGGGGCAAACCAAATTCACGCTTTGGCACGTTATGTTTTTTGCCTGGTTTTGTAACATGGCCATGCATATCGGTATGGCTGACCTGAGCGTGTTCCGTTTTGCGAAGAAATCGTGGTACGGCATTGCGACGGCTGCAGGGATGTATGTCGGTCATTTCATGGCCTGGCTGTCGGCGTCTCTGCTCTATGCGCTTCAGCTTCACCGCGATCCGCTGAACACCGATGTTCTGCCTGGACCGCTGGCATACGATGCCGCCGGAATTGCGGGCCTCTTATGTGTCATTATCGCCGGGTGGACCACGGCCAACCCAACGATCTACCGTGCCGGACTGGCCTTCCAGGCAATCATGCCCAAGTTATCCCGTTTCAAGGTTACGCTGTTTACCGGTTTCATCGCGACAATTGCGGGAATGTTCCCAGCGATTGCGATGAAATTACTTGGCTTTGTCGCCCTGTACGGAATGATTCTGATGCCGATGGGTGCGGTGATCTTCGTGGATTTTTGGCTGATCAAGAAATTCGGTCTGAACAGCAATTACGCGGAGCTAAGCGGAAAAACATTTAATTGGGCGGCGGGCCTGACGTATTTTCTGACGCTGGCGATTTGTCTGCTGCTCGTCAATTACGCAGGTATACAGATTTATTTTGTCAGCCTGCCGGGCTGGTTTGTCGCGGCGATCCTTTACGTCGTTCTCAGTAAGATCTATCAGCAAAAACTGCGGCCGCAGGCTGCTGCATAAGGATAGCAAGAAAATGAAACCACTGTTACAACTTATTTCGTGGCTCGCACTGGCGGGGACTATACTGCCGTCGATTTTCTATTTCCTCGGCAGCATGGAGCTGGACACCGTCAAATGGTCGATGTTACTTGCGACCATCGTTTGGTTTGTCACAACGCCGTTCTGGATGGAACACAACAGTAAATCGGAAGAAGAACACGAAACCGGATAAGGGAGACTCATCATGCCGCGCGTTTCACCATCTCAAAGATTCAATCGTGCTACCTCGTTTCTATTCTCTGCCCTCCTCATCTTTTCTGCAACAAGCTATGTAGACTCCGCTTCCACCGATTATCTCGTGCCAACCTATTTGCGTTGCGAGTATCGTGTCGATCCTGTCGATATCGACGATATGCATCCCCGACTCTCTTGGCTGGTCGAATCGAGAAACCGAGGACAGTGTCAAACAGCGTATCGTGTAATTGTGTCACCGGATCGAGAGAGTCTCGAAACAGGGGTCGGCGATCTGTGGGATCCGGGATATGTCGAAACCTCTGAAACAACCGGCATTGTCTATAAGGGCGATTCGCTCCAATCGGGACAACAGTGTTTTTGGAAAGTAAAGGTTTGGGACAAGGATGGAAAGGAATCTCCGTGGAGTGAAACAGCGGCGTGGTCGATGGGACTCCTGAAACAATCCGATTGGGATGCAGAGTGGATCGGATACGACAAAGAACGGGAGCCGGAGGTGCGCGAGGCCCCACTCGACGAGGCCAAATGGATCTGGTTCGCCGGAGATGAAGGCTCCGATGTTCCCGCGGGTCATCGGGTTTTCATGACCGAAGTAACCATTCCAGAAGATGCGATCATTGACAAAGCCGAACTGCTTGTCGCCGCGGACGACCGCCATTGGTTCAACATCAACGGTGCCTCCGCCTCGATTGGCGAAGGATGGGAGCGGATTCAACTGGTCGATGTCACACAGCGAATGAAATCCGGTGTGAATACCATCCGCGTTCAGGTAGAAAACGCCAGTGAGGGTCCCGCCGGTCTGATCGCCAAGTTGACGGTGACCACCACCGACAACGATACTTACGTCTTCGTTACGGATGGCTCGTGGCGTTGTACCGACAGCCCGGGAGAAGACTGGCACAAACGGGCAATCGCGGCGGATGCCTGGCCGGAGTGCCGTGTCATCGGCGAATATGGGTGCGATCCGTGGGGCACATTGGAGTACCAGAAACTCTTTCTGCCTCCACCGGTTTATCTTCGGACAGCTTTCAACACAGAGAATCCGGTACGCCGTGCGGTCGTGTATGCAACGGCGCTTGGGCTTTACGATCTCCATCTGAACGGCGTCCGCGTGACCGAGGACTATTTCAATCCCGGTTGGACCGATTACACAAAGCGCGTCTATTATCGCGGTTACGATGTGACCGAGTTGATCGGCCGGGGCGAGAACGCTTTCGGGGCGATCCTCGCGGACGGCTGGTACAGCGGATATATCGGCTGGAAACGGATACGCGATCATTACGGCAAGAAGCCGCGCTTCCGCGCACAACTCCATATCGAGTATGAAAACGGCGAAAAGGTTGTCATTGCCACGGGACGCAGCTGGAAAGCATCGACCGGCCCGATTCGTGAAGCGGACTTCCTGATGGGTGAGACCTACGACGCCCGTATGGCGATGGAGAACTGGTGCAAACCGGGGTTCGACGACGATGAATGGGATCGAGTCGATACCGGCGCCGAGATGCGCCCTGTCGTTGAAGCTCATCCCGGTCCGCCGGTAATAGCCATCGAGGAATTCCAGGCAGAAGAAATCACTGAACCCCAACCGGATACTTATGTGTTGGACATGGGCCAGAATTTTGCGGGCGTTCCGCGTTTGAAACTAAAAGGAAAACCGGGGCAAACCATCCGTCTGCGATTCGCCGAACGACTCAATCCGGACGGAACGGTCTACACCACGAATTTGCGCGAGGCGCGTGTAATTGATACGTATATTTGCGACGGTGAGGGTGTTGAGATTTGGCAACCGCGATTCACTTTCCACGGTTTCCAGTATGTTGAAATTACAGGCCTCGATTCGCCGCCGACACGCGACACCCTCGTCGGCGTCGCTCTCAGCAGCGATACACCGGATGCGGGCAGTTTTGAATGCTCCGATCCGATGTTGAATCAGCTGGTCAGCAATATTTATTGGACGCAGCGAGCCAATTTCATTGAAATTCCCACCGATTGCCCGCAACGCGATGAACGTCTCGGCTGGACTGGCGACGCGCAGGTGTATGTCCGTACCGCGACACTCAACGCGGATGTTCAATCGTTCTTCGATAAGTGGCTGATCGACCTGACCGATGCGCAGCGCGAAGATGGACAATTTCCGATGGTTGCGCCGCTAAAAGTCGCTGGTGGTGACGGCGGCCCCGCGTGGGCGGATGCGGGTGTGATTTGTCCGTGGACGATTTATTGGGTCTATGGCGATGAGCGGGTATTGGAGCGGCAGTACGAATCGATGACTGAATTCATCGAATTCTGCAAAAACCGCAGCACCGATGGTCTTCTGCCACCGAAACAGTTTCATTGTTTTGGCGACTGGCTGAGTATCAGAGCCGATACACCGACCGATGTGATCTACACAGCCTATTTCGCCTATAGCACAAAACTCACCGCACGTGCTGCGGAAGCGCTTGGTAAGCAAAAAGACGCGATCAAGTACAACAAACTCCACGAGCAAATCAAATCGGCGTTTAACGAAGCGTATGTTTCGTCGGACGGGACAATCGAAGGAGACACGCAGTGCTGTTATGTGCTCGCGTTGGCGTTCGATCTGCTAGATGCCGAAAAAGCGAAGCTGGCCGCACGTCATCTGGTGGAGGACATAGAGAGCCGTGATTGGCATCTATCGACTGGATTCATCGGCACAAAAGATCTGATGCTCGCTCTGGAGAAAATCGGGCGAAACGACGTCGCCTATCGGCTGATCCACAACGACACATTCCCGTCGTGGGGATTCTCGATTCGGCATGGCGCGACGAGTATTTGGGAGCGTTGGGATGGATGGACACCGGAAGAAGGTTTTCAGAATCCGGGCATGAATTCGTTCGCGCATTATTCGTTTGGCGCTGTGTATCAGTGGATGGTCGAGAACATCGGCGGCATTCGGAGCGAGGCCCCGGCGTATAGGGAGATTGTCATCAAACCGCAGCCCGGCGGTCGGCTGACATGGGCGAAAGTGGGTTATGAAAGCATCCAGGGACCGATTCGGAGTTGTTGGGAGATGGCCGATGATACCTTTCTTTTGAATGTCACGATTCCTCCGAACACGACGGCTACGATTCACGTCCCAACAGAGGATGCGTCTGGGATTACCGAAAGCGGCCGTCCGATTGACGAACTTCATAGCGTGAAATTCGTTTGTGAGAAGGAAGGCGTTGCGATACTTGAGGTGGGTTCCGGCAAATACCGTTTCGCGTCGCCGTATTCAGGGGCCGGTGAGTGAATCACGAACGACACTGAGTAAGAATCGCGGACAATGCGGAGTGAATCACCAAAGACGCTGGACGAATCACAGCTTACCCAAAGAAGTTGGGCGAATCACAGATTACACGGATAGAAAAGAACAGATAGAAAAGACACGGATTACATGGAAAAGACAAAGCCCCGCTGGTCCAGGAGTGGCACTCCTGGACCGGGTGGCTGAATGGAAACGTCACCTGCTGCCACGCGAGAAGCGAGACGATAGAAAACACACTCGCCTGACTCTTCAGACTCTCTTGTCATCCAGACCGGAAAACCGACGACATCGCACAGCCCCGTCGAGGACGGGCATCGACGAGGATCTCATTTCGACCCCCTGGCATGACAGTCGTTGTTGTTCAGTGATCCTAAATCCGAATCCGGCAGTTGAGGATCACGTCGTGCGTTTAACATGCTCATGTTGCAGCAATACCGATCATGACACCTTTCACCCAATTGGTGATCGGTTCCCGAGCTTGTCGATGGGCCGATCACCAATGCCCGCGCGGCCCTACCTGACAGCCAAAGCAGCGCCAAGGGCACCGCACTCCAAAGATCGCCCCCGGAGTGCAACTCCAGGGCGAGCGGTGACAAAGATCACCCCCAAGCGGAATTGGGGTTGGCACCCGTTCCTAACAATCCACCGCCTCTTGCCCTCGGTCGCCCTGATTCCCTTCGTCAAGACGCATTCGCCCAATCGAGTCCACCCGTCCCTTCCGCATTTTTTTTGAAATCACCTATTGACAAAACCGCCTGATCGTTTATAGTAGTAACCGATTAACTCACTTGACACCGAATCAGGAGGTTCGCCATGCCCCGTCCACGCTCTGAACCGCTCAGCCCCTCCGAGTGGAAAGTCATGAAAATCGTCTGGCAACTCAAGTCGTGCGCGGCCCGCGACGTGTATGAGGAAGCTCGAGAGCTCCACGACTGGTCGCCCAGCACCACCAAAACCATCCTGCGCCGTCTCGCCGAAAAGGGCTATGTCACCACGACCCGAGTCGGGAACAGTTTTCTCTACCGCCCGGCACGCTCGGCCCTGCGGTCGCTCTACGGTGCGGCGGATATCCTGTTGGACCACGCACTCGAAGGCACAACCGGTCCGTTACTCGCCTATATGGTCAAGAAAAGCGAACTCTCCGAACATGAGATCGAAGAGCTCCAAGCCTTGCTCGATGAGCACCGATCAAACAGGGAGGAATAGCCCATGCCATCGATGGAGACTCTCAACACATGGGCGGATGTTTGGGCCGGGTTTATGTGGGATCGCACGGTGGACTCGGTTGTCGTGTTGGCAATTGTCGGTGTGCTGTGGCTTCTGATCCATCGGCGCTCGTCTCCCCAATTCGGCTATTGCCTGTTCCTACTCGTGCTGGTGAAAGCGGTTGTTCCGATCGAGGTAACGGTACCGAGCTGGATGACCTACCTCTCGCCGGAAGGAGTTGTGGATCGGAGTACGGAGTGGGCCGGGACGTTTACTCCATGGAGAGAATTTGAGGATACCCGAGGAGCTTTTCAGCCCCCGGTCGAGGGGCGAAGTGCGGAAGTCGAACAACAACCTTTGGTTTCTGAACAGGCAGTCGCTCTTCCCGTCAGCGAGAAAGGTACAACAGTCGCCGACACTTCGTCTACTTGGTCCGCAATGACCCTGCTCATGGTGGGGTGGGCGTTTGTCGTCTTGTTCTTGTTGATCCGTTTTGTGTGGATACAGTGGCGGATTTCTCGAATGGTTGCGCAGGCAACGCCGGTCGATCCGGCAGTGCTTCCGGTGGATTGGCGCGAGTTACGTCGGATGGCCGGCGTTCGGCAGCATGTCCAGCTGGTCGCCAGTCCAGCGGTTTCTTCGCCGACCGTGTGGGGGTTCGCGAAGCCGCGCCTGATCGTCCCGAGCGATTTCCTGCAAAGTCTTACACCCGCCCAAATCAAGTGGATTTTGTTGCACGAGCTGGCTCATATTCGCCGCATCGATCTATTGGCGGCGGCTTTTCAGAAGTTGGTACAGATCCTCTATTTTTACAATCCGGTGATTTGGCTGACAAATTGGGTTCTCGATCAGCTCCGCGAGTATGCATGCGATGACGCGGCTTTGGCGTCCTGTCGAGAGCCGCGTGAGGATTGTGGCGAAGGGTTTTTGTCCGTGATCCGTCACGCGAACCACTTGCCCGATTTTACCACAACCCCGCTGGGGCTGTTCAACTCGACTACTCTGATTAGGAGGCGAATGATGCGCATACTGGACGGGAAACGGAAACTGCAGGTGGGTTTTTCGGTTCGAAGGATGGCCATTCTGCTTTTTGTCTCTTTACTTGTTCTTCCCTCGATTCGTTCGGAAAAACAAGGAGTTCCACTCGCGGCGGCGGAGACTTCCGGGAGCAACACCGGAATCGTCAACGGACAGACGCAACCCTCATCGCCTATCCAAAGGATGCGGCGCGTTGACGTACCGGAAGGTTTGACTCTTTCCAATCTCTCTCCCGACGGGCGTTATTTCGCAGGGTTTACAGAGCAAGATCAGCTTGTGGTTTTGGATACCCATACCGGCGCATTGGATAAGATTGATGACAGTGCATGGCCGTCCAATGCGCTTTGGTCAGCAGACGGGCATCAGATAGCCTATCTGTATTCCGATTCATGGACCAGTTTTTCTATCAGGGTCGCCAATCTACAGACAGGAAAAAAGGAAACCCTCCTCGAGTTGAAAGACTACTATTGCGACCTACAAGATTGGTCATCTGACGGAAGGTACATTCTAGCGATAGAGCATTGGAGAAGTAAGCGACATGACACTCCTGTCATTTTGCTGATCGATATGCGTGAAAAGACGATCAAGCCCATCGAGATCGATGAAGCATTTCCAAACGAGAATCGCAATTGGACGCCGCCCATCCATCCGAGGTTTTCGCCCGACGGTCAATGGATCGCCTACCGGACGCAAGAACCGGAGATCGCTTTGCAAATCCGGAGTCTCGACGGCACGGTGCACGAACGCTATAGCGGATTCTCCACCTGGATAGTCGAGCCCAGTTGGGCGCCCGACGGCAAATCAATCCTCTTTCGGGATTACAACAACCCTAATGACTATTCTCAACTCTGTGCTGTACAGGTCGATCAGGGGCATTTCGTCGGGGAGCCGCGGGTGGTTGTTCCTGACTTTGGAAAGGGAAAGGTACGAATCGTAACCTATACGCAAAACGGCCACCTGGCGTACTCACCTGAGGTTTTACCATACGCCTTATACACGGTACGCCTTTCTCTGGAAACATGCACAGCCGTGGAAGAACCTCAACTCACGATCGACGAAGGAACCCGCTATCACGCCTGGGCGCCTGACGCGTCAACGATTGCGCAATGTGGGGGCAACCAAATACGGTTTTGGAATTTAGAAAAGAAAGTCGTTGATACGTCGACCCTCTCGAGATTCTTTGTGGATTCCGTACCGATTCTATGGCATCCGAGCGGCTCATTCTTGATCGGTGCGGGAAAAGACAAGGATGGACAACAGGGGATCTTCAAAGTCGATCTGGATAGCGGCGAGGTCGAGTATTTATTCACGCAATCCGAAGAAGCAGATCAAAGCAGACGCCTGGCTATGTCGGCCGATGGGAACACGATTGCCGAGTTATCTGAGAAAGGTGTTGTTCACGTATTTACATTGGAGGATATGGAACGGACCCCCGTCGTCCAGACAAACAAGGAAGCAGGACAATTTGTGACCGCGGTCACCATGTCACCGGACGGCGGTCAGATCGCCTATCTTCAAAATGAAAGACCATGGAATCGTGAACAAGGTATCTCAAAGGCGCCGCCGAGACAGCGAATCCTGGTAACCTCCATCAATGGCGAGAAAACAACCGAACTTCTCGATTTCCCTGTTGAGTTCAAAGACGAAGGCTATCATAAACTGATCGTAGATATCGGATGGTCTCCGAACGGAAAGTTCATTGTTTATTCGGTCTCCAACGACGGCTTGTGGGCTGCTCCCGTGTCCGGAAAACCTCCCGTACGAATCGCGGTCCCGAAAAACTTGAGATTCACGTGGCTGAGCCTGGTACAGTGGTCACCTGATGGTGAGCATCTGAGTTTCGTTGCGGTACCGGAACAAAGACCGCAATACTGGATCATCGAGAATTTCACTGTTCCCGCCAACATGACCGCCCAAGCCCGGGACGCGAGCGAACCATCGACCAGACAGCATCTCGAACCCGCCCAAGTATCTCTCATCCGGTATCCCGTGTCGGGGGACTCTGAGGAGCCCAGCGTGGACGAGGAAGACACCCCTGATTCGAAAGAGGACGGTGTTCCATATCAGATTGTATCCGAGGGTCTGCAGCTAGACTCTCCGCTCTACACCGACTCTGCCCTGAAATTCGTAGAAATCCCGGAGGAGTATAAGGGATTACCGTCCTTGTTGCCGTGACCACCGCGCTGATCTTCTATTGTAACGGTGTTTCCAAAGGCACGATGGTTCGTTTTCAGCAACGGGATTTTCCTGAATGGTTGATGAAGGAGGAGAAACCCATTCGTTTATTTCCGGATCGACCGGAACTTTCGAAAAGAGTTTTCTTTTTGGCTGTGTATGGCGATAATTTCGTGAATTACCCGGACAATGGGGTTTCCCTGCTTCGTATATGCCGCACATCCGCTGTTGTTGCCGGGGTAACGGCTCTTGTTTTCGGTGTCTTTTTCGAAATTACAGACCGTCGCTACCGAAGGCATTTGAAGACTTTGGAGAAACTGGGTCTGCAATTGCCGGATCGTACAGCGATACAGACGATCAAGGTAAACTACCTTAATCCATCTACGCATTCACCGATTTATGAGACAGTCGTTTTGGATGTTCTTGCCTGTTCCGGAGCGGCTGCGGTTCCTGCAGTCTCGGAGTTTATGCTGCAAAAACTCGATCAATTTGATCGAGAGCGGGACCATTCCGCGATGCTGTTTGTTTTGCGGTGCGCGCGGATATTGTCTGCAATTGGCGATTCTGCGGGATTCAGAGGTCTCGGCGATGTGGAGCAGCGGAGAGATGCGATTCGACGTCGTTATCTGGACGGTTATCAAAACGATCGGGAACGGGAAGAGCGGGAGAACTGGCTGACAGGGTATTTTGATGAGATTAGCCGTCTGAAAGAGAAAATGGAAAGTCGAGATGGCCAGACACGGGAGGGCGAGGCTCCCGGCGAGCCGTTGGTATCGAGCAAACGATCATCGGCTCATCAGGAGATTCGCCCTCCCAAACTCAATGCTATTGGCTTTTGTCTTCACGCGCCGCTATTCCTCCGCCCCGTGCTTGCGGAGGAGTTCAACAATCTCGTGGTGACCTTTCTCCTTCGCAAAAGATAGTGGAGTGCGCCCAGCCTCAGTTTTAGCATTTATATCAGCACCATTCTCGATCAGCAGTTCCGCCACGGCTTTGTCACCGTTTGTGCATGCATTGTGTAACGGTGTTGAACCTGACTTGTTCCTGGCTTCAATGTTTGCCCCTTTCGCCAACAGTAACTCCGCCGTCTTTGGCTGATTATAACCCACAGCTACATAGAGGGGAGTTTGTCCGTAGGTATTCCTTGCCTCCGGATCAGCACCCTTGTCCAGTAACAGCTCTGCTACCGCCGTATGACCTGAACAACAAGCCTGATGGAGAGGGGTATACCCGTTGCTATCCCGCTTTGCGTCCACATCAACACCGTGCAGTATTAGAAGGTCCACCAGATCTTTATAGCCTTTCGTCGCCGCGTAATGCAAGGGGGTTAATCCAAGCTTGTCATTCACGCTCAGGTTCGCAGCGTTGTTGATGAGTTTTTCTACAACCTCGGTATGGCCCCCAATGGCAGATGCGAAAAGCGGTGTGCGGCCTTTGACGTCCTTAACATTGACATCGGCACCCTTCGCGATGAGCAGCCCTACAACATCCATATGGCCTACAAAGGCGGCGCGATGTAGAGGGGTATAACCCGACTTGTGTGTTGCTTTGACATCGCCCCCTTCCGCCAAAAGCAGTTCCGTCAGTTCTTTTCCGCCAGCATGCGCGCAGTAATCCAGCGGTGTATCGTTGTCCCCATTTTTCGCATTGACATTAGCACCATGAGCCAGGAGGAACTTGGCTGCGCTTGTCTGACCTCTACAGGTTGCCCAATGTAAAGGTGTCCAGCCAAGCTCGTCTGCTGTATTAACGTCGACTCCACGTTCCACAAGACTCTTCAGGCGTGGTAAATCACCCAGAAGTGCCGACAAATGGAGTGGGTAAACGTCAGCACCTTTCGCAAGAAAAAGCTCGATGAACTCGTCGTTTCCCGCCCATACTGCGTACCGAAACGCCGTCCAGCCCTCTTCATCTTTCGCGTCGAGTTTAGCTCCGTGTGCAAGCAAGATCGCCGCAACGTCTTTTTCTTCATACCAAACCGCTTGGTGAAGCGGAGGACCGTGATCATTTGCCGTAATGTTCACATCCGCCCCGTTCGCCACGAGAACCCTCACTGTATCCTTGTCTTTGCCCCAAATAGCATCATATAAAGGTGTATAAGATTCGCTGCACGTAGCATTGATATCGGCGCCGTTGGTAATCAGAAACTCGACCAAGTGTTCCCAGCCCCGATACGCCGCATGATGGAGAGGTGTCGTTCCCTTATCGTCTTTCGCATTGGCATCAGCGCCGTTGGCAATTAGAAATTTCACGATGTTTTTGTGACCGTTCCAGGCTGCACGATGCAGGGGAGTTGTTCCCTTCTCGAATGGCTTTGTCCCCTTGTACATAGCATTGATCTTCGCACCTTCTGAAACCAGCGATCTCACCCGTGTCAGGTCGCCGGCAGCGGCCGCTTCATGGAGCGAATTATCTAGAATTGTTTGGTTCTCCGTATCTGCTTGTGCCAGTAATGTGCGATTGTCGTTTACTTGCGTATCTTCCGCCCGGACGGACGGCAGAACAATTAAGGCTGCGATTAATAACAACGCGACAGATCCGGCGGAAAGGCCAAGACGGAGTTTGCGGTTGGTGTCCAGAATTCGCATCATTCGCCTCCTGATTTCACTGTTTTGATTGAAACGCCCCAGAACGCTGGTTGAAAACGTCGGCAACCCGTTTACGCGGTGTGCGAGAGACAAGAACCCCTGGCCGCAATCGGTTCGCGGCGTGCCGCAGGCGGCCAGAGCGACATCGTCACAGGCGTATTCGCGCTGCTGATCGATGATCCGGTTGGTGACCCAAAGAACGGGATGAAAAAAGAAAACGATTTGCAGGAGTTTTTGGATCGTTGCGACGACTGTGTCCATACGGCGGATATGCGCCAATTCGTGCAACAAAATCCATCGGATTTGGCTCAGGGCAAAACTCTGGAAAAAGTCCGGCGGAACGATCAAACGAGGCCAAACAATTCCCGAAACGACCGGCGCGATCACGCACGGACTGGAAGCGATTTGAACGCTCCTTCGTACGTTCACCAGCCGCTTCAGCTCGTTCAGATCGACCGGCAGTGTCTCCGGCGGCAGCGGCCTGGCCTGGCGCACCAGCCGATAGGCCTGCCACTGACTGCGGATAAGGCCAAGCAGTAATACAAACACAATTCCTGCCCAGCCGAGCATCAGTATGGCCGCAGCGGAGAGCGGTGTGCGTGGAGCGGTCGGTTCCTTTCTGGTCGGTGCCTGTCGATTCGCTCCATCAACAGGGGCCGGTGACACGGAAGAGAAATCTACATGCACAGGCCGGCGCAAATCCCAAGGAGCTCCCGTCCAATCTTCAGCACGATGAATCACGTGTTGCGGCGACAACAATGTAAGCCAGGCCGGTTTCGTGAGTTCAATGGGAAGGATGAATTTCAGCAAAACAAGGAGAAACAAACAGTACCCGAGTTGCGGCGACGTCCGCTTGCGGAGCAGCCCCCACAACAGTGCAACCACGATGAAAGCGACTGTTGTATCGAAGAGGCGAGCCCCCATGAAACCCACCCATGATTGTGCCCACCCATTAAGAATGTTTGTGAGATCCATCATTCCGTTTCCTTTTTCGTCATGTGCTCCTCAAGCAGAGTCTGAAGTTCTTCGGCTTCCTCCGCCGACAGATCGCACTTCTTGATGATGTAGGCGAGTATGGGCCCCGTTGTCCCTTCGAGCGCGTTGTCCAAGAGCGTGTCAACCGCATTAAAGAGAGACTTCAGGGCCGACCGAGCGGGCTTATACACGAATGTGTTCCCGACCGGTGTGGCTTTTAGGTAACCCTTTTCAACCAGACGACCGAGGATGGTTTTGACTGTGCTGCGTGACCAGCCGTGGAGTTCGTGCGCCTCGGTGTAAACGTCGCCGGATGCGCAGGTTTTCCGCTCCCAGACGATTTTCATGATCTTCCATTCCGTGGGGGTGAGGTGCTGCGTTCTCCGACGTGACATGAAGTGCCTCCTTATGGATGTGACCATAACTATATGGTGACAAGTATAGCCGACTAGACGTGCTTGTCAATAGAAAAATCGAAAAAAAACGGCGGTGCCCGGAGTCTCCAGGTCAACGCGGCCTGTGAGATTCTTCCTTGAAAACGTACGGGACTATACAGTTGTCAGAACACTCGCGGGTTAATTCCACTGCGCAGGCAGGTCACAATCTGGTTGTAGGACCAGTCCCACAACCGGTCTTTATCCGCCGCAAGCGAGACCGGTTCGACGGCCCAGTCGCTCGGGTAACAGAACGCACCAATCCACTGAACAAAGACAGCATAAACCAAGAAAACGCCGAACAACGCACGCAAAGCGGGACGTTTTGCGAATTGCGTCCATCCGAGTCCCATCATAAGAATCAAAACCGGCAGCATTTCAATTTGATAGCGAGGACCGTAATGCGAGTTTCCGCCCCACCACACGGTATATTTCCCGAATATCAGCAAAAGGACAATCGGCGCCCACATCAGAATACGATAAATCAGAAACGACGGATCCGGTTCTCGCCAAACTCTGACCATTCCCCAAAGCGAGAAAATTAGAAAAGGACTGAAAATAAGAAGCCCTCGGCTCGGACTGATCAGGTTGCCCATCACACCGACAATCAGAGGGGTTTCCCAGACCCCTCCCTCGACACGGTCCAAAAACCATCGTAGCTGCAAGACCTCGGCAAGACCGCCGTTCCACGTTCCGAAGTAATAGAAGTTGTAGGAAAACAGCAGAATCAAAACAGGCAGAAAACAAGCGAGGTAAGACACCGTTCCGCGGATTCTCCAACGCAAAAACACAGCCAGCAGAACCAGCGGCATGGCGGCGAGGTTGATCAACCGGCAACAAACCGCAAGGCCACTGACAAGGCCCGCCAAAACCAGCCATTTCGCACTATGTCGTTCAGGCTTCTCGTTTGCCCGAACCAGACTGTACAAAAGCAGGCTCCATAGAAAACAGCTCGGTCCGTGCTGCCATAAGCTCTGACTCGATATCGACCAGGAGGCTGTACCGAAAGCATACGCAAATGAACACACAGCCGCTCCCGATATCGGAATAAGACGGCGCAGGGTCAGATAAAGAACCAAGACGGAAAGCGCCGTAAACACAGAGCCCGCGGTCTTCGAGAAAAACCGCCAGCTCGGATCGCCATATTCCGGCCGAATCATGTCCAGCATTACCGCGGGAACAAACACGGGCGCTGCCAAGAGACCGGGCACGACGGGGTAATTCGACATGACGTGCCCCCGCTGCTCGGAGAGGTAATACGGCATCTTGTTGTACTGGATATAGTCGTGAAGCTCGTCGAGATAGAGGTCCCCGTCTTTGAGAACGCTGAGTGCGACAAACACTGTGGGAGTGGGATCTCCGTTGCTGATTTCGCGGAAGTTCACCATGTAGACGGCGAACGGCAGCAAGAAGAACAGAAAAGTCTTACGGTCGAGCAGCTGAAGTATCCTATCCATGAGACACGGGAGTATACCACATTTACCGTCATATCGTCTTTCCAGATGCTCCCAATTGTCTCTTGACGAATTACTGATCAAATGTTTATCATATTCCAAGATTTCAAACTCCAGCCATCCGGAAGCGAGGAAAGACATGGCACTCTCAGACAAAGACAAACAGCGGGCGATCAGCAGTGCGATCTCACAGATCGAGAAGCAATTCGGAAAAGGCTCCATAATGAAGATGGGGGAAGCGCCGAAAGGGCGTGTCCCGGCGATTCCGTCCGGCTCCCTGGCCTTGGACGCCGCTCTGGGCGTCGGCGGTATTCCCCGGGGGCGGGTCATCGAGATATTCGGGCCGGAATCCTCCGGTAAGACAACGCTGGCTCAGCATATTGTCGCCGAGGCACAGCGCGCCGGAGGAACGGCGGCGTTTATCGACGCCGAACACGCTATCGACGTGGAATACGCCTCAAAACTGGGAATCAATATCGATGAGCTGCTGGTTTCTCAGCCGGACACAGGCGAACAGGCGCTCGATATCGCCGAGATGCTGATTCGGAGCGCTGCCCTGGACGTCCTCGTCATCGACTCGGTCGCGGCTCTCGTACCGAGAGCGGAAATCGAGGGAGAAATGGGGGACACGGCGGTAGGTCTGCAGGCACGCCTCATGTCCAAAGCACTGCGGAAACTGACGGGTGTCCTCTCGAAATCGATGACTTGCGCTATCTTCATCAACCAGATCCGCGAGAAAATCGGAGTTATGTTCGGGAATCCGGAGACAACAACCGGCGGCAGAGCGCTCAAATTCTATTCCTCCGTTCGGCTGGACATCCGCCGAATCGGCTCTGTAAAGGAAAAGGGGGAGAACATCGGGAACCGGACTCGTGTGCGCGTCGTCAAGAACAAAGTCTCTCCTCCATTTAAAGAGGTCGAGTTCGACATCATCTACGGTGAAGGGATTTCCAGACACGGAGAGCTGGTTGACCTGGGCGTCGCTCACAACATCCTGTCGAAAAGCGGAACCTGGTACACCTATGGGGACACACGGCTTGGACAAGGACGCGAGAATTCCAAATCATTTCTGAAAGAGAACCCCGAGACTACGAATGAGATCATTCTGAAGCTGCGTGAGGCACTCGGAATTCCCGTTGTCCCGCCCAAAACGGTGGAAGAGGAATGAGTCGGTGTCATTTCGTCAAGTTTTCGCGGGACCGTCAGGCTTGATGCAATCGAAAAGAGTCGGGAATACGGATTTCAACCCCCTCCTAACCTCCCCCGATCTTCGGGGGAGGAAAAGGAATGAGCATCTCTACGCTGTTTTCTCCCCCAAGACTGATGCCGTCGCAAGAAGTCCGAAATTGGCGGCGGAAGTCCCCTCTCCCCCCGGGAGAGGGTTAGGGTGAGGGCGATCATTGCATTGGATTCGGGTACTATTTTTCGCTTGTGTATTCGCCAGACACAGCAAATCAAGCAGAGACAAAAGGTTTTTGTGATGGCAGGGATTCATCAAATACAGAGAAGCAGGGACGTAAAATGCAAAGATCCCTCACCCCGGCCCTCTCCCAGAGGGAGAGGGAGAAGAGCTCTCCTGACTTTTTGCGACGCCATCAGGCTTGGGGGAGAAGATCTTTGCACATCTCCACCCACTTTGAGACGTTTTCGTGTTTCTCCCGGGCGATTTGATTCGTCCGAGATCAACTCGGACGCTACGGCTCACCCGTCGGGTGAGTTTGTCGCGTGCTTCATCTACTGCCATCTGTCATCGCAATCGATTAAGGCTCTTTCTCTACTTTGAACTACCGTTTTTTAGGTTTAAAACGGAACGAGGCGGGAAGGTTCCCGCCCCGTTCGTCTTGTAAGCGTAAAAGCACACTCGATCAGCTGCGCTGATCGACCGGTACGTAGTCCTCTTTGATGTCGCCGGTGTAAACCGCCCGCGGCCGGAAGATCCGGTTGGTGGCAAGGTACTCGAGGAAACGAGCACACCAGCCGGAAACACGGCTGACCGCGAAAATCGGTGTGAACATCGCCGTCTCAATTCCAAGTGCCCGGTATACGATACCCGAGTAAAAGTCCACGTTCGGAAAGATCTTCTTCTCGACACCGAGTTGGGTGCAAACGATGTCGTCGAGCTTCTTGGCCGTTTGATAAAGCTTCTTCATCTCCGGATCCTGCTCGACAAGCATCGCCGCCAACGGACCGAGAATACGCGCTCGCGGATCGTAGGCTTTGTAGACACGGTGTCCGAAGCCCATCACCTTCCGCTTGGTCTCCCGCGCTCTTGCGAACCAGGCGTCCACGTTGTCCGGCGAACCGATCTCGTCCAGATCATAAAGAACACGCTCGTTCGCACCGCCGTGAAGCGGTCCCTTCAAGCTGCCGATTGCGCCCGCAATCGTGCTGTAAACGTCGGATAACGAGGAATTGATCACCATCGCGGTAAACGTGGAGGCATTCATCCCGTGATCCGCGTGAAGGATCAGCGAGATATCCATAATGCGTTCCGCGATCGGATCGGGTTTCTCGCCGGTCATCATGTACAGAAAGTTCCCTGCATGAGAGAGAGACGGATCCGGCTGGACCGCGTCTTTCCCTTGCCGCATACGTGCCACGATACCTGCCAGTGTGGGCAGCTGGGCGATCAACTTGATCGAAATGTCCGTTTCGTTTTCAACCGTTGGATCACCCTTCAGGGACTCTTTGTCGTAGAGTCCTAGAATGGACACTGCCGTACGCAAGGAAGACATTGGATGAGCTTCCCCCGCAGGGACCTGTTTCAGCGCATTCAGCGTGCCCTCATGAATCGGCATGTGTTTACGGAGTTTCTCTTTGAATTCATCCAACTCTTTCTGATTCGGGAGTTTTCCAAAGAGGAGCAGATACGATGTCTCCTCAAAGGTGGATTTCTCGGCCAGATCAAAGGTGTTGTAACCACGATAGATCAGCCATCCTTTTGACCCGTTCACATAACCGATTTTTGTACCGCACGCGATTGCTCCCTCCAAGCCGGGTTTTAGACTAACCTCGACTGGCCAGTTCAATTCTCCCACGAGAGTCGGTTCCGGCTCGGCGTCCGTCTCTTGGGCCGCTTTCTCTGCTGCCTGACGAATGATTGCATTGATATCTGCCATCGCATCCTCCTGCAAATGCTTGGATTATAATCGACCTCATCCCCGGGGTCGTTTTCTTACTTTTCCGATTACGCTGTTTCCTATAAGAGCAAATCCCTATTTCTTAACGATGCGGCAAAAAGTCCAAGAATCGCCCCTCACCCTACCCCTCTCCCGGCGGGAGAGGGAAACTCCTAATGCCCGCGGCCGACTTTTTGCCGGATCATCATTTCGTAGATGTGCGGCCGTGGTCGAAACCCCGTCCAAAGGCCATCAGGTTCAGTTGTTCGGTCCCGCGCGGCACGGAGCTGCGTATAGCTTCCTGGACAGCTTGCTCGTCGAGCAATTCGCTCACGGCGGTGAAAAAGCCGAGCATCACCATATTGATAACGATTCGATTCCCAAGATCTTCGGCAATTCGGGTCGCGGGTACACCGAGCGCCCTCCGTTCCGCTACTTTATCATCAATGTCCACCAAATCCTCTTCGTACAACAGCACCCCGTCCGGGGCCAATTCAGGTATAAACTTCGAATAGGCTTCCCGCGACATCACCACCAAGATTTTCGGTCGCCGAACATAGGGATACAAGATTTCCTCATCCGCAACCACCAACTGCGAGCTACAAGCGCTGCCACGTGCTTCCGGGCCGAAACTCTGGATCATCGTTGCGTTTTTGCCGCCATGTAGAGCAGCCGCTTTCCCCAACACCAGGCCGGTCAGGATCACTCCTTGTCCCCCGAATCCACCAATCTTGATTTCGGTTCTACTCATCGTCCTCTCGATCCTTCCTGACTGCCTTTACGACGCGGTATGGGCCTGAATCCCCGTATATGGTTTGAACTTGTCGCCCAGTCGAGCTTTCACCTGCTCGTTATAATTGTCGAGGAACGTCGGACGCTCCGTATCGACGAATCGTCCGACGATGATCTCCTTACCGGGGATAATTCGTACATCCTTCGTGCTCGCTCCGTGTTTGGTGACGCAGAATTCTTTGTACCCTTTCATTAAGTCGAGCCCCGACCCCAGCTTGTTCCGCCGTCCATACAGGGTCGGACACGGTGCGATGATCTCGAGGAACGTAACGCCCTTCTTTTTCAAACAGTCCACCATGGACCGCGTAATCTGATTGACATGATACGTCGTCCACCGAGCGACATAGACGGCTCCGCTCGATTCCGCCAGAAACGGCAGATTGAACTCATGCTCGAATACACCGTACGGTGCCGTCGTGGCGACCGTAGTCAAGGGCGATGTGGGGCCTGCCTGCCCGCCGGTCATGGCGTAAGTAAAATTATTGACACAGATGATTTTCAGGTCGGCATTGCGACGGGCGGCATGGATCAGATGGTTCCCCCCAATGGCAATCAGGTCCCCGTCGCCGCTGTACACGACCACGTTCATATCCGGTCGGGCGAGTTTCAGCCCCGTTGCAAATGGGACTGCCCGTCCGTGGGTGGTGTGAAACGAATCCAGCGCGATATAGCCTGCTACGCGGCCCGTGCAGCCGATACCCGAAACCACGGCGATCTTCTCGGGAGGCAGTTTTGATTTCTCGATCGCCCGCGCAAAACAGTTCACAGTAGTTCCGATCCCACACCCCGGACACCACATATGCGGGATGCGGTCCATGCGAAGGTATTTTTCGACAATGTTCGGCTCAACCATTGTATCGGATGCACTAGGTGTATTTTGATTCGCTTCTGACACACTCATTTAACAGCCTCTCGTAACGCGTTGAGAATAATCTCCGGATCATGCACGGCGCCCCCTGCGTGGGGAACCGAAAGGGTCTTGGCCTTCCCTGCGGCACACCGTTCAACTTCGAGGGCGATTTGCCCCATGTTCAGTTCCGGAACGACAAACGCTTTAATATTCTGAGCCAATTCGTTGATACGCCATCCTGGAAACGGCCAGACAACGACAAGGCGGATAACCCCGACCTGGATCCCTTCTTCCCGTGCCAATCGAATCGCCTCCTGGGTGACGCGGGAGGTGATACCATACGAGACAACGACTACATCGGCCCCGTCGATTTCCGACTCTTCGAATCGTTCGATTTTCCTTGCGTTTTTGTCGATCTTGTCCACGAGTCTGTGAACAAGACGGTTTTGCGCATCCGCGTTCATCGCCGGATAACCGCGTTCGTCGTGGGTGAGACCGGTAACATGAACCGCGTACCCTTCCCCAATGTGACAGAACGGCGGCACAAGATCCTCCCCAGCTTCGAACGGCATATATTCCCCCGGCCGGTCCTTTGTGTAGCGGCGATTGACAACCTCAATCTCATCGGCGGAAGGAATCACGACTCTCTCAATCATGTGCCCCACCGATTCGTCCATCATTACAAATACCGGCACTCGGTATGTCTCCGAAAGATTGAACGCATCGATTGTTAGATTGAAACACTCCTGTGGCGAGTTTGGCGAGAGAGCGATAATTCGATAGTCTCCGTGCGATCCCCAGCGTGCCTGCATCATATCGGACTGCCCGGGCAGTGTCGGCAAACCAGTGGAGGGTCCGCCGCGCTGCACATTCACGAAAACACAAGGGGTTTCCGTCATCGCGGCATACCCGATATGCTCCATCATTAACGAAAATCCCGGACCGGAGGTTACCGTAAGCACTTTGGCTCCGCCCCAAGCGGCTCCGGAAATCGCGATGGACGACGCCAGTTCGTCCTCCATTTGAATAAACACACCACCTACATGCGGAAACCGCGCGGCGATCCGCTCCACCACCTCTGTGGACGGTGTGATCGGATACCCGGCGGCAAAACGACATCCGGCGGCCAGTGCACCTTCGCAGCAGGCGTGGTCGCCATCCATAAAATGGGCACCCGTCAGGACGCCCGCCGGATCCGCTTTCATAAGCCTGTCTCCTTCAAATACTCCTTACGTCGTGAAACGGGCGCGCAGGCCCGACTATTTGTCTTCCGTCTTCTTTTTTGGTTTCTTGAACCGATTTACATAAATGGCAAAATCGGGACAGTAAAGCCCACAAAGATCGCACGCCGTGCACGCCTCCGCATCCACAATTTCCGGGTAGTGATACCCTTTCGCATTGAAATCGCTGGACATCCCCAAAACATCGGTCGGACAGAACTCAACACAGAATCCACATCCTTTGCATCGGTCCGGACTGATGATGGGTTTGCCCTGAGGACCTCGTTTTTTCTTCTTTTCCTTCTGAGAAGATTTTTCTTCCGTGACTTCTTCTGTCATCGATTCCTCCGCAATTGGTTCTTATGCGGTGCTATACGTGAAAACTTCAAGCTGTACAGGGGTCGAGTGCCGGACAGTTCAGTAGCGTCCGGATTTGACACTAAACGAGTCCATAATCGCGTCGGTAATCTGATTCCACAGATCGGAGAGATACGCCGACATGATCACAAGGTTCTTCGTTTGATTTTCGTGATCGATCACCTGATTGTGCAACAGTGCTTCACGTTCAAATCCCATTTTCTCGAAGATTCGGATCGCGGCTTCCTGATCTTCCACCATTTCGGCCACGACCTTCTGCATGCGCAAAAACATCGCAATCGAGAATATCTCTTTCGCCATGAGCATTCCCAAACCGGAACGTCGGTAATCCCCATGGGTGACCAGGCGGATGTCTCCCACATGGGGCGACCAACTGTGTGGATGACGGTGAAGCGTTGCCGCCGCCACAATCGCACCCGGTACCTCCGCGACGAGGGGCACAACATAATCGTAATCCATATTGTGCGTCCATTCATGGACGACTTTGGGATTGGTGACGTCGTGTTTGAGATACCTGCGGTCTTCTGGGGAGAGAGAGAGATAGAAATCTCGGAGGCGGTGTTCGTCCTCCTTCATAAGGGGACGAATCGTGACCTCTTTACCGTTCTTCAGTGTCACTTTTTTGGGGTAGTCTCGCAGCATGGCCAACCTCTCTTTCGACAGATCTGCTTCCCGGCAGGGAAAATGAACACCTGCTTCGGGTCGATGAATAGGGCGCAGCCTGTCGACGGATTAGACTTCCCGACACTGCTCGATGACGCCCCGCAATCGGAACGCCAACCATACGGTATCGATGCTACTCTGTTCTAAGTTTTATGTATACGGTTCTCGATACGTTCACGCCTGGAAAACGGGCCGGCAGGCCCCTTTCGGTCAGCGTGCGCTGACATTAGATGCCTTGATCTGTTATATTTATACTGATCTGCTACTGCGTATTCTTCGCATCCAAAAAGGAGCATTCATGACTTCTGAATACTCGAAAATCTCGCGTCATCTGTTGACTATAGTCCTTTCAGTTTTCCTGACACTCAGCGTGACGGCCCAGGAGGCGCCGGAGGGCGATCTATATCCCGACGACAACAGGGTAATCGACTTCTATGACCTCCTTATTTTTACGCAACAATGGAACACAGAGGGATCTGCCGAAAATTCAGCGGATTGGAACGGCGACGGGATCGTAAACCGGGAGGATCTGAACATATTCTTGCGTTGGTACGGGTCGTCTGTGCCCACGCCGACCCCGACAGCCACACCGACGGCTACGGCCACCGAGGAACCCACCGCCACTTTTACGCCAACCTTGACTGCTACCGAAACACCGACTGAGCCGCCGGTAGCCCCGACGGACACACCGACTCCAACCAATACTCCGTCTCCAACAGATACCCCGACGGATACACCCACGGAAGAACCGACAGCCCCCCCCACGCCGACCGCGACAATTACTCCGACGGCAACACCGACAAACACACCGTTTGTCGGACAGTTCGAAGAATTGACCTTCGACTTCGAAACGGCGAGTCCCCCGAGTCTGCCGTCCGGAATTCGAACGGAAGAAGACTCGACCGAACTCGATCCGGACCGCCTTCTCGTTCCGGGCGACATCGGGCAGGTTCCAAATGACCTGTTCCCCTGGTTCACCGCGGACGAGAACGCAGACGACATCGCTCTGGCACACAGCGGATCGAGAAGCGCCGCATTGTACGATGAACGCCGGGGCTACTACGAACTCAAACAAACCTCCATCCTGACCGTCGATCAGGTGTTGGATACAACCGTCGCGCGAGAACCGCGCCTTGAATTCTATATCGCCTACGATATCGAACCCCCTGCGGACCGCGTCTATGATTTCCTCGCGCTCGAGATTTCAACCGATAACGGCGAAACATACGCGTTCGCCGACCTCAATCAGGACGGCGAGGTGATCGACGATCCCGCGCTCTTGGCGTTCGATGGTCTCTCCGGAATGAGCGACCAGAATGGAAATAATGAGCTGGATCAGGATGATTTCGAGTTTTTCAGTGTCGAACTCCCCTCCGCTACGCAGGTCGTCGTGGCGTTCCGCTTCGTATCCGACCAGGAGTTCAGCAACTACCGCGGCCCCTTCTTGGACGATATCCGGATTTACGATGCCGGAGAAACAGGCCCCGAAGAGCCCTCCATCGAGAAGGTGAGCGTTGTGGGCGGTGGATTGATCTATGCCGATGCAGTAACAACGATCTCACTTGAGGGATCGAACCTGAGTCCGCCACAGTCGGTTGTTCTGTCGTTCGACGAGACACAGCAGGAACTGGAATTCCAGATCATCGGCGAACAACAGATTAACGCGGTTATTCCTCGCCTGGAGCCGGATACCAGCGTTACGGCAACAGTGACACTGACTCGCACGGACGGGATGTCCGGTTCGACCCAAATCCCGATCTCTGCCGCTCCACAGCCGGAGATTACCGATATGGATCCCAGCCCGGTTTATCTGGAGGCGGATAACCGTATCTTCACTCTGACCGGTGACCATTTCCGGGTTCCCGATGCTGACGGTACCAACGGGTCTATCGTCGGAATCGGCCAGGTTCTAGAAGAACAGGACGAATACATATACAGATCCTTCACCGTGTCCAGCGGAATCAACGAACTCACGCGGACCGAAATCACACTCGATCCATTTGCGATTCTCGGACGGCTGTCCGCAGGCACCATTATCGTGGATGTCACCAACCCGTACTCCGGTCTGGTTTCCGAACCGTTCTCCGTCGAGGTACGGGAAGGTGCGGGCGAACCTACCGTCGACGACATCGTCATCGGATTCCTGGACCGTCCGTATATCCAAAGCGATGAGGAACAAACTCTCTTTATCAGAGGCGAGAATTTCACGCAGAACCAGCTCAATTTGACTATTGGGGAAGTGCAGGTCATAGCAAACGGTGCCGTCACCAATCCGGACAGCAGTCAGGTCTTCGTCGATGCGGAAGAGATTACGATTGTGGCGGCTCCGGGCTACTTGACATCCACAGGAACCGTCCCCGTAGTAATTGAAATCGCCGGTATGAGCGCCCAGTCAAGCTATGAGGTCCGCGAACCGGAACCGCCGGTGCTTGCGCGCGTTGAGCCGACGACCATCGATAACAGCCAGCAGGAGACCATTACAATCACAGGCGACAACCTGCGCGGCAAAGGAACCGAGGATCCGACGAAGGTGGAGCTGCTCCCTGCAAATGAATCGGGGGAGATCTCGGTTGACGCCGACGGGGAGCCGATCCCGCTGGAGGTTTCCTCGCTGCAGGTCACTATCGGCTTGGAACAGGGCGAAGACGACACCATCGCAAGTATTTCCATTCCGGAAGGCTCGTTGGGAGTACCTCCGGGAGAAACGCGATATTTCCGAATTCGGTTGATCAATCCACTTTCGGATCTAAGTACTGTGGAACCGCGTCTTGGGTCGACAATCCAGGATGTGCTTTTGACGGCAACCGGAGGAGAGGGCTAAGACGGCAGGAGATCAGATCCGTTTCGCCAGAGTCTCTTCGATGGGAAGTCCTTCGTACGTAAGAACATACGTCTGACCGCCGGGTGTGCTGATTTGTATGCGCACGCTATTCTCGTCCCGCGCTCTACTGTAACGGTGGGTAAGTGCGGCCGCCTGGCGAAGATGTTCGTCATCCGGCCGTCCCCTCAGTAGGCATGTCGCCCCTCCCACTTCGGCCGGTTCAACCAGACAGTCCTCATTGCGCGCGAGATCCGTAATCCGTTCGTTTTCACGCTGATCCCTGCCCACGATGGCTTTGGTCGTATCGGAAAGACGGAAATGCCTGCCCAGTTTGCAGAGAAGAACGTTATTCAGATCGTACTGGCCGTGGGTCAACAAATCGAACATCCGGGCCCCGAAGTTCTTATCCGTCAGAAGACACCCACCGCCCGAGCCGGGGATATTCTCCATCCCCAGGTCCTCCGCCAATTCGATCTGAGGGTGCCGTGACCGGCCCTGGAAGTCAAGCAGTTGCTCCCGGTCGATTCGGCCTTCCTGCTCGGCAAGGGTTGGGGGCAACCGTCGCGCACACAAAGGCCGTAACAGTCGTCCTTCGAGACCGGCCTCCCGCTCGATCAGCTCCATGGCGCGCTTGGTTTGCGACATCGGCCGCTGACCGAGAACCTCACCGGTAAAAACAATGTCCGCCTCCATTTCTTCCATGATTTCGCGCGCTTTTGACAACATAAACGCCTTGCAGTCAATACATGGATTGAAGGCGGTCCCGCGACCGTATTTCGGATAGCGAAGCATAACGAGGAAATCCTCAGTGATGTCTACTGTCTGCAGACAAAAACGGGATCGGTGCTCTGAAGGAACCGGGATATCAATCGATTTCTCCCAGAGGGCGGTTTTGAAGAAAACAGCATGAACGTCCGCGCCTGCGTTCAACATGACGCGAACCGCCAGAAGGCTGTCGAGGCCGCCGGATACAATTCCCACAGCGCGAAGCGGTCGATCGAAACTCATAAGGTTCAGTTGGATAAGATCCGAAAAATCAGGAGGATCGTTATAAGATATATCTGGACAAATCGGTGTCGCCGACGATATCGGTGAGTTTGTCGTTCACATACTGGGCGTCGATCGACACACGGCGATTCGATTCATCGCGTTCACTTGCATCGAACAGAATGTCCTCGAGCACGGTCTCCATAATCGTATGGAGCCGCCTCGCACCAATGTTTTCGGTTTCCTCATTGATCTCAAAAGCCATCTTGGCCATTGTCGAGATAGAATCGTCTGTAAACTCCAGAATCACGTCCTCTGTCGCAAGAATCGCGACATACTGCTGGATTAGTGAGTTTTTCGGTTCCCGAAGGATCCGTTCGAAGTCCTCGGTTTCCAGAGAATCGAGTTCGACACGGATAGGGAAGCGTCCCTGAAGCTCGGGGATCAAATCCGCCGGGCTGGTGCCGTGAAACGCGCCTGCCGCGATAAACAAGATGTGGTCTGTGTTGACCATCCCGTATTTCGTAAACACGGTTGTTCCTTCCACCAGCGGGAGAATATCCCGTTGAACGCCCTGGCGGGACACATCCGGTCCGGAACCGCCGTCTCGGCCGACAATCTTGTCGACCTCGTCCAGAAACACAATGCCGGTCTGCTCGACTTTATGGATCGCGTCTTTAACAAGGGCTTCCATGTCAATCAGTTTGTTCGCTTCTTCTTCGAGAATCACGCTTCGGGCCTCGGAGACTTTCATGGTCTGCCGTTGCTTCTTGGTGGGAAGCATCTTATCCATCATATCTTTCAGGTCGACCCCGAGTTCTTCGAGACCCGCCCCGGATGGAAACCCGACCATGACATTTCCGGCTTTCTCGTTCACCTCGATATCCACCATCCGGTCTTCGAGTTTCCCATCGCGAAGCATTTCCCGAAGGCGTTCCCGGCTGGCCTGAAACCGGACATGCGCAGCATCGGTGTGATCTTCTCCCTCTTCTTCGGCGGAAAGACGCCGAGGAGAGGACGGCATCAACAGGTCAAGCAGTCGTTCTTCCGTCGATGATTCCGCGGCCTGACGCGACTGCTGAGTGCGCAGCGTCCGTTCACGTGTAACCGACATCTCGACCAGATCCCGCACAATCGAGTCGACGTCTCGGCCGACATAGCCCACTTCGGTGAACTTCGAGGCTTCGACTTTGACAAACGGTGAATCTTCGAGTTTCGCCAGGCGACGAGCGATTTCCGTTTTACCGACGCCGGTCGGTCCGATCATGATGATGTTTTTCGGATAGATTTCTTCCTGAACTTCCTCGGGCAAGCTGCGGCGACGGGCCCGGTTTCGCAGGGCAATCGCGACCGAGCGTTTCGCATCGTCTTGTCCGACAATGTACTTATCCAGTTCCAAGACAATTTGACGCGGTGTCAGACCTTCGACCGGCCGTGGTTTTGTCATCGTATTGAAAGGTATAGCTTGTTGATTCACTGTTTCCTCAACTCGATTTCGACTTGGATTTTTTGGAAGATGGTTCTTCCGATTCCGGTGCCGGAAGAGACAAGACCACGAATTCGGCATTCGTGTACACGCAAATATCCGCAGTGATCTTGAGAGCCTCCCGAGCAATGGACTCGGCGTCCATATCCGTGAATTGGAGCAGTGCCGATGCGGCGGCCTGGGCGTAGGGTCCTCCGGAACCGATTGCGATCACATTCTCGTCTGGCTCAATCACGTCGCCGTTTCCGGAAATGACTAAGGTCATCTCATCGTCACAAACGATCAACAACGCTTCGAGATGACGCAACGCTCGGTCCGTACGCCATTCTTTCGCCAGTTCGACAGCCGACCGGGTCATGTTCCCCCGGTATTCCTCGAGTTTGGCCTCGAATTTCTCGAACAGGGTGAACGCGTCCGCACTCGCGCCTGCAAATCCGACCAGCACGCGGTCATCATACAGGCGGCGCACCTTACGGGCGCGGTTCTTCATGATCGTTTCGCCGAGACTCACCTGACCGTCTCCGGCAACCACCACCCGCTCATTGCGCCGAACCGCAAGGATCGTCGTCGCCCGCCATTGTTGGTTCATCGATGATTGCATAATCAAATCCATCCCATAAAAAGCTATGATACGGTTCGAAAAGCCCGGGAGCAACGTATCTGCGTCGAAAACTCAGCGAGACCGCTCCACCCCGACCTTCCCGCAGGAGCGCGAGAGACGACACAAACTGCAGCGAGGAGAAATGGGAACGCAAAGATTTTGACCGAATGTGACAAGAAGGTCGTTGAACTCGATCCAGTATTTCTTTGGTAAATGTTCGCGGAGCGTAAACTCCGTTTGATCGGGAGTACGTGTTTCCACATACCCCCACCGATTCGAGATCCGGTGGACATGCGTATCGACACATATTCCGGGCAAGCGATACCCGATCGTTACCACAAGGTTCGCTGTCTTTCTGCCGACACCCGGCAGCTCCAGAAGTTCGTCAATCTCCTGGGGAACCTTCCCGTCATAACGCTCCAGAAGAATAGAACAGATCTTTCGGATATTCTTACTCTTCGTCCGATAGAAACCGGCGGGGTAGATCAGGTCGGCGATTTTCCGTTCGGAGAGACAAAGAATGGCCTCCGGCGTATCCGCCTCGGCGAAAAGACGGGAGGACGCCTGTGCCGTGACTTCATCCTTTGTGCGAAGACTCAGCACACAGGCAATCAACACTTTGAACGGATCGCACCGACGGGAAACCTGGGTAACCGCGGGCTCTCGCCATTCCTCAACCATCTCCCGGACAGCCCGGATCGCCCAATGAATATTCCGGTTTGTAATCATTCCTTGGAGTTATTCTGTTCCTTGAGGCCCACCGATTTGAGCGACGCGACCATCGTCCATTCCTGTATGGGTTTTCCATCCGGATCGAGAACGCGATTCTTACGGATTTCTTTTACCATACCGGTATCGGGATGCCACCAGTATTCGCGATTTCCTATTACCTCGCCGGGTTTTCCCGAAAAGTCGATGTCCGACTGCTGAAACTCTGCAACACGTATACAGGATTCGAACGTCCCTGCGGGAACGGTCACGGTCTCGTCCGGAAACCGCATAATCGTCCGTTTGATGGTCCGCCTTTCCAGCTCGCCCGGTTGTCCAACTACTCGTCTCACAAGGGTATGTTCTTTTCGGTCTTCTTCGCCGACTTTCAGCGTAAACACCGGTTCTTCAAGAGGCGGTTTGTATATTGTCACCAGATCGCTGCCTTCCTTCCGAATGATCTCCTGTATCCGGCTGAAATCCGGGCCGATATAGGCCTCCCGCACGCTCTCGTCCCAGCGATCGTATTCTTCGTTGAGCACCCAACAGTCTTTTCCGTCGACCTGATCTTTTCGCTGGACGGAAACGGTGTATGTACTCACCACATCCCGTTCGGCGGGCGAGAAACCGCCTTTGTTTTCATACGTCCATACCTGACCTGCCCGATACTGAAAATCGTCATTATAACTCACAGGGGTTACAACATAGACAATCAGGATCCATACCGCAAAGAAAATATTCGATTTCACCATTTTTGTACTACCACCTCGTACAGAATTGTGTTGGGGGGTTACACGTCGCCGGCGGAGGTTGCAGCGCTGAGATCCTCCGTCTGCTATGCTCCGCCAACCCACCCTCTTCGGTCCTTTTTTTCTCAGATCACCGGCTCATACTTCCACCACACTATTGCTTGTTGCCTTTTCGTCCCTCACCAGGCGGACTTTGTTCGGTATTCCCTTCCCTTCTTCAAAGACGACCACGACGTTCTGCCTCTTCAGATAAGGCGTTGGAACATAGTAGTCAACATAACCATTCACGTTCCAGTATCGCCCAAGGTTTCGGTCATTAACCCACAAAATCCCCTTCGTAAGGCCCTCCACGCGGATACGGAGCGGGGCGCGAACAGCGCGTTTCAGTTCCTCCGCGGAAAGTTCGAACTCCCCTTTGAACCACCGAAGAGGCGCCTTCAAATCGGAACGCAATCGATTCCATGTTCCCCGCCCTGCAGGCCGACCGTTTCGTTCACCTTGCAGCCCGTCACGAAAGCGCCAAAAATGAATTTCCTTTCCATCGACATAAACGGGGCCGAGAAGTCCTTTGTGGTCGTCGTGCATTTTGAGTCCGTCTTTCGCCGGATCTCCGATCTGCCAATCCCCCTTAACGTGTCCCAGATTGTCGGACAGCACGGCAATGATATTATCTCCTTTTCGCATTCGGACCTTGAATGTCGCGGAAGGTTGAACACGTCGATCTTCCGGCGGCTCGCTGGTGGTGTATTCATGTCGTCCATTCACAAAAACAACGGCGCGATCCGCCAGCGACGAAAACGCTATTTCGCGCTCAATTGAACTCTCTTCTTTCACGATACATCGATACCAGGCATACCCATGATGACTATCGACCAGGTCTCTTTTGACGGGACGGTAACTATCCAACCAGCCGCCTTCCTCGCATTCCGGAAGAATCTCAATAAACCCGGGGGCATACTGCCAGTTTTTTATTTTCGGCAAACGGGTCGATGTCTTCTTTGATTTTACGATTGTCGTATTGTCGCGAGTTACCACAAAGGCAGAATCCTCATTTCGAGTAAAATGAACTTCAGTTTTCTTGCCGCCCGGTCGTGCAAAGTGCGCCCCCACGACAATAGACTGGTCGAGCGGCCATACGCGATTATCTAAGGCCGGGGAAACAAGCAGCAGAATCAAATGGCCGGATTTGTGCCTGAAATCGGTTCGAGATAGGTCTCCTCGTTTTCCCAAACGGCCTTCGATTTCGCAGTTTCCCTTGTCGTAGGCCTCGTCAAGATCCCCCGAAACTGTGACATTGTCCGGTACTTTGAGCCGCAAACGACCGTCCAGATCCTCCAAAATGAGAACTGTTGCATTTTTCCAGTGAAAAACACCCAAAACGGGAAGCGTACACCTTTCCACAAGAAAACCGGAACCGATATCCACGTTCGATATCGCCGTCCGAATTTGCTTCGCTTCAACGGCGATGGAATGACCGCCAAAGGCGGGCAAGGGTACATCCATTTTTCTTTTTCTTCCACCACAGTTCTCCAGAAAAAGAAAAATCGAGTTTCCACAGCGGCGCAGTCGGCAAATAAAATCACCGTTCTCCCAAATAATCTGTTCTGCATGGGTTACGTCACTCGCCGCAAGCTCGCGGGAAAAGCTTTGTGCAAAGCGTGCCGGACGGGCGAGAGCACGGTATTTTGATGTAAGCCCACCCGCCTCGGAAAGAGGAGCGGTGAAGTCATAGCTGGTGGTCTGGAGATACATTGTTGTATAGCCGAAGTTTGTACCTCCATGCCACATGTAATAATTATATCCACATGCACCGCTCGCCAGAAAGCGCCACGTTTCATACTCCATTTTGCGGGACGGCTGGGGATCCCAGTCGGCGGGATTGTGCCACGTACTGTACCATCCCGGCCAAAACTCAGTCGAAAACAGAGGACACTCCGGCTGACGACTTCTCAGTTCGGTGGTTTGATCGGCGGGAGTATGGCTGTTGATACATTCGACCAGTCCTTCCGCCGAACCGGCACAGGCAATCATCGGCACTTCGATTCCGTTCCGTCGGAGCAGGTTTTCAACATGTTTCAAATAAGCGTCCGCTTCCTCCGCGTCCAATTGGATATTCGATAATTCATTTTCCGCTTGAACGAGAATAACCCGTCCGCCGCGTGTATATTGATGATCGCTTATGATCGGTACGAGTCGGTCGAACCAGCGGTCAACATAGTTTAAATATACCGGATCATACCGGCGAATAAGAATGCCTTCCTTCTTCAGAAGCCATCCGGGGAATCCCCCGAAATCCCATTCAGCGCATATATAGGGCCCCGGGCGCACAATGACGTACAATTCGAGTTCCTCACATAATGAAAGAAACGCGTCTAGATCGGCATCGCCCGAAAAAACATACTCTCCTTCGCGGGGTTCATGGAAATTCCACGCCACATAGGTCTGAATGCAATTCAACCCGAAGCACCTGGCTTTCTCCAACCGGTCTCGCCACAGTTCGTTCGGTACACGAAAATAATGGATCGAGCCCGATGTCAGAAAAACCCGCTCTCCACTCACTGTAAAACTACGCTCGTCGTAGGAAACCGTTCTACTTTTTTTCATAACAGTCAATCCCCGGCGTTCGATTCGTTCGCTAAATACGCTTCAACGGATTGTACAAATATCTCGACCCCGATAGCCAGTGAATCTTCGTCAATATTGAATCGAGAACTATGATGCGGATAGACACAGTCCTTCTCAGGATTTCGTGCTCCTACAAAAAAATAACATCCCGGCACACGTTCAAAAAAGAAAGCCATATCCTCGCCGATCAGGTCGGTATCTTGCTCGACTGCGTGTTCCGGCCCGACCACATCGGCTGCTACTTTGCGAACAAGCTCCGTCATCTGCGGGTCGTTCGAAAGAGGTGGATACTGATGAGTGTACTCAAGTTCATATTCCGCTCCCGCCGCCGCGGCCGTTCCGCTCACAACGCGTTCAATCCGGTCTTTCATTTCCTTCCTCAGCTCTGCATCGAATGTACGAACGGTACCGGAAAGCTCGACTCGATCCGGGATTACGTTAAACGCATGTCCCCCGGTTATCCGTCCGAACGTAACCACCAGAGGCGTTGTCGGTTTGCATTCCCGGCTGACCAGTGTTTGTACCGCCTCCACCACTCGGGCCGCACAGACAATCGGATCGACCGTTTCATGAGGCATCGCGCCATGACCGCCTTTTCCCAACACGGTGACTAGTATCTCGTCGGTACTCGCAAATACATATCCGGATCGGACTCCGACCGATCCGACAGGCATCATGATCGCCAGGTGAAGAGCGAGAGCCGCATCGACACGCGGGTTCTCCAGTACGCCTTCTTCGATCATGGGAAGCGCGCCGCCGGGATTCTCTTCCGCGGGTTGAAAAACAAATTTCACCCGGCCGGTCAAGCGGTCCTTCCTCCCAGCCAATATCTTGGCTGTGGAGAGGAGAACAGCCATGTGACCGTCGTGAGCACAGGCATGCATTACTCCCGGACAGGTCGAGCGATAATCCACATCGTTCGTCTCTTCGACCGGGAGCGCATCCATGTCGGCTCGCAACAGGATCGTCTTCCCGGGCCGCGCTCCCTCCAGAACGGCTACGACACCGGTTTTGGCGATCCCGGTTTGAACGGAAAGCCCCAGGTCCGTCAGGTATTTTGCGACTTCTCGGGATGTCCACTCCTCACGGTATCCCAACTCGGGGTGTTGATGAAAATGCCGCCGCAGGCGGATCGTTTCCGGAACCAAATCGCCGACGTCGGCGGATAGACGTATCGCTTGCATGGACTGACACCTTTGTTGAATCCTTCTCAGGAGATACCTTGATTCTGCCTGATGTCTATCTGGAACGCTACAGGGGTACACGCGCTCCAGTCCGTGAAATGGTAGAGTATCAATATCTGACACCGGTGGAACATGACGTCGCTGCGATTCGATCTATCGTTGATTCCCTCGTTCATCGCCAGGATACGAGATCTCTTGGCCCCGGAGCCGGTTTACCTCGTGGGCGGTATTGTTCGCGACAGCGTGGCCTTGGCCTTGGAAGAAGACAAGATCACTGTCGACCGGCTTGCGGAAAGCGACTGGGATTTGAGCACGCGCTGTCAACCACGAGAGGTGATGAGAACTCTTCGTTCCGCCGGGATCACCGTCGTACCGATTGGTATCGATCATGGGACGGTCGCCGCTGTACAAGACCGTCAACAGATTGAGATCACAACGTTCCGGTCCGACGGTGTCTATGTCGACGGCCGTCACTGCAATGTGACCTATGCGGAGACAATTGAAGAAGATCTCGAACGCAGAGATTTCACGGTCAATGCGTTGGCGGTGGACCTTTCGTCCGGGAGAGTGCTCGACCTGTTCGACGGCGTGGCGGATATTCAAGCGAACCGAATCCGAACCGTCGGAGACCCATACAGACGCTTCTCGGAAGACTACCTGCGTATGCTCCGCGCTGCACGGTTCGCGGCGAAAACCCAGGCTGACGTGGACGGGGAGACCTTCGAAGCGATCCGCCGAAACGCAACCAGAATCCAGGAGATTTCTGCGGAACGGATCCGGGACGAACTGATGAAGATGATGACCTATTCAAAGCCGTCCCATGGCTTCCTGATCATGCGGGAGTCCGGCCTGCTTCGAGAGATTTTGCCCGAACTGGATGTCTCTTTCGGTGTCGAGCAGAATCGCTATCACTCCGACGACGTCGGCATGCATACTCTGAACACCGTGGACGCTGTGAGTCCAAGATTCCCTTTTGTCCGCTTCATCGCGTTACTCCACGATCTCGGCAAACCGGAACGCAAACGCTGGATGGGAGACAAAGAAGACTATGTCTTTTACGGTCACCAGTTTCCAAGTGCGGAACTGGCTGTCGAGATCATGAAACGTCTGCGCTTTTCAGTGAAGGAAATCGAAACCGCCCGCGTGATCATTGAGAACCATATGGTTCGGCTCGGATCGGACGCATCCCCCGGTTCGATCAGGCGTCTCATGAGAAGGGTGGGACGCGAGAACGTTCGCTCATTTCTTCGCCTTCGAATCGCCGACCGTAAAGGCAATCGCCTCAAAGGTCCGGGACTGGAACCGGGTATGGTCCACGTGATTCGCACGATCCGTCGAATTGAGCGGGATCTTGACGCCCTAAAAGTAACCGATCTGGCAATCGGAGGAAACGATCTGATCGACATGGGTTTGCGTCCGGGACCGATTTTCTCCGAAATCCTGGATATTCTTCTGGAACGCGTCCTGGACGATCCGAAAATGAACACTCGTGAGGTCTTACTGCCTCTGGCCGCTGAAATTGCCCGCTCTCGTGGATACAATGTCAATAGCGAAGCCATACCTTCCGAGCGAGACGGAAACGGCGCAGGTGACAGCCCGCCGGATAATGGGTAAATTCCGTATAGGTACTTCTGGATGATTGTTCATAAAAAACTGCTTCTTGTTGCGACGCTAATCACATGCTTCTCGGCCCCGGCGACGCAGGCGGTCGAGGAAGAACTCCGCACGATAGACGCGCAGACGCTGTCGCACGCATTCGTTTCGGCAGTGGACAAAGTGTCTCCGGCTGTCGTCAGCATCAATGGAGAACGAAGCCTCGATACCGACGAGTTACGGAAATTCGAGTCCATCCTCGAGCATTTCTCCGACAAGTTCAAAGATCTACTGGAAGGCGAAGCCCCGCGTCCGAAGTGGCAGGGATCGGGCGTGATTATCCGGTCCGACGGACTGGTTCTGACGAACAATCACGTACTGGAGGATGCCGACAACATCACTGTTGTTACCGCCAAAGACCGACAATATCCGGCAGAGGTCGTGGGACGCGATCCCTATACCGATATTGCGCTGATTCAGATCGTAGAAGGACCCAATGCGTTTCCGGCGGCCGTCCTCGGGGATTCGGAGGAAACAGAAGTGGGCGAGTGGGTGCTGGCCATCGGAAGCCCGTTCGGACTCGCAGGGAGTGTGAGTGAAGGGATTATCAGTGCGAAAAACCGCACCGACGAGGATGTCAGTCTCGGACGAGACGACCGCTTCTACTACAAAGACCTGATCCAAACCAGCGCCGCCATCAACATGGGGAACAGCGGCGGTCCGCTGATCAACCTCAACGGAGAGGTAATCGGTATCAACAACTCGATTCAAACCGCCGGTCCGCATGCGAACCTCGGTATCGGCTTCGCAGTTCCCAGCAACATGGCGAAATTCGTCGTTGACAGTCTGCTTGAGCACGGTCGTGTCGTTCGCGGGTGGCTCGGAGTACGGGTGGATACGCTCAAGAATCCCGATCCCGAGGAGTGGGGGACTCCGTACGGCGCACTGGTTCTGGGTGTGGAACGGAACACTCCCGCTGAGAAAGCGGGACTCGAGCAGGGCGACGTGATCGTTGCTTTCGATCACAAAACCATCAGAAGCCGTCCGCAACTCCAGAACGTCGTTAGTCAAACACAGGTCGGGAAAGAGGCCGCCCTATCGATTGTGCGGGATAAAGAGCAGATGGATCTGAACCTTGTCATCGAAGAGTATCCCCGCTATCTGCTCGAAGGCTCCAGGGAGCAGGAAGAGACTCTCATGGGGTTCCAGGTAGAGAATTTGACAGCAAGAAACAGGAGAAAGTACGCCTATCCCGATGGTGCCAGTGGAGTTGTCATTACAAAGATCACGGAGGGAAGCAACGCGGAGAAAGCGGGCCTCGAAGTGGGCGATCTGATACTCGAAATGGAGAATCCCATCGGCGACTATCGCGATTATCGCCTCGAACTCGCCCGTCTTCTCGAACGTGTCGCCGAGAGGAAAGAGATTACGGTCTTGTTATATATCGATCGCCCCGGGGAACCGGGAGGTTTTCCGCGCTATGTGTCGTTGAAAGTCCAACGTCCGGGAGACTGAGATCTCTTTCAGTCGATCTCGTGATTCTCCGTATCTCTCCTTCTATTCTATGACCGCTCGGAAGCCTGCCGTCCCTTTCGGTCGATCTTCTGCCGCGTGCGTATTACCTCATCGGCAAGGAGTTCCTCATCGGGCAAGACAGTACGGTATTCGGAAGTGAGAACCTTATTCGGCAGCCCCTCCAATGCATATTTCGCCAAGGCGGAGTCCTTTTCGGCGCAGAGGATAAGTCCAACGGGTGGATTCTCGTCGGGCCGAGTCCAATGCTCTCGAGCATAATTAAGATAGACATGCATCTGCCCGGCGTCAGCATGAGTGAAACGTCCCAGCTTTAGGTCGATCAGAACAAGGCATCGCAAACCGCGATGGAAGAATAGAAGATCTACGCGATACCACTCCGTACCGATACGGAGACGCTTCTGGCGGGCCAGAAATGCGAAGTCACTCCCGAGTTCCAGGAGAAAAGTCTCCAAATGTCGGATGAGGGTTTCTTCGAGTTCGCTCTCAGAATACTCATCTTTAAGATCGAGAAATTCAAGAACGTATGGGTCTTTAATCTCGACCTCTGGTGGGACAGTATCATTCCCCAACTTCTTCGCTTCGTTCTCAAGCACAGCCGCCTTGTCACGAGAAAGAGCAGTCCGCTCATAGAACTGAGAGTCCATCTGCCGTCGGAGCTGTCTTACTGACCACCCGCCCCGAAGGGCTTCACTTTCGTAGAAGGAACGGGCTTGATCGGAGCGGGAATGCCGAACCAGCAGTACGTAATGAGACCAAGACAGAGGAAAAACCGACGTGGGCTCGGAGAGATGCAAAATCCGAGACGATGTGTCGGATTTCATATAGTCCGGTGATTTCCGAGACACTGTCTCGGAAATCTTCGACGGTGGATATGCCGTATAGAAAAGTCGCATAGTCTCCAGGTTGTCTACTGAGAACCCCCGTCCGAACCTATGAATCAGATCTTTGGAAAGCTGCTTCAACAACGATGTGCCGTACTCGGCGCGTGCCTCGCCAGCCTGTTCATACTCCACAATGCACCTGCCAACCTCCCAATAGGTGGCGGTCAGGATAGCGTTCACAGAACGTGCTGTGTGAGCACGAGCCGACTCCAGCAAGGCGGATATCTCGCAGACAAAGTCGTCGTAGCTGGGGAAGGATACGCAAACGGAAGAAGTCTCTTTCCTCTTCGGCATCGATGTATTACGCCTCGCCAGTCGTCATAAAGCGACCGATAGAGACATAGATCGTCTCTGTTACCGCAAAAGCCAGTAGTCCTCAACAGACGATTCTGTCTGAAATACGAGAAAGCCGAAATACTGTGGGTGGTGAAAAGCGGCCGGCTTCTTGAACGTGGGCGACCACGCCGAGTATTCATCCTGGGCCGGTCCACCGGCGTCGATACGGAATAATCCCACACGCCAAATATCTCCGTCCTCCGGTTTCGATTGTTCCATATCGGCGAACGGAATCGCCATCTCAACCGTCCAGCCGGTCACCTGCTCGCCGGCTCTGTGGATATACGCAGCCCACTCCATCCCTTCGCTGTTCCACTGGTAATCCGCCGATATGCCTGAAGATCCACGACTTGCGCTGAAATTGTTCCGAACGGTAAGATCCAGGAGAGCGCCGAGGGGGTTCACCTCGAACTCGTAATAATAGCGCAGGTCGTTGGTCGGACACGCAAACAACTCGACCGCCTCTTCGCTCCAAAGATTCGCATCTCGCTCGGTAAGGGTGGACGTGATACGGTCGTCCTCACATTTATACGCCAAGAGAAGCATCTCGTCGTTGAACAGGAGACGGACTTCTGTGGTCAGGCGAGGCGAACTGCCATCGGTGGCGTCCAGAAACTCGACCGACGGCGATTTTTCCCAGGCCGCCTCGTCCGGCACACCGTCCACCGTAATCGTTTGATCCGTATAGACACAAACCGTCTCGGGAAGGGTTTCATCCGGAGGAATTACATCCGCAGATGAAGGCGCGATGAATAGAACCAGAAACACGATTGAGTAATAGAGGGGTATCTTCATAATACCTACAAGAATAGTACATGCTTATCGCAGATGATAGTCCAACGATGAGACTACCGATCTCCCGACGATGTCACATCGTTTGGGTTCTTCCAGACAAGAAGATTCCCCGACGAGGAGGAGTAGCATAGCCCGCCGGGGAGGAGAGATAGGAAGGATTGCCTGTCGTGGGTATACATACGAACTCACGACCAGCGAGTAACCGCCCGGTAAAGAAAAAAAATGAATTCTTCGTCTCCGGCCTCTGAAACAGCGAGAAGCCCCCTTCCGCATCTGAGCGGACGCTTCGGTCTTCTTCTGTTGATCTTGCTGACCGCCATCCAACTGATCGATATCTCTCCTCCCACGGCAACGGAACTCGGCCCCCTCGTTCAACCGAATAAAATACCCCTGTCCAGAATCTCCCAATTTGGTCTGATGGCCGCGTGGATCATCGTTCTGGTTGCGTGGTATGGAGACAGAAACTTCGAAGGCTGGTCTACGATTCTCACCGCTTCAGGCGGGTTCGGCTTCCTGGCGGTTTTTGTTTTCGGTTCGGAATTCCCCTCGATCTGGGTCACGCGTTTTACGTTCACCATCCCCTATTCTGCGCGCACTGTCGCGGTAGCCCTGTATCCACTCTTTGTCCATCCACTTACGGTGCGGAAGATGCTGGACTTATGTCGAAAAATCCATCTGCTCTTACACGGGCGATGGATCCTGTACACTTTGATTCTGCTTTTTCCGGTGATCTGTTGGACGTTTCGTTCTGTCCACATCTCCCGCGACGGCTTTCAGATCATCGAGTTCATCTCTCAGGACATCTGGTACAGTCAATTGCGGGAGCCCCTCACGATTCTCATGCATCGCCTCGTCGGCTCGGCATTGACTCGTTGGACGAATCTCTCGGCCGAAGGTTCGCTCGCACTTCTCTCCTGTGTTCTCGGCGTCCCAGCGATGTGGATGGTTTTCCGGACGGTCCGATTGTGGTCCGGCGATAACAACACACCGTATCCTCCGATCCTCTTCGCTCTCTTCAGCGGAGGATTCATTCTGTTGTGGTTCGGGCATATTGAGGTGTACCCGGTGTTTCTGGCAGGAATCGCTCTTCTACTCTATTTGACCGCAAGACATTTAATTCTAGGAAAATCAATTTACTGGGTTGGTTTTGTCTATGGTTTTCTTCTCCCGATCCACCTTTCTGCGGGTTGGTTGTTCCCGGGTATCGTCTATCTGATCGTGCGAGTTTGGAAACGCCGGGGACTGAGAACAGCGAGCCTGACTGTGATTATCCTCCTGGCGCTTCAGATTGCGATTTGGGGAGGTATTTGCGTGGCGTACTACAATGGCTCCGTGCAGGAGATGGGCCAACACTTTTGGAGTGAGATGAATGTGGGACTCGATGGAGCAATGTTTGTCGGGTGGACCAAAATCCTCTCCGTGCACCACTTTCTAAATGTCTTACAAGAAATGTTTTATCTTTCGGCACCATCGGTGCTGGCAGTGGCGGTACTCTTGTCATGTAAGACGAGCAGAGACAGATCGCCTCTGGAGATTTTCCTAAGCCTGGCTTCTCTTGGCTACTTGATTTACACACTGACGTGGCAAGCCGACCGTGGATATCCCGAAGATTGGGATCTTTTCTCGGGTTTGAGCCTTCCCCTGGCCTTGTATGCAGGCATGCGGATCGGCCGGCTTGAGCTGACAAAAGAAAGCAGGCAGATTCTCGTCTACTTGATACTTCTATCTTCCATTCCGCTCTTGGGTTACGAGTTTTTCGTTCATACCAACCTTGATACACATGCAGAGTATCTGCGCCATTTAAGACACCTAAAAGAGCTCGGCATCATCCGTTAGACCGGCGAAGCGCCTCGGCGAAAGCAGCGAACTGATCGGCGGACACATCTTGAGGCCGACAGTCCGTCGATAATCCTAACATACTCAATTGATTCAGGATAAGATCCTTTGTCAAGAGTCTTCCTCCGATCGAGATCCCGTCCAGATTGGTGACGAGTTTCTTTCTACGATGGGAAAAAGCAGCTTTCGCAAGGGGTTCCATCCAGTCTCTCGCCAGACGGAAGTCTGTATCCCGCCGGGGCAGCAGGCGAATCCAAACGGATTCCACACGAGGTCTGGGGAAGAATACGGACGGGCCGACACGGCGCAGGTTTTGGACAGTGAACAGGTATTGAAGCACGACGGAAAGCCGCCCATATCGGGAACTACCCGGCGCCGCCCGGATTCTGTCGGCCACCTCACGCTGCAGAAGAAAACCCCACACAGGGATCGAAAAATGCCAGTCTAGAAGATGGAACAGAATGGACGTTCCCGAGGAGTAAGGCAAATTGCCGACAATGCCGCCAACCTCTCCTTCTCTCGTCCAGCTCGACAGATCGACCGAGAGGATGTCGGCATGTATAACTTCAGCATCTCCAGAGAGATATGTTCTTGCGATTTCGGCCAAACGCTCGTCCATTTCGAAAGCCACTACCCGATACCGTTCGCTGACAAGCACGCCGGTAAGATGACCAAAACCGCATCCCACTTCGATTACACACGAGCCGGGTAGGATATCGATGTCTCTGACCATCGCCTCCAATGTACGGCGATGGTAGAGGAAATTCTGTCCTAAGCCTTTCGAAGGTTGAACACCCGCTTCGTAGCACAGCCGACGCACCCCTCGCAACGTATAAAAATCCGATGGCAAATTCGACATTTTTCCTGTCTCAACAAGTCGAATATTGGACCTTTGTCGCAACCCCACTCGGGAAACACAACTCAATATATTGTAATGACCGGCTTCAGAAACACAAGATAAAAGAATCTTTGGCAGGTTTTGGCGGGTTAAAAGAAGTTACATTGGGTGTAACTTAACTTGAATAATCTCGGAAACTTGTAGAAAGAAAATCATTGACAAAGGGAGCGGAGTGGTGCATAATCCCAGATTATGACGAAGAATATCCAGAAAATGGAGCGTAGTGGCTGATCGGCCCGGACGCAAGAACGATGATACTGAAATCGGCTCCCGATCCAAATACAGGCGAAAGCACAGTCGGATTCATCGGCCAGTACGAGAAGCCTGTAGATGAGAAGAGCCGAATTATCATACCGAGCAAGTTTCGTAAGCCATTACGGTCACAAGAGTTGATACTCACGCGTTGGTTTGACGGCGCTCTGGCCCTCTTCCCCTCGGACAACTGGTCCCGCATGGCGGTCGCCATCAGTCAACGCCCTTTATACAGTCCTCAGCAGAGAAACATGCGCCTTACGTTTTTCTCGAGTGCGGTTCCGCAGACGATGGACAGTCAGGGACGAATTGCGCTGAATGAGGACATGAAAGACTTTGCTGGAATCGAGTCGAAAGCAGTGCTCTTGGGAGACTGGGACAAAATTCAGATTTGGTCTCACCTGCGGTACAAGGATTTTCGGAAAAAGAACGATGTAAATCTGGATGAAGAGTATGAAGAAGTCCTGGCGAGTCTGGCCAGCGGCCAGGCGGTTGGGGCGGCTGCGGGAAATGTCGCGGCGCCTGTGGGTGAGGGAAGCGATCAACATCTGAACAACGACGATGAAAAGTGACACAAAGCGACGCCCACCAACCTGTAATGGTTACGGAGACACTGGAGCTGCTCCAGTGCGGGCCGGGGCAGTGCGTCATCGATGCGACCGTGGGGTATGGCGGCCACGGGTTCGAGATATGCAAGCGGCTCGGGGAATCCGGTCTTTATGTGGGGCTCGACCAGGACGAGGAGGCGGTCGAGAGCGCATGGACGGTCCTGCGCACGTTTCCGTGCCAAGTCAAGATTGTGCATGGCAATTTCGACCGAATCGACGAATTGGTGAGAGAAGCCGGAGTGGAAAAGGCGGATTCGGTCTTATTCGATCTCGGCGTCTCATCGCCTCAGCTGGACTGTCCGGAGCGCGGTTTCAGTTTCGCGGAGGGGCCTTTGGATATGAGGATGTCTCAATCCAGCCCGACAACGGCCGCCGATTTCCTGGCTTCAGCTTCCCAGCAAGAAATGCGACGGGTGTTGAAAGAGTACGCGGACGAGAAGAAAGCGAAGTCGATTGCCCGAGCGATCGTGGAGACACGCAAAACAGAGCCGATTGTGCGGACAACTCAATTACGATCGTTGGTACACCGTTGTTACAGGGGTGTGACCCAAGTCGGAGGAATCGACTCAGCGACACGTACATTCCTGGCGATTCGAATTGCCGTCAACCGCGAGTTGGAATCGCTCAGGGAAGGTCTGAACCGGGCATGGAATCTGGTACGCCCGGGGGGACGACTCGCGGTGATTTCATTCCACAGCGGAGAACATCGCATTGCAAAAGAGTTTGTGCGCCGCTGTCTGGGAACATGCATTTGTCCTCCCGGAATTCCGGTTTGCGGATGTGGCGCGCGGGTAGAGGCCCGATCGCTCGTACGGGGTTCGATCACCCCGAGCGGGCAAGAGATCTTAGTGAACCCGCGAAGTCGTAGCGCGCAGCTGCGCGCAATTGAACGAATTGAAATTGGAGAGGAATAGGGAGAGTGGAAGATCGGTCGCGGCGAAGCGTGTTGTGGACTCGTGCCCTGCTGAGCTATGTGTGCCTCTTAGCGGTCTTCTCCTCATTTCTTATCTGCGTACATATCAGTCTGCAGGAAAAACGTTGCCGGTACATCATGGCCGATTTGCTCGATGAGAAGCTCCAGCTGCAGCGAGAAGTTTCCGTCGCCAGAGCCCGTGTCGAGAAATTACGTCAGTTGGAACGGCTGGAAGAGCTTTGCCGCGGAGGCAATCTCCCGCTGAAGGCGCCGGTACTGCCTCCGCTTTTCCTTGGAACGGTGGAAGACGCTGCCGGGACAACCAGGCATAACGAGGGGAGGTCGACTGTGCCCTCCCGGGAGCAGTGGAGCGGTCTTGCGATGGCCGAAACAGAGGAAGCCGAAAAACGGACGGAGTAACCATGACCGAGTCGACGGTGCGGCGGCGTATGGTAATTGTTCTTGTGATGGTCCTGCTGGGGTTCTGTGGACTCGGCCTCCGGCTGTATCAATTGATCATCCTTTCCGCAGACCGTTATTCGAACGTTCGGAATCAAATGTATCGCGGCTTTCGTGTGCTGCCCGCACAGCGCGGACGCATTTTGGATCGTGACCTCGAACCGTTGGCGACCGACCGGGCCAGCTATTCACTCTACGTTAGCAACGTAGAGGATCCCGACGCGTTTGCAGCGGATGTCGGACGCGTGCTTCATCTGACCGCAGAACAAAGAAAGGCACTTGCCGCACGAGTCCCCGATGAAAAGGGGCAGGTCAAGCGAATCGCACGAGGAATCACCGGCGAAAAGTACGACGAACTCGTGGAAGCCCTCGAATCGTATATCAAGCAAAAAGCCGTTCGACTCGATCCTGAGTTTCCCAGGTTTTATCCGGAGGGATCTCTGGCCTCGAACGTAGTCGGTTTCGTGGGCTCCGATCAGAAAGGACGGGGAGGAATCGAGTATCAGTTCGAAGAACGACTGGAGGGAGCACGCGAACAGGTCTTTGTGGATGTGGATGCCCGGCGGAGATTCATGCCCGATTATGACTACACAAAAGAAGCGGGCGTGCGCGGCGCGGATGTGATATTGACCATCGACTCGAGAATTCAACACCTCGTCGAAAAGGAGCTGGAGGACGTTGTCGAAGAAAGCGGTGCTGTCCAAGCGATGGCGGTTGTTTTAGATCCGAGTAGCGGGGATATCCTGGCCATGGCGGCCAGACCGAGTTTCAACCCGAATGATTTCAATGAAGTCGGTGAGTTTCGAAGAAAATGCAGACCAATCACCGACATGTTCGAGCCTGGTTCTGTTGTCAAACCGTTTATTATCGCGGGCGCGCTGGAAAGAGGAATAGTAACTCCGGATCGAGAGTTCTACTGCGAAAAAGGTCGATACGCAATCAAGAGTTCGAGTGGCCGGACGCTCAAAATACTCCGCGACGACATACACCGATTCGAGGATCTGACGGTTCGAGACATTATTATCCGCAGTTCGAATATCGGGACGTGCAAGATCGCCGCAGAGATGGGCGAAGAAGCGGTCTACGAGATCCTGACCCGTTTCGGTTTCGGTTCTGTGACGGGAGTGGATCTGCCGGCGGAAACAGCGGGAATTCTCCGGCCGGTTCGGTCGTGGAGCGCGCTGTCCATGTGGGCGTTGCCGTTCGGACAAGAACTCTCTACAAACTGCCTGACCATCGCCACGGCTTACGCAATACTCGCGAACCGCGGTGTTCGTATTCAGCCCCATATTGTGAAAGGGTACCGCAACCCGGCGGACGGAGTCGTTTCTTATCGGGAACTCCGGCCCAGCCGACAGATCCTCGATCCGGGCATTGCGGAGACTGTGGTCGACATGCTTGTGGGGGTAACAGAGGATCCGGAAGGTACAGGGCACGATCATTGCCGGATACCGGGATTCCAGGTCGCCGGAAAAACCGGCACCGCTCAAGTTGCGGGACCGAGCGGGAAATACGAAAAAGGAAAACGGATTGCCAGCTGGGCGGGATTCTTCCCTGCGGATGACCCGAGGGCGGTGATCTACGTTATGGTGGATAGACCGACAAAGGGTAAATACGGTGGCGAAGTCGCCGGTCCGGTATTCACTGCGATTGCAGAGGGAATCACTCGATACCGGGGAGTGCCCCCCAGAGATATTGAGGCCAGGGTCGCGGCCCTTCCAGAACCGACCCCCGATACAACCGAACCGGCTGTGATTATTGAGGCCACTGAACAGACGCCGGTTCACGGAGTCATGCCGCAGCTTGCCGGCATGTCCATCCGAGAAGCGTACTTGACACTACTCCAGGCTGGATTCCGGGCCCGATTTGACGGCAAAGGCTGGGTCATCAGCCAGGAAATACCCCCGGGACAGAGACTGACGGCCTCGCATGGAGGCCGCGTGGTTCTAGGTGCCGGTCCGGAAGATCGCAGTACCGGCCGTGTAGTGGCTTCGGCTCCGGAAGGAACCGAAAAGAACGATTGATTTATGCATGCGACCGCCGGTGAATCGAGACACCGGTACGGTCTTGCGCACTGCTTGAGGCGATCTCTTTGAATGATCGCCAGAGGTGCCCCAATGGTTGAGGCAGAGGTTACTCGACTGCTCACCGCCGTCGACGTACAGGAGATCCGTGGAACCACTCCACGAGAGATCCGGAGTATTCAGTACGATTCGCGTCAGGTCGGCTCCGGCGATCTGTATGTCGCGTTGCGCGGCACGCGAACCGACGGCCATCGGTACATCCTGGACGCGTTTGCCGCAGGCGCTGCGGCAGTATTTGTCGAAGAGATTCCCGGCGACTGTCCGGGACCCGCGATCCGAGTCGCTGACACACTCGCCTCCCTGCCCCATCTGGCCGCCGCGTTTTACGGCACCCCCGGCGATCAACTCACATTGGCGGCAATCACAGGCAGTAACGGCAAAACAAGCAGCACCTACATGATCGAAGCGATGTGGCACGCAGCCGGTGAAGCCGCCGCCGTCATCGGGACCATCGAGTACCGCTGGAAAGGCCGCACACTCAAGGCTCCGAACACGACTCCCCTCGCTCTCGATCTTCAAAGGATTCTTGCAGATATTCGGGATGACAGTGTCATGAATGTTGTAATGGAAGTCTCGTCACACGCATTGCGTCTCCATCGTGTCAACGGTCTGAAATTCCATACAGCCACATTCACCAATCTTTCTCCCGAGCATTTGGACTTCCACAAAGACATTGATGACTATCGTGAAGCCAAAGCTGCGTTGTTCACTGAAAATCTGCATCCCGACGGCAAAGCGGTTATCAATACAGACGATGAACACGGGCGCATTATTTTCGAGCGGATACCGGAGAAACAGCGCGTATCATTCGGTTTATCCGAAAGCGTTGATGTTACAGCCGAAGAACACAGCCTCGCTCTGAACGGTACGTCTTTCACATTACGCACTCCCGATTGGGAAAGAGAGATTCGCTCGCCGCTGCTTGGAGAACACAACTTGCGGAACTTGATTGGTGCGGGAGCGACAGGCTATGCGCTCGGTCTCGCTCCGGATCACATCGTCACCGGACTGCAGAACGTTCGGAGAATTCCCGGGAGACTGGAACCCATCGAGAACAACAAAGGCGCACAAATACTGGTCGATTACGCGCATACGCCGGATGGGCTCCAGCAGGTGCTGTCTACTCTCGCGGCCCTTCCCCACCGGAGACTGGTCACAGTCTTCGGATGTGGAGGCGATCGGGATCGCACAAAGCGGCCCGTCATGGGCGACATCACACTCAAATACAGCGACCGGGCGATCGTTACATCGGACAACCCGCGAACAGAAGATCCTATCGAGATTATCCGTGAGATTGAACGCGGTATGGTCGCAGGCCGCGACCGATATGAGATCGAACCGGACCGCCGTGAAGCAATTCATCAAGCCGTCGATCTGGTCGGAGAGAACGACATCCTCCTAATCGCAGGGAAAGGCCACGAAACAACACAGACTATCGGAACGACCGCTTATCCGTTTGACGACCGAATCGTCGTCCGTGAGTTCCTCCAACAAGAGAGTCATACGAGGGAGGGAGCCCAATGAACGAAACAGCGTGGCATTGGTCGGATCTTCTTAGGGCGACTCGGGGAGAAGCGCTTGTCGACTCGCCGCCGGATGCAGTACGCGGGATTTCCACGGACACGCGTGCGCTTGAGGCCGGAGATCTGTTCGTGGCGCTAAGGGGTGAGAAGTTTGATGGGCATGATTACTTGAAGGAGGCCCGCCGTGCAGGTGCTTCGGCGGCGCTGGTCGATGAGCTGTACGCAAAACGAAACCCCGATCTGCGAATCCTTCCGCTGATAGTCGTCGAAGACACGTTGCGCGCGTACGGCGCGCTCGCCCATTTTCACCGTGGTCGATGCAGCGCGTCGGTGGTGGCGGTGACCGGGAGTGTGGGCAAGTCGTCGACCCGGCAAATGATCGGGGATGTGTTGCGCACTCAGTTTCGCGTCCACGAAGCCGAGAAGAACTACAACAACCTGATTGGCACGCCAAGGACCATCCTGGGCATTACACCTGAAACGGAAATTGCGGTGCTTGAAAACGGCATTGACCGGCCGGGAGAAATGGCTCAACTCGCGTCGATGTCCGAGCCGGACGTGGGTGTGATAGTGTCCATCGCCCCGTGTCATCTCGAACGCCTGGGCTCCCTGGAGGGGATAGCACGCGAGAAAGGACTCCTTCTTCTTGCGGTGCGACCGGATGGTTGGGGAGTAATCAATCTAGACAGTCGTTATGCCTCGTATTTCCAAGCGTTGGTGAATCGCTCCATCGGCTATCGAATCGGACGAAATACCGCTGTGTGGGCGGATGGATTGGAGCTGGACGCGGATGCGCGGCCGCGATTCACCATTCATGACCGTCACGGTGAATGGCGGTGTGAACTTTCTGCATATGGACGCCACTACGTGTCTAACGCGTTGGCCGCGTGGTGCGTGGGAGAAATCTACGAGGTATCGCCGGAGAATCGTCTGAAGGCGCTGGCGGAATTCCATAGCAGCTGGGGTCGTCTCAACCGCCGATCCGGATTGAAAGGAAGCACGGTTCTCGACGATGTGTATAACGCAAATCCGGCCTCTGTGCGGGCGGCGTTGGATACGCTTCGTCACTCATCCGCTCAACGTCGAATCGCGGTGATCGGGGACATGTTCGATTTGGGTCCGCGCGCAAACGAGCTTCACTTCGAATTGGGGAGGGAATTCCTCGATTACGGGGCGGACCTGCTGGTAACGCTCGGTCCACTCGCTCAGAACCTAGCGGAGGGAGCCATCGAGTCGGGGATGCCGCAGGATCGGGTTTTTCGCTGCGAGAGTCACGAGGAAGTTGCGTCCCGCATTGCCGAACTGATTGGAGAAGGGGACCTGGTCCTTGTGAAGGCATCGCGCGGTATGGCGATGGAAAAAGTAGTCGAGAGGATCGTCGCATCGGAAACGATGTGAGGAAGGAGAGCAGTTGTGGCCCTTCTGTTTCTATACCCGTTGCGTTGGGACATCGGTCTCTTCAACGTATTCGGATACATTTCGTTCCGAGCGGCCATGGCGACGGTCACGGCGATGATCATCGGCGTGGTAGTCGGTCCCCTCATGATCGCCTGGCTTCAGCGGCTGAAGATCGGACAAACGATCCGCGGCGAAGGAGTCAAGGCGCTTTACGACAAACATAAGAACAAGGCGGGAACTCCCACGATGGGAGGAATCCTCATTCTGTTTTCGGTCGCAATTTCGACTTTGCTTTGGGGAAACCTGAGTAACGAATTGGTGCTTATGGCCGTGGGAGTTACTCTCGCGCTCGGGTTCTTGGGAATGATGGATGACTACACCAAGCTGAGGCGGAAAGCGTACAGAGGAATCAGCGGGCGTCAGAAACTCGCCGTCCAATTTACTCTCGGCATTCTGATCGGAACGTATTTTTACCTCTTTCCTCTCACGCATCAAAATGCGCATAGTCTTCCCCTGCCCTTTTTCAAGGATGTTTTCATTCCATTGGGAATTCTCTACATCCCCTTCATCGGCATCGTCATCACGGGTTCCTCGAACGCAGTGAATTTAACTGATGGATTAGACGGCCTTGCAAGTGGATGCGTGATCATCGCAAGCGGAGCGTTTTCGGTGCTCTGTTACATCGTGGGCCGTGTGAACTGGAGTAGTTACCTGGCGATTCCGTACGTGCCTCAAACAGGCGAATTGACAGTGTTTTGCGCCGCGCTGGTGGGTGCCACGATGAGCTTCCTCTGGTTTAACGCACATCCCGCAGAGGTCTTTATGGGCGATACGGGGAGTCTATCGCTGGGCGGTGCGCTCGGCGTCATCGCGGTCATGCTCAAGCAGGAGCTTCTTCTGCTTATCGTCGGCGGCGTTTTCGTGGCGGAAGCGCTGTCAGTGATGATTCAGGTTGCCTCGTATCGACTGCGAGGCGGCAAACGAGTTTTCCTGATGGCACCGCTTCATCACCACTTTGAAATGCGGGGTTGGCCGGAGGCAAAGATCATTACGCGGTTTTGGATCGCCGCAGCGATCTTCGCGATGTTGGGTCTGGCAACCCTGAAGATTCGATAAAAGGAGCACAGAGAGAAGGATGGCGATCATGACGCCCAGTCCAGTTCTTACGCGCCGGTTGATTCATCGTTTCGACCACCGCCACCTGAGCGGCTTGCACGTCCAGGTCGTGGGGATGGCGCGCACCGGGGAAGCTGTCACCGAACTTCTTCTCCGCCAGGGCGCTCATGTGATCGCGACAGATCGCGATGAAAGCAAGCGCGATGCTTTGGAAACTCGATTTGCCGAGCGCGGAGTTGAATTCGTATTCGGTCCTCACGAGCCGATAAAAGGCGTGCAGCTGATTGTCGTCAGTCCGGGCGTTCCGTTAACCGGTCCGTTATTCGAATGGGCGGCCTCGGAAGGTATCCCGGTTACCGGAGAATTGGAATTGGCCTCGCGATTCTGCCGGCGTCCGTTAATCGCGATCACAGGCACCAATGGTAAGACCACTGTAACCAGCATGACAGGCCATATTGTCGAGCGGTGCGGATTCGGAGGAGAGACCGCAGGTAATATCGGGAATGCGCTGGCAAACGTCGTGGTCGAGGGACGCGCGAAGAGCGATGAACCCCTTATTTTGGAGGTCAGCAGTTTTCAACTTGAAACGGTCGATCAATTCCAACCGCATGTATCCGTGATTTGCAATCTCGCTCCGGATCACCTCGATCGGTACAGATCGCTTGAAGAGTATTACGAAACAAAAACCCGCATCTGTATGAATCAGACGCCCAACGACGACCTTTGGATCGGGCCGGGCGTTGCGCAGGAATGCTACCCGGTCACCGAAGCGATGATTCGTACATTCGATATCGAAGAACACAAACGGCAAGGGCTGTTCGAGTTGGAAGGGGCGATTTATTACCGAAGCACGGACGTAAGCGGACCGTTCGTTGTTCCCGGTTGGAGCGATTGGCTGGGGCAGGTGCGGCTGAACGCGCTCGCGTCCGCGGGTGCGGTAACCAGCCTCGGTATTTCGATCGACACGGCGTTGCAAGCGCTGAGGGATTATAAGACTCCCCATCACCGGCTGGAATTCGTCGCCTCTGTCAAGGGAATTCGCTGTTACAACGACTCGAAGGCAACGAATGTCCACGCAACTGAAACCGCTCTGCAATCGGTTAGCGGGCCGGTTTTTCTCATTGCAGGGGGCCGCCATAAAGGCGACTCGCTTGCGCCGCTTCTCTCACTTATACGACAGAAAGTTCGTGTGGCGTATTTGGTGGGCGAGTCGGCGGAACTGTTCGCTGAAGCGTGGCGGCCGTTTATCCAGGTCGAACTTGTTCGGGATGTTCGCGAAGCGGTCCGTCGAGCCCTGAAAGACAACGAAGGTCCCGGAACGCTGCTTCTGTCTCCCGCGTGCGCGAGTTGGGACATGTACAAGAGTTATGAAGAACGCGGAGATGAATTTGTCGATGCCGTTCGGGAGGCAGCGAAATGAATCTGAAACGATCCGCGGTCATCGCAACCCTCTCGATTGTCACGCTCACCCTGGTTCTGGTGGGTCTGGTGATTCTATCGAGCTCCAGCGCGTCAATTCTTACAAAAGACCACGAGCGAAACACGTATGTGTGGCTGGGACGACAGCTGATGTGGCTGGCGATCGGGCTGGGACTCATGGGGCTATCCACACAGTTCGATTACAACCTCCTTCGGCCGTGGGGGCGCTTGTTCCTACTTCTCACCATTGGTCTGCTGGCGGCTGTCCTGTGGTCTCCGCTGGGCGCAACCATCAACGGCGCAACGCGTTGGCTCGTGATCGGTCCTCTTCGGCTGCAGCCTTCCGAACTCGCGAAGCTCACGTTGGTGCTTTATCTGGCGGAATGCTGGAGTCGACGATTCGAGGAGCTGAACAGTTTCTGGCGAGGACTTGTTCCCAGTTTCATCGTTGTCGGAGTCGTCCTGGTCTTGATTTTCATCCAACCGGATAAAGGAACGGCATTCTTTCTCGGTTTTCTCTGTGTGGCGCTGTGGTTCGCCGCGGGTGGAAAAATAAAACAAGTTCTTCCGATCACAGGAATCTTGGTTGTCGCCACCCTCGTCTTCATCGCTCGCGATCCGTACTCGATGAAACGACTGCAAGACTATGTTTCCGGAGAAGAGAGTTATCACATCCGCATGTCGAAAATCGCGTTGTCCAATGGTGGATGGAACGGAGTGGGCATCGGAAAGGGTCGACAGAAAATGGGATTCACACCGGAATCGCACACGGATTTCATTTTCTCGGTCTACGGAGAAGAACTTGGTTTTCTCGGATGTGTTTTGCTGCTGCTCGCCTTCAGTGTGATTATCACGTTGGCGATATACGTCGCGTTGAACTGTGACGATTTGTTTGGATCGCTGCTGTCGGCGGGCTGCGGATTGTGTATCGGGCTTCAAGCATTCTTAAACATTGCAGTCGTGACGAAGATCGTACCGACCACGGGGATCTCCCTGCCTTTGATTTCATACGGAGGTTCTTCGCTGGTGATTTTCATGGTCATGGTCGGTTTGATTATCAATGTGGCACAGTCCACGCTGCGAGAAGACTCGCAAAGTGTGACACCGAGACGGAAGAAGACTGCAAGACGGTATCGAACGCAGTCGGCAACCGCTTGAGTGGAGAGAACAGGGAATGAACGGGTTGTTTGTAATCGCAGGCGGAGGAACGGGAGGGCATTTGTTCCCGGGGCTTGCCGTGGCACACGAAGCGCGCCGACGGCAACCGGACCAGCCCATTCTCTACGTCAGTCGTGACGACCCGAAAGAGCGCGAGCATGTGGAGAAATCCGGATTTGAATTCAAGGGAGTAAGGGTTCGCGGGCTGCAACGTCAGCGGATGTATAAGAACGTGAGAATTGTGTTTGAACATATGAAGGCCATGCTCCAGATGAAAGGAACGCTGCGCGGTGCAGACTGCGGAGCAGTGCTCGGGGTCGGCGGGTATGCATCCGCACCGGCGGTGCTTGCAGCCCGCCTGGCCCGATGGCCGATTGTTTTGCATGAACAAAACAGCTATCCCGGCGTTGTCAACCGCTGGTTCTCCAAACACGCGGCTGCCGTGTGTACGTCCTTCGAGGAAAGCCACCCGTATCTAGAAGGACCAACCCCCGTACTCACCGGCGTACCTGTCCGGCCGGAAGTTCAACCTCCGGAGAATTGGGTCCGTCCGGCCGAGGTGAGGAAACCGCCATGCATACTCGTGCTCGGAGGAAGCCAAGGCGCCCGCGCACTCGTTCGGGCGGCCATGGATGCGATCCCCCATCTGGAAGAACAAAGACTCGAGTATCGCATGATCCTCCAGACAGGGCAGCGCAACAAGGATCTAGTTCAAGAATTAGCAAACAAAAAACACATCGTCACCCCGGCGTTCATCGAGAACATGGCGGAGGCGTACGAGGCGGCGGATCTACTGGTCTGCCGTGCAGGAGCGGGGACCTTGGCGGAAGCCGCACTGTGGGAGCTGCCGGCGGTTATCGTTCCCCTGCCCACCTCGGCGGGCGACCACCAAAAAACAAACGCGCATCATTTCCAACGGACGGGCGCAGCCCGGGTCTTTCAACAGGATCAAGTCGACGGCGTTCGGTTGGCGCAGACAATCAAACGAATTCTCGAAGACCCGTTTTTATGGCGCGGGATGGCAAACGGAATGAAGATCGAAGCTCGACCGCACGCAGCCGCTCGCATACTCGATACGGTCGAAGAAGTAGCAGGAGGTCGGATATGAGCGGGAAAAAGAAGACAAAATCGAAGCCGGTTTCTCATCTGCATTTTGTCGGTATCGGTGGAATCGGCATGAGCGCCGTCGCACAGATCATGAAAGCCGGAGGATACAACGTCACCGGTTCGGATAGTGGAACCAGCGCCACTATCGACATTCTTGAATCGCGAGATATCAAAGTGTATCGCGAACACAAAAAGGAAAATGTTGCCGGTGCCGACGTACTGGTGATTTCTTCCGCGATTTCAAAATCCAACCCGGAAATCCAGGCCGCTCAGCGAAAAGGGATTCCGATATGGCATCGCGCGGAAGCATTGGGAAAAGTGCTCAACGATCGAACCGGAATCGTGGTGACAGGCACACACGGAAAAACCACGATTACCGGCATGATCTCATTTCTCTTCAAACACGCGGGCCTCGATCCGACCTGCTTGGTCGGCGGCATTCTGGACGAATTCGGGAGCAACGCACTGATCGGGGCCTCCGAATGGGTCATCGCGGAAGGAGACGAAAGCGATGGTTCGTTCCGTCATCTCCACCCGAAATTCGCAATCGTGAACAACATCGAGGAAGACCATTTGGATTATTTCAAAGGGATTGACGATATCCATACAGCATTCAAATCATTCCTCGAAGCGATGCCGGACAACGGCGAAATCTGGATGTCGGCGGATTGTCCGGGTGCACAGAGCGTGCGTGCGGAACTGAAGCGGTCTGTTCGAACATACGGTGAAGCGGAAGAAGCGGATTTGCGGTTCACAGACTACACGAAAGAACCTTCCGAAAGCCGGGCACAGATTCTATTGAACGGCAGCCATCTCGGCGAGTTGAAATTGAGTATCGCCGGACGCTTCAACATGCATAACGCATTGGCGGCCATTGCCGCCGGTTTTAACGCGGGCGTGTCTTTCGATGAAATCGCTGCCATTCTCGCAGAATTCCAGGGAACCAAACGACGGCTCGAACTCAAAGGGCGGGCGAAAGGCATCACGGTCCTCGACGACTACGCCCACCATCCGACGGAGATACGAGCGACCGTAGGAGCGCTGTGCGAACGGTATCGCGGACGCCGTGTCGGCGTGTTTCAACCGCATCGATACTCGCGCACCGAACGGCTTGGAAACCAGTTTTCATCGGCGTTCGAGGAATTGGATCTTCTTGTATTGACCGATATCTATGGAGCCGGAGAACGGCCGATTGAGGGCGTGGACGGCGAAACGTTGTTTCGTGCAACACGCAGAAATCATCGAGAGGTTGTGTATGTACCGCGTCTCGAAGAGATCCCGGAATACTTGCTCGATGTACTTCGTGAAGGAGATGTGTTGATCACAATGGGCGCCGGAAATGTTTGGCAGGTCGGAGAAGAAACACTGGACCGTTTGCATGGCGGCCTGCAAACCCGGCGGGAGTAGAAGTATGGCGAAAACAGCAAAAGAGCCCAAGAGCTACCTGGACTGGTTCCGGGGTGCGGCGTACCTCTTCTGCCGAATTGTCATCGGACTGGCGGTGATTTTGGGTGCGGCGTGGATTTTGTTGGACGTTGTTCTGTATTTCACAACGTCGGGCGATTTTACGGTCCGTGAAGTGACCATCACCGGCACGCACTGGTCCAACCCGGAAAGTATTCACCAGATGGCTGCGGTCAATACCGGTTCGAATATCTGGTTCGTGCCGAGCGCGCGTGTCGCACAGCGGGTAGCACGGCACCCGTGGGTACGATCCTGCCGTGTGGAAAAGGTCCCGCCCGACAGCGTTTCCATCGTAATCCAGGAACGGCAGCCGGTGTGCGGAATTCTGGAACGGCGACAAGGCGTGTTGTACGGACTGGACCGTGAAGGAATCGTACTTCCGGCGTTGTTCTCTCCGCATGTTCAGAGCGAAAAGGGAATCAGTCCACACCGATTGAAAGAGGCCCGCCGGATTCCTTTCGTCACGGGACCATCGGTCAGTCTTGTACCGGGCCACGAGATAGAAGATCTCCGATACAAGAAGGCACTCGATTTGTTGATTCAATTTTTACAGCTGTCGCCGACGTTTTTCGATCAGTTGGAGTCGGTCTATATCGCTGAGGACGGCTGGATGGAGCTGTTCCCGGTCCGGAAGGCGAAACGGATTCTTCTTTCTCCCGAACTGCCTGAAACTCTCCCGCGTCAGATTGTGCGGGTTTGGGACTTCATCGAGCGGGAAGACATGACTGTGGATTATATTGACGCACGGTTTCCCAAGGCGGGCATCGCTCTTCAACCGAAGGGATTGGATGCGGAGCGTTGGTACGAACTATGCCGTAGAAACAACAATACGAATACGTGAGGACTCCGGGGATGATTGGCCGCGATAGATGTGATGAATGGTTTGTTGCTCTCGATATTGGGACGACGAAGATTTGTTGCGTGATCGCACGGGAAAATGAAAACAAGCTCGAGATCGCCGGGCTCGGTCACCACCCAACCGCCGGGCTTTCGGGCAGCGGTGTCGTAGATATGGAGGAGACAATCCATTCCATTGAGAACGCCACGCGAAAAGCATTCGCATGCATCCCGGAGATCAGGCTGAACCAGGCGACCGTAGGGATCGGAGGCGGATTTATTCACTGTTTCAACACGGTGGGTTCCATTGCGCTTCCAGGCCATGGACGTGGCGTGACGCGGGACGATGTGAACCGTGCCATCCGTGTGGCCGCGCGGAAATCCGTTCCAAAAGATATGACCGTCCTTCACAACATTCCGCGCCGGTTTCGGCTTGATAACAACTCGGATATCGCCGATCCGGTTGGAATGGAGGGAAGTCTGCTGGAAGTCGATGTGCATATCGTCGCGGCCCACGAAACGATGATTCGCAACATCCGGCGCTGCATTACCAAGGCCGGTCTGCGGGTGGAGCGCTTCGTGCTTCAACCCATCGCCGCGGCGTCCTCTGTGTTAACGGAAGAAGAGAAAGACGCAGGTGTGGTGCTAGTCGATATCGGCGGCAGCACAACGTCCATGGTGGTGTTCTTTGAGGGGTGTATCCAACACACGGAGATTCTGGCGGTAGGCGGAGAGCACATCACGCGAGACATCAATCACTATTTTCAAACGCCTCTCGAGAACGCCGAACAACTCAAGATCTACGCCGGTTCTGCGAGCACGGAACTGGTCGACGATGAAGAGTTGATCCGTGTCGTGCGGTTTAAGAATCGCAGGACGATGGTAGCGAAACGAAAACGTCTTTGCTGGGTGATCGAGGCAAGAATAGATCAGATATTGAAGGAGGTGTTGCGAACACTTCAGGCAAGAGATCTCTTGCGCCACCTCTACGGAGGCGTGGTTCTCACGGGCGGAACGTCGCTACTGGATGGGATGTCCGACCGGGCCGAGAAAATTATCCATCGCGAGGCGCATATCGGGTATCCCAACGGAGTCAGCGGTCCGACGGATTTGAACAGTCCGCTGTATGCCTCGGGAATCGGTTTGCTCCATTTTTGCTGTCACGAACGGATGATGGACCGGCAACACAAGGGGTCGTTATTCCGGCGAACGTTCGGCCGGGGACTGGAATGGCTGCGGGAAACGTTTTGAGAACAAAGGGGTTATACGTCATGTTGTCAACAATTGGGAAGTTGAGAGGGAACGTGAGAAGAAGCATCAACCCCCTCCTAACCTCCCCCGATCTCGGGGGAGGAAAAAAGACAGGTCTGTCTACAGTGTTTTCTCCCCCAAAGATTGACACCGCCGCAAAAAGTCGGAAAAACGGATTTCAACCCCCTCCTTTACGGCTCTCATGTTTGCCTTCGGCAAGCCATGA